>JBAZAY010000003.1:0-148553 GCA_041671725.1 Gallionella sp. | reverse complement strand
CGCCTGGCTCAAAGACACGCTGGAAAAACTGCCCGTCTGGACCATGCGGCGCATCGACGAACTCCTGCCGATCAAACCTGCTGCATAAACTGGTTCACCTGAACAGATGGGATGGTAGGACGGATACGAAGTGAAAACAAACCGCTGCGGTACAGAGCGGCTTGTTTCGGCGAGACAATAAAACAAAATACAGGTTCTCGCCAAAGTAGGCCATCGTCAGACTCCTTACAAACAAAAAGCCCAACCGGAAATGGTTGGGCTTTTTGCTTTTCGTGAAAAGTATTACGCAAAGATCATTCTGTGTTTTTCTAACAGGCTGATTATAAACTATATTTTATGCGGTGCTACCTGTTCGCGCAGGCGTGACAGGCAGAGTCTCTTTGCAACGTGCTTTGTTTGAAACTCATATCGAGGGCGTTAACCGTCAATAACTTCCCGCTCAGCCCGGCATCGATACCGACAATCAACTTGAGTGTTTCTGCCGCCTGTATCGTGCCGATAATGCCCGTCAAGGGCGCAAAGATGCCCGTGGTGGCGCAGCGCAATTCCTCTGATGCAGAATCTTCAGGGAACAGGCAGTTGTAGCATGCTGTATCTGGATGCCTGTAATCAAACACAGCGGCCTGTCCTGAAAAAAGGATTGCTGCACCGGAAACCAAAGGTTTTCTGTGTGCCAGACAGGCGCGGTTGATGGCGTAACGAGTTATGAAATTGTCGCTGCAATCCAGCACCACATCAGCCGCTTTAACCAGTTCATCAAGCTGACTCGCGTCAACTCGCAATGGCACTTCCAGACAGATAGTTTCGGGATTGATGTCAAGAATGGCGGCTCTCGCTGAGCTCACCTTGGTGTGACCAATGGTTGAGGTGCGATGTGCTATCTGACGCTGCAAATTACTCAAATCGACACGGTCGTCATCGCAGAGCATTAATTGACCAACGCCGCTGGACGCAAGATAGAGCGCTGCAGGTGAGCCCAAGCCGCCCAGACCTACTATCAACACCTTGGCATTCAACAAACGTTGCTGACCTTCGATGCCGATCTCGTTTAGCAGAATATGCCGACCATAACGTTGCAGTTGCTGATCGTTCATCGGACGTGACTATTCGTATTCACGCAATTCAGGCGGTTTGCTGGCGTGTTCCTTATGCAGATGGTGCGCACCAACCTCTACAAAAACATCTCTTTCATTCTTCTTGGTCACATGGCCACGGATTTCCATATTGTGTCGAGAGGTATCTTCACAGTAATAGATAATGTTGCGACTAACCTGATGCAATAAACCTTGATCAAGGCAAAAGCCTTCCTGCTCAAGAGCATGTTCCAATCCTGCCAGCGTGTAATCGCGCAGGTTATAGTGGATTTCCAAAACATGGGCTTTAGCCGTTGCGAAAGCCTGCAGATTAGTAAGGCCACTCAATATGGTTAGTGCACGGGCAACCTGGTCAGCGGGTTCTTTTGCAAACCATAATTCGCGTTTTTTTTCCAAATCGAATGAATTGATCATGCCATTCTCCGGTATTTTCTAGAATTTACTTGCCCTGCAATATTTGCATGCCCTTGAGCAGGTTGAGCGCCTGATTAAGCTGATAGTCGTTCTTTGCACCAAATTCAACTGGAGGCAGTGTTTCAGCCTTGTTCTTGGGAGCCGCTTCAGACTTCAGCGAAATGTCCGCCTTGTCATCCGCTTGTTTGTCGTTAATCAGATGCTTATCCAGATCCGACTCGCGCAGGCGGAATACATTTTCCATGCCCACTGTTGAGGGATCTTCAACCAGAATATCCGGTACGATGCCCTTGGCTTGAATAGAGCGGCCGCCGGGAGTGTAGTAGCGCGCCGTGGTCAGCTTGATAGCCGTGTTGTTGCCCAGCGGCAGAACGGTTTGTACCGAGCCTTTTCCGAATGTTTGTGTACCCATGATGACGGCACGTTTGTGGTCTTGCAGCGCGCCGGCAACGATTTCAGACGCCGACGCCGATCCACCATTGACCAGAACCACCAACGGTACGCTCTTGATCGAAGCTGGAATATTTTTAATATAGTCGTTCTTGGCATTGCCACGCAGATAATATTCAGGTGCTGCGGTCAGGCGCATCTTTGCATCTTCTGTCCGCCCTTCGGTGTAGACAACGAGTGCATCCTTTGCCAGGAAGGCAGCTGAAACGCCGACCGCGCCGTCTAATAAACCACCGGGGTCATTGCGCAAATCGAGAACCAGACCTTTTAGCGTGCCCTTATTTTCCTTTGTCAGTTTTTCCAGTGAGGCTGCCAGGTTTTCTCCGGTATGTTCCTGAAATTGTGTGATGCGGACAAACGCGTAGCCAGATTCAAGCAGTTTTGCTTTCACGCTTTGCACTTTGATTACGGCACGCACCACAGTGATAGTGAGAGGTTTTGGCTCGCTTTTACGCAGGATGGTCAGCACAATTTTGCTGCCGGGCTTGCCGCGCATACGCTTGACCGCATCGTTCAGCGACATGCCTTTGACCAGAGAGTCATCAAGTTTAAGAATCAGGTCGCCGCTTTTTACGCCAGCCTGATAGGCCGGCGTATCTTCAATCGGCGATATGACCTTAACCAGCCCATCTTCCATGCCGACTTCGATACCTAATCCGCCAAATTGACCCTGAGTACCGGCTTGCAGATCTTTGAACGCATCCTCATCAAGATAGGCAGAGTGAGGGTCAAGGCCATTCAGCATGCCGTTGATGGCGCCGGTAAAAAGTTTTTTGTCGCTGACCGGTTCAACGTAGCTGCTCTTGATGTGGCCGAATACTTCGGTGAATGCGCGCAACTCTTCTACAGGCAATGGCGTAACAATTGTTTCCTTATCGGCAAGCGCCGCAAAATGCAGGCTGAGCGAAATGCCGGCAACCAAACCCAAACCTATCAAACCTGCTTTTTCCAGACGACGCATAGTTACCTCTAGTTATTTTTTCGCCAGCCACTTCAGTGGGTCCAGCGGCCGGCTCTCGTGGCGCAGTTCAAAGTATAAACCGGAATCGGCGTTTCCGCCGCTGTTGCCAACCGTAGCGATGGTGTCGCCACCGCGAAGTTCATCACCCACTTGCTTGTAAAGTGTTTCATTGTTGCCGTATAAGCTCATGTAAGCATTGCCATGATCCACGATCAGCAGGTTGCCAAAGCCTCGCATCCAGTCTGCAAATACTACACGTCCGGCGGCGATTGCTTTGACCGTCTGGCCGCTGGCGGACCTGACAAATATACCTTTCCAGATTACCGTGCTATCGGGACGGGTGGTGCCGAATTTGTTGGTTATTTCACCTTTGACCGGTAATGCCAGCTTGCCTTGTAGCTGTTCGAAAGGTTTGCCGTCAATGCGATTGTCCGGAATATTGTTATTGCGGAATAAGGATTTTGTTTTTGGCTTTGCGAGCATTTCAGCAATTTTGGCGACCAAACTTGCGAGATTGTTTTCGTCGTGTTGCAGGCGGGTAATTTCCCGGCGTTGCTGGGATAATTGCTTGGATACCTGACCTAAAACTTGCTGCCTCTCACGCTGATCCTGTGTCAGTTTTTCCTTTTGCGTCGCTTGCTCAGTGCGCAATTTTTCCAGTGTTTCGCTTTGCGTACGCACCTCCTCGCTAACACCCTTCAGTGCATTGAGGTCGCGACGTAAATTTTCAAGCCAGGCTGCACGATTGCGGGCTATATATTGAAAATACTGCAAGTCGCGAGCAATCTTGTTTGGATCCTGATTGTCCAGCATGAGCTTAAGATATTCATGCTTGCCGCCCAGATACTGCTGGTACAACAACTTCTCGAGCAAACCCTTTTGCCTGGTTAACGATATTTCCAGTTGTTGTTGCTGCGTTTGTAGTGCATGGAGTCTGTCATTTGCCCGATGTTGCTGTTCCGCCAGCTCGGTGAGTTTTCGATTGCTGTCACTAATCGCGCGTTCGGAGTTACGCAACGCATCTGCCGCCTCGGTTTTTGACTCACTGGTTTTGGCAATTTCGCTTTGCATGTCGGCAATCCGCCGACGCAGGTTCTCCAGTTCTTCCTGCTGACTGGCTGATACCTGGCCTGCCAGCAGACTCAGCAACAATATCAGCGCGAGTTTCACGTTAATTGGATCAAGCTGTGGCCTGTCATTTCTTCGGGTTGTGACAGTCCCATCATACACAGCAGGCTGGGTGCAATGTCACGCAGTGATCCTGCATCCAGCAGCCTGGCCGGGCGTCCGATATAGAGAAACGGTACTGGATTAAGGGTGTGCGCGGTATGTGCCTGGTGAGTGGCGTTGTCCATCATCTGCTCGGCGTTGCCGTGATCTGCGGTAAGAATGACCTCGCCCCCGATGGATTGCATTGCGCGGACGACGCGACCGATGCACACATCCAGCGTTTCGATGGCTTTGACGGCTGCAGCCATGTTGCCGCTGTGGCCTACCATGTCGCCATTGGCGTAGTTGCAAATGATGATTGGGTATTGACGGCTTAAAATGGCTTCTTCCAGTTTTTCGGTGACGGTTAATGCACTCATTTCCGGTTGCAGGTCATAAGTTGCCACTTTAGGTGATGGCACAAGAATACGGTCTTCGCCTGGATACGGTTGTTCTTTGCCGCCACTGAAGAAGTAGGTTACGTGGGCATATTTTTCGGTTTCAGCGATGCGCAGCTGTTTTAATCCCAGACCGGAGACGTACTCGCCGATGTCATTGTGGATGGCTTCTGAAGAAAAGGCGCACGGCAAGGTGAATTCGGAGCCATAGTTGCTCAGCGTGACGAAGCTGCCGAATTTGGGGACATGTGCGCGTTCAAATCCGGTGAAGGCCTTGTCGGTCAACGCGCGGGTGATCTCGCGGGCACGGTCGGCGCGGAAATTCATGAACACCACGACATCGCCGTCCTGCATGGAGATGGCTTGTTCGTCGACGGAATGAATGCTGGTGGGGTTGACGAATTCATCTGATTCGCCGCGCGCATAAGCGGCTTCCAGCGCGCTTGCCGCATCGTTTGCCGAATACGCTGCCAAGCCTTGCGTCAGCAATTCATAGGCAGGCTGTACGCGTTCCCAGCGGTTGTCACGATCCATGACGTAAAAGCGACCGGTCACACTGGCAATTTGCCCCGCGCCCAGTGCGGTGCATCGATCTTGCAGTTCACTCAGCGAAGTTGCTGCACTCTTGGGCGGCGTGTCGCGGCCATCCAGGAATGCATGCAGATAGATTTTTTTAAGACCGTTTTTTGCTGCCATTTCCAGCATGGCGAAAATGTGGTTTTCGTGGCTGTGTACGCCGCCGGCTGAAAGCAGCCCCATGATGTGCAGGCCGCTGTCATTTTGTTTGGCAATGGCAATGGCGTCAGACAAGGCCGGGTTGCTGAAAAAACTGCCATCTTCAATCGCTACATCCACACGGCTTAAGTCCTGATAGACCACGCGCCCGGCACCGATGTTCAGATGCCCTACTTCGGAATTGCCCATCTGCAGGGAGGGCAGGCCGACGTGTTTTTCCGAGGCGTTGATCAGTGTGTGTGGATGGTCGCGCCACAACGCGTCCCAGTTGGGCTTGTGTGCGGCCGAAATAGCATTGGAATCGGTTTCTTCGCGGTAGCCGAAGCCATCCAGAATAAGCAGCAAGACAGGAGTAACGTTCATTGGGGTAAAATATAAGCCGTTGATAATTTTTAATAACGCATTTTAACCGAATTGGCTAGTCTGAGAAGAGCGGTTGTTATAAGGAAAAAGCATGGCGAACAGATTAATGGACAGGGAAGAGGATATTCAGCAGGCATCGCAGGCAATCAAGGCGATTGCGCATCCATTGCGCCTGAAGATTTTGTGCGTACTGGGTGATCAGGAAATCAGTGTGCAGGACATCGTTGAGCAAGTCGGCACATCGCAGAGTAATATCTCGCAGCATCTGGCGATTTTGCGCGACAAAGGTGTTTTGTCCACGCGCAAGGAAGCTAACCGCGTTTATTATCGAATTGGCGATTTGCGTACGCTCAAGTTGGTGAGCATGATGCGGGAAGTTTTTTGCACAGCATAGGGCTTGTTTTTTATATATTATATTAGTATATTCTAATATAATTGGATTCGATCAAGACAGAGGTGCTCCATGAAAAAACTGGGTATGGTTGGTTTGCTGGTAATGGCTGCAAGCGTACAGGCCGCAGAGCCGTTGGCTGTAGCGCCTGTGGAATATCGCGAGGTGGCGCAGACTTACAGTGCCGAGGGGTTGGTTGAAGCGACACGGCAATCTACCGTGTCTGCGCAAATTGCCGGACGGGTCAAGGAAGTCAACTTTGATGTGGGCGATCATGTCAGTCGCGGGCAGGTGATTTTACGCATTGATGAGCGTGAGGCTGTACAGGCGCTGGCGGGAAGTCAGGCTCAGGTCTTGCAGGCGCAGGCCAATGTGCAGAACGCCAAATCGACTTATGAGCGTTCGAAGCAATTGCTCGCACAAAAATTTATCAGTCAGGCCGCGCTTGACAAGGCGCAAGCGGATTACAAGGTGGCGCTGGCACAAGCGGCGGCAAGCGAAGCGGGTGCGGGGCAGGCCAGTCTTACGCGTGGTTACACGGCTGTGGTTGCGCCTTACGCCGGCGTTGTGTCGGCACGCATGGTGGAGTTGGGCGAGATGGTCATGCCGGGCAAACCTTTGATGACGGGTTTTGATCCGTCTGAAATGCGTGTGGTGGTCAGCGTACCGCAGTACAAAATGAGCGAAATTGGTGCCAAGCCGGATGTCATGGTGGAGATACCCTCGCTGACTCGCTGGATCAAGGCGGCCTCAACCCGCGTGCAGCCGATCGCCGATGCGCGTACGCACAGCACGCAGGTCCGCGTGTATCTGCCGGCCAACGAGGCAGGGCTGTATCCGGGGATGTTCGTGCAAGCACATTTTGTGGTCGGAAAAGTTAAAAAATTAGTGGTGCCCGCCAGCGCGGTATTACGACGCAGCGAGGTTGTGGCCGCGTATGTGGTGGATGCCCGGGGGGCGGTTAAATTACGCCAGATACGTGTCGGTGAGGTTGCCGCAGAAGGGTTGGTTGAAGTGTTGTCTGGTCTGAAAGAAGGAGAAGTGGTGGCGATGGATCCGGTAAAAGCCGGGATGTTGGCAGGGAAAAACTAATCATAGTCCGAGGAGAAAAAGCATGGCACATGTCGTAATCATGGGGGCCGGCATCGGCGGTATGCCGATGGCGTATGAAATGCAGGAAAAGATCCGCAAGTCGGACAAGTTGACCGTTATTTCGAACACCGAGAATTTTCATTTCGTTCCGTCCAATCCATGGGTAGGTGTCAAGTGGCGTGACCGTGAAGACATTGAGTTTGGCATCCGTCCGTATCTTGAGCGCAAAGGCATCAACTTCATTTCTACCGGGGTCAAGCGTGTTCATCCTGCTGAAAACCGGCTTGAACTGAATGACGGCAGTTCAGTTGAATATGATTTTCTGATTATCGCTACCGGCCCCAAACTGGCTTTTGATGAAGTGGAAGGATTGGGGCCGCACGCTGGCCACACCCATTCGGTCTGCCATGTGGACCATGCCATGAAGTCATATCATGAATGGGATCAATTTACCCGTGAACCGGGGCCGGTGATCATTGGCGCGGTGCAGGGCGCCTCCTGTTTTGGCCCTGCTTATGAATATGCTTTCACCGTTGAAACCGATCTGCGCCGCCGCAAGATCCGCGACAAGGTGCCGATGACTTTTGTGACCTCAGAGCCTTATATCGGGCATCTGGGGCTGGGCGGCGTGGGCGATTCGAAATCATTGCTTGAATCGGCGATGCGCGAGAAGCACATCAAATGGATATGCAATGCCAAGGTTACCAAAATCGAAGCGGGCAAGATGTTTGTCACCGAGTACGACGACATGGCTCGTGAAAAAGCCACGCACGAATTGCCTTTTGCCTACAGCATGATGCTACCGGCATTCAAAGGCGTGGATGCGGTGTTCGGCATCGAAGGGCTGACCAATCCGCGCGGATTTATTCTCGTTGATGAGCATCAGCGTAATCCGACCTTCAAGAATATTTATGCCGTGGGCGTGTGCATCGCCATTCCGCCGGTGGAAAAGACGCCGGTTCCGGTAGGGACACCCAAAACAGGCTATATGATCGAGTCTATGGTGACCGCAACGGCGCACAATATCCACTCTGAACTGATGGGCAATCCGCCGAGCAGCCATGCGACATGGAATACCGTGTGTCTGGCGGACTTTGGCGATACCGGCGTGGCATTCATCGCGCTGCCGCAAATTCCGCCCAGAAATATGAACAAGGCGATGTCGGGCAAATGGGTGCATGTGGCCAAAGTGGCATTTGAGAAATATTTCATACGCAAAATGAAGCGCGGAACGTCTGAGCCGATGTATGAAAAGCTCATCATGACTGCAATGGGTATTACCAAGTTGAAATAAACGCCGGCAGTCTGCCTGTTTTTCGCAACAAATTGATTAATAATGATAAATTAATTTATCGGTCGATGTGTTACGGGAAAATAGACAGGCTGCGCCGGTGTTGCCGTTGATGAATGTAGCAAAACAGGATTACAAATAATGGGTATATCAGGACGCATTGCCAAACATTTTCTGCACTCGCAGATGACCCCTTTGCTGGCGCTGGTAGCCGTGCTGCTGGGGCTGTTTGCGGTGGCGGTGACGCCGCGCGAGGAAGAACCTCAGATCAATGTCACTATGGCCAACGTATTGATCGCCTATCCGGGTGCATCTGCACAAGATGTGGCACAGACAGTCGCCGGACCGGCCGAGCAGGTGTTATCGCAAATTGCGGGTGTGGATCATGTGTATTCAGTCGCGCAGCCTGGCATGGCCGTCATTACCGTGCAGTTCAAGGTTGGCGAAGAGCATGTCCCGTCGCTGGTTAAATTGTATGACGTGGTGCATTCCCATTCAGACTGGCTGCCGCCGACTCTGGGTGTGGCACAGCCTATCATCAAGGCCAAAGGCATCGATGACGTGCCGATTGTGGCGTTGACGTTGTGGCGCGAGCAGGCGGTAGGCGGCGGGGGTGAGCTCACACAGGTGGCCCACGCGATCGAGGCGGAATTGAAGCGTGTGCCGGGCACCCGTGAGGTGTCCACGCTGGGTGGGACGCAGCGCATGGTACGTGTGCTGCTCAATCCTGAAAATTTGAATGCGTTTGGCTTGTCCATGCAGGATGTGCGCGCTGCGTTGCAATCGGCCAATGTCTCGCAGAATGCCGGTAATCTGGTGCAGGGCAATCGCGAAGTGTTGGTGCAAACCGGCAGCTTTTTGAGCAATGCCAGTGAGGTCAGTCAGCTGGTGGTCGGTGTGTCGAATAATAAACCTGTGTTCCTGCGCGATATCGCAGAAGTGCAGGACGGGGCCGATCAGCCGGGCAGCTATGTCTGGCTGGGTACGGGGCCTGCTGCCGACGATAAACAGATCAAGGCACGTGGTGAATTCACCGCCGTCACGGTGGCTATTTCGAAAAAGCCCGGCGCGAATGCGGTCGAGGTTGCCGACAAGTTGCTGTCCCGTCTGGAGGAGCTCAAAGGCTCGGTGATTCCGGCAGACGTACAGGTTAGCACCACGCGCAATTATGGCGAGACAGCCAACGACAAGGCGATGAAACTGATCAAGAAGTTGCTGTTCGCAACCCTGGCGGTGGTCGCTCTGGTGTGGCTGGCAATGGGACGGCGCGAGGCGCTGGTGGTAGGTGTCGCGGTATTGCTGACGCTGGCGGCAACGCTGTTTGCCTCCTGGGCATGGGGCTTTACGCTGAACCGGGTGTCCCTGTTTGCACTGATTTTTTCCATTGGTATTCTGGTGGATGATGCGATCGTGGTCGTCGAGAATATTCATCGTCATCGCGCGCTGTCCCCTGACCAACCTCTGTCGGAAATTATTCCGGCCGCCGTAGATGAAGTCGGCAGTCCGACCATATTGGCTACCTTCACGGTCATCGCCGCGTTGTTGCCGATGGCGTTTGTCAGCGGCCTGATGGGGCCCTACATGAGCCCGATTCCGATTAACGCCAGTATGGGGATGCTGATTTCGCTGGCGGTAGCCTTTGTCATCACGCCGTGGCTGGTGTTGCATTTTGCAGGTTCACACGCCAGTCATACTTTTCCGACACCCTCTCCTCAATCCTCTCCCGTAGACGGGCGAGGAGGCGAACGAGAAAAGCAATCTTCAATTCTTGAGGGCGGCTCGGCGATTCATGGCTTCTTTAGTCGGGTGCTGAGTCCCTTTCTGAATGGTGTACATGGTAAACCGGCACGCCGCAAGTTGTGGCTGGGAATTTTGGTGGGGCTGTTGCTGGCCGTGTCGCTGGGTGTGGTGAAGCTGGTGATTCTGAAAATGCTGCCGTTCGACAATAAATCAGAATTTCAGGTGGTAGTGGATATGCCCACGGGTACCGCGCTGGAGCAGACGAATGCCGTGCTGCACGACATAGGCAGCTATCTGGCGACGGTGCCGGAAGTCACCGATTACGAGGCTTATGCAGGAGCGGCATCCCCGATCAATTTTAACGGACTGGTGCGCCAATACTATTTGCGCAGCGGCGCGGAGCAGGGCGATATTCAGGTCAATTTGCGCGACAAGCATCATCGCAGCCGCAGCAGCCACGAGATCGCCACCGCGATGCTTGCGCCTATCCAGAAAATCGCAGCGACATGGGGTGCGAAAGCCAAGATAGTGGAAGTGCCGCCCGGCCCCCCTGTCATGTCGCCTATTGTTGCTGAAATCTACGGGCCGGATTACGACGGTGCGCGTCGTGTGGCGAGCAAAGTTCGTGAACAGTTTGGCAAGACCGAGGGTATTGTCGGTATAGATGATACGGTGACTGAAGCCGCGCCTAAGCTGCAATTGCGCGTGCTGCAAAGCAAGGCTGCGTTGTTGGGCGTGGCACCGCGTGACATCGTGGATGTGATCGGCGTGGCGCTGTCGGGACAAGAGGTCGGCTCGCTTCACAATACGAATGCCAAGTACGCGCCGCCGTTGCGCATCGGTTTGCCTGGTGAGCTACGCAGTAATATCGATGATGTGCTGAAACTCAAGGTGCGCGCACGTGACGGCGTGCTGGTGCCGGTTTCTGAAGTGGTGCAGGTAATGCAGGTGGCGCGTGATTACCCGATTTATCACAAGGACTTGCTGCCGGTGGTTTACGTGTTCGGCGACATGGCGGGCAAGCTGGATAGCCCGCTGTATGGCATGTTCGGCATCAATGGCAAAGTCAGCGGCACTGCGCTTGAACAGGGCGGCAGTCTGCAAAGTTACTTCTTCAAGACGCCGAGTAACCCTTATGCGGGTTACGCGCTGAAGTGGGATGGTGAATGGCAGGTGACGTTCGAGACGTTCCGCGATATGGGGATCGCCTATGGCGTCGGTCTGATCCTGATCTACCTGTTGGTGGTCGCGCAGTTCAAGTCGTATCTGGTGCCGCTGATCATCATGGCGCCGATTCCGCTGACTATCATCGGTGTGATGCCGGGACATGCGTTGCTGGGTTCGCAATACACGGCGACCTCCATGATAGGCATGATCGCATTGGCTGGTATCATCGTGCGCAATTCGATTTTGCTGGTGGACTTCGTCAATCTGCAACTGGCGGGTGGAGCGGATTTGCAACAAGCGGTTATTTCTGCTGCGGGTGCTCGTGCCAAACCTATCATTCTGACCGGTCTTGCAGCGATGCTGGGTGCGTTTTTTATTCTGGATGATCCGATATTCAATGGACTGGCAATCTCCTTGATTTTCGGTATCCTCGTCTCCACCTTGCTAACGTTGGTGGTGATTCCGGTGCTCTATTACGCCACGCTGTACAAAAAACACTCGTAAATTAATCAAATATTATAAGGATTTTCAAATCATGAACGCTGAACGTATTGTCAGAATTGTTGCCGGAAGTTTTATCCTGTTATCACTGTCGCTGGGTGTGGAAGCCAGCCCGATATTTGTGAGCAAGGGTTTCTTGTGGCTCACCGCTTTTGTAGGTCTGAATCTGTTTCAGAGTGGTTTTACCCAGGTTTGTCCGTTAAATAACATACTCGCAAAGTTTGGCGTGAAGAGCGGTTCTTGCTAAACAGAAGACTTCAAGAAATCAGCTTGGCCCACATTAGCCTGACCCTGGTCGGGTTGATGTGGGTTTTTCCGTTTCTGCATTATCGCCATCAATATCCGCTGACCACGTTTGACCAGGAGTGGTGGACCGCGCTGCTGGGCGTGCTGGCGCTCATCCTGCTGCTAAGTCGCGACTATTGGCGGCAACCTGAAATTCCGCGCATCGTGCAGTTGCCCGCAGCATTGATTGGTTTGGTGTTGCTGCAATCGTCGTTAGGCATGATGGCCTATTTTGACCAGGCTTTGTTGTACCTCCTGTATTTGCTGCTGGCACTGTTACTCATGATGTTGGGCTCCAGGCTGCGTGATTGTTTCGGCATCGAAAAACTCGCTGTGATGCTGGCGGTTTTTTTGCTGATCGGCGCGGAATCAAGTGCGCTGATCGGTGTGTTGCAACATTATCGCTGGCACACGCCGCTGGATGCTGTGGTGGTGGTGAAGGTTGCATCTGCCGTTTACGGCAATCTGGCGCAGCCCAATCATTTTGCCAGTTACATCGCGATGGGACTGATTTCCCTGGGGTTGCTGTTTTGGCAGCGTAAATTGCCCGTGGCTTACGCGGTGCTGCTGGCCATTCCCCTGTTGTTCGTACTGACGCTGAGCGGCTCGCGCAGCAGCTGGCTGTATCTGGTAATGATGGCAGGTTTGGCATGGTGGGGTGGGCGGCGCCAGCCTGATTTGCGGCCCCTGCTGCATTATTGCCTGTGCTTGCTGGCGGGGTTCGCGGTAATGCACGGGATTGTGCAGTTGCCATTTATGCAAGGTGCTGGCGATAACTACGACATCATGCATCGCATGTTCGCCGATACGGCGTCGGGCGGTATGCGTCAGTCTCTGTGGCATGAGGCGTGGCTGATTTTCAAACAGTCGCCGTGGCTGGGTGCGGGTTTTGGTCAGTTTGCCTGGCAACATTTTCAGCTGGGTCCGGTGTTGCAGCCGAACAATATCAGAGGTCTTTACAATAACGCGCATAACCTGATTTTTCAGTTGGCGGCGGAAGCCGGTATTGCAGGCTTGACGGTGTTGTTCGCCGCAGCAGGTGTCTGGTTGCATGGCCTTCGTCGTGCAACGTTGAGTGCTGCACATTGGTGGGGTTATGCCGTGCTGGGGGTGCTGGCGATTCACAGTCTGCTCGAATATCCCTTATGGTATGGCTATTTTTTGGCAGTCGCGGCGATTTTGCTGGGTGCGCTGGATGAGACGCGTTATCGGCTGGAATTGCGTAACGTCGGGCGCATGTCGGTGGCAGCGATGCTGTTGCTGGGGCTATTGGCGCTGTTCCAGTTGAAGAGCGGATATCAATTGCTCAAGGATACGCTGGCGATACGCCCGGTTTCCGGAAATACGGTCGCCGCTTTTGAACATACCCGCGATGGGTTGATCGCGGTGCATAACGGATCGTTGCTGTTGCCCTATGCAGAGCTGTTCATGAGCTCATACACCGAGGTGAATGACGATCGCCTTGCCGCAAAACTTGCGCTCAATTCCAGAGTAATACGGTTTATTCCGATTGGACCGGTGGTTTACCGGCAAGCCTATTTGCTGGCAAAAAGTGGTCAGGCGGAAGCGGCCAGGCGGATGCTTGAACAGGCGATCTGGTCATTTCCGGAAAATAAAGAAGCGCAGCAACAACTGGTCAGACTGGCCGAGAAAGACCCCGCGCATTTTGCCGCTCTGCTAGAATTCGCCCTCAAGACAGAACAGGAGTATGTACGTGCAATTCATAACAAGTAATTTTTTCCCGATTTCGCTGGCCATTATGAGCGGCGCGATGATTTTATGGTCGATGCTGGGTAGCCGTGTTCGGGGTATCAAAGACGTCGATACCAATGCAGCCCTGCAACTTATCAATCATAAGAATGCCTTCGTGCTGGATGTGCGTGAACCCGGTGAGTACAATGCCGGGCATCTGTTGAATGCACAGCTGATTCCGCTGGGCAAGCTGCAGGAACGCATCGGCGAGCTGGCAAAATATAAGGACAAACCCGTTGTTGTGGTTTGCCGGAGTGGCAATCGTTCCG
The DNA here is from genome assembly GCA_041671725.1 of Gallionella sp. Lineage (GTDB taxonomy): Bacteria > Pseudomonadota > Gammaproteobacteria > Burkholderiales > Gallionellaceae > Gallionella. The sequence goes on along the minus strand of JBAZAY010000003.1, from coordinate 134,441 downwards.
GCACGGCTTGTGTGACGCTTGGCAAGCAGGGTTTTACTCAGGCTTACAATTTGACCGGTGGCATGATGGCATGGCAAAAAGCTAATCTGCCGACGCAAAAATAATGGCTAAAATAGTGATGTACAGTACGGCCGTGTGCCCTTATTGCATACGTGCCGAGCAGTTGTTGCAACGCAAAGGTGTAACCGCTATCGAAAAAATCCGGGTGGACTTGCAACCCGAATTGCGCAATGCCATGGTGGAACTAACCGGGCGGCGCACCGTGCCGCAAATTTTTATCAACGGGCAGCACATCGGCGGTTTCGACGATCTCGCGGCATTGGATCAGGCCGGTGAGTTAAACGCATTATTGGCTAACTAACAAAAGGACACAACATGACTGAAGCAGCTCAGGACAACACCCAACCCATGTTCAACATGGACAAAATCTATGTAAAAGATCTTTCGCTGGAAATACCGCATGCGCCGCAGATTTTTCTGGAACGTGAAAATCCGCAAATTGAAGTGCAATTGCATACCTCGGCCGGGAATGTCGACGAGGGCGTATTCGAGGTGAATGTGACTGCAACAGTCACAGCCAAGGTTGGTGAAAAAGTGATGTTTCTGATTGAGGCAAAACAGGCGGGTATATTCACCCTGCGCAATTTGCCGGAAGCGGAAATGGAGCCTGTGCTGGCAGTGATGTGCCCAAATATCCTGTTCCCTTACTTGCGTGAAGTGGTATCAGACGTGGCGGTGCGCGCCGGTTTCGCACCTGTGATGCTGAATCCGATCAACTTTGACGTGCTGTATCAGCAACAAAAGCAACAGCAGGCTGAAGCAGCAACAGCGACGACACACTAATGCGATTTTCTGCCGTCCTGTGCCTGGTGTGCTGGTGTGCTGTGAGCACGGCGCAGGCGGTGGATTACGTGTCGGTAGGAGAAGGCAGTGCGATTCTTTACGATGCACCTTCGCTCAAGGCAAGGAAGCTGTTCGTCGTGAGTCGCTATATGCCGTTCGAACAGGTCGTCACGCTGGATAATTGGGTCAAGGTGCGAGATCGATCCGGCGCCTTGTACTGGCTGGAAAAACGCGTATTGACTAACAAGAAATACGTGTTTGCGGTGAACCCGCTGGTTGATGTTCGTGCAGAGCCGGATTTTGGTTCGAAGCGGGTGTATCAGGTGCGTGGACAGGTGGCGCTTGAATTGCTTGAAGTCACGGGTACCGGTTGGGTGAAAGTGCGCCACAAGGACGGCGAAACAGGCTATGTGCGCAGCACCGAAGTGTGGGGGGAATAAAGCCAGTTCCCAGCTTTCGGTTTGCAGTTTTTATTCTGTCTCGCCGATTTTCACTCAACACTCCCATCTTATTGATTAATAAATGAATATTACCATTGTTGGTGCGGGGGCATGGGGGACGGCGCTCGCTATCAGTCTGGCCGCGCAGCATCGCGTCACGCTATGGGCGCGTGATGCCGAGCAGGTTGCTGCAATGCGCGCCACTCGGTGCAACGGGCGTTATCTTCCAGATGTGACATTGCCAGACAATCTGCTCCTGAGTGCGGACTTTTCTGCATCCTTGGCAGATGTACAGCTGATCATCATCTCGGTTCCAACGGCTGCGTTGCGTATGACACTGGAGCGTTTGGTTCAATCCGGACTATCCGGTTGCGGCGTGGTATGGTTATGCAAGGGTTTTGAGCCAGAAACCTCATTGCTGCCCCATCAGGTCGCCGAACAGGTATTGCCGCCAAACATTGGCTGCGGCGTGTTGTCCGGTCCCAGTTTTGCATTGGAAGTCGCTCATCGCCTGCCTACCGCTTTGGTGCTGGCGTCCAAGGATGAGGGGTTTGCGCAGCGCACGGCGCAGGCGCTTCACCATGCACGCTTGCGTGTGTATGCCAGCAATGATGTGATCGGCGTGGAAGTCGGCGGCGCGGTCAAAAACGTGATGGCGATTGCTGCCGGTGTTTGCGATGGCATGAAGTTGGGCAATAACGCACGGGCTGCGTTAATGACACGAGGCCTTGCTGAAATTACCCGTTTGGGCTTGAGGCTGGGTGGTCGCCCGGAAACGCTGGGTGGTTTGTCGGGTGCGGGCGATTTGATTCTGACCTGCACCGGTGATTTGTCGCGCAACCGCCGGGTGGGGTTGTTGCTTGCGCAAAATCAGAGTCTGGACGAAATTCTTCAGCAACTCGGGCATGTTGCCGAAGGGGTATATGCGGTGCGTGAAGTACATCGACTGGCACAACGCCTCGGCGTCGACATGCCCATCAGTGAAGCCGTCTACCATGTTTTATACGATCATATTCCCACTGCCGAGATGGTTGCCACGCTCTTGAATCGCACGGTGAGTCTTGAATTCAGCCAGTAAAAGGCTACTTCCTGCGTGGATGATTGTTCTATAACACATTTGGCTGCGGATTATATCGATATTTATAAGTAAAATCATATCGTTATAGTAAGTCCTTTAATTTTCTTCAGATGAGTTAACAAAAAAGTGTAACTGTAACGCTTCGTGTTTCAAGATTGTTGCTGCCATGAATACGACTGCAAAATGACCGTTCATGACGGGTAATCGCCCTTCTGTAGATTTCTCGTCTGCACAGGACAAATAATTATTACAATCTACACGTATGAATTACCCCTGTTTGCTAAGGGGCTGCTGAAGAAGGCAAACCTGTTGAAAAACAGGGACGCAAAGTTTCCGATCTAAGGGATAAATCCTATGATAGCGGGGCCGCCAGGCTTGGATTATGGCTGCCCTTTCATCTCACAAAAAAGGGAGAAAGGCCATGTCGTCAGTTGCAGATAAGTCAAATTTCGCAGTTAATCACAACGAACACGCCACCGAGCACAATCTGCCCGACAAAATTTCTCCCTGTTCATCTTGCTGCACGTCATCTCCAAAAACTCAAGAGTTGCGTACCCGGTACGAAGCCTCTCACCCGGCCAATACTGATCTAAAATCATCAACGTCCGACCAGAAGAGATAGCGTTCGGGCGGTATGACGAGAACCTATAAAAAGCGTTTAGCCACATCAATGATTGCAAGAGCAAAGCTCTTAGCAAGAATTGAGTTGTTTCACCAGAGAACACCGAGATCACCGAGTAAAGCGGGGTAAGCAGCGATGGTGCCCTGCGGGCATCAACTCGCAATCGCTTCTCGCAGGGATTTTGCCCTGTGGGCAAAAACTCGCAAAACAACTTGTTATAACAACTTTTTATAACAAGTTTTCCAATCACCGTTTGGGTGAGTCAACAAAAAGTGAAGAACCCATGTAACTCTCTGTGATCTCTGTGGCTTGAATTGTGGTTTTCAGGTTTATCTGCAGGATCTGCAATTATTCGGATTGGATTGCAAGGATGTTATATATCGCCTTGTTTTTACCGTACTTAGAGCAGATCGCGCCGTTGCCAGGTGACAACGCATCCTCGCCGAATTAAATTCTCACAGCGAGTGGTCAGCAGCAAAACCGGTTTGCCCACCAGCTACACGCTTCCCTTGAATCCCTCTTGTCGCCATGCCTCAAATACTGCCACAGCCACCGTGTTGGACAGATTCAGGCTGCGGTTGTCGGGCAGCATCGGCAGTCGCACACGCTGTTCAGTCTGGAACTGGCCGAGCACCTCTGGGGGCAGTCCTCGGCTCTCCGGTCCAAACAAGAACGCGTCGCCTGCCTGATAACGGTTGTGATGGAAGGGGTGAGCGCCTTTGGTGGTGAGCGCGAACACGCGAGCCGGGTCGAATGCAGATAAACACGCCGACAAATCGTCGTAGACGCGCAGTGTTGAAAATTCGTGATAATCGAGGCCTGCACGGATTAATTGTTTGTCTTCAAGCGTGAAGCCGAGCGGCTTGATCAGGTGTAACTGGCAACCGGTGTTGGCGCAAAGGCGGATGATGTTGCCGGTGTTCGGTGGTATTTCAGGTTGGTAAAGAATCACATGGAACATAAATTTAAGTCTTGTCAGTAAATGGAAAAAGGGCTAACTTCTGTCGGCGGATAGAGTTAATCGCATTTATTCAGGAAAGAATTATGACGCGTCCGGAGAAAGTTCGCTTGGGCGATTTGCTGGTTCAGCAGAAGCTCGTATCGCAAGATCAGCTCAATATTGCGCTTGAGCAGCAAAAACACAACGGGCACAGGTTGGGGCACGTGCTGGTGGACGATGCCTTTGTCACCGAAGAGCAGATTTCCGAGGTGCTCGCCAAACAGCTCAATATTCCCTATATCAATCTCAAATATTACAACATTCATCCGGAGCATATCCGTTTGCTGCCGGAAAGCCAGGCGCGGCGCTTTCGTGCCATCGTGCTGGAAGAGCGCAATTCCATGTTGTTGGTTGGTATGGCTGACCCGACCGATTTGTCTGCCTTTGATGAAATCACACATATCGTTAAACGCAACATCGATGTGGCGGTGGTAACCGAAGGGCAATTGCTGGAGTCCATCGATCGCGGCTATCGGCACACCGATGAAATCACCGGCCTGGCGCGCGAACTCAGCGCAGATCTGGGCGAGACCTATGTGGATTTTGGCAAGCTGAAAGATTCTGTCGGTACCGAAGATGCACCGGTGGTAAAGCTGTTGCAGACGCTGTTCGACGATGCCACGCAGGTCCGTGCCTCCGATATCCACATCGAGCCGCAGGAAGTCCGGTTGATGATCCGTTTTCGTATTGACGGCGCGTTGCATTTGCAAATGGAAGCCGATAACAAGATTGCACCTGCGCTGGTGTTGCGCCTTAAACTGATGTCCGGGCTGGATATTTCTGAAAAGCGTTTGCCGCAGGACGGTCGCTTCCATGTGCGGGTGCGCGAGCAAAGCGTGGATGTGCGTATTGCCACCTGTCCTGCACAATACGGCGAGACGGTGGTGATGCGCCTGTTGCGTCAGGAAGGTGGCATGACCACGCTGGATAAACTGGGTATGCCGCCGGATATCCTGAAGCGCTTTCGCGAAATCATCAGGCGCAGCAACGGGATGGTGCTGGTGACGGGCCCTACCGGCAGCGGAAAGACCACCACGTTGTACGCCGCACTGGCTGAAATTAATACGATTGACCAGAAGATCATCACCGTGGAAGACCCGGTGGAGTATCGCTTGCCCGGCATTAATCAGGTGCAGGTGAATGAAAAGATCAATCTGACTTTTTCGCGCATATTGCGATCTGCGTTGCGTCAGGATCCGGATGTGATTCTGGTCGGTGAAATGCGCGATGCGGAGACCGCACAGATTGGTCTGCGCGCGGCGATGACCGGTCATCTGGTATTTTCCACGCTGCACACCCGCGATGCCGCCGGCACATTGTTCCGCCTGGTGGATATGGGTACGCCGCGCTACATGGTGGCGTCCTCTGTGCAGGCGGTGGTCGCACAGCGATTGTTGCGTTGTGTCTGTGAGAGCTGTAGTGAAGTGCACACACCTACGCCGCAAGAAAGCGAGTGGCTAAAAGCTGAAGGCGTGCCGCCTGAGCAGTGGGGCGGTTTGATGCACGGGCGAGGCTGCTCGCATTGCAACGGCACCGGCTATCGCGGGCGCATGGGCGTGTATGAAATGCTGGAAATGGGGCGCGAGTTGGTCGAGGCCGCTGCACAGGATAGTCCCACTTACTTCATGCAGGTGGCTCGCCAGCACCAGCGCGGCAAGTCTATTCTTGACCATGCGCTGGCACAAATGAAGCAAGGTCGCAGCACGGTGTTCGAAGTGATGCGCATCAGTAATCAGGTTGAGGATTGACGATGGCGGTATTCGCCTACAAAGGCCGTAATGGTCAGGGCGACCTGGTTGAAGGCATGCTCGATGGTGATGACAGTGGCGTTATCGCCGACCAGCTGATGAATACCGGCATTATACCCATCGAAATTGAACCCTTTCGCGGAGTCGGGCGTGGCACATCGAGCACGCCTGACTGGTTTAAGCGGTTGTTCACCGAAAAACCTATCAGTCCGATGGATGTGCTGCTGTTCAGCCGCCAGATGTACACGCTGCTCAAGGCGGGTGTGCCTATCATGCGCGCGCTGGCAGGCTTGCATGAATCCACGCAAAACCCGATCCTTGCGGCGATGCTTATGGACTTGCGCGAAAGCCTGGACAGCGGACGCGAATTAAGTGTTGCGCTGCGCCGCCATCCGAAAGTGTTCTCGCCATTTTATGTCAGCATGGTGCAGGTGGGCGAGATGACCGGTATGCTGGATGAAACTTTCATCCGCCTGTATGACTATCTGGAATTTGAGCGCGATATGCGCGAACGCATCAAAACGGCGATGCGCTACCCCGGTTTTGTAATAATGACGATGGCGATTGCCATTGTCATTATCAATCTGTTCGTGATCCCCGTCTTTGCGAAAGTCTATGCCGGCTTTCATGCCGAGTTGCCCATCGTTACCAAAATGCTGATCGGTTTTTCCGCATTTATGGTGAATTACTGGCTGCTGATGCTGGCGATGGTAATCGGTTTGGTGCTGGGATTTCGCTTTTATATCAATACCACGGACGGCCGCTATAAGTGGGATCGATACAAATTCAAACTGCCGGTTGTCGGGAGTATTATTCTCAAGGCCACCTTGTCGCGTTTTGCGCGCAGCATGGCGCTGTCGTTCAAGAGCGGCATGCCGATTATGCAGGGGATGGAAGCGATTGCTATGGTGGTGGACAATGAATTCATGCGCAGCCGCATTGAGCAAATGCGTGACGGTATCGGGCGTGGCGAGAGCATCCTGCGCACTGCGGTCGCGGCCGGCGTATTTAATCCGGTGGTTTTGCAAATGATTGCGGTGGGTGAAGAAACCGGTGATCTGGATGGGCTGATGCTGGAGGTCGCGGAAATGTATGAGCGCGAGGTCAAATACGAAGTTGCAACCTTAAGCTCAAAGATCGAACCAATTCTGATCGTGGCGCTCGGCATCCTGGTGCTGATTCTCGCGCTGGGCGTGTTTCTGCCGATGTGGGATTTGGGGAAAGCGGCGATACTCCGATGAAACATAGTTCAAAGTTTCCGGTTTCCGGTTTAACAGCAAACAGCAAACGGCAAACGGTAAGTCAGCAATCCTCAATCCTCAATCCTCAATCTTCCAGGGGTTTCACCCTTATCGAACTGGTCGTGGTCACCACCATTATCGTGGTGTTGGTGGGGGTATTTCTCAATCGGGTCATGTTCTATCAGGAGCACGCCGAGAAGACCGCCATGGAAGAGGTGGCGGAGGTGATCCAGAGCGCACTGACCATGCAATACGGACAGATACTGACGCGCGGCAGCCTGTCCGATTTGCCGGCTCTGGTGCGGGACAACCCAATGAACTGGTTGCAAAAAAAACCGCGCAATTATGCCGGAGAGTTTTACGATCCCACTCCGCTGACGGTTGAATCCGGCAACTGGGTGTTCGATCTCAAGTCGCGCGATCTGATCTACGTCGTGCGCAATGACAATTACTTCACGCCGGGTAAGGATGGCAAGAAGTGGATACGCTTTCACACCGCTACCCATTACGAGTCGTCGCGCCTGCCCTCGCTGCAAGCTGTGCCGCCCGTGCTGACCGGCGTGATGTTCGAACCGGCAGAGCCTTATCATTGGTTCGATTGAGGCACGTGAAAGTGCTGTTGCAGGGTGGGTGAATTGCCTATGCCGGTGGGTGCACAGTCTTACTTCGCAGTACGAAATTAGTGTTGACAGCGCCGAATTGCCGGTGTAAAAAGCACTCACTGACGTTTTTTAATGTACGCTAACCAGGCCGTTTATAATCGCCATGCATACTGCTCAAACCGACATCATTTTATGGCAGTCACTCGCCATTTTCCTGCTCATCGCTGCTCTGCTCGGTATTTTGCTTGGGCTGCTGCTCGTCTTCAAACCGGATCGCATGGAGCGCGCTAGTCGCGTCGCCAATCACTGGGTTTCCACGCGCCATCTGGATCAGTTTCTGGATCGCAGCATCAGCATCGAGCAATGGTTCTACCAATATCATCGTCCGCTGGGCATCTTGATTATCATCGGCGCAGGCTACCTCTTCGTGTACTTTGGCATGCTGTTTGATAAGGCAGCGGCCCTGCAACGCATGGTTGGTCATCTGCCTGCCAGTCTGCTGGACGGTTTGCTGGATGCTTTCGTATTCGCCGCCTTGTTTGGCGCTGTGGTGGCGCTGTTCGTGGGTCTTGCGCTCTGGCTGCGCCCCGCGCTGCTGCGCGGCATCGAAAAATATGCCAATCAATGGATAACATTGCGCCACGTAACTGCAGTGCTGGATGTGCAGCATGACCATGTGGAACGCTTTGTCGCGTGTCATGCGCGGCAAGTCGGCGGTTTGTTGCTGCTGGCCAGTATTTACCTGTCCATCGTCATGTTCCTGTGGTTGGTGTAAACGCGACAGAAGCGATAGCGTCGCATAGCCGTTGTTTGGTTATTCAGTTTCGCTTATTGACATTCGTCCGTCTTTGCTGCGGCGAGGGCTGACAAGGCTGCCTGCTCAAGACAGGCAAGATTTTATAATCGGGCTGCGGCCCTAATGCGCTGGGGGAGTCAAAATGAAACGACAATCTGGTTTTACCTTGATCGAACTGATTATGGTGATCGTTATTCTGGGTATTCTGGCGGCGGTTGCGATGCCGAAATATGTGGATCTTAGTTCCAATGCGCTCACAGCTGCGAGAGCGGGGATGAGCGGCGCAGTGAGGTCGACCCATGTGGTTTTGGTGGCTCAAAATGCAGCCGCCGGTGCGTCCGAGGTTAATCCAACTGTCACCGCACTTGCCGCCGGTATGACACCGGCGGGTACAGCCGCAGCCACGGGTGTGACCGTTGTGATTAATGGACAAAACGAAACCGTTCCAACATACACTGATTCGGGTTGCACTACCGCAACTGCAGCAGTTGCATCGGTTGTTGCCTGTGTGGGTAGTCTTTAATTAAATCAAGTCTGCGTCGGGGCAATCGTGCACCGATGCATCCTGCCGGCTAACAACGCCGGCAGGGTTGATTTTTTTCAGCTTCAGTCGTGGCATTCCGTCTGGATGGACAGCACTTCGGGTATGTTTTCCAGGAACAGCTGCACCAGATCGGGATCAAACTGCTGTCCGGCTTCGCGGCGGATGTAATCAAGCGTCTTGTCCAGCAACTGCGGTTGCTTATAGGGGCGGGTGCTGGTCAGCGCATCGAACGCATCGGCAATGGCCACAATACGTCCGGCCAGCGGAATCTGTCCGCCAACCAGCCCGTTGGGATAGCCTTTGCCGTTCCATTTTTCGTGATGAGTCAGCGCCAACGTGCGCGCCATTTGCATGATTTCCGACGGAGATATGTCGACAATAGAATCGCCGCTCCCGGCGTGAGCCATCATCGACTTCCACTCGTCCTCAGTCAGTCCCCCCCGCTTGAGCAGGATGGCATCAGGAATGCCGGTCTTGCCGAGATTGTGCACATGCACTGCCAGCAGCAGCAGATCCGCCTCGTGTGAACTCATGCCGGCTTTTAAGGCGAGCAGCTGAGCATAGCGGCTCACACGCATGACGTGCATATCCGTTTTGTTGTCCGGATATTTTGAGGCACGATCCTGCCGCTCGACGACTTGTTGCCGGGTAGCGTAAGGTTCTGTAGTGCGCGCGCCCTCCAGATGAAGGCGGTATTGTTCGTTTTCGCGTTTCAGACGGGCGCGTTCGAGACAGCGCCGAACCGTTCGTTCCAGCGCCGCCATGTTGAGAACGGGCTTGGTGACGAAATCCCATACTTCCCTGTGCACCGCATCGACCGAGCTTTGCAGGCTGGCGGTGCCGGAAAATATGATCACAGGTTGATCGGGCGCTTCCAGTCGCAATTGCTCGATGAATTCGAGTCCGCCCATCACCGGCATGCTGAGATCGACCAGCACAATGTCCGGGCGATGTTCCCGGAACATCTCAAGACCGGCCTGTCCGTCACACGCTTCATATACCTTGATTCCGGAGTCTTCGAAATAGCTGCGTATGCTACGCCGCAACCGCTCGTCATCGTCTATCGTCAGCAGTGAAAATGGATCCGAGTAATTATTGGTAGTCATCGCTCCCATCCCCTGTTTTGCTCTGTCGTAGTTACCTGTTGAAACGGGAATTTAGATTTGGAATGTCTCACGCGGAGGCGCGGAGAACGCGGAGAAAAGCGCACAACCACCCCAAAAATAAAAATCTAACAGGCAATATTCATAATTGATCGAGTTGGCATGAGTTTATCTGCATGTGTTTGTGCTTGTAGCCAGTTGATTGGCAGATTATATCTCCGCGTTCTCCGCGTCTCCGCGTGAACATCGCTTTTTAGTGCGATTGGATTGCTGTCAACAGTTAATTGCGACATAGCCTTTATTTTTGCTCTGTCGTAGTTGCCTGTTTTGTTTCGCTAAAACGCCGCAAGCGTGAAAATATCGCTCCGGTGTCGGATACCGGCTTAATGAATACGCTATCTTCCGTTATTCCAAAACCGCGTAGTTCATCGGGTATTACATAGTCCGCTGTTCCGGTATGAATCACGAAATGCAGTGCCGGCCGGAGTGCATGTGCTGCTGCAATGAATTCGTTGCCATTCATGCCCGGCAGACGAATATCGACGATGACACATCGACCGCCGTTGTGTGGATGATCTGCAATGCTTCTTCGCCGCTACCTGCTACCGTAACCGTGAAACCTTCATCTTCCAGCAGCGCCATCAGGTTGCGTCGCAGACTGGCGTGGTCATCCAGGATCATTATCTGCACGCGCGGAGTCGTCAACATGTGGCGTTCCCCGGTTCAAGCGGCAGGGTTATGATGAACGTGCATCCCTTGCCGGGAGCCGAATCAAGCGTTATTGCGCCGCCATGTTTATCGGTGACGATGATATACGCAATCCATAGTCCCAGCCCGGTACCGCTGCCTGGAGGTTTGGTAGTGAAAAAAGGTTCAAAGGCGCGCCGCCTTGTCTCAGCGCTGAAGCCCGTGCCGTTATCCTTCACTTCGATGCGTGCACGGCCGGCATCCAGCCTTGCGCGCAAGGTGATTTGCGGCGTGAATGCGCGATTCCCGGACGCTGCAGCTGCGATCTTTTCGGTCAATGCCTGGGCGCTGTTCTTGAGCAGATTGAGCAGCACCTGTTCGATCTGGCTGCGCACCATGGGGACGGGCGGCAAAGCCGGATCGACTTCAATCACAATCTTGATCTGGCGAAAATCCATTTTCTTCTTCAGATCATAGTCCTTCTGGGCCAGCTCGATAGTCTGATTGAACAACGCCTCCATAAGCACCGGGTCACGTTTTGACTCACTTTTGCGGCTGAATTCGAGCAGACTTTGCACAATCCTGGCGGCGCGCGCGCCATCCGATTTGATGTCGTCAAGAAACTCCAGAATGTGGCGTTTCTCAAGATAGGTGCGGATCGTGCCGACCGTGGTGCCACATTCCGCTGCTACCCGATGGTTGGCTTCCAGGCTATCCGATACACGGCGCTCGATGTTTTGCGCCGCCTGTACCATCACCCCCAGCGGGTTATTGATTTCGTGCGCGACGCCGGCAGCCAGTCCGCCGACCGAAGCCATCTTGTCGGTTTGCACCATCACTTCCTCGAAGCGCACCCGTTCGGTCACATCGTCGATAAGGATTACCGCACCGCCCGTTGCAACCGAAGACAGTGGATAGACTGCGGCTTCGAAGAAGCGCAGTTGTTCGCCGACCAATTTATTGAAGGCGAGCCTGTCGACCGAGCGGAATTCATGAACTGCGTCGAGAATGGTACAGTGATCTTCTTCCGGGTAGGGAAATACCGCGCACAGCGGTTTGCCTACGATCACATCCTCTGTGCCCTCGGTCGCCGCCATTGCAGCCCGGTTGCAGAACGTGATGGTGCCGTCCTGTGAGACGACGATCAGCGCGGAATGCATCGCGTTTGTGACATCGACCAGCAGGGTGCGCGCAGCGGCAATCTCCGCCAGCATAGCGGTCCTCGCGACATCTCTTGATTGCAGGCCATCCAGCATGCTGACAAAACACTCGCGCAGCGCGTCGATTTCATCCTGCGAACGATTACGGGTCGGATTCTGACCGGGCTGCTCCGGCAACTCTGTGGCGATCACTTGCTGGATGAGCAGCTTCAGTTGTTCGATGCGTTTCACGACCAGATTGCGCAGCAGGTAACGCAGGATCAGGCTGAGCAGGACGAATGCCATGAGCATATTGATGGACAAACTTTTAATGCGGGCCGCGATGATCGCTTCGTTATCATGTTCGGATACGAGCAGCTTAACCTCGCCCAGTTTCCATTCTTTCAGGTCGGTGTTGTGCAGCATGACATCAGCCTGGAAGACCAGGGTATTGGCCTGGGACATATTGCTGTAGCGGGCAACGACCCGTCCGTCATGCGACACTTCGATCAGCATAATATTGCCGCTCTCGCGTCCAATCGTCTGCAATACCATGTTCAGCTCCGGATAATCCTCAGAGATCAGCGCTTCAACGCTGTCTGCGGCGATATACTGAGCGACGGCATTGCCTTGTCGGCGCAGGATGTTTTGCAGGGCAATACGCTCTTCATTGACTGATACTATGCCGGCAATGCCCATCAGCGTAGCTGTCACAAGGACGATTCTTAAACTGACCCGGCTGGAAAGGCGCATGGTGGCTTAGTTTTCGAAAGTTTTGGCCTTGCGTATGCTGCTGCGCAAGCTGTCGTAGTCGGCATCTACGGCCTGCAGGAAGCCGTCGCGGCCGATATAGGCCAGGGCGGGACCCTTCATTTCGAGCAGTGCTCGCTGCAAATGTTTGAATAGGCTAGCCTCAAGGCCAACTCGGGACACCCAGGCATGAGTTGGGCTGGTGTAAGAAAAAATGCTGCGCAGGTATTTGATTTTACTGTATTTTTCCAGGGTGGTCTCATTGACTGCACCAGCGTCGTAATTGCCGGCCGCGACCGCAAATGCGACCTTGTCATGCCGGCCGAGGTAATTGTGTTCGGCCAGATCGCGCCCGGTGATACCCGCCTGCATCAGGGCTTCTTCCGCAAGGTAATGGCCGGTCGTCGAGTTGGTCTCGCCGAAGGCAATGCGTTTTCCGCGCAGAGCGGACAAGGTCTGGATGGGGGAGTCGGCCGCAACCACGATAACGCCATTAAAGGATTTCTCGCCATGATTGCTTTCCACTGCCAGCAACTGGATGTGCGGATTCTGTTCCTTGGCGATGATGTAGTTCACCGGCCCGAGTCGGGCGAAGTCGGTTTCGCCACGCACCACGGCGTCGACCGCTTCGTCGTAGGTGGGGAAGATGCGCATCTTGATCTCCATCTGGATTCCCTGTTTTGCCAACGCCTGTTCCAGATACAGATGGAAGGGCTCCATTTTCTTGAGCTCTTCCGAGGGAAGCTCGCTGGCGTAGGTAGCAAAGTGCAATACCAGCTGTTCGGCGCCAGCCTCCATGCTGCCGAGCAGGCATAGTGCGCAACAGAGGTGGTGAAACTTCAGCAGCGAGGGTTTGGCAAACTCCAATTTCAGCCGGGCTTTTCCGGCAAGTTTTTGCACTGCCCTGGTAACCACTTCCTGCACCTTGGCATAGAGTGCCGCATCGATTTCAGCAGGCTTGGCCTTGGCCGTTACAAGCGCGGTATCAACCTTGAGCTGGAGCTCGACACTTCTTTCATGAAAGACCTTGCTGGTCATGCTCGTCCTCCCGCTTTCTTCAGTGCAATGGTGATTCAGCCGTTATACCAGTGCCGAACTGATTATTCGCTCTCCAGTGAAGATAAGATATTTGTAGTCAATGACCAACAGATGACGTCAGCCTAACAGAAAGCGGTTATGAATGGCATAGGCCAAAGTATATAGGCCGCAGCATGTGTGTGGCGGAACGCAGAATACGGTTATCAGGCAACCAATCGACCTGTTCATGATTTTTTGTGATTCAAGTGAGGCAGGAGATGTAATGCAAATAATAGCGGTTGCGTGGCTATTCGGCTTCGCTTATATTGTGAGCATATAGCCGCCTTTGTTTGGTAATAGCTGACCGAACTGCCACCTTTGGTTATCCAACGTTTTAAAATACGGCTGCGGCCCTCCAAAGAGGCTTGTTTCACCCGTGGTTTCATCAGGACAGGCAACCGTTAAGGAGAATGAAAATGAAACGGCAATCTGGTTTTACCTTGATTGAGTTAATTTTGGTGATCGTGATTCTGGGCATTCTGGCGGCGATTGCATTGCCGAAATTCACCGATTTAGGCAAGGATGCGCGTATTGCCAAGCTCAATTCCGCGCGCGGCGCGGTTCAGGCGGCTACAGCCATTATCCACGGTTCGGTCATGGCGAGAGCCGGTGTCGCCGATACCACAGCTTGTGCCGTCGGCGGTACTGCAAACAACTCGATCGGCGCTACCGGGACCGTTTGTACGGAACACGGACTGATCTCTCTGGTGTATGGCTATCCGGCTGCTAACATTGCCCTTGGCGGCGCAAATCCGGGAATCGTCGGTGCGGCCGGTTTGACCAGCATCTTTAGCCCGACCAATGCCGAACTCAACGCAGAGGGTTATGCTTCGTACTTAACAGCCCCAAATTTAACTGGTTTCGATGTGATCGGCGGTTCGGATACGAGCGGGACCTCCGGAAATCAAAATAATGGGACCTGTCGCTTTACCTATACACAGCCTACTGCGGCCGGTACTGCACCCGTCATCAGCGCAGTTACGACAACGGGTTGCTGATTTCCGCCTGACGGGAATAACAGGACCGCAAAAAGCCGATCCCGGTTTACTTGATAGCTAAGGAGGTGCTGGTTTATTAGTTATAAATCAGTAACTTGCATGAAATGCGGCGGTAGGCAAACACGGTGAGGCCCTTCGATACCTGTCCCAGGCCCTTCGGCAAGCTCAGGATAGGCTTGGGATCGCTGCGTTTTTTGCCTGCCGTTTGCGCTTTCGTAGTTGCCTGTTGAAACTGGAATTTAGATTTGGAATGTCTCACGCGGAGGCGCGGAGAACGCGGAGAAAAGCACACAACCACCCCAAAAATAAAAATCTAAATTTGCAATATTCATAATTGGTTGAGTTGGCATGAGTTTATCTGCATGTGTTTGCGCATGTAGCCAGTTGATTAGCAGATTATATCTCCGCGTTCTCCGCGTCTCCGCGTGAACATTGATTTTTAGTGCGATTGGATTGCTGCCAACATTTAATTGCGACATAGCCTTTTTAAGGGCGGTATGACATGCGCTCCACCTTTGAAATGCAATTTAAAGCTTCCGGTTTCCGGTTTAATGGCAACCGGCAATCCCCAAACATTCAACCGAAAACTGTAAACCGTAAACCGGCAAACTCGCTGCGCGGCTTCACGCTGATCGAACTGGTGATGGTGATACTCATCGCCGCTATTATCGCCGTCGTAGCCATTCCACGTTTTTTTGACGTTGATGTATTCAACTCTCGCGGTTTTTCCGATCAGGTGCAAGCTTCCCTGCGCTATGCGCAGAAGGTTGCCATCGCACAACATCGTTTTGTCTGCGTGTCATTCGCTAGCAACAATATTACCCTGACCATCGGTGCGACAACCGCCTGCGGGACTGCTCTGGCTTTCCCGTCCGGCGGCGAGACATATAGCATTACGGCACCTTCAGACATTGTCTTTTCTGCGACCCCGAACGATTTTTATTTTGATGCGCTGGGCAAACCCAGCTATGCGCCCCAGACGATCAATATTATCGGTGCGCCAAACAGTATTACCATTGAAGCCGAGACGGGCTATGTTCACTAAAAGAACAGGATCGAGGATCGAGGATCCATGCCGCAAGGGCATTCCCCGTACAACTAAGGGGCTATGCCTCAAGTTGTTGCGTGAAAGATTCAGCACCCGGCAATCTAAGGAAACACTGAATAAATCATCCGTTCGCCCTGAGCTTGTCGAAGGGTTTTGTAACAAATTGATTATTATTAATTTAATTCGTCTATGGTTCGACAGGCTCACCACGAACGGATTAAATCAGCGCCTCCTTAAATTCCGCACGTCGCAATCGGGCATCAGCCTGATCGAGCTGATCATGTTTATCGTTATTGTCAGTGTCGCGCTGGCAGGTATCCTGGTGGTGATGAATGTCACCACCAGAAACAGCGCCGCTCCGCTGGTCCACAAGCAGGCGCTGGCGATCGCCGAATCGCTGCTCGAAGAAGTCGAGTTGATGCCGTTCACGTATTGTGATCCCGATGACCTGAATGCGGCATCTGCTGTTTCTGCCACGGTAGGCGGGGGCGGTTGCAATTCGACCGTGGAGGCAATGGGGTCCGAGGCTGCCTTTGCCGAACAGCCCTCTGCCGAAACACGCTATCACGCGAGCACACCGTTCGATAACGTCAACGATTACGATGGTTTTTCCATGAGCGGTGCAGGCGGCATCAAGGATATTACCGGTACGACGATATCCTCTTTACTGGACGGTTACGCAGTGTCTGTCGTGGTTGCGGCAAGCGCGCTGCCCGACGTCGCCGCCGACGAAGCGCTGCTCATCACGGTCACCGTCACCGGGCCGGATGGCTTGCCGGTGACCGTCGAGGGCATGCGCACCCGTTATTCGCCGAGGTCGCTGCCATGAAGAATAAACGCCAAGTTTCCAGTTTCCAATTTTCGGTTCCCGGTCCAACTGCAAACCGCAAACCGCAAACCGAAAACAGCAAACTTAAAACCGTAAACCGTGAACGCGGTTTCACGCTGGTCGAGATAATCATCGTGATAGTCATTACCGGCATCATAGGCGCCATGGTAGCGGTGTTCCTCAGGTCGCCTATATTGCAGTATATGGACGTGGCGCGCCGTGCCGAGATGACCGACACCGCAGATACCGCGCTGCGCCGCATCGGGCGGGATTTGCGTCTGGCGTTGCCGAACAGTGTGCGCGTGACCGGTAGCTGTGATGGCGTTTCCCCCTGTTTTATTGAGTTTCTGCCGACCAAGGGGGGAGGGCGCTATCGCGCCGGGACGGGCGGCACAGGCAACGAGCTGGATTTTGCGGCAACAGGAGACGACAGTTTTGAGGTGTTAGGGCCGATGCCTGCTATGGTTGCGGGTGCGATGCCCGATCAGATCGTGGTATATAACCTGGGTATCACACGCCCTGCAATATGCCCTGCTCCCCTGCCGGCAACGTGTGGTTCGGATGCCTATCAGGGGGATAACCGTGCCGCTTACATTTCGAATACCGCAAATACCATCACCATCGTTAACCGGCAGTTTCCATTCGATTCACCCGGGCATCGTTTTCATGTGATTAACACGCCGGTGAGCTATGTTTGTGCACCTGCAGTCGGTGGCGAGGGTGGGACGCTGACGCGCTGGCAGGGTTACGCTATTCAATCCGGGCAACCTGTTACGTTGCCCTCGACGGGCACGCCCAGCAGCGCCTTGCTTGCGACCCAGGTCAGCAGTTGCCGCTTCACCTATGATCCCTACGTGGTCGCGCAGCGTTCAGGTCTGGTCACCCTGCAGCTGGGCATTAGCAAAGGCGAGGAAACCGTCACGCTGTACAGCGCAGCGCATGTGAGTAATCAGCCGTGAAACCGCAAACCGTAAACCGGAGCGTAGCGGTCGCAGCTTCAGCTGCGGGCACCGCACGGCCTACCCCTTGCGGGTGGAAACTGGCAACTGGCAACGGTAAACCGCAAACTGGCTTTAGTCTGATTTCCGCCATTTTCTTGCTGGTGGTGATCGCGGCGCTGGGCACCTTCGCGGTGACACTTTCGAGTACGCAGCAGCAGAGTGCGGCGCTGGACGTGCTCGGGGCGCGGGCATTTCAGGCATCGCGGGCCGGAATAGAGTGGGGGGCCTATCAAGTGTTGCCGAATTCTGCTGTTCCGGGTGGCTTTGCTGCTACTTGCCGGGCGGGTGCGACCTCACAGGTTATTTCTCCCTTGCCAAACACGTTGGCCGGCTTTAATGTGAACGTGCAATGCAGCGCAACGGCGCACAGTGAGGCCGCAGCGACGGTAACGGTGTATCAATTGACGTCGACCGCGACGCGGGGCACGGTGGCGACACCGGTCTACGTCGAGCGGCAGATGATGGCTATAATTGCCCAATAATTTCGGAGGTGAGTATGAAAGCCAGTATGTTGATGGAAGAGGCGGTATCGTTGCCCGTGGAAGAACGCGCGTACTTAGTGGATTGTCTGCTCCAATCATTAAATCCACCGGATGCGACCCATGTTGATGCATGGACGGCAGTGGCACGCCGCAGGCTTGACGAAATAAGGGCAGGCAAGGTTACGCCGATTGCTGGCGAGACGGTGTTCGCGCGCATTCAGCAGCGTTTCGAAATTGACTTTCGACTTTCACCCCGAGGCCGAGGCAGAATTCGAGGAAGCAGTTGCATTTTATGAGGATCACGCAACGGGTTTGGGACTCGATTTTGCCAATGAAGTGCGTGAGTCAATAGAGCGTGCTCTCGCCTTGCCCTTGGCGTGAGCGCAGATCGAACCGGGGATACGCAGAGTGTTGGTGCATCGTTTCCCATTCGCTGTGTTGTATGCAGGGAATGGTGAAGGATTGTTCATTTTGGCAGTGATGCACTTGCGACGCGCGCCGAATTATTGGACTCATCGCATCGCGTAGCAGCAATAACTCGCAATCGCTTGCAAAGGCATGAAAGATGAAAAATAACCATATTAATCAATTGGTTGCTTATGCATTGATAATTCTATGGCGGGAGTGTGTTCATGAAGAAACCCCGGCTATTCTTAGGCATCGTGGCACGGGTTGTGCTGCTCGTCTTCATCAGCCTGTTCCCGCTGGGAGCCCAGGCCGCCCGGACAGTAACCTCCGCAACACTTAACGGTGGATCCAGTGTCACGGTAGCCCCGGGGGCTGCCATCAGCGCAGTGGTGAATGTAACCACCGACGGCAGCGGCGCAGCCGCCAGGTGGCGATCCACCGGCTGGGATATCGCCACAACAGAGCCCGTTCCGCTCTCCAACTGCGTTGATCATGCTAACCATACCGCAGGAAACTGGACCGAAACATTCAATATTACGGCACCGCCCACAGCCGGCACGTATAACGCATACTTTATCGCCTATAACAACGACAGTTGCACCGGGAGTCCCAGCACAACCTACACCATGGCGAGCGCCGTCACCGTTGCATCAAACAATCCTGTTCCCGCCACCACCGGCATTTCTCCGGCCAGCAAGTATCTGGGCGATGTGACTTTCAGCCTGACGGTAAACGGCAGCAATTTCGTGGCAGGCTCGGTGGTCAAGTTCGCAGGATCGGATCGCGCCACTAGCTATGTCAGTTCGACGCAGTTGACGGCGACGATCCCCGCTTCCGATCTGACCACACTGGGTACGTTCGATATCACTGTCCTCAACCCGACGCCGGGCGGCGGCACATCCAATGCACAGCCTTTCACGGTGCTCCAGCCTGCTCCCACGGTCACCACCAATGCGGCCAGCGGCGTGACCTCCTGGGAGGCGACGGTGAATGGCACGGTCAGCAGCAACGGCGCGAGTACCACGGTCACCTTCGAATATGGCCTGACCAGCGCCTACACAGAATCGATTGCCGCCACGCCAAGCTTGCTGGCCGCCGGTGCGGTCAATGCAGCGGTTTCAGCCGACCTGGTCGGCTTGAATTGCAACACCACCTTTCACTACCGGGTCGTGGCCACCAACAGCGGCGGCACCACTAACGGTCTCGACGGCACGTTTACCACAGGTATTTGCACGCCGCCATTTCCCGCAACCGCCTGCGCCGCAACGCGATACGGCAGTGATCTGGGCTGCACAGCCAACGACGTGCACCTCACCGGCATCGCGGTCGCGCCGGGCAGTATTTCCTCCTGCGTGAGTGGCACTCCGGTCACCCTGGATCTCGATCTGACGGTCAATTTCGGCTCAGCCAGCCGCTATGATATTGGTATCTTCATCGCCAATGACGGCAAGTCGCCAATCCTGCTGCCGACCAATGGCGGGGCTGCCAGCTGCGCCGTGGCCGTGCTGCCCACCACCGCGCCCTTCCTCGACCTGGACGGAGTCCCGCAGGGCACGGCCGACTCTTGTGGCGACGGTAACAGCACAATCAACGGCGGTACCGGCAGCGGAACCTACCGCATGACGGGGGTCACCATTCCCTGTTATGCCAGCCCCGCCAGCGGCGGAAAGCTCTACATTCCCTACACCGTGAGCTGGGACAACCAGAGAAGTCCGGTCGGCAGTTTATGTACATCAAACCTCGATCCTGTGTCTAAAAGCCTGTCAAAATGCAACATCCCCGCAGGCACCGTCTCGATCGACGTGGTAGTGTTGCCCAAGATCAACAAGACCCACAGCGGAGCCACCTTTAACGCAGGCGACAGCATCGCCTACAGCATCGTCGTGTTCAACGATTCAGGCGGCACGCTGCAGCAGTCGGTGCTGACCGATCCCGCCGTCACAGGGCTCAACGTCAGTACGGTCACCTGCGCCGCTACTAACGGGTCAACCTGCCCTGCCGCGTCCAAGACACTCCTTCAGGGGGCGGGTGTCGTCATTCCGTCCGCCAATTTTCCCAACAACAGCAGCCTGACTTTTACCGTCACCGGCACCTTGAGCGGTAACGTCGGCGACACGATCAGCAATACCGCCATCATCACCATCGGCAGCAACTTCAGGTCGTCGACTGACAACGTCACGCTCGGCGCCGCCTCGGGCGCGAAATCTTTTGCCCCGAGCTCGATCACCGAGGGCAACAACTCGCTGATGACCATCACTTTCACCAATCCGACCGCTTCTGTCATCAGCGGCGTGTCATTCACCGACACCTATCCGTCTGGCCTGGTCAATGCGACCAGCCCGAATCCGAGCACCAGCTGCGCGGGCGGAACGCCAACCGCTGCTGCCGGCGGAGGTACGCTGGCATTTTCAGGTGGAACCGTCCCTGCATACGGAAGCTGCACCGTATCGGTGATGGTCACCAGTGATACCACGAACAGCTATATCAACTCGGTAACCTTCAGTTCCGGTATTGCCGGATCGGCCTCCGCGACCCTGAGCGTCATCACCCCGGTGTTCGGCGGTTTCAACGCCTGCAATGTGTTTGCTGCACCAAATTCCGGCTGCACCAACATCACCACACCCACCCTCAGCCGCATCACGACCAGGATTGCCGGCTCACCGTTCAACCTGGATCTTGTCGCGCTGCAAACCAACGGCACCCGTAATACTTCCTACAGCAACACGGTCTTTGTCGAATTGCTTGACGCCAGCGACAACAGCGGTTCGCTCGACAGTTACAATTGCCGCAGTTCCTGGACGGTCATCTCGACCTTGGTTCCCAATCCCGCTTTTGTCAGCGGCAATCTGGGGCTGCTGACCGTGGGACCGTTCACTGTCGCCAATGCTTACAAGGATGTGCGGGTGCGTGTCACCAATGTCGGCGGAACCAGTAAGAGGGGTTGTTCGACCGATAATTTTTCGATTCGGCCAAATAATTTTGTAGTGAGTCCGACGGATAACGATTGGCAGACGGCCGGAACTGCGCGTGCGCTGACTAACACCGATGCCGCAAGCGGGGCAATGCATAATGCAGGGCAATTTTTTACCGTGACCGCTGCAGCCAGGAATGCATCGAACGTAACGACGACCAATTACGCCGGCAGCCCGGCATCGGCGTTGACCGTTTGCAGTGGCACGGCCTGCACGGTGAACCTTGGTTCCTTCGTGCTCGGTGCGAGCAGTTTTATATCCGGTGCGCTTACGTCTGATACGGCCAGCTATAGCGAAGCGGGTGCGTTCAATATGTCATTAGAGGATACGGACTTCACTGCGGTCGATGCCATCGATACGGCAGCAACCTGCGCGGGCCGTTATGTGTGCGGAACGACACCCGTGGGGCGCTTCGTGCCGGATCATTTTGACACGGTGGTGGTTGCAACGTCCACACTGCCCATGCCTTGTCCTGCCGGGTTGGTATGTCCAACTTTATATAATGGATTTATCTATTCCGGACAGGCGTTCAGCGTGCAGGTGACCGCAAGAAATCTTGCGGGCGGCACGACCAGTAACTACGATGGCAGCGCAGGTCTTGCCAAGGCGGTAACCTTGACCGCGTGGGACGCGCCGGGCGGTGCGACGCAGAATCCGGGTTCGGGTACGGTGGCGAATGATTCAATTGCGGCGGCCAACTTCAGCGCGGGCGTTGCAACTACGTCTACCCTGAGCTACACCTTTGCAACGGTGCCGACGATGCCCGCCGACATCTACCTGAGGGCGGTGGATACGGATACCGTCAGCTCGTTGCGCACCACGCCGTCTGCCTCGGTCGAAGGCGGCGTGAAAGTGGTGAGCGGGCGCATCAAGATCGGCAATGCGCACGGTTCAGAGTTATTACCGTTGCCGATGACAGCGGCTGTGCAGTACTGGAACGGCGCGAACTGGGTGGCCAGCACGACCGATAATGTGACTTCGTTCAATACCGCAACCGACATTGTGACGAACATTGTGAAGGGGCCACTTGCCAGCGTCAGTATAGTCAGTGCGGGTGTGGTCACGGTCGTAGGCGGCGTGAGAACTTTCACGTTGAACAGACCGATGGTTACCGGCAGCGCGGATATCAGCCTGAGTGCTCCGTACTATCTGATGTCCGGCGGCAATGTGGCGGGTGTCAACCCAAGCCGGGCAGGGCGTGCCACTTTCGGGGTGTACAAGGGCAACAACGAGTTTATTTATCTGCGTGAAAACTACTAACGCGTTACAACCGCGTTAGTAGTTTCAGTGAAGGCATAACATGCGAAGCATGGTATGCCTGAACTAAAACTACCGGAAACGGTGTCAGAAATTTCGGCACCGAGTTAAAACCGCAGTTACTGTGCGTAGCGCGTTATGCTGAAGCTAAAACTACTGATGGAGAAAAGAAATGAAGCTATTAGTGGGAGTTGACCTTTCTGAATTAACAGAAAAGGTTGTGCAAAAGGCCGAAGAGGTCGCCAAAGCGCTTTCGGCAAAGGTGTGGATCATTCATGTCGCGGAACCTAAGCCGGACTTCGTCGGATTGGAAATTGGTCCACAATATATCCGGGACTCCCGTTCGAAAAGGTTTCATCACGAACACCGTCAGATTCACGAGATTGCTGATCGATTGCGCAAGGCCGGTTTGGACACGACAGCGCTTCTTGTGCAAGGTGCAACGGTGGAAAGTATTCTGAAGGAGGCGTCCAGACTTGATGTGGATATGATCGTTTTGGGTTCTCACGGTAGAGGTCGCATGTATCAACTTGTCGTGGGCAGTGTCAGCAAGGGCGTCCTTCATAAATCCGAGTGGCCGGTTCTTATTGTTCCAACCCATGAACGCCGCACCTTGCCTGAGCCTGCCAACGTATAGACTGAACAAATTAACTGAACGCAAAGTTCGATGAATGCGGATGACCGCATCATCCTGAGAACCTCAGTTCTATCCGCAGATTACGCAGATTCGCACAGATTAACAACAAGTTACGAAAAAATTACTCATCACCAAAATGGTAAATCAAGTGTGCGTATAAGTATTTGTTTAATCAGCGTTAATTCATTTAATCTGATGAAACTACTAAGTATTGGACTAAGACGCAACAAAACTGCATCTAAGCCACTACTTATGCGGACAACAGCTTTTTCTAGGATCATCGCGGCACCGGGAGGAATTCTGAAATAAATGAAATGACAAGACCGCATCCAGAATGGCTTGTATAATTTACAAACGGTGAAAACCTATGGACAACAACAGCTTATTGAATTAAGTTCGTGCGAACTATGAAAATTCCGCTGATATCAACATTGTTCAAGCCTAAAAGCCATGACCCCGGCGGGTTTGCAATCGGCCTGGCCGCGCATGGGGTGTATCTGGCGATGATCAAGCCGGGTGGTGCGATGCCAGTCGTGCTGCGCTGCGAATATCACGAAACAGGTACGGTGTCGGCGGCTGTATTGGAGAAGTTGTGCCGCAAGGCGAATTTCGGTCGCCATGATTTCACCACGCTGCTCGCGCCGGGCGAATATCAAATGTTGCTGGTCGAGACACCGAATGTTCCTGTCAATGAATTGAAGACGGCGATACGCTGGAAAATCAAGAATGATCTGAATTATCACATCGACGATGCCACAGTGGATGTGTTGCAAATTCCCGCTTATCGATTCGC
This sequence comes from Gallionella sp., assembly GCA_041671725.1. Classification (GTDB taxonomy): domain Bacteria; phylum Pseudomonadota; class Gammaproteobacteria; order Burkholderiales; family Gallionellaceae; genus Gallionella. Next base: position 110,346 of record JBAZAY010000003.1, on the reverse strand, counting down.
TTCGAATCGCGCGCAATCCATGTATGCGATTGCTGCCGCCAATGACACCCTGAAAAATCGCATTGCGCTGTTCGAGCAGGCAAAAATCAAACTGGCTGTGATCGATATTCCCGAAATGGCACAGCGCAATATTGCGGCGCTGTTTGAGCAGGCTGGCAGTGCACTGGTATTGCTGGCTTTTGACGACAACGGCGGGTTGCTGACCTTCACGGCGGGTGGCGAGTTGCACCTGGCGCGGCGTATCGAGATCAGCGTCGGGCAGTTGCAGGATGCCAGCGATAATTGGCGTGAACAGCATCGTGACCGGATCGGGTTGGAGTTGCGGCGTTCGCTGGATTATTTCGATCAGCAATATAATCATTTGGCGGTGAGTCGCGTGCTGGTGAGTGCGCCGGGCGATTCAGGGTTGGTGAGTTTTTTGGCGTCAGAAATTACCGTCAAAGTAGAGCAGATGGATTTGTCGCAGGTAATGGACATCCGCGCGGTTCCCGCGCTTGCCGATAGTGAATTTGTCTCACACGCGCTGCCGACGCTGGGTGCGGCACTGCGTTATTAAAGGCGCATAACGATGAGTCAGCAGATCAATCTGTTCAATCCGCTCTTCATCAGGCAGCGCACGTATTTTTCGCTGCTCGCCATGTTGCAGGCGTTGGCTATGATCGTCGCGGGGTCGCTGCTTTTTTACGGATATGCGGTTTATCAGGTGGACCAACTTCACAAACAGTACGAAGTTGACACCAAACGCTTTCATGCCGAGCAAGTGAGCATGGCCCGTTATGCGGCCGAATTTTCCCCGCAACAGTCCATTCAGGCATTGCAGAACGAGGTTCAGCAACTGGAAAAGAAGACGACTGATCAGGCGGAATTGATTGAGGTATTGAAGTCGGGTGTGATCGGCAATGCCACCGGCTATTCGGCATACATGCGCGCGTTTGCGCGTCAGATAGTTCCGGGCTTGTGGTTGACCGGTTTTAAAGTGACGGGGGATGCGGCGCAAATCAGTCTGAGCGGCGCGGTGATCAATCCCCAATTGCTGCCGGTTTACATTCAACGCCTGGGAAAAGAGAGCATCATGCAGGGCAAGACTTTTGCGACGCTGCAAATGCAGCAGCCGAACATGGAATCCGGCACGGAGCAAAATACTGCTGCGCGTTATGTGGAGTTCACGCTGTATTCGGCGCCGGATAGTGAGGCTGTGAAATGAGGCCAACATGAAAGCCTATTGGGAGCTGGCTCGCGCAAGAATAGACGATCTGTCGCTGCGCGAACGCGTGATGATCTTTACGGCAGCCCTGTTTGTGGTAATTGCGCTGCTGAACGTTGCGCTGCTTGATCCGTTGCTGGCAAAGAAGAAAGTGTTGTCCTCGCAAGTCATTCAGCAACAAGAAAAAATGAAGGAGTTGCGAGCTGCGATGCAATCGCTGCTGCAAGCCAGGCAAGACGATAAACATTCGCCGCTGCGGGTGCGTTCGGCACAACTCAAACTGCAATTGCAAGAACAGGATACCTATCTGCAAAGCCGACGCGACCGCCTGGTTGAACCCGGAAAAATGGCCGAACTGCTGGAGCAGGTGCTGAATAAAAATGGCAAGCTGCAACTCATCGCGTTGAAGACCCTGCCGGCAGGTTTGCTGATTGAAAAGCAGCAAGATGTGAATGCCAGTGATGGTCAGAAGCAGGTTTTCAAGCACGGCGTGCAAATCACTGTGCGTGGTGGTTATCTGGATTTGCTGCAATATCTCACTGAGCTTGAGAAGCTGCCGGCGCAGATGTTCTGGGGGGAAGCCAGTCTGAGCGTGGAACAATATCCCGATGCAGTGCTGACGCTGACCTTGTATACTTTGAGCCTGGATAAAACATGGCTGACGGTATGAGTAGCAATGGAGAATGGAGAATGGAGAATGCAAAATGGGCTTTTTTCCTCTGTTTCCAGTTTCCGGTTTTCTGTTGTGCCGAGGATTTGCCCGACCCCACCCGTCCACCGGCTGCCATTGCCGTCCCGGTTGCAGCCAGCGGCGTGGCGGATAGCCAGCCTGCCGGTTTGCAATCTATTATCATATCGAGGAACCGCCGCGCCGCGATTATTGACGGCGAAACGGTCGAGTTGGGCAAGAAACACGGTGACGCCAGGTTGATTGAAGTGAATGAAGGTAATGTCGTATTGCAGAATGCGCAGGGTCGGCAGATGTTGACGCTGTTTCCCGATGTGAAAATCAGCCAGGTTAAACCGCAATCGCCCGTAAGCCGGGTGCAGGCGGTCAAGAAAAAGCCGGTCCCACATGACGAAAAACTTTTGATGGGACCACTAGCCATTCCGCTAGCTGGCAAAACAACGGCAACCAAGCGGCCGGTTATGTCCGGGCACCCGAAGGAGGAAGATTGAGAATTTTGTTGTGGCTGAGCGCGGCACTGCTGTTGGCAGCATGCGCCACGCCGAGTAGCCAAAATCAAGCGGCTTCCGTCATTCAGCGCGAAATGAATCAGGCTGCGCAGGACAGCGAGAAGTCCGGCGTTTCTGATGCGGTGAACAATGCCTTGTTGCCTCCGCTGGCTATGCCCAAGGTAGAAAATCAGCCGCTGGAAGCCAAATTCGATCTGGCAGTGAACAATACTCCGGTCAGTCAGGTATTCATGGCGATTGTGTCAGGTACGCGCTACAGCATGTTGCTGCATCCCGATGTCAGTGGCAGCATTTCGCTGAATCTGAAAGATGTAACGGTATTCGAGGCGCTCGAAGCGATACACGAGTTGTATGGATACGATTACAAGATAGATGGCGCACGTATTTTCATTCTGCCAATTACCTTGCAGACGCGAATATTTCAGGTGAATTATCTGACCGGTTTGCGCGAGGGCAAGTCTTCATTGCGTGTGTCCGGTGCGTCTGTAGGGGATGCGCCATCCGGTTCGACGGCCGGTGCAGCTGTGCCCGTGGCGTCAAGTACGCGCCAGGATAGCAGCAAAGTGACCATGACTTCCAGTACGGACTTCTGGGATGAACTGAGCAAATCTCTGATTGCTATTGTGGGTAACGAGAAAGGTCGCAGTGTCGTGATCAGTCCGATGTCTGGCGTGATCGTGGTGCGTGCGATGCCGGACGAGTTGAAGAATATCGCCGCTTATCTCAAGGCGTCGCAGATTTCCATTGAGCGCCAGGTAATACTCGAAGCCAAGATCGTCGAAGTGCAGTTGAATGACGGTTTTCAATCGGGCGTGAATTGGGCCGCATTCAAAAATGGACCGAATAGCCACATCTCAGCCGGAGTGAGTAGCGCCGGAAGCGTCTTGACACCCTCCACGGCGGGCGTGGCGACTGTGTTATCGAATACTGCGCTTACGGCAACACCCGGCGCCTCGCTGGCAGCGTCGGCAGCAGGCGCAGGCGCGTTATTCGGTCTGGCCTTCCAGACCAGCAACTTTGCAGCGTTATTGAACTTCCTGGAATCTCAAGGCAATGTGCATGTGTTGTCCAGTCCGCGCATCGCAACGCTGAACAATCAGAAGGCTGTACTCAAGGTCGGAACGGATGAGTTCTTTGTGACGAATGTTTCGACTACGACGACTACCGGTACGGCAACGACCAGCACGCCCAGCGTCACGCTGCAACCGTTCTTCTCCGGCATTGCGCTGGATGTAACGCCACGCATTGATGATAACGGCGATATCATCCTGCACGTGCACCCTTCGGTCAGTCTGGTCAGTACCGTCAACAAGACCATCAACACCGGCGGTACGACCGGCACGCTCAATTTGCCACTGGCTTCCAGTTCAATATCCGAGACCGACAGCATCGTGCGTGCACACGACGGACAGATCGTCGCGATTGGCGGTTTGATGCGTCAGGCAACTTTTGACGATCAGTCCGGCTTGCCGGGTTTGCCAAAGTCGATATTCGGGCAAACCAATAAGCGCAACGAGAAGCGCGAGCTGGTGATCCTGCTGAAACCTACTATGGTGGATAACGATAAGGACTGGTCGGATGACATCACGCACAGCCGTGACCGTGTTAACGGGCTGATCGGGCAGGGTGGAAGGCATTGAGTCAGAGTAAAAAAGGCGGAACGTGGCGTGCGGAAGGTTACGCGGCAAAGTCGCGACAAAACCTCTGTAGCCTGCATCCTGATTCCTGATATGTATCTACAGCACTTCGGTCTGCGCGAACCGCCATTCGGTCTGACTCCCGATACCAGTTTTTTCTTCGCTTGTTCCAGTTATCAGGAGGCGCTCAACACCTTGCTGGTGGCAACGCGCAACGGCGAGGGTTTCATCAAAATTATAGGCGAGGTAGGCAACGGCAAGACCTTGCTGTGCCGCAAATTTCTCGCCACGCTGAATCAGGGTCAGCAAGCCACCACGCCGATTGGTACTCAGGATCTGGCCGCAGTTGCAGTGTCCGGTCAACGCTTTATCACAGCCTATATTCCCAATCCTTACCTTGAACCACGGAGCTTGCTGCTGGCGTTGGCGGATGAATTCCGTGTGCCGATGGACAACGACAGCGACCAACATATGCTGTTGAAGGGGCTGACGCGTGCCTTGCTCGATTTTGCGAGTCAGGGCCAGCGTGCGCTGGTGTGTCTGGATGAAGCGCAGGCATTGCCGTTGCCGACGCTGGAAGTACTGCGTCTGCTGACCAATCTGGAAACCGAAAAGAGTAAGCTGTTGCAGGTGATCTTGTTCGGTCAGCCGGAACTGGATGAGCATTTGCGCCATCAGTCGATACGTCAATTGCGCCAGCGCATCAGCTTTCAGTATCACCTGCAAGGTTTGCGCAATAATGAACTGGAGCGCTATTTGCGCCACCGTCTGGCGGTGGCCGGATTTGCCGGCGAAACACTGTTCAGCAAGCGCGCGGTCGCCAAGCTGCAGCGCATTACTGGCGGTACACCCAGGCTGGTCAACATCGTTGCGCACAAGGCGTTGATGCTGGCGTTCAGCGAGGGGCGGCAACAAGTATTTGTCAGGCACATCCGCGATGCGGCAGCGGATACGCCTGAAGCGCACCGCGATTGGTTGCCCTGGGCGGTTGTTTTGCTGGTTATCGTGGTGGCGGTTTTGCTGATCGTCGTATTGAGGTGGCTGGTATGAGCGTCATCAATCAGGTCCTGAATCAGCTTGAGCAGCGTGGCGCGCATACTGCGGCTGAACAGGTGCGTGCCGTACCGTTTGAACGCGACACACTCAAAATTAAGATTGTTCTGCTGGTTTTTGCGCTGGTGCTGGCAATCGGCGCGCTGGCATGGAAATTTTCGCCGGCGAACAAGCCTGTCCTGAGCTTAGCTGAAGGGCCGGATGTTGCGACGATAAACAGCGGCCGTAGCGAACCCGCCGCAACTGTGACGGTGTCCGGTGTTACAGCCAAACCTGAAGCTGATACCATTTTGACCGCATCAAGGCTCAGTTTTGAACTGAGTTCGGTGTCGTTACCTTCGACCTTTCGCCCTTTCGACAAGGTTCAGAACGGGTTTTTATCGGGGCAGGCCACGTCAACAAGCCCAGGGCCGGCGTTGCATGCAGGAAAAAACAGCATTATCACGCAGCCTGATTTAGTGCCGGGAAAGTCAACTGCCGAAGCAAACAAGATGCTGCCGGATCAGCGCGTCTTGCCTGTCGATCGCGCTGTTTCATCGGCGGGCGACGTGCCGGTAAAACAGGTCAGCGCTACCCAGCGAGCCGATGCGGAATTTCGCAAGGCGTCAGCGTTGATGCAGCATGGACATACTGCCGACGCTGTGGCAGGTTATGAGGCCGCGTTGCGCATGGATGCGGGATATGATCAGGCACGCCAGGCACTGGTAGCCTTGCTGATGGAAAGCAGGCGCGGCATGGATGCCGAGCGCGTTTTGCAGGATGGAGTGAAGAGCAAACCGGCAAATTACGGATTTGCCATGCTGTTGGCGCGCTTGCAAGTAGAGCGCGGCGCGGTAGAGCCAGCGATGGCAACATTGGAAAAATCCTTGCCTTACGCAGAAACACAAGCCGATTATCAGGCATTCTTTGCCGCATTGTTGCAACGCCTGAATCGCAACGACGAGGCGATCCGGCATTATCAGATTGTGCTGAGACTCGCTCCGAACAATGGCATCTGGCTGATGGGCTACGGAATTTCTTTGCAGGCAGTACAGCGCAATACTGAGGCTAAAGACGCATACCGGCGCGCGCTTGATACGCACACACTCAGCCCGGATTTGCAGGCGTTTGTGCGACAAAAACTCAAAGGGCTGTAAACAAAAAGGTTTTCGGTTTTCTGTTGCCTGAATCAGTGAACCGCAAACCGTAAACCGTAAACCGTAAACCGTAAACCGTAAACCGTAAACCGCAGTCCTCAGTCTCTTACTGTTCTTGCCACTACCCAGGCGCTTATTTCACGGGCACCCTGTTGTTTTACCGCCTCTGCAAGTGCGTTCAAACTGGCGCCACTGGTAAACACGTCATCCAGCAGGGCGATGTGCTTGCCCGATAAATCCATGTCACAGCCAAATGCACCGCGCACGTTCCGGCTGCGCTCTTTCCAAGGTAGTGAAGTTTGCGACGGCGTGTCGCGCAGACGATGGCAGGCTCCCGTTAGCAACGGAATGCCGAGTGCGCGGGCTAACGGGGCTGCGATCAGTTGCGCCTGATTGAAACCTCGACTCTTTAATTTGGCCGGGTGCAGCGGCATGGGAATGATAAAGTCAGGAAGGTTATTGCTGTCTATGCGTTGCATGAGCTTTTCAGAAAATATCTGCGCCAGTGCGAGTTGCTCATGGTATTTCATCGCCTGGATCAGTTGGTCAACCGGAAACTGATAACTGTAAACGGCTATGGTGCGGGTAAATAAAGGGGGCTTTTTCAGGCAATGTCCGCATATCTCGCCCTGCGTGGTCGGTAGCGCGCAGATCGGGCAATGCGGCGTGTCAAGATAAGGCATGGCCGTGTTGCAAGCCTCGCACCACAAGCCGGCATGACTCATGCTGCCGCATAACACACAAGGTTGAGCGGGTAATAGTTGCCTTATTTTTAAGCTGATGTTCAGCTTTGCTCTTTTGAAAATTGACAAGGCATAGGCCTTTCTAGGATGATGCAACGTCGAATAAAAAGCATTTGTCAGCAGATTACGCAGATTACTCAGGATTTAACTTCCGGGTAGGGGCGTGATTCCTGCGTCAGTTCTGAAAAATCAAGGCAACTATTATCAACTCCGCCTGAAAATCTGTGTGAATCCGTTTAATCTGCGGATTTGCTGGTTTTTTTCAGGTGAATTTTCGCATCATAGACTATGAACACTCAGACAATTACATTTCACCCTGCCGTTAAAAAAACCGTCATGCCGCAACGCTGGAGCGTGGAAGACGTGGAGGCCTTGTTCAGGCTGCCATTTGCCGATTTGCTTTACCGCGCGCAGCAGGTACATCGCGAACATTTCGATCCGAATCAGGTGCAGCTCTCGACTCTGCTGTCCATTAAAACCGGCGGATGTTCGGAAGATTGCGGTTATTGTCCGCAGTCGGCGTTTCATTCCACGGGTGTGGAAGACCGGAAAATGCTGGAGCTGGATGCGGTAATCAATGCGGCGAAGGCAGCGCAACAGGCGGGTGCGGATCGTTTTTGCATGGGTGCGGCGTGGCGCGAGCCTTCCGAGGCGGACATGCTGAGCGTGGTCGATATGGTCAAGGCGGTGCGCGGACTGGGGATGGAGACCTGCGCAACCTTAGGCATGCTGAACGATGAGCAGACCGAGCAGTTAAGAGCGGCCGGACTTGACTACTACAATCACAATCTGGATACGTCGCCCGAGTTTTACGGCGATATCATCAGCACCCGCGATTATCAGGACAGGCTGGATACGCTGGAGCGGGTACGCAAAGCTGGCATGCATGTGTGCAGTGGCGGTATCGTCGGGATGGGAGAAGATCTGACTCAGCGCGCGGGTTTGGTTGCGCAACTGGCGAACATGAACCCCTATCCTGAAAGTGTACCGATAAACAACCTCGTCAAGGTTGAAGGCACGCCGCTTGCCGAACAGGCCGATCTTGATCCGCTGGATTTTGTGCGTACCATCGCGGTGGCGCGCATTACCATGCCGACCGCGCGTGTGCGGTTATCGGCCGGACGGCAGCAGATGTCCGATGCGATTCAGGCCTTGTGCTTCCTGGCAGGTGCAAATTCAATTTTTTATGGTGAACAACTGTTGACCACCGGTAACCCGGAGGTTGCACGTGATCGCGCCTTGATGGATAAGCTGGGCATGTATCCCTTTGCCGATAAACACTAAAAGACCTCGTCCGCAGATTACGCAGATTACATGGATTTAATCTGTGTGAATCCGTTTAATCTGTGGATGATTTGCTCTCATAATATTTATGCCATTTACCGAACTACAACTTCAACTCAATGAGCGCGCGGCGCAGGGTTTGCTGCGTCAGCGGCGTACGGTATCGAGTCCGCAGCAGCCGCAGCTGGTGGTGGATGGCAAGCCGTATTTATCTTTCTGCAGCAACGATTATCTGGGTCTTGCCAATCATCCCGATCTGATTGCGGCACTGCAGCAAGGCGCGACACAGTTTGGCGTGGGTGCGGGGGCTGCACATCTGGTGAGCGGTCACGTCGCACCGCACGAACAGCTCGAACACGAGCTGGCGGCGTTTGTCGGCAAACCTGCCGCATTGTTGTTTTCCACAGGCTATATGGCGAACCTCGGCGTAGTGCAGGCGCTGGTCGGACGCGGCGATACGGTGTTTGCCGATAAGCTCAATCACGCTTCATTGAATGACGCGATGTTGCTGTCGCGGACGAATGTTAAACGCTATCGGCATGGTGACATGGCGCAACTGGGAGCAATGCTGGCGCAAACTAAAGTTGGTCGCAAACTTATCTGCACCGACGCGGTATTTAGTATGGATGGCGACATGGCGCCGTTAGCAGCGCTGCTCGCGCTGTGTGAGGTGCATGACGCCTGGTTGCTGGTGGATGATGCGCATGGCTTCGGTGTGTTGGGCTGCCAGGGGCGAGGCTCGCTGTCGTATTTTGGCATAGCCTCGCCGCGCATCATTTACATGGCGACACTGGGCAAGGCTGCCGGTGTGTTCGGTGCGTTCGTCGCGGCAGAACGGGTTGTAATAGATACGCTTATTAATCAATCACATAGCTATGTGTATACCACAGCGACACCGCCCGCAATGTCAGTGGCGCTGCTGCAAAGTTTGCGCCTGATCGCCGCTGGAGAAGAGCGGCGCGCGCACTTGCAAGATCTGATCGCGCAGTTGCGCGAAGGTTTAAAAGGATTGCCCTGGCAACTGATGGCATCAAGTACTGCGATCCAGCCGCTGATGGTAGGCGAGAATCAGGCGGCGCTGGATTTGAGCCTGGCGTTGCGTGAGCGCGGCATCTGGGTTGCCGCGATACGTCCGCCCACCGTGCCTGATGGCACGGCGCGCCTGCGCATCACCTTGTCTGCCGCACATACTGCCGCCGACGTCACCCTTTTGCTGGAGGCTTTGCATGAGCTTGCACGTTGATAGTCATGGAGGTGGCGGTGATCCGCTGTTGTTTATTCACGGCTGGGGCATGCACGGCGGGATGTGGGGCGGCGTGTTGTCACAGCTGGCGCAACATTTTCAGGTTATGGCGGTGGATTTGCCTGGGCACGGAAGCAGTTCGAGGAGTCAGGATTTAGACCGCGCGGGTCTTCCCCGTACAACTAATGGGCTGCACCCCAAGTTGTTGCGTGAAGGATTGAGGATTGAGGAGGAAGAAGTCGGAACAAATTCAGAACTAAATCTGGACGCCATCGTTGATAAACTCTCTGCGCAATTCACTGAACCGCTGACGGTTTGTGGCTGGTCGCTGGGCGGGCAGGTGGCGCTGCGCTGGGCGATGCGTTATCCGCAGCAGGTGAGTCGCCTGGTGCTGGTATCCTCAACACCTTGTTTTGTGCAACAAGCCGGCTGGCCCTGTGCGATGGCAGCGGATACGCTGGCGGCTTTTTCCGCCGCCTTGCAGCAGGATTACGCATCGACGCTGCGCCGTTTTCTGGCGCTGCAAGTGCGCGGCAGCGAACAGGAGCGCGAGCAGCTTTTGACCTTGCGCGCTAGCCTGGCGAGTCGCGGTGAACCGGATCTTGCGGCTTTGCAATCGGGCCTGGAAATTTTGCGCGACGTCGATTTGCGCGACGCTCTGCCGCAAATCAGTACGCCTGTGCTGGTGATCGCAGGCGTCCGTGATACGCTCACACCGATGCCTGCCTCGCAATATCTGGCGACGCAAATGCCGCATGCACGACTGGCAGCGATTGAGGGTGCAGCGCATGCGCCGTTTCTGTCGCATCCCGATGAATTTGTAAAACACGTAGCGGGCTTCTTGCATGAACTTGAAAAAAGCAGTTGTCCGCAGATTAAACAGATTACACAAGATTAAAAACTGATATCGAAATTGTCTGGTTTGTCATTTGGGTGGGGATTACACCATTTGTAAAGGCATTAAAATCGGCGTGAATCTGCGTAATCTGATGAAACAACTCAATTCTTGCAAAGAGCTGTGCTCTTGCAATCATTGATGTGGATTGAACTGGGGTTTCAGGATGAATGAATTCGTAATAGACAAAAAGATGATGCGTCGTGCCTTTTCCCGCGCGGCAGAGGGATATGACGCGAGCGCAGTGTTGCAACGCGAAGTGTGTACGCGCATGCTGGAACGCCTCGACTATATCAAATTGAAACCTGCACTCCTGCTGGATGCGGGCAGCGGCACGGGCTGGGGCGGACGGCAGCTGGCGGAAAAATACCCCGAAGCGCAGCTAATTTCGCTGGATATCGCCATTGGCATGTTGCAGACCGCACAAAGCCGCTCAAGCTGGTGGCAAAAGTTGTTCGGCGGCAAACGGTGTATGCCGGTGTGTGCCGATGTGGAAGCCTTGCCGCTGGCATCGAACAGTCTGGAACTGGTCTGGTCGAATATGGCTTTGCAGTGGTGCAACGATTTGCCCGCAACCTTTGTCGAGTTGCACCGCGTGCTCAAAGTGGAAGGCTTGCTGATGTTCAGCACCTTTGGCCCGGACACCCTGAAGGAATTGCGGCAGGCGTTCCGTGGCGTGGACGAGCATAGCCACTTGAACCGTTTTGCCGACATGCACGACATCGGCGATATGCTGGTGCAGGCGGGTTTTGCTGAGCCTGTGATGGACATGGAGTACATGACGCTGACGTACGATGATGTGCGCGGCGTGTTGCAGGATCTCAAGGCCATCGGCGCGCATAACACCACCGCCGGGCGAGGGCAGGGATTGATGGGGAAAAATGCCTTTGCGCGTTTGCTGGAAAACTACGAAAAGCTGCGGCGCGACGGTAAATTGCCCGCAACTTATGAAGTGGTCTACGGTCACGCCTGGAAGCCTGCGCCGCGCGTAACCCGGGATGGTGCGGCGATCATCAAGACATCGTTTAAGCTATGACCGCAGACTCATCCTCGAACCTGAATCCTGAACTTATGAGCTATTTTGTTACCGGTACCGATACCAATGTCGGCAAGACGCTGATCAGCTGCGCATTGCTGCATGGCTTTGCCGCACAAGGGCTGCGGGTGGTCGGCATGAAACCTGTCGCGGCGGGAGGGTCGTTGCACAGCCCTTCGGACAAGCCCCTTCGCTCAAAACAAGAAGCGCATGGCGCGACTATGTTTTTAGGCGAAGACCCTCGCGATTTTGCGGGTACGGCGGGCTGGTTGGATCAGGGGCTCAATGAGGACGTCAGGTCGCTGCTTGCCGCCAGCAATGTGCTGGCCAGTCGCGGTCAGGTCAATCCCTATTGTTTCGAACGGGCTGTCGCACCGCATCTGGCCGCGCAGTTCGCCGGCGTCAGAATTAATCTGGAGCGGATCGTTCAATCCTGCCGTGAACTGTCCGCGCTGGCAGACAGGGTCATCGTGGAAGGAACGGGAGGCTTTTGCGTTCCGTTGAATGAGAGCCAGGACGGCGCTGATCTGGCACGCCAACTGAAATTGCCGGTCATTCTGGTGGTCGGGATGCGGCTGGGTTGTCTGAATCACGCGTTGCTCACGAAGCAGGCGATTGCTGCCTGTGGCCTGAAGCTGGCCGGTTGGGTGGCGAACTGCGTGGACGGACAGATGGGTATGCTGAATGAAAATATTGCCGCCTTGGAGCAGCGCATTGATGCGCCGCTGCTGGGTGTGGTGCCGCATTATCAGACTCCGCCGGATGCGAGGGATGTCGCAGCCTGTCTGGATCTTGCCCTGTTAAGTCGTTAAACCTCAAACCGTAAACTGTAAACCGTAAATTATTCTTATGACCGAATTCAGCATCATCGCGGTATTTTTTGTCGGCCTGCTGGGCGGTGTGCACTGTCTCGGGATGTGCGGCAGTCTGGTCGGAATTCTCACTACCCAATTGCCTAAACCCCCGCTCCAACTCTCCCCCTCGAGTGGAGGAGAGGGCAAACGTCTCGCCCTTTGGGAGAGGCTAAAAATCAAAAATGGTGCGCGCTGGCCGTTTCATCTGGCTTACAGCAGCGGACGGGTGGCCAGCTACACCCTGGCGGGCGCGCTGGCGGGTGCGGTGGGGCAGGCGGGTTTGTTGTTGCGCGATGTCGTGCCCATCCAGCATTTGCTGTTTGCGCTGTCCAGCCTGATGCTGATCGCGCTGGGACTGTACCTTGCAGGACTCTGGGGGGCGGTGCGGCGCATCGAGACTGTCGGGCGCGTATTGTGGCAACGCATTCAGCCGCTGACACGCGGGCTGTTTCCGGTCACGACACCGCTACGCGCATTTCTGCTCGGCACATTGTGGGGCTGGCTGCCTTGCGGTCTGGTGTATAGCGTGCTGATTACGGCGCTTGCCAGCGGTCATGCACAAAGCGGCGCGCTGGTGATGCTGGCATTCGGACTGGGCACACTGCCGAATCTGCTGGCAATCGGCCTGTTCTGGGAAAGCCTGAAGCGTTGGGTGCAGTCGCCACAGGTGCGTCGCGCGGCCGGGTTGCTGGTGGTGTGCTTTGGTGTATACGGACTGATCAAGGTGGGCTACACGTTCTATATAAACGGCTGGGCGGGGAGTTGCCATGTTGCTGCGTAGTGTCCTGATTTTTATGGTGTTTTTTGTTTCTGCTTGCGAAGAGCCGAAGTTGCCTTCACCGTTTCATGCCAGTGAAGCCGGCGCCAGCTTCGCAAATGCTGATTTCAAGCTGACCGATCACAACGGCAAGCCGCGCAGCTTGCGCGACTTTCGCGGCAAGGTGGTGGTGCTGTTCTTTGGCTATATGCATTGTCCTGATGTTTGTCCGACCACGATGGCTGATCTGGCGCAGGTAATGGGTCGGTTGGGCCGTGACTCGGACAGGGTGCAAGTGTTGTTCGTCACCGTTGACCCGGAGCGGGATAGCCGCGAATTGCTGGCACGGTATGTGCCGGCTTTTCATCCGTCCTTTCTGGGGCTTTACGGCGACGCGCAAAGCACAGCGCAGGTTGCCAAAGCCTTCAACGTGATGTACCAAAAGCAGCCGACCTCCGCCGGCTACAACATCGATCACAGTGCCGGCACTTTCCTGATCGATACGGCTGGACGCGTGCGCCTGATCTCGCCTTATGGGCAGCGCACTGACTGGCTGGAGCAGGATATCCGCTTGCTGTTGGCATTGGCCAAGTCTTAGATGCCAAGTTTTCAGTTTCCAGTTCCCGGCGTTTCTGCTTGTCGGATGTTATGATTAGCCAAGGTCTAAAAAAAGACTACTTGTCCGGGGGGAAAGTATGAAAATTTTGTTGGCAGATGACCATGCGCTGTTTCGTGACGGGATGCGCTATGTATTGCAGCAGTTGTCCGAATCGCTGGAACTGCTGGAGGTGGACAATTTCCTGGATTGTTTAAAACGTGCCGGACAGCATCCTGATCTGGATCTGGTGCTGCTGGATTTGCATATGCCCGGTAGCGATGGGCCAAAGTCGGTCAGTTATTTTTATCAGTGCTATCCGCATATTCCGGTGGTGGTCGTGTCGGGTGAGGAAGCGTGTTCAAATATGGAAAAGGCAATGAATTACGGAGCTTCGGGTTTTGTTTGCAAGAGTTCAAGTGCACAGACGATGCTGGACGCATTGAAATTGGTGCTGTCCGGTGGCGTGTATCTGCCGCCGGAAATTTTGCACCACTATTCGCCTGAAGCGGCGCATGTGGACAGACGCAGTTTGCATACCAATGACTATGGCCTGACGCAGCGCCAGATGGAGGTTTTGCAGCATCTTTGTGCCGGGATGAGCAACAAGGAAATCGCATCGCATATTCATCTCGCCGAAGGAACGGTCAAAATCCACGTGGCAGCGGTATATCAGACGTTAAAAGTCGGCAGCCGGCTGGAGGCAGTACGCGTCGCCGAACAGCTGGGATTGGTTGGAGTGCCGCATGGCTGAAGATAGCCGCGACTTGCCGGGAAATAAGCTGTTCAGTTTGTTGCGTGAATCGCGCTGGCTGTTGCTGGTTGCCGGTGCGCTGTATTTTACGGTGGCGCTGTATGGTTACCATCCTGCCGATTCGGCCTGGTCCCATAGCGCCGAAACCGCACACATTTACAATCCCACGGGCGTACTGGGGGCCTATTTATCCGACCTGTTGTTCTATCTGTTTGGTGTGTCGGCCTGGTGGCTGGTGTTGTTCATGCTGCAACAGGTATGGGCCAGTTATCGCAGGTTACGGGCTGACAGTATCTTTTGCAAAAGAACGCTGTGGGTTTCCGTTATCGGCTTTACTTTCTTGCTGATTTCCAGCAGCGCGCTCGAAGCAATCCGTTTACATACGCTTAAAATATCCCTGCCACTTGCGCCCGGTGGCATGTTCGGCATGCTGACAGGTGACGCGCTGACACGATTGTTCGGTTTTACCGGCGCGACCTTGCTGCTGCTGACCCTGATGGCGACCAGTTTCAGTATATTCACCGGCCTGTCGTGGCTGCGTTTCATGGACTGGCTGGGCGCGCAACTGGAAGCGGCTTACTGCTGGATACGACAGTTCTGGCAGACCCGTCAGGACAAGCGTATCGGTGCTCAGGCCACCAGTTTGCGCAGCGCGGTGGTTGAGGTTGAGAAGAAGCGTGTCGAAGTGCATCAGCCGATACATATTGAGCGGCCTGTTACGGAGGTGGTCAAGTCGGTGCGCGCCTCCGAAGAAAAGCAGATTACGCTGTTTGCCGATATGCCGGACTCGCCCCTGCCTCCGCTGCATTTGCTTGATCCGGCGATACATCAGGTCGAGACTGTTTCCTCCGATACGCTGGAGTTCACTTCCCGTCTGATTGAACACAAGCTGCAAGACTTTGGCGTGACCGTGAAAGTTGTGGCTGCTTATCCGGGGCCTGTGATCACCCGCTACGAGATCGAGCCCGCCGTCGGCGTCAAGGGAAGTCAGATCACCAATCTGGTGCGCGATCTGGCGCGCGCCCTGTCGGTAGTGAGTATCCGTCTGGTCGAGACCATTCCCGGCAAGAGCTACATGGCGCTGGAATTGCCGAATCCAAAACGGCAGATGGTGCAGCTGTCTGAAATCCTGAGTTCTCAGGTGTATGCGGACATGCATTCCATGCTGACCATGGCGATGGGCAAGGACATCGCCGGCAATCCGGTGGTGGCGGATTTAGCCAAGATGCCGCACGTGCTGGTGGCGGGTACCACAGGTTCAGGTAAGTCGGTGGGGATCAACGCCATGATCCTCAGTATTCTCTACAAGGCCACGCCGCAACAAGTGCGCATGTTGTTGATCGATCCGAAGATGCTCGAATTGTCGATCTATGAAGGCATTCCGCATCTGCTCTGCCCGGTGGTGACGGATATGCGTCAGGCAGCCTCCGGCCTTAACTGGTGCGTGCAGGAAATGGACAAGCGCTACAAGCTGATGTCTCACTTCGGTGTGCGCAATATCGCAGGCTTCAACCAGAAACAGCGTGAAGCCATCAAGGCCGACAAGCCGCTGACCAACCCTTTCTCGCTGACCCCCGATGATCCGGAAGCGCTCGAAGAATTGCCGCTGATCGTGGTGTTCATCGATGAGCTGGCCGACTTGATGATGGTGGTCGGCAAGAAAATTGAAGAGCTGATTGCGCGTCTGGCGCAGAAGGCGCGCGCCTCCGGTATTCATCTGGTGCTGGCCACTCAGCGCCCGTCGGTGGATGTGATCACGGGTCTTATCAAGGCCAACGTGCCGACGCGCGTGGCGTTTCAGGTATCTTCCAAGATCGATTCGCGCACCATTCTCGATCAGATGGGGGCGGAAGCTTTGCTGGGGCAGGGCGATATGTTGTATTTGCCGCCCGGCACCGGCTATCCGCAGCGTGTACACGGCGCCTTCGTCTCCGATCAGGAAGTGCATCGCATTACCGAGTATCTGAAGGCGCAGGGCATGCCGCAGTATATCGACGGCGTACTCAATTCGCTGGAAGACTCAGGCGATAACAGTGGCGATGCAGGACCAACGCTGGATGCAGAAGCGGACCCGTTGTACGATCAGGCGGTCGAGATCGTGGTCAAATCCCGTCGAGCCTCGATTTCACTGGTGCAGCGCAATTTGCGCATCGGCTACAACCGCGCCGCGCGCCTGGTTGAACAAATGGAAGCCGCAGGCATCGTGAGCGCGATGCAGAGCAACGGCAACCGCGAAGTAATCGCACCTGAGCGCTCGGACTAAGTTTATTTTATCCGCAGATTACACGGATTTACGCAGATTAAGTTGTTGAATCTGTGTTCATCTGCGTAATCTGCGGACAGCTTTTATAAGGAAGTTTCAGTGCAAAAATTTTTTGTTTTACTGTTTTTAATCTTGCCGTTGTCAGCACACGCTGGAGCGATAGAGAAGCTGAAAACCTTCATTGCCGCGACGCATTCCGCGCAGGCGAATTTCAGCCAGACAGTGCTGGATCAGGATGGCAAAAAAATGCAGAGTGCATCCGGCGTGATGCAATTCCAGCGTCCCGGTAAATTCCGCTGGACTTACCAGAAGCCGTACGAGCAGATCATTGTCGGCGACGGCGCGAAATTCTGGCTGTATGACAAGGATCTGAATCAGGTCACGGTCAAAAAGCTGGATGCAGCGCTGGGCAGCAGTCCCGCCGCATTGCTTGCCGGCAGCAATGAAATCGAGCGCGGTTTTATGCTGAAGGATGCAGGTATTCGCGATGGGCTGGAGTGGTTGCAAGCCACCCCCAAGGCGCAGGACAGCAGCTTCGCTTCGGTGCTGATGGCGTTCGATGCACAAGCCGGATTGGCGGTGATGGAATTGAACGATACCTTTGGCCACAAAACGGTGTTGAGATTTTCCGCGATGCAACACAACCCGAAATTGCCGGCACAGCAGTTTCAATTCACACCGCCTGCCGGTGCTGATATTGTAAGTGATTGATTTATAAATATGTTTAGTGATTCATTGTTTGAAGCTCCCTCTGCCGCAGCGCCTTTGGCGGAGCGCTTGCGGCCCAAACATATTGATGAAGTCATCGGGCAATCGCATTTGCTGGGCGAGGGGCGTCCGCTGCGACTGGCGTTTCAGTCCGGCAAGCTGCATTCGATGATCCTGTGGGGGCCGCCGGGCGTGGGCAAAACCACGCTGGCGCGCCTGATGGCTTCTGCTTTCGATGCCGAATTCATGCCGCTTTCCGCCGTGTTGTCCGGTGTAAAAGACATTCGTGAAGCCATCGCGGAAGCGCAGCGCGTGTTGCAACAAAGCGGCCGTCATACCATTTTGTTTGTGGACGAAGTGCATCGCTTCAACAAGTCGCAGCAGGACGCGTTTCTTCCGTTCGTTGAGCAGGGGCTGGTGACCTTTATCGGGGCGACGACCGAAAATCCTTCGTTCGAAGTGAATAACGCGTTGTTGTCGCGCGCTCAGGTTTATGTGCTGCATGCTTTGTCCGAAGAAGAGCTGGGTGCTTTGTTTGAGCGGGCGCAGCAGGAGGCGCTGCCGGGATTGAGTTTTGCCGATGATGCTCGTGAGCGCATTATTGGTTTTGCGGATGGCGATGCGCGCCGTTTGCTGAACGTGCTGGAACAGTTGCAAACGGCAGCGGCTACCGGTGGTGTCAGTGTCATCGATAGCGCCTTTCTCGATAACACGCTGGCGCAAAATTTGCGACGTTTCGACAAGGGCGGCGAAGCGTTCTACGACCAGATATCGGCACTGCATAAATCGGTGCGCGGCTCCAACCCGGATGCTGCGGTATATTGGCTGGTGCGTATGCTCGATGGGGGTGCGGATGCCCGTTATTTGGCGCGGCGCATTGTGCGCATGGCGTGGGAAGACATTGGTCTGGCGGACCCGCGTGCAATCCAGCTGGCTAATGATGCCGCACAAACTTATGAGCGGCTGGGTTCTCCGGAAGGCGAACTTGCGTTGGCGCAGACTGTGATCTACCTGGCAGTGGCGGCCAAGTCGAATGCGGGCTATGTCGCGTATAATGCCGCCCGCGCTTTTGTGGCGCAGGATGGTTCGCGCGAAGTGCCGCTGCATTTGCGCAATGCACCGACCAAGTTGATGAAGCAGCTCGATTATGGTCGCGACTACCGCTATGCGCACGACGAAGCAGGTGGTTATGCGGCCGGTGAGCATTATTTTCCGGACGGTATGCCTGAAGTCAGTTTTTATCAGCCTACCGATCGCGGGCTGGAAGGCAAAATTTCAGAAAAATTAACACGACTGCGCGAACTTGACGCGGCAGCGAAAAAATAAGCCACAGAGAACACAGAGGTCACAGAGAAAATCGTGGGAGATCAACTGACCGAGAAAATAATTGCAGCAGCAATTGAAGTTCATAAAATATTGGGCGCGGGGCTACTGGAATCGATTTATGAAGAAGCCATATGTTTTGAAATGAATTTGATGGGGCTTGCCTTTCAACGGCAAGTGGCGATTGATGTGTTGTACAAGGGGCATATCATACACGGGCAGCGATTGGATCTGTTGGTGGAGAATGAAGTTGTGGTTGAAGTGAAGTCTTTGCGTTCTCTTCCTGATATCGCAACAGCACAATTATTATCCTATCTGAAAGCAACGGGGTTAAAACGTGGCCTTTTGCTGAATTTTGGTGAGATGCAGTTGGTCAGCGGTATCAAACGTATCTCTTTGTGATGGGTGTAGATAGGTTTGTTTGTATAAAATAAAACTACCATCAAGTCAGATGCAGTAGCTTTTCTCTGTGGACTCTGTGTCCTCTGTGGCTTGGTTCTTATTTAAGAGTGGCAGGTCTCGGGTGTGGGCTATATTGAATTTTTGTGAGAAGCAGTTGGTCAGGGGTGTCAAACGCATTTCTCTGTGGCCTTTGTGTTCTCTGTGGCTTGGTTTTTCAGAGCGGCATGTCTAGGGCGTGCGCTATTTTGAATTTTGTGAGAAGCAGTTGTCCATGGGTGTCAAACGCATTTCTCTGTGGTCTCTGTGTTCTCTGTGGCTTGGTTTTTAGTGGTTTGAATTCGGAGTTTTTATGTTAGATATTCAGGTTTTGCGTAGCGATTTGGACGGCGTTGCAGCTCGATTGGCAACGCGGGGTTTTGTGCTCGACACGGCGCGCTTTGGCGAGCTGGAAGCACAGCGCAAGGCGATCCAGGTGCGCACCCAGGAATTGCAATCGAAGCGCAACAGCGCCTCCAAGCTGATCGGTCAGGCTAAGGCCAAGGGTGAGGATACGACAGCCATCATGGCAGAAGTAGCGCTGGTCGGTGAAGAATTGAAGACCATCGAGGTGCAGCTCGGCGAGCTGCAGGTCGCGTTGCAGCAGATGCTCGAAGGCTTGCCCAATATGCCGCACGACAGCGTCCCGGTCGGCAAGTCTGAGGCGGACAATGTCGAAGTGCGTAAAGTCGGCAGTATTCCGCAGTTCGATTTTGTAGTGAAAGATCACGTTGAGCTGGGTGAAGGCTTGAGCGGACTGGATTTCGAGACGGCAGCCAAGATTGCAGGCGCACGTTTCTCGGTGCTCAAGGGTGGCCTGGCGCGTATGCACCGTGCCTTGGCGCAGTTCATGCTCGATACGCATACCGATCAACACGGCTATACCGAAGTGTATGTGCCGTATCTGGTGAATGCCGATTCGATGCGCGGTACAGGGCAGTTGCCGAAGTTCGAGGAAGATTTGTTCCGCGTGCCGCGTCAGATGGGCGAATCGGGTGAGCAGAATTTTTATCTGATTCCGACTGCCGAAGTGCCGGTGACCAACATGGTACGCGACGAAATCATCCCGGTTGAGCAGCTGCCGCTGAAATATGTTGCGCATACGCCCTGTTTTCGTTCCGAGGCGGGTTCGGCCGGACGCGATACGCGCGGCCTGATACGCCAGCATCAGTTCGACAAGGTGGAGCTGGTGCAAATGGTGCATCCGGACGAATCTTACGCGGCGCTGGAGCAACTGCTGGGGCATGCCGAGACGATTTTGCAGAAGCTGGGGCTGCATTATCGCGTGGTGAAGTTGTGTACCGGCGATATCGGTTTTTCTGCCGCAACCACCTATGACATCGAAGTGTGGCTGCCTGCACAGAATACCTATCGCGAAATTTCCTCATGCAGCAATTTCGAGGCGTTTCAGGCGCGCCGCCTGCAGGCGCGTTTCAAGAGCGGTACAGGCAAGCCCGAATTGTTGCATACCCTGAATGGCTCCGGCCTGGCAGTCGGCCGCACGCTGGTTGCTGTTCTTGAAAACAATCAACTCGCAGATGGTAGTGTGTCAATTCCAGAAGTGTTAAGGCCATACATGGGTGGGCTAGAAGTACTTCGCGCGAGTTGATTGTTTCTGCGAAGACAAAAGGCTGAGTTAGTCCGTAGCTAAAACAATCAGCAGGCTGATGGCAGTATCGTGATTCCAGAAGTATTGCGGCCTTACATGGGTGGGATGGAAATATTGCGCAAG
Organism: Gallionella sp.; assembly: GCA_041671725.1. Taxonomy (GTDB): domain Bacteria; phylum Pseudomonadota; class Gammaproteobacteria; order Burkholderiales; family Gallionellaceae; genus Gallionella. The sequence continues at coordinate 89,494 of JBAZAY010000003.1, read as the reverse complement.
GTTTAACTGAAAATAGCAGTTTGCCACAGAGAACACAGAGAGCACAGAGTAAGCGGGTTAATCTGAACTATTTCAAATAAATAGTTAATAAACAGGCAATTGCAATAAAACAGCTATTCGCCATTCGAGAAAACTTACTGAAAGTTGGTAAACCTTGGAATGCTCTGTGTTCTCTGTGTTCTCTGTGTTCTCTGTGTTCTCTGTGTTCTCTGTGAACTCTGTGTTCTCTGTGAACTCTGTGAACTCTGTGAACTCTGTGAACTCTGTGAACTCTGTGGCTTGAACTGCAGTTTTCAGGATAATCCGCGTAATCTGCGGATAGCTGTTTTCTCAGGTTACTCGGACAGCGAGTAGGATGATTCCGCCAATTCATCTCCCCGAACCGCCTTGGCTTTATTGGGCGTGTGCAAGGAAAAGGCGGGTTTGTCACGCGTGCTGACAAGCTGGTAATCATGTGCCGGGGTATCGCCGGTATCGCCGGTGAGTCTGGACAGCATGTCGTAATAAGCGCGGATATTTTCGACAAAAATCACCGCTTCGCCACCGCGCGCATAGCCGTGTTTAAGTTTTTCAAAATAAGCCGGGTTGTTTAACGAAGGCAGCCATTTTTTCACCTCTACCCAGGTGTCTGCATTGCCGCCCTTGCGTTGAGTCAGGATGCGTGCATCCTCCAGATGCCCCTGGCCTTGATTGTAGGCGGACAACGCCAGCCAGGTACGCTCGGGTTCTTCCACGCGTGGCGGCAACTGGTCTTTTATCAGTTTGAGATATTTTGCGCCGGCAATGATGCTTTCTCGGGCATCCAGCCGGTTCGAGACATTCATCCGGTCTGCTGTTGCTTCAGTCAGCATCATCATGCCGCGCACGTTGGTAATCGATGTGGCCAGCGGATCCCAGTGTGATTCCTGATAGGCGATTGCGGCAATCAATCGCCAGTCTTCGTTGACAGAACGGCCCGCTTTTTCGAACAGCGCCCGAAATTTCGGCAGCGTCTTGCTGGTCTGCTCAATAAATTCGGCAGCATCCAGCGGCGCCAGCCGGTCATTGTGGCCATAATAGCGATCCAGCAGTTTATGCAATTCGCCATTCTTTTGTATTTCAGCGAAGAATTGCTCGGTTTCGGCGATCAGTTCATTTTCCGCATCGGCTGGAAAGGCCCATGCCAGCTTTGAGGGTTTGCCGATATCGAATGCAACGGCTAAATTGTCATAATAATTAATCATTTGCGAAATCTGCTCATGATTGGCAATCGTGAAGTCCAGACTGCCTTGCGCAACCTCTTTGAGCAGGTCTTCAACCGTTTGCGCGGTGCGGGACTGCCATGTCAGTTCAGGTATTGATTCCCTGAGTGCGATCAGCGCCTTTTCGTGATTCGATCCAGCTACCACGGCAATGCGTTTGCCCACGAGTTCGCTTAAACGGCGCGGCGCATCCTGATCCTGGTTAAATGCGACCTGTTCGCGTACCGTCAAATAGCCTGGACCTAAAAGCAAGCCGCTGTTTTTTTGATCCAGCCTGAAACCAGGTACTGATAAATGCGCCTGGTGTTCGCGCAGGGTAGTTTCAATCTGGTCTGCCGGAACTAAAATAATTTTCAGGGGAACATAGAGGTGATCGGCGAACTGCTGAGCCAGCTGCTTGGAAAACTCTTCGTCGGAGAGAGTGGAGTCCTGCGCGATAACGACAATCAATTCCTCATCGCGCCATGAAGCCAATGGCTTGTTCAGATGGGTATAGCCGAACAGCATCAGCGACAGGAATACGCCGATTTGAAATAGCCTGATTAGAACTTTATGTCTACGCATGTCATCATTCTGCACGAAATCGCCGGTATCTGGTAGAATTCGCATCCCGGAGAGGTGGCAGAGTGGTCGAATGTACCTGACTCGAAATCAGGCGTAGCGTTATACGCTACCGAGGGTTCGAATCCCTCCCTCTCCGCCAAATAAAAAAGGACATCCATCAGGGTGTCCTTTTTTATTTGGGAGAGGGAGTGTGGACGAACCCTCATGGGTTCGACAAGCGAGCACTGCTCGCGCAGGACGCCCAACGGGCGGTTCCGAACGTAGTGAGGAACGAGGGCATCGCAGATGCAATGCGACGCCGAGCAATCCCTCCCTCAAAAAAACCTTTGTGGCAAGCATCTCTCAAGTCGTCCATCACAACGTCATTGCCCAGACACGGCAAAGGCGGTACATTCGCAGCCATAACAATGCACCCGCCGATTCAGCGCTTGCAACATCAACCCACAATAAAAATATCCATGCAAAATCATTCCGAAATCGCCGAGTTTCTTTGGAAAATCGCTGACCTGATCAAAGACGACTACGACGCCAAGGATTACGAGGATGTGATATTGCCGTTCACCTTGCTGCGTCGTCTGGATTGCGTGTTACAACCTACCCGGCAGGCAGTGCGCGATGCGGCGGTGAAATACAAAACCACGCCCGAACAAACTCGTGATGCGCTGCTGATGAGGGCTGCCGGGCAGCGCTTCTACAACACGTCCGCATATTCGCTTGAAGAGTTGATTCGTCGACCCGCTGACATTGTGCCGAATTTCTCTGCCTATCTTGCGGGGTTCTCGACCAACGTTAAGGATATTCTGTATAACTTTTCCGGCGGTGAGGAAAAGGGTTTGTCGCCGATTTACGAGACGCTGGCAAGGAAGCGCTTGATCCTCAAGATCACCCATGCGTTTTCTGAAGCAGATTTGTCGCTTGAGAACGTGGATAACCACGGTATGGGAACCATCTTTGAATATCTGATCCGTAAGTTCAAGGAAGCCAGCAACGAAGCTGCCGGGCAGTTTTACACGCCACGCGACATCATCCGGTTGATGGTCAAACTGATGTTCGAGCCGGATCGCGCCAAGCTGGCCAAGGAAAGTCTGGTCGGTATCTATGATCCTGCCTGTGGTACGGGCGGCATGTTGACCATAGCCAAGGAATATTTGCTGGGCGGCATCAATCCGCAGCTTGAGGTGTATCTCTACGGACAGGAGCTGAACGAAAAGACCTACGCGATTGCCAAGGCGGATATGCTGATGAAGGGCGAAGACCCGGAAAACATCAAGCGCGAAAATACCCTCAGCCACGATCTGCTGCCGGGCAAGCAATTCAATTACATGTTGTCCAATCCGCCATTTGGAAAGGACTGGAAAAATATCCGCGATGAGATCGAAGCGGAACACCAAATGGGCGCGGCGGGGCGCTATGCACCCGGTCTGCCTGATGTGGGCGATGGTGCGATGTTGTTTCTGTTGCACAAACTCAGCAAGATGGCACCGCAGGGTTCCAAGATTGCACTGATATTTAACGGCTCGCCCTTGTTTAACGGCGATGCAGGCAGCGGCCCCAGCAATATCCGCAAATACCTGCTGGAAAATGACTGGCTGGATGCGATCGTAGCGCTACCCAATGACCTGTTTTACAACACCGGCATCGCCACTTACATCTGGCTGATTAATAACAAAAAACCGCTTCAGCGGCGCAACAAGGTGCAGCTCATCAATGCGACAAGCTCAGACTATTACACCATGCAGCGGCGCAACCTCGGCAAGAAGCGCGTGGAAATCAGTGAAGATCAGTCTGCCAATATTCTCGGTATCTACGAAGCGTTTGAAGAAAGCCGTGTCAGCAAGATATTCGACACCACCGATTTCGGTTATAGCAAAATCTGTGTGGAACGCCCGTTACGCCTGCGTTATGACCTGACGGAAGAGCAACGCCAACGCCTGCAACTCGATGTTGGCGTGCTCAAGCTAAAGGATGACCGCGCGCAACAACTGGCTGCCGTGCTGGATACACTGGCAGATCAAGCTCCTTGGAATGACGATTCAATCTTCTTTGCCGCATTGAATAAGGCGCTGCCGTGGAAACCTGCCGCCGGGCTGGTGAAAGTGATCCGCGCCGTATTGGGCGAACGCGATGAAATGGCTCAGCCCGTGCTGGATGGGGATGGCAAGCAAGTGCCAGACAGTGATCTGCGCGACTTCGAGAATGTGCCGCTGAAAGATAACGTGGAAACCTACTTTGCCCGCGAAGTGCTGCCCCATGTTCCAGATGCCTGGATGGACAGAAGCAAGGACAAAATCGGTTACGAAATCAGCTTCACCAAATACTTCTACGAATACACCCCGCTGCGTTCCACCACGGAAATCGCCGCCGAATTGCTGGCGCTGGATGAAGAAACGGAAAACCTGTTGCGGGAGATCGTGAAGGGATGAGTACCACGGCTACAAATTCATGGCGAGCAACAAAGCTGAAGTTCACTGGCCGCGTTGTGGGTGGAGGTACTCCCGAAAGTGGCAATCCAAGTTATTGGGATGGGTCTGTTCCTTGGTTAACACCCGTTGACCTAGGAAATGAACGTAGCGACGTTATCACCGCATCCAAGCGCATGCTGACAGAGGCTGGCGTGAAGGCCGCTGGTTTGGAGCGTTTGCCGATCGGAAGCGTGGTTTTCTCGACTCGCGCACCGATTGGTTCGGTTGGTCTGCTTGCCTGCGAGGCCGTTACAAACCAAGGCTGTAAGGCGCTCGTGCTTGATACTCGCGAACTGGATTCGCGTTTTTGTTTTTATGTTGCACTCGATTCGGCAGATATGCTTCAGAGCCTCGGTTTAGGAACAACATTTGTTGAGCTTTCAACCTATTCTCTCAAAAATCTTTCCGTATCAATACCATCGCTTGATGAGCAACACCGCATTGTTGCCTATCTGGATGAGCAGACGGCGAAGATCGACCGGCTGATGGATATGCGGCGGCGGCAGATGGCTTTGCTGAAAGAACAGCGCGCGTCACTGATTCAACAGGCTGTCACCCGTGGTCTTGACGACAATGTGCCGATGAAAGACTCCGGCCTGCCGTGGCTGGGCGAGATTCCGGCACATTGGATGCTTGCGCCAGTTAATGCACGCTACGAAGTCCAGTTGGGAAAGATGCTTGATGCAGCACAGATAAAAGGGGACTGTCTTGCTCCATATCTGCGGAATATCGACGTGCAGTGGGATAGCATTAACGTCACAGATTTACCGCTGATGGATTTTGCTCCGCGTGACCGTGAAAAGTTTTCACTTCGTGCAGGAGATCTTATGGTTTGTGAGGGTGGTGAAATTGGACGCGCTGCGATTTGGAATGAAGAGTTGCCAAATTGTTTTTACCAGAAAGCAATTCATCGGTTACGGCCACGCAGTTCCAAGGACAACCCCAGATTTATGTTTTACCTGCTACTTATTGCATCAACACATGGTTTGTTTTCTTCGCGGGGAGGTCAGGCGACGATAGAACATCTTCCTGCTGAGGCGTTGCGGCGCTACCGTTTTCCCTTTGCTCCACAAGGCGAGCAGGACGTGATTGTCGAGTTTCTCGATGCAGAGGGAACGAAAACCGACCGTCTCATCTCCGCCTATACTCGTCAACTTGAGCTTCTCACTGAATATCGTGCCGCGCTGATTCACGAATGCGTGACCGGTCAGCGCGCTGTGCCGGAGGTTAACAACGCATGAACACCCAGGAACTCACTGCGCTGCTGGACAGGTTGCGTGCCGAGCCGCACGAATCCGAATGGCTGGAATTCAAGGGCAACCGCTTCGAGGCGCAGGCTTTGGGCGAATATATTTCTGCCTTGGCCAATTCCGCCTGTCTGCTGGGCAAGCCGCGCGCCTATCTGGTGTTTGGCATTGAGGATGGCAGTCATGCGGTTGTAGGTACGAGCTTTGATCCGCAGGCCGAGAAAGGCGGCGGTCATCAGTTGTTGCCGCTGTGGTTGTCGCGGGGGTTGCAGCCAAATACCGGCTTCGAGATTCATCCTTTTACCTATCACGGTCTGCGCGTGGTGCTGTTCGAGATTCATCCGGCATTTGATCAGCCCGTGAAATTTTACGGAACGGCGTATATTCGCGATGGTTCCAGCAAGACTGATTTGATGCGCTATCCGGAAAAGCAGCGGCAAATCTGGCAGCGCCGTGTGGACTGGAGTGCGCAGATATGTGAACTGGCCAGCCTCAGTGATCTTGATCCCGCAGCGATTGCCAAGGCGCGAACTGAATACAAGACCAAATTCCCCGCCAAGGCAGCGGATGTGGACGGCTGGGATGATGCGACCTTTTTGAATAAGGCCAAGCTGGCTATACAGGGCAGATTGACCAATGCAGCATTGTTGCTGCTGGGTTTGCCTGAATCAACATCCCTTTTGTCACCTGCTGTAGCGCGGATTAGCTGGCTGCTGAAGAATGAGCGCAACGAAGATCAGGACTACGAACATTTCGAGCCGCCATTCTTGTTGAATGTAGATAAAGTCCTCGCCCGAATCCGCAATCTGACGGTGCGGGAACTGCCCAGCGGGACCTTGTTTCCGATTGAGATGTCGCAATATGACCCGTGGGTGATACGCGAAGCCTTGCACAACTGCATCGCCCATCAGGATTATGGTTTGCGTGGTCGTATTCAGGTGGTTGAAACTCCGCAAGGGTTGACACTGACCAATGTGGGAGGCTTTCTGCCAGGGCGTGTGGAGGCGGTGATTCAACAGGATGCGCCTTTGGAAATCTACCGTAATCCGTTCTTGGCTGAAGCGATGGTCAATCTGAATATGATTGATACGCAAGGCGGCGGCATCAAGCGTATGTTCCTGACGCAGCGCCGCCGTTTTTTTCCCATGCCGGATTACGATCTATCGCAGCCGGAGCGTGTAGTCGTAAACATACAGGGCCGTATTCTGGATGAGCGCTATACCCGTTTGTTGATGAACCGGACAGACCTTGATCTGACGACCATCATGCTGCTGGATCGGGTGCAGAAGAATCAGCTCATATCAGCGGACGACAACAAGCGATTGAAAGCGGCCAAACTGGTGGAAGGGCGTTACCCCGGTCTTGTTGTGGCAGCCGAAATTGCGGCAGCTACCGGGCAGAAGGCAAAGCATATTCGCGATAAGGGATTCGACAATAACTACTATCGTGATCTGATTTTGAAGATTATCCACGAGCATCAACCTGTATCGCGCGAGGATATTGACAGGCTGTTGCTGGATAAGCTACCGGAAATCCTGAGCCACAAGCAAAAGTTGACGAAGCTTAATAACTTGATACAGGGTTTGGCAAGGTCGGGGCAGATTCGTAATGACGGTGGCAGAAAGTATTCTCGATGGACGTGGCTGGGTAGCAAAAAGAATTAATAAAAAACAATAAAATCCGCAAGAGCATGGGCTATTAAAAATTATATCTACTTGATATTAAATGACTTTCTTATTGATGCTTGCAAAATAATAGCGGAAGAAAATCAATAAAACTATTAATAGGAAGCGCATACATGGCAAAGGCAAACCAACTGAATGAGGCCACATTTGAGGATGAGGTGATGGGGGCTTTGGCTGCCAGTCCACTCTACGCCGCCCGTGATGCCTATTATTTTGATGCGGCCACGCTGCTGGATGTCGGCGAGTTGTGGCGCTTTGTTGAGGCGACCCAGCCCAAGGAGCTGGCCCGGCTGCACAAGCAGTTTCCCGATGCGCCGCGCGAGGCGCTGGCGGCTCAAGTAACAGGCTTGATCCAGAAGCGAGGCACGCTGGAGGTGTTGAGGAATGGCGTATCGTTCAGCGGTATCAATCTGCAACTTGCCTATTTTCACCCTTCTGCCGGTGGCAACCAGGAGCATCAGGCGCGCTATGAAGGCAACCGCTTTGCCGTGATGCGGCAGGTGCATTTTTCTACCAGAACGCCTGACCAATCTGCGGATGTGGTCATTCTGCTCAATGGCCTGCCGATTGTGTCGGTGGAACTGAAAAATCATTTCACCAATCAAAACGTGCAGCACGCCATCGCCCAGTATCGGCGGCGCGATAAAAATGAGCCGTTCTGGAAACGCTGCCTGGTGCATTTCGCGGTGGATGATGATGCGGCCTACATGAGTACGCAAATTGTCGGAACGGGCACGACCTTTCTGCCTTTCAACCGTGATACGCACAATCCGATTATCGAGGATCATTTTTCATCCAGTTATCTGTGGAGCGATTTCGCCGATGAAGACGGTGAAGTGCAGCCGGGCATTTTGCAGGCGGATTCGCTGTTGCTGCTGATTCAGAATTATTTGCACTTCGAGCGCGATGAAAAAACCGGCAAGGAAAAATTTATCTTCCCGCGCTTTCATCAATATCAGGTGGTGCGTAAGTTACTCGCCCACGCCAAAGCGCATGGCAGTGGACATAACTATCTGGTTCAGCATAGTGCGGGCTCGGGAAAGTCAAACAGCATCGCCTGGCTGGCGCACCAACTTGCCAATCTTTGCGGTGCAGATGGTCAGCCGGTATTCGATAGCGTAATTGTGATTACCGATCGACGTGTGCTGGATCGTCAGTTGCAGGACACTATCAAACAGTTTGAGAAAATAAAAGGGGTGGTGACACCCATCCGCAATGGCGCGAAACAACTGACTCAGGCGCTGGCACGCGGCGACAAGATCGTCATTTCAACGCTGCAAAAGTTTGGGTTTGTCGGAGATCTGGCGAAGATGTCGGGCAAGCGTTTTGCCGTGCTAGTGGATGAGGCGCACAGCTCGCAGACCGGCGAAGGGGTTAAAGAACTCAAGCTGGTGCTGACCAGCGATGAGGATTTGCAAAAGGCGCTGGATAAGGACGACGAAGGGGAGGAACTTGATCCCATAGAATCCGAATTGGAAAAAATCCAAAAGGCGAGGCAGAAATTGCCGCACTTGTCGTTCTTTGCCTTCACCGCCACGCCCAAAGACAAGACGCTGGAATTATTCGGTGTGCCTGATAAAAACGTGAAGAAAGGCTTTCGGCCTTTTCATCAATACACCATGAGCCAGGCCATCGCCGAAGGTTTTATTCTCAATGTCCTGGAGAGCTACACCACGTACAAAACTTATTTCGAGCTGATCGAGAATGAAAAGGCCGATGGCGAAAAGGAAGTAGAGAAGCTGAAAGCCCGGCGGCTGATGCTGAAATATGTGGATCAGCACGAGTTTGCCATCAAGCGCAAAGCACACATCATCGTGGATCACTTCACCCGCAACACCTCGCACAAGATAGCCGGGCAAGCCAAGGCGATGGTGGTGACCCATTCGCGCGCACATGCAGTGCGTTACAAGCAGGAGCTGGATAATGTGATACGCGAACAGAATCTTGGTTTCGGCGTGCTGGTGGCGTTCTCAGGCACGGTGACGATTAACGAGCAGAAATACACCGAAGAGAATATGAATCCGCCCGGCGCGGGTGATATTGCCGAGGCGTTCAAGAATCCGGTACAGCGTATTCTGGTGGTGGCGAACAAGTACCAAACCGGATTCGATCAACCGCTGTTGCACACCATGTATGTGGACAAGAAGCTGGGCGGCGTGGCAGCGGTGCAGACCTTGAGCCGCCTCAATCGTACCTATCCGCCACTCAAGCAAGACACGATGGTGCTGGATTTTGTGAACGAGCAAGATGACATACAGGCGTCGTTCCAGGATTACTATCAGCGCACCGAGCTGGAGGGTGCTACCGACCCGAATAAGCTCTACAACTTGATATATACGCTGGAGAAAATGCACGTTTTTACGCCTGATGACGTGGCGGAATTCGTTGAGCTGTTTGTAGTGAAGAAGGTGAAATCAGAGAAGCTGCAACCGTTCTTCCAGCGCATTGTGGTAACAGGCTATGAAAACCTTGCCGCAGAGCACAAGGGGACAAAAGATTATGAAAAGCGGAAGGCTGAGGCACGGGATAAATTTCGCAAGGAAACTGCGCGCTATGTGAAGCAATACAGCTTTGTCAGTCAGATTATGACCTTCACCGATACAAGTCTGGAGAAATTCTATCTCTTTGCCAAGCTGCTGCTGCGGCAATTGCCGTATGAAATACAAACCCTGCCGCTGGAAGTGATCGAGATGATCGACATGGACAAGTATCGTGTACAGGAAGAGCAGAATGGCCGCATCACCTTGAAAGACGAGGATGGCACGCTGGAGCCGTCTACGGATGACGGACACCGGGGCGGCGAGGTGGAAAAGGAAAAACTCAAACTCATAGTCAAAAAATTGAATGAGGATTTCGGCATTCCCTTCGAGGAAGCTGATCGGGTGATAAACGCACTCAAGGCAACGTTGGAAAAGGATGACGCGCTACGGGCTGCATTCAAAACCAACAGCATTGAGTTTCTGCGCAAGCAAAAATTACACGACAGCATCAAGGACGCCTTCCTCAGCAATGCCGATGAGTTTCTGAATTTTATGTCGAAGATCGAGACTGATACCGGCTTCGGGAAGTTCTTTAACTCTGAAATGTTGAAGTGGTATGAGGACAGTATCAAAGCAGAAAAACCGCCTGCTGCGTGAGGACTTCAGGAGGAGGGCGGTGGAACGCTACAAAAAATACGAGAGTTGATCCACGAAGGCAGCAAGCCGCCGAAGCTGGGAACGTACACGCCACCGATACTCGTTTGGTAAAGAAACCCAGCTTGCCTAGCGTTGGCACTTTCATTTTTCGCATAATTTCGGGGAGGGTGGGCGACAAGCGAGCACTGCTCGCGCAGGACGCCCAACGGGCGGTTCCGAACGTAGTGAGGAACGAGGGCATCGCAGATGCAATGCGACACCCGAGCAATCCCTCCCTCCTCACCAAAAAATGCCAGACGTGGCATCTAACTCTCAAGTCGTGTAGATATTTCTGAGCTTGCGAACTTCCGGGATGTGCCGAAGCTGTCATTTGTCATCACGTCAGCATTGTGTCGTTAAGTGACTAAGGAAAAGATTTGCTCACCGTTCAATGCAACGGGGGCTTACAAGTTATTGTTCTGTTGTTCTGAGAGATCTTTCAGGAACTGTGCAATATCCCATTCGCAGCCACCACAGCCCGAGAGAGCACCAGTCCATCTGGAAATGGCATTTATATCAAAACCTTGCTCAAACAGGCTTTGAATATTGCTTCGCCTGGTGCCGCTGCAATGGCACATGACTCCTTCTGACGGGTCGGCAATTTTCGTGTCCATGAATATTTTTCTTACAGGTTTGTTGAGCGTTCTTATTGTAACACCCCCTGTTTTTTGATTCCGGAAAGCAAAAAATCAATGTAATTAGTTGTTTGCGTTAATAAACCATGGGCATCACCCGGTTGTGTAGACAGGCTTGATTATCCGGCTCGACACCGGAAATTCCAAACCCCAAAACATCAGCTCGACGTGAGTGCGTTTGCCATTATGGCGCCGCCAGCGCAGGAAGCTCCATCTCTCGCGCTCCCTGCATCAGTCTATAGAATGTAGTTCGCAGCGCCATCCCATTAGTGTCATGACTGCAACGAAATCAAACGTAACTACAATTTAAGAAGCTTGGCGATTCTAATTGGCCAAATGTAAATATCTTCTCGAATAAACCGAAATTGAAGAAAATATTGAAATAAAAAAGCAGAGCCAATACCAAGAGTCGCTCCGGCTATGATGTCTCCCGGATAATGAATCCCTGCAATAACCCGACACAAAGCCATGATAGATCCCAAAATAAGAAAAAACCAGGCAATGAATTTGTTCCTTAAGAAGAGAAATGCTGCCGTTGCGAAAGCGCCTGAATAAATCGCATGGCCAGATGGAAAAGAATTATCTGGAATATGGCTAATAAGCGGCTTTACTGCATTAGTTAATTCCGGACGTGGACGAACTGGAAGTCCGAAATTGAGGAGCCAATATATTCCAAATGCAAGCGCAGTCGCATAAAAAAGAGAAAGGGCTTCTCGCTTTGAAGCATCTTCTTGATGAAATGAACCATAAAGCCATAGTCCAACCATGACGACCATCGAAGCGAATACATTGATGTCGGCAAATAATCGGACAGCAAACACCTGCCAGGGTGAATTTAAATCGATGATAGACCTGGTCGCAATAAGCAGGCGAGTATCGAGAGATTGAATGAATTCAAGCATGTAATAAAATTAGGCATTTAGGAACACGAAATTCAATCAGGGAAGGAGTTGATTGTGTGTGCATGGCGTTTCCCCGTTTTCAGATCGCCATCCTCAATTTAAACGACTATCAATGATTAAAAATACCCACGCACGTCATTGATAGTGCTTTGTGACCATTCTTTGCTGCGTGGATTAATGTTGAGAAACCGCATAGTCGAGTTGATTCTGCATGAGGATTTACTGTAGTCGCAGCCGTCGCGCACAGTAAACTCGCATTTATTAGTTCGAGCGCCTCGGCGATTATCAACATAGCTTTCCGGCACCGACACAGTCACTTCATTGCTCCGGTCATACGTCATTATTACCTGTTGTATCCCGCGTTCTGATGCTGTCCTTCCGGCGATTGCGATGCATTTCGATGAGTCGATATGCTGAAAAGTATTGTCGATGCCCGCAAAGCGCACGTACGGATTGATATTGTAATGCCCTGCCTTACGCTCGGCTTCTCCGAGAGTCGCCGGGTCAAGCTCATGTTTTTGGTTGTCTGTGTCGATGATGATCAGACGGCATGTATTGGAAAAGCTGGTAACTTTACCTAACAGGACAGGCCGTTGCAGGGTCAGTTCGTCGGCTGGGGATGCGAAAACGTTGGCTGATATAGCTAAAACGGCGACAACCAGTGCCTTGATAGCAAGAACCCGCCTGTTCATGATCATCCCCTTTTAAAGGTTACTGTTTGCCATGTGAATGGAAATTTTGACGCTCTTGAAAATGCTTGTCGAATATCTTTTCTGGTCTTGGCTCAACGCATCATTAAATACACGGACAGTTGCCGCATGCTCGACCATACTCTTTTCATGAGTTTCATGTCGTCCAGTATTCGATCGATGCGATCCGGCGTACTCTGTGCAGCCCAGTCCTGATGTTCGTGCATATCCGTTTTGCCCGAGAATTCAGTTCATGCCGCTTGCTGGATGCCTGATAGCTAGAGGGCAGTATGCAGTTGCAGCATGCGCTTGTCAAAATGTGCACCATAGCCATGTTCTTTTTTTCCATGAATGCCCACATTCATTCTGTGATGCGTTGTGTTCGTGGGCAAACACGCTAGCGCTCAGTAGCGTAGCAAGGCAGAAGCCCGGCAGGCTGCGGATGTTTTTTTGCGTGATATTCATGGTCTGTCTTTCCCTGTATGGAGGTAGGGAATGGCAATGATCCGGTAATTTTTAAATAGTATCTGTTCGCTGGCGTACATAGTGAGATAGGGCTGAAAAAAATGTCGTGGCAGCAGCGTTGAAACTGAAAGTTCTGAAAGCAGGTCATTCGCGGCATGGCAGTAGTAATGATCGTTTTCTCCTCCAAACAGAGAACTGCAGGATTTTTCTTTTTCAGTATTTTTATGCCAATTGATGTACGTCAAATATGATTAGGGAGTCTCGTTTAATATGCCACGGTGCAATTGCTGGTAAGCCTGAGTGTTCTGGGTGGGAATGTGCGGCGGTTTGTCGCATTTTCTCTTTACTTAAACCTTATTGGTGTGCCATGATTGCGCAGCTTTTTTAAGCTGTAAGAAGAGATGGGTTATTTGCTCGGCTGTTATGAAGCGAATAACTCATTATTTTTAAACTTTGCTCTTGGGAGGAGATACTGTGGAAGCTACGCAAGCGACACCAGTAAAGTATGATATGGATGTAGTCCGGTGGTTTACCATCGCGGCTGTTATCTATGGGGTAGTAGGTACGTTGATCGGTGTGTATGTCGCATCCGAACTGGCGTTTCCTTTTTTAAACTTTGACATTCCTGAAATTACATTCGGGCGTCTGCGTCCACTGCATACCAATGCGGTGATTTTTGCGTTTGGTGGCTGTGTTTTGATGGCGACCGGTTTTTATATCGTGCAACGCACGGGCGCTACCAAGCTGTGGAGCAATTCCCTGGCATGGTTTACGTTCTTCGGTTGGAACTTGATCATCGTTCTGGCTGTGATTACTTTGCCTCTGGGTCTGTCAGAAGGTAAGGAATACGCAGAATTGCCTTGGTGGGTTGATATCATGATTGCCGTTGTTTGGCTGTCATATGGTTTCAACTACATCATGACGATCGGTATTCGCAAGACTTCACACATCTACGTGTCCAACTGGTTCACCATGGGTATGATCGTCATGATCACTTACCTGCACGTGGTAAACAGCTTGGCAATTCCAGTGGATTGGGCGACTTCTTACTCCATCTACTCTGGTGTACAAGATGCGATGATTCAATGGTGGTGGGGTCATAACGCGGTTGGTTTCTACCTGACCGGCGGCTTCCTCGGTATCATGTATTACTTCATCCCTAAGCAATCTGGTCGTCCAGTGTTCTCGTATCGCCTGTCTGTGTTGCACTTCTGGACACTGACTTTCGGTTACGTTTGGCTGGGTGCTCACCATCTGCAATACACAGCATTGCCTGACTGGACCGGTTCTCTGGGTGCAGCCGTGTCTCTGGCGATGATCATCCCTTCATGGGGTGGCGCGATGAACGGTATGATGACTTTGTCCGGTGCATGGGACAAGCTGCGTACCGACTACATCCTGCGTTTCCTGGTAACTGCGATGGCGTTCTATGCGATGTCCACATTTGACGGCCCGGTTATGGCGATCAAATCTGTGAACGCATTGTCTCATTACACTGACTGGACTGTTGGTCACGTTCATGCCGGCGCTCTGGGCTGGATGTCGATGATCTCTTTCGGCGCTTTGTACCACATGGTCAAGAAATTGTGGAATACAGAAATGTACTCTGACAAACTCGTGAACGTGCACTTCTGGGTGGCATTGATCGGTGCAGTAACTTACATCGTTGCAATGTGGGTGTCCGGTATTATGCAAGGTCTGATGTGGCGTGATTACGACGAATTCGGTACGTTGACCTACACCTTTGTTGAATCTGTATCTGCTATGCATCCGTACTACGTGATGCGTGCTGTTGGCGGTGCGATCTTCAATCTGGGTACATGGATCATGTTGTTCAACGTGGTGATGACTGTTCGTCAGGCTAGCGCTGTTCGCGGCGTAAATGCTGTCGCAGCTAAAGCATAAGGGGAGAGAAAACATGTCTGATCACGATAAAATTTATTCAACCAAGTTTCAGGACAAGATCGAGCGTAATACGCTGCTGATGTTCGTTTTAACCGCAATTGCAGTCGCGGTTGGCGGTATCGTTGAAATTGTGCCTTTGTTCTACCTGCCTAACACAGGTATGGCTGGCGGCGACGGTACGTTCAACAACACGCAGCATAAGGACTTGCAAGGCAATGCCATTTCGATGGACAAGATTGTCTGGAATCCTGCTACCTCGGTCCACAAGACCCTGGCAGACTGGCAGCCAGGCGATGGCGTGCGTCCTTACACCGCGCTGGAAACAGCAGGTCGTTATGTGTATATTCGCGAAGGCTGTTTCTTGTGTCACTCGCAGATGATCCGTCCGTTCCGTGATGAGAAAGACCGTTATGGTCACTACTCCATCGCTGAAGAGTCGATGTACGACCATACCTATCAATGGGGTTCCAAGCGTACTGGTCCGGATCTGGCTCGTCTGGGTGGTAAGTACTCCGATGAATGGCATCGTAAGCACTTGAAGTATCCGCGTGACGTTGTTCCTGAATCTGTCATGCCTAACTTCTTCTTCCTGGAAAAGAACCCGATTGATGCGGAGAAAAACCGTAAGACATTGGAAGTTATGACCAAGATGCCGTTCAACCCTGTTCCCAAGACTATCTACACTGACGCCTACATTGCAGGCGCCGCTGAAGAGACTAAGGGCAAGACAGAAATGGACGCAGTTATCGCTTACCTGCAATCCTTGGGTAATCACGTGAAGTTTGAGGAAGGTGTCAACTACCGTGACTAAACTGATGGACTACCTGCACACAGACTGGGCAGCTATGACCGGCAACGACTGGCAAGGTGTGTTTTTTACCGTGGCCGCCTTTGTTGCGATGATTGTGGTCTATGTGATGGTGTTCAATCCTAAGAACAAGGATGCATTCGACTCGCAGAGCGACATGGCTCTGCGGGAAGATGGCGAGTACAACAATTCAGGAGAAAAAAAATGAGTGATATTCACAACTCCGCTGGTGGTGTGCCTACCACGGGGCATGTATGGGATGATGATTTGGCAGACTTTACCAATCAGCCACCGAAATGGTGGATGCTTGGTCTGACTGCGAGTGCACTTTGGGTAGTGATCTATTGGACTATGTATCCAGCCGTTCCTTTGGCAATCAATGGTACGTTCTTCGAGGGTGTCGGTTTGCCGGGAACTGGTAAGTGGACTGCTATCAAAGAGTTGGCTGAAGATCAGGCTGTTCTTGACGCTGTGCGTAAGCCGTATGAAGACAAGCTGAAGACAATGACGCCAGCTGCGATTCTTGCAGATGAAGAGTTGTCAAAGTACGTTGAACGTTCCGGCAAGGTGTTGTTCTCTGACAACTGCGGTGGGTGCCATGGTCAAAACGGCGTTGGTACAGAGCAGGTTGGTGCCAAGTTTGCAATGCGCGAACAAGGTCTGATGGCGCCACGTCTGAATGACGATGACTGGCTGTTTGGCGGTAAAATTGACGACATCCATGCCACTATCGTTGGCGGTCGTCAAGGCATGATGACAGCGCACAAAGATACCTTGTCTGCACAGCAAATCGACGACGTGGCAAAATACGTCCTGGCGTTGAGTGAAGGTAAAGGCGACTCTGAAGCGGCTGGCAAAAAGGTGTTCATGGAAAGCGACTGTACTGCTTGCCACGGCGCCGATGCCAAGGGTATCCAGGCCATGGGTTCTGCTAATCTGACAGACAAAGTCTGGCGTTTTGACGGTTCTCTGGAAGGTATCAAGCAGACTATTACCTACGGCGTAAACTCCGGTGATGCCAATGCACGCGTTGCTATCATGCCTAACTTCACCGCAGCGGGTAAATTGTCTGAAGTCGAGATGAAGAAGCTGGCTGTTTACGTTTACAAGTTTGGTGGTGGTCAGAAGGAAGCTGCGGCTGCCGTAGCTGCTCCGGCAGCTGCTGAGGCTGCTCCAGCACCTGAAGCTGCTCCAGCAACTGAAGCCAAGTAAATCTCCGTTTTCCTGCACGGCGCATAACCGTGCAGGTTTTATGAAAGGAAAATAGAAATGCACCACGACTTTGTATACTGGGCTTTGATGATCGCTACCGCAGGTGCGTTCACGGCGGTAATTGCCGCTTTGGGCTGGTTGTTCTACAACGCGAAAGTAAAAAAATCCGGCGAAAAGTAATTTTGCAGCTGTGAAGGAGGGGGCGACCAGCCTCCTCCTTTTTTCATTGGTGTAATCAGGAGTACTCCGAGTGAATTCTTTTGTATCTGAAGAGTTTAGTCAGAGCTTTCTTTATAATAAAAATCCGAATATACGGATAAAACAAGATACTAGGAGTAGGGGATGAGCGAACCGGTAAAAGAAGTTGGCAGTGTAACGGGTATCTACAGCGAGCATGAAGAGTGGTCAGTTAATCTGGGTGAATCGACTGTGCACGCAAAACGCATGCCGGGACGTTTTCGCACACTAAAATATATTACCGAATCCTTCTGGCTGATTTTCTTTTTTGGCGCCTATCTGCGCTGGAACGGCAAGCAGGCAATCCTGCTGGATGTCAATAATCGTCAGTTTCACATCTTCAACCTTACCATTCTGCCTCAGGATATCTGGATGGTTTCATTGCTGCTGTTGCTGCTGGCGATGACCTTGTTCGCTGTCACATCCGTCGCATCTCGTGTGTTTTGCGGATTTTTCTGTTTTCAGACCAGCTGGGTGGATTTGTTTACCTGGATAGAAGAGAAAATCGAAGGCAATCCCAATAAGCGCCATAAACTGGATGCAGCCCCATGGAATGCTGAAAAAATTCGTCTGAAAGTGACTAAGCACGCCATCTGGTTGGCAATTTCCATTTTTACCGGGATCAGCTTTACGATCTGGTTCGAGGACGCATTCGTGTACTGGCACGATCTGTTGAGCTTCCATCTGTCACTGATTGAGTTTTCGGTATTGCTTGCATTTACTTTGGGAACATATGCGCTGGCCGGTTTCCTGCGTGAACAGACTTGCCTGTGGCTATGTCCCTACGCACGTATACAGGCGGTAATGGCTGATTCGCAGACGATACTTCCGGCCTACGACGTGAAGCGGGGTGAGCCACGTGGCAAGCTGCGTCATGCCGGCAAGGTTGTACAACAACAAGGTGATTGCATCGATTGTTTCCAGTGCGTTCAGGTATGTCCGACCGGTGTGGACATTCGAGAGGGGCAGCAACTCGGTTGCATTACCTGTGGATTGTGTCTGGATGCCTGTGACTCCGTGATGGATAAGATCGGTCGTCCTCGTGGTCTGATAAGGTACGCATCGCTGGATGAACTGGAAGGCCGCCCAGTCCACAAGCTGTATCAGCATCCGCGCACCTGGGTTTATATCGGCATTATTCTGCTGGCACTGGGCGGGATTATCTACGGTCTGAATCATCTGGGTGCACTGACTCTGCGTGTTGCACCTGAGCGTCAGCCGTTATTTGTGCGCATGAGCGATGGCTCGATTCAAAACAAATACACCTTCAAGGTGCTCAACAAGACTGATAAAGACTTGAATGTAAAAATCAGCGCCGAAGGTGGAATTAAGGGGCAGGTTCTCATTGATGCCGATAAGCCTCAATTGATTCATCATGGCAAGGCGTCCGGCTTTACTGTGTTCGTCAAGGCACCAGCAGTAAACGTCAATGCTGAAGTAACAAAACTACAGTTCCGCGTGGAAAATGTTGAAGATCCAACCATGGCCGCTGAATACAATACTGTTTTCAATGGACCTAAGCATTAATTTGAGAGGCTGACGATGATTTCGCAAAAAAATAGCAAGGGATGGCGTAACCCGTGGGTATTCGGGTTGTTGGCAATCATGCTGGCAGGTGTGTTAATCAACGCACGTTTTTTGTGGAACGTGTTGAATCATCCGGTACGAGTCCTGGATGATAACTACAGCGTCAAGGCGCACAATAAATATGATGCGAAATGGCTGCAGCAGCAGGCGGAGCGCTCAACTCTGGGCTGGAAGACTAGCTTGCATTCGTCGCAGCAACTGCAAAATGACAGCATGGTCAAACCAGATGAAGCGCGTTTCATTTTGATGGCTAGCCCGGCTGATTTCAAATTTGAGTTGCATGATGAGAAAGGCCAGCCAGTTAAGGGTGCGATCGTAGAAATCAAGGCGCAATGGCCGGGAGATCCTACGTTCGACTTCAAGGACACGCTACGTGAAACAGTGCCGGGAATTTACGAAGGTAGCTTGAAGTTCCCGCGTGCAGGTAATTGGGATCTGCTCATCAGGGCTGAACGCGATGGCAGCCAGTTCGACACGGAACAAAAAGTGTTCGTTGCTATTCCGAAGTAACCATAGCTATTTCAACAATGCCACAGACTGAAGCAGTACACCTCGCTCAGGCGGGGTGTTTTCATTGCGGATTGCCGATCCCTGACGATGCGCATTATCAAAGTCAGTTAGAGGGAAATCTGCGCGATTTCTGTTGTTTTGCCTGCCAGTCGGTGTGCGAGGCAATCTACGATGCCGGTTTGCAGGGCTATTACCAGCGCACGCCAGAGGGCGTGCTGTTGGCGCCGCCGCCCACCCCTCCCCGTGATATTGAGATGTATGATCTGGATGAGGTGCAGCAGGATTTCGTCAATCGACTGGGTGAGATGCGGGACACGCATCTGCTGGTGGAGGGGATTCATTGTGCTGCCTGCGTGTGGCTGATTGAGCGAGGCATGATGCGTACCCCCGGTGTGCTCTCGGCCAGTGTCAATCTGGCTGGCAAACGCTTGCATGTACGCTGGGATAACAGCCAGGTAAAACTTTCATTCCTGATACAGCAACTGTCCAAAATAGGTTATTCCGGCGTTCCCTATGACCCGGATGTTGCTGAAGGAAGTTTGAAACGCATCAACCGCGCCATGCTATTCCGGCTGTTTTTTGCAGCGTTTGCCATGATGAATCTGAATCTGATTGCGATCGCACTATACAGCGGTGCAGATCGGGGGCAGTTCGTCAATTTCTTCCACTGGATGGCCTTCGCGCTTGCCACCCCCGCTTTGCTGTATTCAGGTTAT
Source organism: Gallionella sp. (assembly GCA_041671725.1). GTDB lineage: Bacteria > Pseudomonadota > Gammaproteobacteria > Burkholderiales > Gallionellaceae > Gallionella. The sequence goes on along the minus strand of JBAZAY010000003.1, from coordinate 69,453 downwards.
CCATTTTATAAAGGGGCTTGGAGTGGGTTGCGCAATGCGAGCCTGACCATGGATTTACCGATCGCGATTGGCTTGTCGGTCACCTATGCTTTCTCGCTTTACGTGACCATCACTGGCGGAGCCCAAGTCTATTTTGATACGGTGACCAATCTGACCTTTGTTATTCTGATCGGTCGCTATCTGGAAGGCATGTTCCGCCATCAGGCCGTTTCAGCGACCAACCGCTTGATGGACCTGCAGCCTCGCGTGGCCACGGTGCTTTGCGATGGAGCAGAGAAAATCACCTCGGTTCGCGCGGTTAGGGTCGGCGATCAGGTGCTGGTGAAGCCTGGCGGAAATATCCCGATGGATGGTTTGGTACTCGAGGGGAACAGTTCTGTGGACGAGTCGATGCTGAGCGGCGAGTCCATGCACGTTAAAAAACATGCAGGTGACCGCGTAGCGGCGGGTACCCTGAACGGCAGCGGCGCATTGGTGGTCGAGGTGCAGGCGTCTTCTCAGGATTCAACCTTGTCGAAAATCATCCGTCTGGTGGAGGAGGCTCAGTCTTCCAAAGCACCGATTCAGCGACTATCCGACAGTATCGTGCCCTGGTTTGTGCTGGCTACTTTAATTCTGGCGAGTGTCACCTTCTATCTCTGGTCGGATAATTTCGAGTTTGCCCTGATGGCGGCCACCTCAGTTTTGATCATTACCTGCCCCTGTGCGCTTGGCATGGCTACGCCGATGTCGATTGCTGTAGCTTCAGGTCTGGGCGCAAAGCACGGTATTCTGGTGAAAAACGGTGTGGTGCTTGAAACCATGTCAAAAGTCACACATTTCGTGTTCGACAAGACAGGTACTTTGACTGAGGGCCGGATGCGAGTGGAGCAGGTAATCGCAGTGCCGGGTCAGGATGAAACTGCCCTGCTGGCACTGGCAGCGGGTGTGGAGCGTTATTCGGAACACAGCGTAGCTGAGGCTGTCGTTATTGCCGCCGAAGCGCGCGAGTTGCCCTTCAGAAATTTGACGGTACAGGGCTTTCATGCGACCGCAGGAGCGGGTGTGGAAGCCGATGTGGCGGGTCAGCGCGTATTGCTGGGTACGGCAGAGTGGTTGGTGCGAAATCAAATTGCACCGGAAGTTAGTTTGATGCAGACGCTTGATGAATTGGAAGCGCAGGCTAAGACCTGTGTGCATCTGGCTCTCGATGGACGGCATGTCGCAGTGCTGGTTCTGGCGGACACCTTGCGTGCGGATGCGCAGGGGTTGATCAATACCTTGCGCGCGGCCGGTATCGGCATGACCCTGCTGAGTGGTGATCGCAGGGCTGTCGCAGAGGCGATCGCGCGTCAACTGGGTGGTATGGAGGTCATCGCCGAAGTGTTGCCGCAAGACAAGGATCGCGTCATTCAGCAGCTGCAAGAGCGCGGTGAATGCGTGGCGATGGTGGGCGATGGTGTGAACGATGCGCCGGCCTTGATTCGCGCCGATGTGGGTATCGCACTGGGTTCGGGTACGGATGTGTCGGTGGAAAGTGCCGATATCGTGCTGATGCACAATGAACTGGATAAGGTGCGTCTGGCTACCCTGTTGTCACGGCGAACCTTGCGCACGATTAAGCAAAACATCGGCCTGTCGTTCGTGTATAACAGTATCATGGTGCCGTTGGCGATGATGGGCCATGTAACACCGTTGCTTGCGGCAATCACCATGCCGCTCAGCTCGCTGCTGGTAATCGGTAACGCAGCGCGTATTCGTAATCTGTTTAAGGAATAGTAATGGACGTAATTTACAGTCTCATCCCCGGCATGACCATTTTTGGACTGGTGTTCGTCGGTATTCTGATCTGGGCGGTCAAGAAGGGGCAGTACGAAGATATGGAAGGCAATGCCAGCCGTATCCTGCTGGATGACGACGAAGACGCGATGCTGCACAATCATCCAAAAGCGCCTTCTTCTGCGCCTAAGGAATAAGTCAAAACTGGGGTTTGACTGCATAAACACGTCAAAAGCATTTAGCCACCGAGAACACCGAGATCACCGAGTAAAGCGGGGTAAGCAGAGTCGATGCCCTGCTGGCATCAGCTTGCAATCGCTTCTCGCAGGGATACTGCCAAAGGCAGAAACTCGCAAAGGCGCAAAAAAAACACGAACAAATTCAGACTCTTACTCAGGTTTGCTTTGTCGCCGATTTGGTGGGCCATAAAACCAGCCTAATGTTTTGATTTGTTTGCGAGCAGCCGCTGTTCGGCTTTGCCTGCTTGACCCGTTTCGTGAATTTTGTGTTTTTGCGAGTTATTGCACTTATGCAATATCCCTGCATGAATCATTTCGTGGATGAAAAGATTTTTCAAGGTTAATGTAAAAAGGCCGCACCCAATCCGGGTGCGGCCTTTTTACAAATCAATGACTACTGAACGGCAGGTTTTGTAACCGGTTCTGATTTCAAAATCTCGCCATGTGCCAGCAAGGGCGCTCTCAGGAGTTCAAAATCCTTGAGTGGCAGATACTGAAAAAACGGTTTGCTATCCAGCACAACATCCAGGCCGTGCTGAGGATATAGCCAATGAACGAGGCTGGTCTTCTTCTCACGAATACGTTGCGTCGGCTCGCCGAAGCGTTTTACGATGATGGATTCTTCCAGGCGCGCATTGGGCATGTAGGTCAGGCTGGCGACCGGCAACGAACGCACGCGCGCCAGGTCGTCGGCAGTCAGTGTGATGCGCTTGCCGCTGGGCGTGCTGTTCATGCGCAGGCCTCGTTCATACATGCCTTGCAGCTCTTCGGCCGGTATGGCGATCGTCATGATAATTTTTGCTTTCAGGCCGTTGAGATTGACCTCTTCAAAAAAGGCTTCCACGCCCATTGCGGCATCAGTGGGCTTGAACAAACTGATCTCAAGCTCTGTTTCGTACTTGTAGGTGTGCGCGACTTCATCAAGCGTGCTTTTGCCCAGTGTAATGCCGAAAACGCGTGTGGTGTCAGGTGTCGGATGGCTGATCTTCCAGGGCAATGTGTCAGGGGTGCTGACAGAATGATCCGGAACCATCAGTATCAGGGATATCGTGACTGCGATCAGGGCTACCACGCCCAGAATGATTTTCTTGTCCATGCTAAGCCTTATTGAGGGCAGAATGAATTACCAGTGCGGCTGCAGGAATTTTGCCAGCCTTGCACTGATGCTCAGCGTCAAATTCCAAAACGACCAGAACTAGCAGTGCAACCATAAAGGGCAGCTGACCGATGCCCGCAGCCAGTGCGTAGCTGGTAATCTTGCTCATGCCAAATTGTGCTCCGCCGAACACCAGCATGGCAGTCAATGAGCCTGTCACGACAAACAGCATAAGAAAAAGTTTGGCGCGTTTTGCGGCGAGCAGGTTGTGGCAAAGGACAAATACGGAAGTTTCCTGACTGATCGCGCGCGTGGCTTTGAATATCACGCTGCCCAGCAAGGCAATGGATATCACCGGCATTACCATGATCGGTATCAGGCTGGCCTTGAGCAGGCTTAAAGCAAGCACGAAAACAAAAACATGAACGACAATAAAGTCAAACAGCAGCATAGAGTGCAGGCTTTTTGCGCGCGATACTTCGGATTCTGTGACTTGATGTTCCATAATTGCTTGCCTCCGGTAAATAAATCAGGTTGCGAATAATCCGCTCAAGCGCTGCGACTGTCAAACGATAAGGTGTCGTTCAACCGATAAAAAGCATCTAGATACTGCGCGTATAGATAAATCTGATAATAAACAGATGGTTGTATAAAAGTGTGCCGTTGTATTCAGGGCGAATTCACGGAAGACTGATCAGTCAGAAAATGCTCTGTGTTCTCCGTCATGTGTCCGCTGCGATGCTGCGACAAGCGAGGGAAAGGGCAAACGAACGCTTGCGCGAGTTTCACGTTAATGTGACATGAACTGCCGTTTCAAGGTGAAACGAGTTTCAATTTAGCGCGAGTTATTCAGGCAGGCTTGTAAACCCGCAAGGTTGATTATTTCAATCGTGCGCACTTTTACGTTGATCAGTCTTTCATTCTGAAAATGGGAAAATGCGCGACTGACCGTTTCGAGTTTTAATCCCAGATAGCTGCCTATTTCCTGGCGCGACATGCGCAGCTGGAATTGGGTTGCCGATAATCCGCGTGCGGCGAAACGCTGAGAGTGATTGAGCAGGAATGCGGCCAGCCGTTCTTCGGCGCGCATCGAACCCAACAACAGCATGATGCCTTGGTCTCGAACGATTTCGCGGCTCATGATTTTATGCAGATGGCGCTGCAACTTCGGTATGTCACGACTTAACGCCTCCAGCTTATTGAACGGCAGCTCGCATACCACGCTATTTTCAAGGGCTACGGCCTCGCAAGCATGGATGTCAGTGCTGATTGCATCCAGGCCGATAATTTCTCCTGCCATTTGAAACCCGGTGACCTGTTCCCGGCCATCTTCATGGAGTATCTGGGTCTTGAAAGAGCCACTGTGGATAGCGAACAGCGAGCGGAACTTGTCACCGCTGCGGTACAGATAATCACTGCGTGAAAAGCTGCGTTTCAAGGTGCTAAGCTCGTCCAGTTGATGCATCTCCTCTGTTGTGAGATCGGCAGGCAGGCATAGCTCGGCCAGATTGCAACTGGAGCACGCGGCGCTAGCGTGGGGCTTGCGCCGCGTGATCTGGCCCGATGTTTCACCCGTAGCATCATCAGCGTCGGGAGAGAGGGCGACGGACATGGCGGGTTTTGTCATCTGTAATGCCCTATTCGTCATGTCAGTCAGGGTGATCGATTGAAACGGGTAGTAGCACGTCGCTTACCTCGTAAATGGCAATAATTGGAGAGGGTTGCAGGAGGTGGTGCATCTGAATACCGTCTGCTATTCGCCAGTTTCGGAATATGCCACGCTTTTTGACATATATCAAACCAGTTTTACGCCTGATCTGGCATTATGCCTGCCTTTCAATTAGCGACGACACTCATGTTGAATAACGCAGACAATCAATTGGTCGTAGATCTTGAACTGATCCGCAGGCTGGATAAGAACGGCCCGCGCTATACCTCTTATCCGACCGCAGATCGTTTTGTCGAGGCTTTCAACGCCGAGACTTATAGTCAGTGGCTGTTAAAGCGCGAAATCGGTGGTGTTAGTCGTCCTCTGTCGCTGTATATCCATATCCCGTTTTGCAATACGCTCTGTTTCTATTGTGCCTGCAACAAGGTGATTACCAAGGATCGCAGCAAGTCCGCTGAATATGTGCGCTATCTGATCAAGGAAATGGCGATGCAGGCGAAGTTGCTGGGACCAGGTCAGGTGGTCGAACAGTTGCACTTTGGTGGCGGCACGCCAACGTTTATGTCTGACGATGAAATACGTCAGCTGATGGCGGCGATACGTGAGAATTTCAAACTGGTGGAGGATGGTGAGTACTCCATCGAGATAGACCCGCGCAAGGTCAGCGACGAGACCATCGCGTTGCTAGGCTCGGCAGGATTTAATCGCATCAGCATCGGTGTGCAGGATTTCGACACGGAAGTGCAGCGCGCGGTGAACCGCATTCAGAGTGAAGAAGAAACCATGCGTGTCATTCATGCGGCACGTGCCAATGGATTCAAGTCGGTGAGCATCGATCTGATCTACGGCTTGCCCAAGCAGACCCTGGAGGGCTTCGGCGTGACGCTTGATCGCGTGATTGCCGCCGATCCGGATCGGCTGTCTATTTATAATTACGCGCATATGCCGACCCTGTTCAAGCCGCAGCGGCGTATCCACGACGAGGATTTGCCCAGCCCTCAGGTGAAGCTGGATATTCTCAGCATGGCTGTAAACAAACTGACTTCTGCCGGTTACGTCTATATCGGCATGGATCACTTTGCCAAACCAGAGGATGAGTTGGCCGTGGCCCAGCGTCAAGGCCGTCTGCATCGCAATTTTCAGGGTTATTCCACCCATTCCGATTGCGATCTGGTCGCGCTCGGCGTGAGTGCCATCGGTAAAATCGGACCGACTTACAGTCAGAATTATCGCGATCTGGACAACTATTACGATGCGCTCGATCACGACCAGCTGCCGATCATGCGCGGGATGGAATTGAACGCCGACGACCTGGTGCGCCGCGCCATCATCCAGGCGCTGATGTGTCACTTCGAACTTTCAAAAGAGTCGTTTAATATTGCCTATCTTATTGATTTCGATAGTTATTTTGCAACTGAGATGGAAGAGTTGCGCGAATATGAGCGTGAAGGACTGCTGGAAATATCCGAGCAATGGATCAGCGTCACCCCCAAAGGACGCATGCTGATACGCAACATCTGCATGGTATTCGATAAATATCTGCGCACACGCACCGAACATGCGCGCTACTCGAAGGTGATTTAAAACCGCCTCAACCTTAAAGTGAAACTCTTTCGACGCGTTTCACTTTAAGGCGCGAGCTACACCCTCGCTGTCTCTCGGCTATAATCGGCACCTGCTTTTTTTTTCGGGTGCGATCATGAACAAAATCGTCAAGTATGGTTTGTTGGGCACAGGTGCGGTGCTGGGCGTCGCGGTCGCAGGTGCCGCGTACCTGGCGGCAACCTTCAATCCGAATGATTACAAAGATTATATAATTCAAACCGTTAAAGACAGCAAGCAGCGCACCTTGCATCTTGACGGTGACATCAGGCTGACCTTCTTCCCCAGCATAGGCGCGAATCTTGGCAAGGTTTCCTTATCCGAATTCAAGAGCGATCAGCCATTCGCCTCGATTGAAGCAGCGCGGGTTTCACTGGCACTGATGCCTTTGCTGTCCAGGCAGGTGGTGGTCAATGAGGTGCTGGTGAGCGGCCTGAGTGCGACGCTGATCAAGCACAAGGATGGCACGACCAACATCGACGACCTGCTGAGTAAAGACACTAAGCCCAAGGATGAACAGCAGCCGGTCAAATTCGACATTGCCTCTGTCGCTATCGAAAAAACCAGTCTTACTTATCGCGATGAAGGTGCCGGCGCTCAATACGCCATTCATGATTTGAACCTCAGTACCGGGCGCATCGCCAATGGTGTTCCGGGAAAAATTAACCTGTCAGTCGGCGTGCAGGCCAATCAGCCCAAACTGGACATCACCACACAGCTCAAGACCACGTTGACTTTCGATCTGGATCACCAGCAATACCAATTGGCGGATATGGATTTGCAGGTCAACGGTGTGGCACTGGACGTCAGTAATCTGAAGATCAAAGCCAGCGGGGATGCGAGTGCAAATCTGTCCACCCAGGAATTTGGCGCGAATAAATTCAAGCTGAATGCGACGGGCGTGAAGGTAAAAGACAGCTTTGAGGCGACGCTGGATGCGCCTGCGTTGAGCATGACAAAAGAAAAATTTTCCGGTAATAAGCTGACGCTCAATGCCCGGCTGGACGGTGCGCTGGGCAAAATTGTCGCTGCGCTTTCCTTGCCTGAAATTTCCGGCAATGCGCAATCCTTCAAGGTCAGCGCGCTCAATCTGGATCTGGATGTTAAGCAGTCAGAGCAGGCATTCAAGGTGAGGCTTAGCTCGCCGCTGTCGGGTAATTTTGAGGCCAGACAATTTAACTTGAGCAATCTCATCCTGGCGGTAAATGCCACCGGCGACAAGTTGCCGAACAAGTCGGTGAGCAGTGAGATGAAGGGCAGCGTGCAACTGGATGCCAACAAGCAGACCGTGCAGGCTAATCTTGCCGGCGGTTTGTTGCAAAGTCAGGTTGTGGCAAAGATCGCTGTGAACGGTTTTACAAACTCCGCGATTCACTTCGATGTGGATGTGGATCAGTTTGATGCCGATCTGTATATGCCAAAAAAGACCGAGACAAAATCCAGCCAGCCGGAACAGCCTATTGATCTGTCCGCGTTGCGCAGCCTCAATCTGGATGGCAGTCTGCGCATCGGCAAGCTGAAAGTGGCAAACATCAAATCAAGCGGGGTGCGTCTGGATGTGAAGGCGCATAACGGACAGATCAACGTCAACCCACTGTCCGCCAACTTGTATCAGGGCAGTATGAATGGCAGCCTGGGTGTGAACGCGGCCGCTGTGCCGGTTATCACAATCAATCAAAGCCTGAGCGGTATCAATATTGCGGCTTTGACCCGCGATGCGGCAGGCTTCGATACGCTGGAAGGCCGTGGCAATGTTGGGATGAACCTGACCCTGCAGGGCAATACCGTAAGCAGCATGAAAAAGGGGATGGGTGGTAATCTGTCGCTGAATCTGGCGGACGGTGCGATCAAGGGGATTAATGTCGCCAAGAAGCTGCGCGATGCGCAGGCCATGCTGGGAAAGGGAAGCGTGCAAACGCAATCTGCCAACCAGAGCGAGAAAACGGATTTCAGCGAACTCAAGGCGAGCTTCAAGGTGAACAACGGCGTGGCGCACAATGACGATCTGTCGCTCAAATCACCGCTGTTGCGCCTGACCGGCAATGGCGACGTTGATATCGGCAATGACAGCATGAATTATCTGGCCCGTGCCACGCTGGCAAAGACGCTGGAAGGGCAGGGCGGGCGGGATAACGTCGGTGGCATCACCGTGCCGGTGCGCGTCAACGGCCCGTTCAGTGATTTGAAATACACGCTGGATTTTGGCGCGATGGTGGGGGAGGTCGCCAGGCAGAAAGTCGAAGCCAAGAAAGAGGAGGTCAAAACACGTGTGCAGGATGAGCTCAGGAATAGCCTGAAAGGGTTGTTCAGATAAAATTTAGTCGCTAGTCGCTAGTCGCTAGTCGCTAGTCGCAATTTGTAATTATCGATTATCAATTATCAATTATCAATTATCTCGTTATGCATAGTTTTTCTTCCGCTCTAATCGCATGGCAACGTGAACATGGTCGTCACGATTTGCCGTGGCAGTGCGCCGATGCTTACCGTGTCTGGCTGTCCGAAGTCATGTTGCAACAGACGCAGGTTGTTACAGTCATTCCCTATTTTCAGCGTTTCGTAACTTCGTATCCGACGATTGCCGCGTTAGCTGCGGCCAGTGAAGAACAGGTGCTGGCGCACTGGAGTGGGCTGGGCTATTACGCACGAGGTCGAAATCTGCATCGTGCCGCGAAGATTGTCGTCGCTCTGCACGGTGGAGAGTTCCCGAGGCGGTTTGAGCAGATACTTGAATTGCCCGGTATCGGGCGTTCTACCGCCGCCGCGATTTGCGCGCTGGCCTATCAGCAGAATCGCGCCATACTCGATGGCAACGTCAAGCGCGTCCTTGCACGCTACTGCGGTGTCGCTGGATCACCCGCTATCAAATCGGTAGAGGCCTTGCTCTGGGAATTGGCCGAATCAATGTTGCCAAAGCGCGGAGTTGATCGCTACACGCAGGCGTTGATGGATATGGGCGCTACACTGTGTACCCGAAGTAAACCGCTGTGCGGCTCATGTCCGGTGCAAAGCGATTGCGTTGCCTTCCAGACCGGGCGAGTGGCTGAACTGCCCACGCCGCGTGCACGCCGTGCTCTGCCTGAACGACGCGCAACCTTTTTGCTGGCTGTCTCAGGTGGTGACATTCTGCTGGAAAAGCGCGGATCGTCCGGTATCTGGGGCGGTCTCTGGTGTCTGCCTCAGCTTGAGGAAGGCGATGAAGCGCTGGAAGAGTATGCGCAACGTCTGGGCTGGAAGATTGACGGGCAAATTGAATTGCCTTTGCTCACGCATACATTTACTCATTTTAAATTGCACATCACACCGATGCTGCTGAGCCTTGCACATAAGCCTGCAAAGGTTCAGCGGGCTGAATGGATGGGTATGGGCGATGCATTGAGTGCGGCGATTCCGACGCCAGTAAGAAAATTACTTGAAAAAATAGTCGGTTAGATATCGCCTTTGTGCAGTCGGGTTTCAGCCATCTGTAGTTCTTCGGGCAGGCCGAGCAGCACCAGCACATCACCGGCTTGCAAGATCATTTCTTCGCTGGGTTGAGCGCCGTGTACGTTGTAGCGACGCAACGCTTTTACTTCGATGTTCAAGGTATCCAGTTCAGACTCGATCAGGCGTTTTCCCACAGCAAATGAATCGGGCTTGAGGAGTACGTTCAAAAAGCGCGGCTGCATTTCATCGCTGATTCCGAGATCATCGTCCGGCGAGTTGCTAAGATAGCCGCTAAACATCGCGTAACGGCGCGCCCGGTTTTCCTGAACGTGGCGGATAACGCGATTGAGCGGTACACCGGCCAGCAGCAAGGCCTGGGAGGCGAGCATGACACTGCCTTCGAGTACTTCGGCGACAACTTCGGCCGCTCCTGCGCTTTTGAGTGTATCCAGATTGGTGTCGTCATTGGTGCGCACGACCACAGGCAAGTCCGGACGCAGTTCTTTTACGTGACGCAAAATAGCCAGGGCGGAATGCTTGTCTGTGTAGGTCACGACAAGTACCTTGGCACGCATCAGGCCTGCGGCCATCAGTACTTCGCGTTTGGCCGCATCGCCATACACCACGCTTTTATTGTCGGCAGCCGCTTCGCGCACCCGATGCGAATCAAGATCAAGCGCGATGAAACGCAGCTTTTCCGCTTCCAGAATACTGGCCAGTTTTTTTCCGCTGCGCCCATAACCGCACAGGATGACGTGGCCTGTGCTCGACATGCTGTGGATGGCAATCTGGTGCATCTGCAAGGCGCGGTTGGTCCATTCGGCAGCCGAAAAACGGCGCGCGATGGCTTCTCCGTATTGAATCAGGAAAGGCGCGGTCAGCATGGACAGCAGCATGGTGGCCAGTGTGATCTGCATGGTGGCGCCTTGCAGCAGATGCGCCTCCCCGGCCAGTGTTAACAGCACGAAGCCGAATTCTCCGGCCTGCGCAAGACCGATGCCGCTACGCAACGCAATACCCCAGTCACCTTCAAATGCGCGTGCCAGCACGGTAATCAGCAGCGCCTTGAGCAGTATCAGCATGGTCAGCGCCAGCAGTATCCAGCCCAGGTTGGCAAGTACGCTTGCGAGATTGAGCATCATGCCTATCGTGACGAAGAAAAGCCCCAGCAATACGTCGCGGAACGGCTTGATGTCCTCTTCCACCTGATAACGGTATTCGGTTTCGGATATCAGCATGCCGGCCACGAAAGCGCCCAGTGCCAGAGACAGTCCCGCCAATTCGGTCAAATAAGCCAGTCCCAGCGTGATGAACAGCACATTCAGCGTAAAGAGTTCGGATGATTTCTGGCTGGCGACGACGTGAAACCAGCGGCGCATGACGCGCTGACCGAACACCAGCAGGATCAGCAATACGACAGTTGCCTTGATCATTGCCAGACCCAGTGTCGAAGGAAGATTATCAGGCTGGGAGGCTAAGGCGGGAATGATGATCAGCAAGGGGACGACGGCCAGATCCTGAAACAGCAATACGCCCATCATCTGCTGACCATACGGCAGATTGAGTTCTGCCCGTTCGACCAGCATTTTGCTGACAATCGCAGTGGATGACATGGCCAGTATGCCCCCTAACGCCAGACCCACGCGCCAATCCATATTGAAGAGCCAGACCATGCTCATGACCAGCAGTATCGTGGCAAGCACCTGTGCTCCGCCCAAGCCAAATACGGTGCGATGCATCGCCTTGAGGCGGGTCAGGCTGAACTCCAGTCCGATGCTGAACATCAGGAATACCACGCCAAATTCGGCCAGATGGCGTGTACTGGGTGAATCCGGTATCCAGCCGAAGGCATGCGGGCCAATCAAGATACCAACGGTTAGATAACCTAACATCACAGGTAAACGCAGGATGCGGCAGACCACTACCACCAGGACGGCGGTAGCGAGAAGTACGAGTACGAGTGATAGCGAGTTGTCCATCTGGTTAAGTGCGCGATATTAGCGCTCCGATAATGCCGTACAACGGTGCGGTTTGCAAAGTTAATAAAGAAGTCGCATCGACTTCCGACTATCCTCTCTCCGCGAGCTTGCTATAATGCGCCCATGAATAAATTTCTTGCTGATGCGCCGCGCGCGCTTGAACTGGGTCGTCAGGTTCTGGATATCGAAGCTGCCGCTGTGCAGGCGCTCAGTACACGTCTCGATGATAATTTTTTACATGCGCTGGATCTGATTTTGCGCTGCGAAGGGCGAGTGATCGTCAGCGGCATGGGAAAGTCAGGGCATATTGCGCGCAAAATTGCGGCGACCATGTCCAGTACGGGTACGCCGGCTTATTTTGTGCATCCGGGTGAGGCCAGTCATGGCGATCTCGGTATGGTTGCAGGTCAGGATGTTTTTATCGCGTTGTCTTATTCAGGCGAAAGCCAGGAGTTGATGACGATCGTACCTATCCTCAAGCGCCAGGGCGCGAAACTGATCAGCATGACCGGTAATCCGGCCTCCAGCCTGGCTAAAGTGGCGGACGTTCATCTCAATGCGGCGGTTGATAAGGAGGCTTGCCCGATGGGGTTGGCGCCGACAGCCAGCACCACGGCCTCCCTGGCGCTGGGCGATGCGCTGGCGGTCGCGTTGCTGGATGCCAAGGGTTTTAATGCAGAAAATTTTGCCCGTTCTCATCCCGGAGGTAGCCTGGGACGGCGGTTGTTAACCCTGGTGCGCGATATCATGCGCAGCGGTACACGTATGCCAATGGTGTTTGAAGATGCCATGTTGAGTACCGCGCTGATGGAAATGTCCCGCAAAGGCGTGGGTATGACTGCGATCGTGGATGAAAATGAAATTGTGCTGGGTATCTTCACCGATGGTGACCTGCGCCGGACTCTGGAAAAAAATCTTGATTTTGGCAGCACACCGGTACGCAGTGTGATGTCAGCCAACCCGCGCTGCATCAGTGCTGACAGTCTGGCGGTTGAGGCGGTGCAGCTGATGGAGCAATACAATATCAATCAGATGCTGGTGGTGAATGAGCAGCATCAGCTGGTCGGTGCGTTAAATATGCACGATCTGCTGCATGCCAAGGTTATTTAAGTCCGCATTGCTGCCAGCTACCGACTAACGACTGTAAGGAAAAACTATGTTTTTAAGCCGTGCAAAATTGATACGCCTAGTCGCCTTTGATGTGGATGGCGTGATGACGGATGGTGGCTTGTTTCTGTCCGATTCAGGCGAGGAATTCAAACGCTTCAACTCGCTGGATGGGCATGGCATCAAAATGCTGCGTGCCAGTGGTGTGGAGGTTGCCATCATCACCGGTCGTACCTCGCGCTGCGTCGAGATACGCGCGCAGAATCTGGGTATAACACACGTCTATCAGGGCGTGGAGCGTAAGCTCGACGCAATGGTTGATCTGCTGGACAAGCTGAACCTGCCGCGTGATGCTGCCGCTTACATGGGCGATGACGTCGTTGATCTGTGTGTGATGCGCCATGTTGGGCTTGCGATTGCCGTGCCGGAGTCGCCGGAACTGGTGCGTGAGCACTCCCATTATGTGACGAAATGCAGCGGCGGGCATGGCGCGGTGCGCGAAGCTTGTGAGCTGATCATGTCGGCACACGGCACGCTGGATGACCAGTTGTCACCCTATTTGAAATGAATGTAGTTTCCAGGTCGCGCTATTGGTTGCCCCTGTTACCTTTGTTGGCGTTGCTGGCATTTGTTTACTGGCTGGATCAACAAGTACAGCAGGAAGTGGCCATGGCGGTCAATAATCAGCGTCACGACCCGGATGGCATTATGGATAATTTTCATGCCACCACCATGGATAAACAAGGCATGCCGCGCACCCTGCTGTCCGCAAAGCAGTTAAGGCATTATCCTGATCATGACAGTACCGAACTCGACCTGCCGCGACTGACGATGCTGAGTGCCGAGCATCCTCCCGTTCACATGAATGGAATGCACGGTAATATTTCCAGCAAAGGTGACGAGGTTATTTTTCAGGATGATGTCAGTGTGCTGCGCGATGCTGCCGGTGATCAATCTGTAATGACGCTGCGCACCGAATATCTGCGTGTCTTGCCCAATCGGGATTGGGCCAATACCGATCTGCCCGTTACGATTGTCGATGCAAACAATACGGTGCATGCAATCGGCATGGAAATGGATAATAAAACGCGTATCCTGAAACTACTCTCACAAGTCAGAAGTGTACATTTACCCCATGCAAAATAGATTCCTGCTGTTGATTTTTCTGATGCTGTGTATTCCGGTGAGCTATGCCGAAAAGGCAGATCGCGATAAACCTATCGATATTGATGCGGATCAGGCTGAGGTTGATGATGCGAAACAGATCAGCACCTTCACCGGTCGGGTGGTGTTGGTCCAGGGCACGATGGTGATACGCTCAGATAAACTCATCGTGGTGCAGGACAAGGCTGGCTTTAAACACGGGACGGCCTATGGACATACTGCCAGTTTCAGACAAAAGCGTGAAGGCCTGAATGAGTATGTGGAAGGTTACGGTGAGCGTATCGAATATGACACGCGTGCGGATACGGTAGACTTCTACATTCAGGCCAGGGTTAAGCGCGATCAGGATGAGGTGCGAGGAGAGCACGTTACCTATAACTCGAAAACTGAAATTTTTCAGGCGGACAACAAGGATGCCGCAGCAGGAAGCGCACCCAAACGCGTGCATGCGGTGCTATATCCGAAGCCTAAATCAGGCGATGAGACAGCAACCAGGCATGATCCCGCGACGGAGAGCAAATGAGCGAATTACGCGCTGTTGGACTGAAAAAGAAATATGGGCTGCGCACCGTGGTGCATGACGCGTCGTTGTCGGTAAAAAGTGGTGAAGTCGTTGGCTTGCTGGGCCCGAACGGTGCAGGAAAAACCACCTCGTTTTATATGATTGTCGGCCTGGTTTCTGCCGATGGTGGAAAAATAACCATTGATAATCAGGATATTACGCATATGCCGATCCATCGTCGGGCGCGTTTGGGTTTGGGCTATCTGCCGCAGGAAGCCTCTATTTTCAGGCGTATGACCGTGGCGCAAAATATTCAGGCGGTGCTGGAGTTGCAGGATTTGTCTGATGAAGATATTGAGCGCCGACTGGAAGAGTTGCTGGAAGATTTGCATATCCAGGCTATCCGAAATAACCCGGCGATCAGCCTGTCAGGTGGTGAGCGTCGCCGTGTGGAAATCGCACGTGCACTGGCGACTGATCCTCGCTTCATCCTGCTTGATGAGCCATTTGCCGGGGTTGATCCGATCGCCGTGCTGGACATTCAGAAAATCATCTGCTTCCTCAAAGAGCGCAATATCGGCGTGTTGATTACCGATCATAATGTGCGCGAAACCCTGGGGATTTGTGATCGCGCGTATATCATTAACGCAGGATCGGTGATGGCAGAAGGCAAACCGGATGAAATCATCTACAATGAAGGTGTGCGGAAAGTCTATCTGGGTGAAAACTTCAGGCTTTGAGGTGGTTTTGTGAGAATGATCCCATATACATCGTTGATGCTCTGGAAATCCAGCACTTCAGGATGATGCGCAAGGGGTATCGCAAAGAATGATGATACGCAAGATAGGCGTACGCGCGGAGCGGGCCGTGCAGTACCCGTATTTAGCTACCCGCAACGCACAGAAATGAGTAGCACGCAATGCCGCGATTCGCCTAAAATGGTTCCAGCAGGGTTATTGCCCCGAGGACAATAACTCGCAAAAGGTTCTGGCAGGGATATTACCCAGTGGGTAATATCCCGCAAAAATGGATTTATGAAAGCCTCTCTACAACTTCGCCTGTCCCAGCAGCTGACGCTCACGCCTCAGTTGCAACAGTCCATCAGACTGCTTCAGCTCTCCACTCAGGATATGCAACAGGAAGTCGCGCGCATGCTCGATGAAAATCCCATGCTGGAATTGATCGAGGATTTTGCATTCAATAATTTCTCTGCTGAATCCGGCACCAGCTCGAAAAGCAGTGAGCAGAGCGTAAGCGATACCGATGAGAGTCGCCGCGAGGATGATCGCCGCAGTGAAGATGAAAGTGCGCCCGCTGAAGCTTTTGAATGGAATACTGCAGGGCGCGGAGCCGATGATGAAAATGAGAATTATCCCGAACAGGCAGCGCTGCAAGCCAGCATGCGCGAGTATCTGCATAGCCAGTTATCCGTCAGCCAGCTAGCCCAAAAGGACAAACTGGTCATCGGTATGTTGATCGATGCGCTGGATGAAAATGGCTATTTGACACAAGACTTGGCCGAATTGGCTGAACTCTTGCCAGCTGAGCTTGGTATCACGCTTGATGACCTTGAAACGGCTCTTGTGCAATTGCAATACCTCGATCAGCCAGGTATAGGTGCACGCAATTTAAGTGAATGTCTGGCGCTGCAACTCAAGGCGTTACCTGAAAATACGCCGCAACGCGATCTGGCAATCTGTCTGGTAAGTCATCACATCGAACTGGTGGCCGCTCATGATTTTGCCAGGATTAAAAAACTGCTGCGTTGTTCAGACGATAATCTGCGAATTGCGCAACATTTGATCGTCAGCCTGAATCCCAAGCTTGGTGACGAGTTTGATCGAAGTGTTGCCGATTATGTTATTCCCGACGTTATTGTCGAAAAACACAAGGGCAAATGGTGCGCAAGACTCAATTCTGACGCTATTCCTAGGCTGCGCGTCAATCAGATGTACGCGAATATCTTGCAGCAACGGGATGACAAGTCGGGTGCTCCTTTGGTGGCGCAGCTGCAGGAAGCAAGCTGGTTGATTAAAAGCCTGCGGCAACGCTTTGAGACTATCTTGCGTGTAGCCCAGGCTATCGTGGAACGGCAGGGCGCATTTCTGGAACATGGTGAAATTGCGATGCGTCCTCTGGTGTTGCGCGAAATAGCCGATGAGCTGGAGTTGCACGAGTCAACCGTTTCACGCGGCACCACGCAAAAATTTATGCGTACGCCGCGCGGAATTTATGAATTTAAGTATTTCTTTGGCAGCGGTTTAGTCACGGAAAGTGGAGGCGTCTGTTCTTCTGCCGCAATACGCGAGCTGATTAAACAATTGGTCGGCTCAGAAGATCCATGCAAACCACTTACGGACGGACGTATGTCAGAAATCCTGGCGCAGCAGGGCATCGTAGTTGCCCGCCGCACCATAGCAAAGTATCGGGAAGCGTTACATATACTCCCGGTGAATCTCCGTAAATCACTCTAAAAAGGAACATAAAATGAACCTCCATATAACCGGACACCACCTGGAAATCACACCAGCTATTCGTGAATACGCAACTGAAAAGTTCAGCAAGATCAAGCGTCATTTCGACAATGTGATGGATGTGAGTATCATTCTGTCTGTTGAGAAGTTGAAGCAAAAGGCAGAAGCTACGGTACACATCAGCGGAAAAAATGTTTTCGTAGAGTGCGAAGATGAAAATCTGTATGCCGCGATTGATGCGCTGGTAGACAAGCTGGATCGTCAGGTGATCAAGCACAAAGAAAAGCTGTCAGATCGTCGTCATGATGAAACGGGTAGCCAGGTTGCAGTAGAAGAATAAATCACCACGGGCGGCAGAAATGCCGCCTTTGCCCAAGGCATTATTACGATGAATTTAATCAGCAAAATCCTGGCACCCGACAATGTTCTGTTGGATACCGAATCAACCAGCAAAAAGCGTGTATTTGAGCGCGTGGGTTTGTTGTTTGAAAACCAAAAACAGATCGCACGCAGTCAGGTGTTTGATAGTCTGTTTGCCCGGGAAAAGCTGGGTTCGACAGGGTTAGGGCAGGGCGTAGCAATCCCGCATGGCCGTATTCCGAAGCTGCGTGAGGCGACGGCTGCCTTTGTCAGAACGGATCACCCGATTCCGTTCGATGCACCGGATGGGAAACCCGTTACACTCATTTTTGTGTTGCTGGTGCCGGAGCTGGCTACCGATTTGCATTTGCAACTACTCGGTGAGCTGGCGCAAATGTTCAGTGATGCAGATTTTCGCGAAAAACTGCTGAGCTGCGAAGACAGTGCAAGCATGTACCAATTATTCTGTGACTGGAATAGTGCGGCATGAGCCAGGTGAACATCCGGCAATTGTTTGAAGACAAACAGGTGCGACTGGAGCTCACGCGTGTGGCAGGAAACGATGGCGTTGACCGGATTATAGACAGCGAGGCGGTTGAAGCTTCTAACCGTGAGATGGTAGGCCATCTCAGCCTGATACATCCTAGTTGGGTGCAAGTGCTGAGCGAGACCGAACTCGATTATTTGCGCAACTTGAGCCTGACTGAGCGCGAAAGTGCATTTGAACAAATTGAACAAAATGGAACAACTTGCCTGATCGTGGCGGGTTGCGTTGATATTCCGCCGGAACTGATCAGTTTCGCCAATAAATCCAGTATTCCGCTATTCGCCTCTTCCAAGACCAGCGTCCATCTGATGTGGCTGATCCGTCACTATCTGGCCAAGGAATTGGCTGAAGCCACTACCCGCCACGGCGTGTTTCTTGATGTGCTGGGAGTAGGGGTGATGATTACCGGCGAGAGTGCGGTAGGAAAAAGCGAGCTTGGGCTGGAGCTCATCACGCGAGGCAGCGGGCTGGTGGCGGATGATGTAGTGGAGTTGCATCGCATAGCACCTGACACGCTGGAAGGCCGCTGTCCTGAGCTGCTGCGCGACTTCCTTGAGGTGCGCGGTCTGGGTATGTTGAATATTCGCACCATGTTTGGCGAAACGGCGGTGCGGCGCAAAAAAAGTCTGAAACTCATCGTGCATCTGCATCGGACACATGATGGCGAGCTCTCACAAATGAATCGTCTGCCGTTGGTGGCGACAAATCAGGAGATTCTCGGAGTGAAAATCAATACGGTGAGTATCCCCGTGGTGGCAGGACGGAATCTTGCGGTATTGGTGGAAGCCGCAGCGCGCAATTTTGTGCTGCAACAACGTGGCATCAACACCATGCAGGAATTCGTTAGTCGTCACGACCAGATGTTGCTGGAACACTAACGTACATGAAAATGATAGCTAACCTGATTAATCGGTCATGTACGTTTCCCCCATCCAAACCTTCCCCCGCACCCGCAAGGGGCGTCCCCGCCATGTACCCGCTGCTGCGTAGCGACCTTGGCGTGACAAGCGAGGGAAGGAACAAACGTTTCGCTGCGCGAGTTAAGGCTTAATATGCAGCTATTTCTGCTAAGTGGTTTGTCAGGCTCGGGTAAGAGTGTCGCGCTAAAAGTGCTGGAAGACAGCGGCTTTTACTGCGTAGATAATTTGCCCGCCGAACTCCTGAACACCCTGGTGGGCTATTTGATTACGGCAGGATATGACAAGATGGCGGTCAGCATTGACGTGCGCAGTGCTAACAGCGTGCAGAGCTTGCCGGATATCTTGTTGCAACTGATGCAAAAAGATTTAGCGGTGCATGTGATTTTTCTGGACGCAAAGACGGATACGCTGGTGCAGCGTTTTTCTGAGACACGCCGCATGCATCCGCTCAGTGACGGGGTGCGTACCTTGCCGGAATGCGTTCAGTACGAGCGTGAACTGCTCGCTGAGATCAGCAATATCGGACACCACATTGATACCAGTGAGCTTAAAACCAACGCGCTCAGCAACTGGATTAAACAGTTCATTCAACTGGACCGTGCACGCATGACGTTGTTGTTTCAGTCTTTCGGTTTTAAGCATGGTATTCCGCTGGATGCCGACTTTGTTTTTGATGTGCGCTGCCTGCCTAACCCGTATTACGACCCTCAACTGCGGCCACTCACGGGTCGGGATGCACCTGTGATTGAATTCCTGGAAAACACGCCTGCAACGCAGGATATGTTTGCCGACATAAGCGGCTTTGTGGAACGATGGCTGCCGCACTTCATCGCAGACAATCGCAGTTATGTTACCGTGGCGATAGGTTGTACCGGGGGACAGCACCGATCGGTGTATATCAGCGAGAAGCTCAGTACACATTTTCAAGCACGGCAACAGGTCCTGTTGCGTCACCGTGAACTGTCCTGAAATCAAGGTGGTAGAAGTGCTTCGGCACATCAAATCGGGTGACTGGCTGACGCTGGTGTCGGGCAGTATTTGCGTGGTACTTGTCACGTTAACATTGTGGAGTGGGGAGCTCGCCGACAAGGCGGTGATACGCAGTGGGGGAAAGGTGTATCGGGAAGTCTCGCTTGGTCGTGACCAGAAAATCGATGTACCCGGCCCGTTGGGCGTCAGCGTTATCGCCATTGAAAATCGCCGGGCACGGATTGCCTCCGATCCCAGTCCTCGTCAATATTGTGTACGCCAGGGCTGGTTACAACAAGCCGGTGAAATTGCACTGTGCCTGCCCAATCAAGTGAGCGTCGAACTGGTCGGCAGCCATAAACGCTATGACAGCCTCAACTACTAGAATGCAGGATACAGGATCCAGGGTGCAGGAGTCAGATGCCGGTGTGCAGGGGATGCAGGAGACAGTAAATAAAAATCCCGAATCCCGAATCCCGAATCCCGAATCCAGAATCCTGCTTCACACCACTGCTGAGGATCATCATATCGCGCGTATGGCGGCGGTAGCGCTCGGTCTGACTTTGCTGGAGGGCGCCATTCCGTCGCCCTTACCCGGGGTGAAGCCCGGTTTGGCCAACATCGTCACATTGATCGTGCTGGCGCGTTATGGCTGGCGTACCGCCGCGTGGGTATCGTTGCTGCGTGTGTTCGCGGGGAGCCTGTTGTTCGGCAATTTTTTAACGCCTGGTTTCTTTCTCGGCTTGTCCGGCGCGCTACTCAGTCTGCTGGTGCTGGCCCTTGCGCAACATCTGCCCACGCGCTGGTTTGGTCCTGTCAGTCACAGTGTCTACGCAGCTTTTGCGCACATTGCAGGACAAATGGCCGTGGTCTATTTGTGGCTGATTCCGCATGCGGGCATCGCCTACCTTATTCCGATTTTTGCGACCGCAGCACTGGTGTTCGGCACGGTGAACGGGCTGATTGCCGCCCGTTTCATGGATAATGCAAACAACGGCATTTGCTCACGCGGAGGCGCGGAGAAAATCAAATAAAAATAACCGCTTTAAGTGACTTCACGTAATTATATTGTTAGGTTAGAATAAAATGGCTATTAATCAACATGATACGATAGTTTGTCGGATTGTTTGTTGAAGACTAATAACTATTTTAGATTCGCTAAATGGATATTTTGTAACTTGTATTTCTCCGCGCTCTCCGCGCCTCCGCGTGAGACTGTTTTTTTGTTCAATATATAGGGCAACAGCAACTCGTGAAAACCATTACCCTCGCTTTTACCGGTGCGTCCGGCATGCCTTACGGTATGCGTCTGCTGGAGTGTCTGCTGCAAAGTGGTCAGCGTGTGCATCTGGTGTATTCCATGGCCGCGCAGATCGTAGCTAAGCAGGAAATGGGGCTGGTGCTGCCGAACCGTCCGCAGGATGCTGAGCGCGAACTGCGCGAAAGGCTGGGTATATTCAGCGGTCAGCTTCATGTGTTCGGGCGCGATGACTGGTACGCGCCGATGGCCTCCGGTTCAAATCCGGGCGATGCAATGGTGATCTGCCCCTGCACCATGGGGACGTTAGCCAAAGTCGCCGCTGGCATCAGCGATGACCTGATCGTCCGTGCAGCGGATGTGATGTTGAAAGAGAAACGTACGTTGATTCTGGCACCGCGCGAAATGCCTTTTTCAGTGATTCATCTGGAAAACATGCTCAAACTTGCCCGTGCGGGTGCGGTTATCATGCCGCCCAATCCGGGTTTTTACTATATGCCTGCCAGCGTGCAGGATATGGTGGATTTCGTAGTTGCACGCATCCTGGATCATCTGGGCGTAGAAAATACATTACTGCCGAGATGGGGCGAGAAATAATTTATAAACTGGTAGCTGCCCCTGACAGTAAATCTAAGAGGTAATGTTGAAT
This sequence comes from Gallionella sp., assembly GCA_041671725.1. Classification (GTDB taxonomy): domain Bacteria; phylum Pseudomonadota; class Gammaproteobacteria; order Burkholderiales; family Gallionellaceae; genus Gallionella. The sequence goes on along the minus strand of JBAZAY010000003.1, from coordinate 47,737 downwards.
AATTCGATAACAAAGGTTGTTGAGGTCGCTGCAGCGGTAATGCAGCGACCGGATGGTTCATTCCTGCTGGCGCAGCGCCCATCCGACAAGATATGGGCGGGATATTGGGAGTTCCCGGGCGGTAAGCTGGAGGCAGGCGAAACGGCGTATGACGCGTTGGTTCGTGAGTTGCGAGAGGAGCTGGGTATCGAAGTCGTGACGGCTTACCCTTGGCTCACACGCGTTTTCACCTATCCTCATGCGACGGTGAGACTGAGTTTTTTTCGCGTGACTGAATGGTCAGGCCAGTTGCATCCGCATGAGGGGCAGCAGTTTTCATGGCAGCGTGCGACAGAGGTGACCGTTAACCCTGTGCTTCCGGCTAATACGACGATCATTCGTGCGCTTGAGTTGCCGACATTATATGCCATCAGCAATGCCGCCGAGTTGGGGGTGGCGCCGTTCCTGATCAAGCTGCAAGTCCAGCTGGATGCGGGGCTGCGCCTGGTGCAATTGCGCGAAAAGAACCTCAGTCGTGATGAGCTGCGCGGGTTGGCGCAGCACGTGGTGGCGTTGGCCCATGCACGGGGTGCGAAGGTGTTGCTCAATGGTGATGTGGCGCTGGCACAGGAGGTTGGTGCGGATGGAGTGCATCTGACCGCTACGCAACTGGCCGAATTGCACGAACGGCCCGCTGTGGGCTGGTGTGCTGCTTCCTGTCATTCTGCGGATGAGTTGCGCCGCGCAGAGTTGCTGGGGTGCGATTTTGCGATGTTGAGTCCGGTACTACCGACCAAGTGTCATCCGGGTGCAGCGCATTTGGGCTGGGAGACTTTTTCGACTATGGCGTCTGGAGCATCCATGCCGGTGTACGCACTGGGCGGGCTATCTCATGCAGATATGAGCACCGCCTGGCGGCAGGGTGCTCATGGCATAGCCTTGTTGCGTCAGGCCTGGTGATTCCGGACTGAGATTTAATCCGCAGATTAAGCAGATTTACGCAGATTATTAAGGCAAGACGATGATTTGCGTTTTACTTAGCTGGTTGCCCGGCTGGTTTATGCTATCAGATTGATTAATCTAGGTTAATCTGTGGATAAGATGTTTTTAGTTTGATTGGCTTGGAAGAAATTCCTGTTCATCTTCAGGTAGGACTACGCGGAATTCTTCGTCAGCCCATTTTCCCAGGTCGATCATTTTGCAACGTTCGCTGCAAAATGGGCGAAAACGATTGTTGGTATCCCAAGGGGATTCCTTGCCGCAGCGTGGGCAGGCGACGATGGGTGGCGTTTTGGATGGAGTCACGATGTCAGTGTGCAGAAAGTCAAATCGAAAGGTACGTCTTGTTCAAACAGGGATGATTTCGCTTCATAGTTTGCGACGATGAAGCGAATGTTGATCGCATATTTGTTTGCGCCCAGTTCAGGGATGCAGGCCAAATCCGGATGTAAATTGACACGCAACAATAGTGCTGCGCGCCCACCCTGCATTTGCTGGAAGACCCCTTTATGTGCGGTGAAGCTGATTTTTCGTCCGTTCTCGCGCAACAGACGCAAAAGAATATCAATTGCAGCACTTATCGGTAGCAATGGCGCCAGCCATTCACGCAGGTTGTTGCGGCGCAAACTGGTTGGCTGCTTCTGCCAGTAGTGGTAGGACGGGAGGTCGAACTGGCAAGTACCACCCGGCATGCTGGCACGTTGTTTGATTCCCATCAGCCATTCGTTTTCGCGCAGTATCGTGCCCACTTTTCCGGTCATGGCGAGCAGGGTCGATGCTGCATGTTCAATCTCGCTCAAAATACCTTCGAGTGCTTGTTCAGAAATGGCCGGGTTATTGTGCAGGCTTGCAAGTGAGCGCTTCTGGCGTTCAAGTTCTTGTAATAATTCTGATTTAAGGTCGGGGCGGCTGGCGACTTCGTGAATTTCAAAAAGTGTCGTGAGTGCAACATGGTGTTCCATGCTGAGCTCGCCTGCCAGGAAATAATTTATGCGCGCGAACAAATCCTCAAGACGCAACCAGGTGCGTACTTTTTCATTGAGCGGGAATTCGTAGCTGATCACGTCGTTATTGTCTGTTATGCGATTAAAAGAAACGCCAAGGCTGGAAGATATATTGAATATCAGCTTGCCGTCAAATGGTTGTTGTTTATGTTCAAGTAGTCTTGGTGCAATACGGCAACCTGAGCCGTCAAGGCATCGATCGCATTGTCATTCTGAATGATGTCATCTGCGCGTGCTCTGCGCTCTGTTTGAGACAGCTGTAACGCGATAATCGCACGAATTTCTGATTCGTCAAGCCTGCTGCGCTGCATGGTGCGTGAAATCTGATTTTGTTCGCTGCAATCAACCAGTAAGACGCGCTGAACCAGTTGCAGATAAGGCGGACACTCCAGCAGCAAGGGCGCCATCAGCAGGGTGTACGGTGCGCAGCTCGGGACTTGTAGTTGCTCCAGGCACAGGGACAGTATCAACGGATGCAGAATGTTTTCCAGTTTCGACTTGGCGGACCTATCCGAAAAGACTAAATGCCGCATTCTGGTGCGGTCCATCGCGCCTGTGCTTGTTATGTAATATTCACCGAAGCTGGAGCGGACGGGCGCTATGGCTTGCCCGCCTGGCTGTGTCAATTGATGCGCGATTGCATCGGTGTCTATGATGACCGCGCCCAGCTCTTCAAACAGTCGTGCGACGGTGCTTTTTCCGCAACCTATCCCTCCGGTCAGACCGATACAAAGTCTGTGCTGAGCCGGGTCTGTCACGGGGATGACGCTCATTGTGCAAGCATCTGAAGATAGTTTTGCGTCAGGTTCTGACCCCAGAACAGTGCGATCAACCCGCCACCGGCCAGATAGGGGCCGAACGGGATAGGGATATCCCGGCCATGTTTGACGGCTACGATCAAGGTGACACCCACTATTGCACCAACCAGAGATGACAATACGATGATGAGTGGCAGTAGTTGCCAGCCCAGCCAGGCGCCCAGGGCGGCTAATAATTTGAAATCGCCATAACCCATGCCTTCCTTGCCGGTGATAAGTTTGAATAACCAGTACACGGACCAGAGTGCGAGATAGCCCAGTACTGCGCCCAGAAACGCGTCATGCAATGTGGTGAATGCACCGTACAGGTTGAACAGCAGCCCTGTCCAGATCAAGGGCTGTGTGATGTCGTCAGGCAGTAATTGCGTGTCGAAGTCTATCGCAGTAAGGGCTATCAAGGCCCAGATCAGCAGGATTGCTCCCACGGCGGCCAGTCCGAAACCAAAGTGCCATGCCGCAAATCCGCACAGTAAGCCGCTGATCGCCTCGACAATTGGATAGCGCGGTGAAATGGCCGCCTGACAGCCACGACATTTTCCGCGCAACAACAGATAACTTGCCACAGGAATATTTTCCCACGCGCTGATGGCGTGGTGGCAATCTGGGCAGGCGGAGCGGGGCACCATGAGATTGTAAGTCTCGCTGTGGACGGGTGCTTCGCCGTGCAATTCTGCGCACTGCTGTCGCCAGCCCAGTTCCAGCATTTTCGGTATACGATGGATCACCACGTTGAGAAAACTGCCGACGAGCAGACCTAAAGCCGTGCATACACCGATAAATAACGGCGGGGATGATTCAAGTAAATCGAAAAAATTCATAAAATCCAGTTTACGGTTTCCAGTTTCGGGTTTGCGGTTGTCCGTAGCGATTGCAGGAAAGTTTCTTCGGGTTTCCTGTCAACAGCAAACTGATAACCGAAAACTTCGTATTTAAACGACCTGGCCCATCTTGAAGATTGGCAGATACATCGCGACAACCATGCCGCCGATCAATGTGCCGAGCACCACCATGATGATAGGTTCCATCAGGCTGGACAGCGCTTCGACGGCATCGTCTACTTCAGCCTCATAAAAGTCGGCAACCTTGGAGAGCATCGCATCCAGCGAACCTGCTTCTTCACCGATCGATACCATTTGTATCACCATGCTGGGAAAGACTTCGGTGTTTTGCATCGAGACAGTCAGGCTAACGCCGCTGCTGACTTCGCGCTGAATGCTCTTTGTTGCATCGAAATATACGGCATTGCCCGCAGCGCCGGCGACCGAATTGAAAGCTTCAACCAGCGGTACGCCGGCGGCGAACATGGTGGATAGTGTGCGAGCCCAGCGAGCGATGGTTGCCTTGCGCACCAGTTCGCCAAATATGGGTGCCTTAAGCAGCACTCTATCCATGAGGTTTTGCATGGGTTTGCTACGCTTCCAGAAATAGAAGAAGGTATAAAGTCCGCCGCCTACCCCGCCAAAAATTGCCCACCACCAGGTGACGAAGAAATCGGAAATAGCCATGATAAACAGCGTTGGTGCGGGTAAGTCCGCGCCAAAGCTGGAAAATAGCTCCTTGAAGGCGGGGATGACGAAGATCATGATCACGGCAGTGATGACGAACGCCACTACGATAATGGAAACCGGGTAGAACAGAGCCGATTTGATCTTGCTCTTGATGGCCAGGATTTTTTCCTGATAGGTCGCCAGGCGCTCCAGTAAGCTATCCAGAATACCCGCTGATTCGCCCGCACCGATCAGATTGCAGTATAAATCATCGAAATAGAGGGGGTGTTTTTTGAAGGCCTGTTGCAGGCTGCTGCCGGTTTCAATATCGGTTTTTATGGTAAACAGCAGTCTTGCAACGGAAGGATTATTGTGCCCTTTTCCTACGATATCGAAAGATTGCAGTAGCGGTACGCCCGATTTCAACATGGTCGCCAGTTGCCGTGTGAACAGCGTGATGTCCTTTTCTGTGACAGGTTTGGAGCTGCTGTGTGAACGCTTGATCTTGGAGACATTGATGCCTTGACGACGCAGATGAGCGGATAAGTTGGCTTCGCCAACGGAACGTGTTTCACCCTTGACTAACTTGCCAGTTTTGTCTTTGCCTTCCCAGCTGTAGGTATATTCTTTTGCTTTCGTTGGTGCAACAGCCATGACGTGTCCTCCGAGTTGCTATCTGACGTTGCTTTGCATGATGCCGAGCTTTAGCAGGATTGTAAAGCCAGACAAGGAACAAGGTGTCAAGATGCAAGGGGTAAGGAAAGTAGCCGTCCTGTTTTTCCCTTGAATCATGAACCTTGAACCTGACTTATTGTTTTTTCGTTTGCCGGGGGAAAAGACGTGCCACCTTGACGATGCGATCCTGAGTTTGAATGATTTCGATGGGATAACCTGAGATTTTCAGGCTGGTGCCGGTTTCCGGGATGTCTTCCAGATGTTCGAGTATCAGTCCGTTAAGTGTTTTTGCGCTATCCATAGGCAGATGCAAGCCGAGCTTCCGGTTCAGTTCGCGTAAGCTGGTGCCGCCTTCCAGCAGTATGCTGCCATCTTCCTGACGCAAAAATTTGCCGGTTTGAGAAGGTGACTGGGTGGTGAATTCCCCTACAATTTCTTCAAGAATATTTTCCAGTGTGACTAAGCCCAGCAGTTCGCCATATTCATCTACGACGAGTCCCAGGCGCGTGTGACGTTCCTGAAACTGTTGCAACTGCTGGAGCAACGGTGTATCGGAAGGGATGAAATAGGGCTCGTTCAGCACTTCACGAAGTTGTGCCACGTCCAGTGTTGCCTCCTGGAACAAGGCTGCTACGCGTTTGATATGCAAGATGCCGATGATGTTGCCGGGTGTGTCCGCATAAACCGGCAGCAACGTGTGGTGGCAGGTGATGATCTGCTGGCGTAAGGTGTCATGATCGGCGTTAATATCCAGCGATTCAATCTGATTGCGCGGGATCATTACGTCGTTGACCGTGATGCGATCCATGTCAACCAGATTGAGCAGCATTTTCTGATGTTTGCGTGGCAGGAAATGCTCTGCATCCAGCACCATGCCGCGCAGCTCTTCCAGTGTCATTTTTTGTTTGCTTTGGTCGGTCTGAATCTTGATGCGTAATAACATCAGGAAGCCTTTTACCATGCCGCCTGCCACCGCGACCACCGGGTGGAACAAGGTGATCAGGGGGGCTAGCAGGTAACTTGAAGGGAGGGCTACGCGTTCCGGATAACTCGCCGCGATGATCTTGGGCATGATTTCGCTGAACACCAGCAACACAAAGGTAATCAGCAGTGTGCCTATCAGCAGTGCCAGTTCGCTTGCGCCGAACAGACGCAAGATGACGATGTTGGTGACCGCAGCTGCCGCCACATTGAGTAAGGTGTTGCCGAACAGAATTGAACCCAGCAGCTTGTCAATTTGGGATAGCAATCGTCCGGTCAGCTTTGCGCTGCGGTTGCCCTTGCGTATCAAGTGATTCAGCCGGTGGCGGTTGATTGCCATCATGCCGGTCTCAGCGGCAGAGAACCATGCGCCGCAAACCAGCAGCAGCAGCAAGATGCCAAACAGTGAGCCTAAGGAGAAGTCATTCAAAGTGATGTCGCCGTTATAGCCTTGGTTAATTTTTGGAGTGTGCTCAGTGTGCGAGAGGCGGTTTCCTATGTCAAGCCGTTGGGCGGCTTATGCTCCACGTCATCATCAGTATGCCGACGATAACCATGGGCAGGCTGAGCCATTGGCCCATGCTGATGCCGAAGGTCATCAGGCCGAAGATGCCATCGTCCGGATTTCGCGTAAATTCGCCTAAAAAACGGAAGCTGCCATAGCCGATCAAAAACAGGCCGGAGACGGCACCGGTCGGACGAGGTTGCTTCGCATACAGCCAGAGCAGTGTGAATAGCAGCACGCCTTCCAGCGCGAATTCATAAAGCTGCGAAGGGTGGCGCGGCAGGTTGTCAACATGGGGAAAGACCATGCCCCAAGGCAAGTCGGTTGGCCGCCCCCATAATTCACCGTTGATGAAGTTGCCAAGGCGGCCAAAGGCAAGTCCCGGTGGCACCAGGGGTGCTACGAAATCCATTAGTTCCAGCCAGCGCAATTTGTGCTGCCAGGCGAAAACGGCCATTGCCACAAGTACACCCAGAAACCCGCCGTGAAATGACATGCCGCCTTCCCAGACGGCGAGGATTTTGAGCGGATTGGCAAAATAATAGCCGGGATTATAAAAAATCACTTCGCCCAGGCGTCCGCCCAGAATGACGCCCAGTACGCCGTAGAACAACAGGTCGTCGAGCAGTTTGTTGTTAAATTGCTTAAGGTTCAGTGCAACGATGCGTTTTCGTCCCAGCCAGATAAAGGTCAGGAAGCCGGCCATATACATCAGGCCGTACCAATGAATCGCGAGCGGACCGAGTTGCAGGGCGATGGGGTTGATATGTGGATAAACGAGCATGGTGGAATCGGGTAGAATTGGTAAAATTTCGAAATTCAAAAAGCTTTTTTCCACCGATTACATGGATTTACGCAGATTAAATCATCAAGCTGAAACGATAGACCTAATCACAAAAAAGGAAAATCAGAGTGGCTGATAACATTTTTGAAGAATCTGTGGCAATCTGCGAAATCTGCGGATGCTTTTTGCATTTTTAGAATTATACGTGTGCTTCCACTTTTTTAGAGAGACATCATGCCAGTTTACCGTTCCCGTACTTCCACTCATGGCCGCAACATGGCCGGTGCACGCTCCTTGTGGCGCGCGACCGGTATGAAAGAGGGTGATTTCGGCAAGCCCATCATCGCCATCGCCAACTCGTTCACCCAGTTCGTGCCCGGACACGTCCACCTCAAGGATATGGGGCAGCTGGTTGCGCGTGAAATTGAAAAGGTTGGTGGAATTGCTAAAGAATTCAATACGATAGCTGTGGATGACGGTATCGCGATGGGGCACAGCGGCATGCTGTACTCGCTGCCCAGCCGCGATTTGATCGCCGATTCAGTGGAATACATGGTCAATGCCCATTGTGCCGATGCGCTGGTGTGCATTTCAAATTGCGACAAGATTACGCCCGGCATGTTGATGGCGGCGATGCGCCTGAATATTCCGGTGGTGTTCGTCTCCGGCGGGCCGATGGAGGCCGGCAAGGTGGACTGGCAGGGCAAGTCCAGAGGTTTGGATCTGGTCGATGCGATGGTTGCGGCGGCCGACAATCACTACAGCGACGAAGAAGTGGACGCCATCGAGCGTTCCGCGTGTCCGACCTGCGGTTCCTGTTCCGGCATGTTTACCGCCAATTCGATGAATTGCCTGACTGAGGCGCTGGGCCTGTCGTTGCCCGGCAACGGTTCGCTGGTGGCAACGCATGCAGAGCGCAAACAGCTGTTCCTGCGCGCAGGCCGCGTGATCGTCGATTTGTGCAAACGCTATTACGAGCAGGATGACGAATCGGTATTGCCACGCAATATCGCCACTTTCAACGCCTTCGAGAATGCGATGACGCTGGATATCGCGATGGGTGGATCGACCAATACCGTGCTGCATCTGCTGGCCATCGCACGTGAAGCGGGCGTGGATTTCACCATGAAGGACATGGACAGACTGTCGCGCCATGTGCCGACGCTGTGCAAGGTTGCGCCATCTTCGGAGTATCACATGGAGGATGTGCATCGCGCAGGCGGCATTCCGGCAATTCTCGGCGAACTGGATCGAGCCGGCTTGCTGCACGGTGAAGTTGGTTCCGTGCACAGCAAGACACTGCGTGACGGGCTTGCTCAATGGGACATCGTGCAAAGTGCTGAAGAGGCAACGCAGAAATTTTTCCGCGCAGCCCCTGGCGGTATCGTCACGACCATCGCGTTTTCGCAATCCATGCTCTATCCGGAAGTGGATGCGGATCGCGCGACAGGCTGCATACGCGACAAGGCGCATGCCTATTCGCAAGACGGCGGGCTGGCGGTGTTGCATGGCAATGTTGCGCTTGATGGGTGCATCGTGAAGACGGCCGGGGTGGATGAAAGCATTTTAAAATTTACCGGTCGGGCTTGCGTGTTCGAGAGTCAGGATGATGCGGTAGCAGCCATTCTGGCAGATAAGATCGTGGCGGGCGACGTGGTTGTGATCCGTTATGAAGGACCCAAGGGTGGTCCTGGCATGCAGGAAATGCTGTATCCAACCGCCTATCTGAAATCGAAAGGGCTGGGCAAGGTTTGCGCGCTGCTTACCGACGGGCGTTTCTCGGGCGGTACATCGGGCTTGAGTATTGGTCACGTTTCGCCGGAAGCGGCCGCCGGTGGTGAAATTGGCCTGGTGATCGATGGCGATACGATAGAAATCGATATTCCACAACGCAGCATAAGGCTTGCGGTGACCGACGAGGAAATGACGCGCCGTCGTGCCGCAATGGAAGCAAGAGGCCGTAAGGCATGGAAGCCTGTCAGCCGCGAGCGGCATGTATCGGTTGCGCTCAGGGCTTATGCAGCGATGACTACCAGTGCCGACAAGGGCGCAGTCCGCGATGTGACGCAGATCGAACGTTAAAAACAATCGTCCGCAGATTACGCAGATTAACCTGGATTAAATAACGGGTAAGTGCATATTGCATACGACCTGAGTGGATGATGTTTCGAATATTTGTAGTGGCTTTTAATCTGTGTGAATCCGTTTAATCTGCGGATGCAGATATTTTTAGACTAAACAGGAAAAATTATGACTACAGCACTGAATACGCAATTTGGCATCAACGGGCAGCTCAAATTTATCGAGGATGCCAGCGGCTTGATTGTCGCGGAAATCAACAATGCACTGGGTAGCGCATCAATCTGTTTGCAGGGCGCGCATCTGATGAGCTGGCAGCCTAAAAGCCAGGCCGTGCCGGTGGTGTGGTTGTCACGCGACGCCAAGCTGGCAGCGGGCAAGTCGATACGCGGCGGAGCGCCGGTGTGCTGGCCGTGGTTTGGCGCGCATGCGACGGAAGCCAGTTTTTCGGGCCACGGTTTTGCACGTACCGTACCCTGGCGCGTGATCGAATCGGGTACTGAACCGAATGGCGCGACACGCCTGACCTTGCGTCTGGAGGCAAGCGACAAGACGCGCGTGCAATGGTCAGAGTCCTGCAACGTGGATTTGACCGTGATCGTCGGTGAGACGTTGCGCATGGAGTTGACCACCGAAAACACCGGCACTACCGATTTCGTGATCGGCGAAGCCTTGCATACCTATTTCCAGATCGGCGACATCGGTTCTGTCCGCGTGACGGGTCTCGAAGGCAGCGAATACTGGGATAAGGTTGGCGGCTCGAATCTGCGCAAACAGGACGGCGCGGTGAGTTTTGCAGGAGAAGTCGATCGCGTGTACATCAATAACAGTGCCGAGTGCGTGATTCACGACGACAAACTGAAGCGCCGCATTCATATCGCCAAGTCCGGTAGCCTTTCCACAGTAGTATGGACGCCGTGGGTTGAGAAAGCCGGCAAGATGGGCGACATGGGGCAGCCGGACGGCTGGCGCGAAATGGTCTGCGTTGAATCGGCGAATGCGATCGACAACGTCGTGAAGGTCGCGGCGGGAACACGCCATACCCTGATTGTCGAATATCGTGCCGCGTCCGTGTTGTAATATATTGAATATAAAGGAGTTAATATGAAAATATTGTTACTGTTGTTGGCGGCATTGTACGGTGGACAGGCGGTTGCGGCTGACGTTGCGTCCAGCGCGGAAAAAGCGGTGTCGACAGCCAAGCCGAAGGTGCATAAGCACAAGAAGGATTGCGTGGAGAAGGAGGGTAAACCTTGCCATCTGAGTAAATCTGCCGGCGAGACTTCAAGCAAACAAGCTTTGCCTGCTGCACAAGCCCCTGTGGAGGGTATTAAAGCGGCAGCAACTGTCGCAGCACCGGTAGCCGCAAAGCCGGAGGTAAAGAGTGAAGTGCCGGCAGTGGATGCCCTCGCTCTGGCGAAAAAGAACAATTGCCTGGTTTGTCATTCAGTGGATAAAAAGCTGGTCGGACCGGCCTGGCGCGATGTGGCAGCCAAATATCGCGGCGATGCAGGCGCTGAGGCACGTCTGGTTAACAAGGTCGCCAAGGGCGGTGGCGGGGTGTGGGGCAGTGTGCCGATGCCGGCTAACTCGCAAGTCAGTGAGGCTGATCGCACCACGCTGGTCAGGTTCGTGCTGAATTTGCAATAAGCTGTCAACCGGAGTGATATTGTGAACGTTAAATGCTTACGTTCAGAAAAGTAGGTAGGCAAACTGAACGGAGTTGTTTAGAATCGATATCGGAGGCGATGCCTTCACATTAGTTTAGGTTTTTTTATCATAATCAGGGAGAGAATATATGAAATCTATTATCGTAAGCATGACTGTAGCAGCAGGTTTGATGGTTGCAGGCTCCGCAATGGCTGTTGATATGCCGGCAGTAGGTAAGGCAAAGTGCGGCGCATGCCACGCTATCGACAAGAAGGTGGTAGGCCCATCCTGGAACGATGTTGCTAAGAAGTATGCTGGCGACAAAGATGCTGAAAGCAAGATTGCAGCGAACGTCACTAAGGGCGGCGCGTTTGGTTGGAAGTTCGGTACTATGCCTCCTAAAGGTATGGGCGCATCCGACGCAGAAATCAAAGAACTGTCCAAGTTCATCGTTGGTCTGAAGTAATCAACTAGCACCGAAGCAAAACCGACGTTTCTGGTCGGTTTTGCTTTTTGTGTTGGCCGAGTTTTATAAAACCGGGAATGTCATGAAAAAAAATTACGTTTTCCTAATTGTATTGAGTACATCGGTATTAGCTGCTTGTAACAAGACAGAGGAAACACACACAGCTACACCCCAAATTATTTCTGCTTCACTGAGTAGTGAGTCGGATAAAAATATGCCCCTGCTTGCCAGGGAAAACAACTGCACCGCTTGTCACGCGATTGACAAGAAGCTGGTTGGTCCATCGTGGATGGATGTTGCCAAGAAGTACAAAGGCGATGAGGGTGCTGAAGCGCGCTTGATCACCAAGGTTTCCAAAGGCGGGGCCGGTATGTGGGGCACCATGCCGATGCCGGCTAATGATGCTTCAGGCAAGAAGCAGGATCAAATGAAGCAGCTGGTTCGCTTTATTTTAGGCTTGGCCAAATAAGCCTGCTGTGATCCTTCGGCTCCGCTTAGGACTGAAGGCAGTCGAAAGGAACGTTATCTTCTGTTAACAAAAAAGCCGGCATAAGCCGGCTTTTTTGTTGACCGTCAAATTGATTAGCAGTGCGCTTATCTTGCCAGTTTACTGTGGCGAATCGAGTAGGTGAAATAGACGATCAGGCCGATGCACAGCCATACGGTGAAACGCAGCCAGGTCGTTGCCGGCAGGAAAGTCATCAATCCTGAACAGGAGATCATGCCGAGCACGGGGAATAGATAGCCGAACGGGTTCTTGAACGGGCGATGCAAATTCGGCTGGCGGATGCGCAGCACGATCATGCCCAGGCAGACCACCACGAATGCGGCCAGCGTGCCGATATTGACCAGTTCTGCCAGTGCGCTGAGCGGAAACAGTCCTGCGGCCAGAGACATGATGCCGCCAGTGATGATGATGACGCGCACCGGGGTTTTCCTTTTTGAATCGACTTTGGACAGGAACGGTGACATCAGTCCGTCGCGCGACATGGACAGGATGATGCGCGTCAGCGCGTAGTACAGCACCAGCATCACGGTGGTCAGGCCTGCGATAACGCCGGTGGACACCAGCGCCGAAGCCCATTTGTATCCCAGCAGTTGCAGCGCATGGGCGACGGGTGAGGAAACACCAAGCTGAGTATAAGGCACGATGCCGGTCAACAGGCCGGATACGATGATGTAGATTACGGTGCAGAAAATCAAGGATGCGATGATGCCAATCGGCAGGTCGCGCTGCGGATCGCGGGCTTCTTCGGCAGCCGTCGAAACCGCATCGAAACCGACATAGGCGAAGAACACCAGCGAGGCGCCCGCCAGCACGCCGGTAGTGCTGCCGTCAGGCAGGGTATTGAACCAGCCGTAGGGCATGAATGGATGCCAGTTGGCCGGATCGACGTTGAATGCGGCGATGCTGACGAACACGATAATGGTCAGCACTTTGATGAACACCATCGCGGTGTTGAGCTGTGCGCTTTGTCTGACACCGATAATCAGCAGCCCCATCAGGATCAGGATGATGGAGGCGGCGGGCAGGTTGATGAGCCCGCCCAGCGCGGGCGACTTGGTGAGCATGTCCGGTAGTGCCATGTCCATCGCGGAAAGCGCGTTGTTAAAGTAGCCCGACCAGCCGTTGGCCACCGCTGCCACCGACACGCTGTATTCAAGCAGCAGGATCCAGCCTATCATCCAGGCGACGATTTCGCCGAATGCGACATAGCTGTAACCATAGGCGCTGCCGCATCCTCCCACGGAGGCGGCCAGTTCAGCATAGGACAGTGCGGCGAAGGCGCAGGCAAAGCCGGAGATGACGAACGACAGGACCACTGCCGGACCTGCCTGGTTGGCGGCTGCGATGCCGGTAAGCACGAAGATGCCGGTTCCGATGATGGCGCCGATGCCCAGCAGGGTGAGGTCAAATGCGGACAGGCATCTCTTGAGGCCGGTTTCGCATGTGTCGTCAGTTGCAATCGGTTTGGTGCGGAATATCGGCAACGCCATGGGGGTTCTCCCTGTAAATTTTTGTGGCGTGATTATGCCTTATCAAAGCTGCCGCTGCTCGTCGAAAAATACACGCTGTTAAAGCGTTTCTGGCATTTGCTGCTTGTCTGCAGCACGGAAAAAGGTTGAGCGGTACGTCCACTTTCAGCAGAACTACGGTCTTGAAGGTTTTTGATGGTGAGCTGAATATTTGAAACTATTCAACAGGTTGCGCCGTAATGTTATGAGCGATGGGCGGGCAAAACGCCGGTTGGCTTGCAAGTGTCAGTGTGCGGCTACGTGATGAAGGGAAGTGTGATTACCTTATCGGACGAATTTGGCGAACTGCCGGGCGGTGATGCGGTGCAACCGCCTATCTGATTGCTGTATAGTAGATCGCTCAAGCAGTCGTTAATAAATGAGTTTAGCCAATTAACTTGTCCATCGAAGGAGAATAAATTGAATCCTCACTTATCGTACAAGCGATCTGGATTTGGTATCGCAGCTGCCCTGATGGCGCTGGCAGTAGTCAGTGTCGTCACTGCTTGTTCGCCCAAGCCTTCTGCCGAAGAAAGTGCAGCACAAACCAAGGTATTGGTTGAGCAGGCAGTCGCAGAAGCAAAAAAAGAAATGATTGCTGAGCAAGCGGCTGAAAAAGACAAGCAAGCTGCAATCTCCGCTGCCCAGGCTGAAGAAAAAATCAAACAAGACGCCGCCGTTGCGCAAGCCGTTGCCAATGCGAAAAAAGAGTTTGCAGCGGAACAACGCGCGTCGGCAGCAAAGTCGAAGCGTCTTGCGGAGCAGCGTGCGACCGCAGCCAGGCCTCACGAATATTCGTCAAATCAAACGTCCGGAACTGCAAGCATTTGCCCGCATTGTGGGGTCGTGCTATCCGTCACTGAAATTGATGCCGAAGGCGAGGGGTCAGGCTTGGGTGTGGTTGCGGGCGGGCTTGTCGGAGGTGTGCTGGGTAATCAGGTAGGAGCTGGCTCAGGGCGCGATCTGGCGACAATCGCAGGCGCGGTCGGCGGCGCTTTCGCCGGCAACAAGATTGAGAAAATCGCTAAAAAGACCCGGAGTTACGATATCGCAGTGAAAATGAATACGGGTGAGGAACGCATTTTTAAACAGACCGCAGTGCCTCATGTAGGAAGCGGTGACAAGGTTAGAATTGAAAATGGCGTAGTCGTTAGAAGGTAAGGGCGAAAATCGGCTAACTTTAAATGCATGCTGCCGGGCGGTGATGCCGTGCAGCACGCTAGGAACAGGTGATTGAACGGGATTATTTGAGCAGTGCTTCGAACTGTTCGATAGGCACAGGTTTGCTGAACAGGTATCCCTGATTGTGTGTGCAATTTTTATCCTGCAGGAGTTGCAGCTGCTCTTCGGTTTCCACGCCTTCCGCAATCACATCCAGTCCCAGGCTGTGTGCCATCGAAATGATGGTGCGCACGATCGCCTTATCGCTGCAATCGCTGGCAATATCGCGCACGAACGACTGGTCAATCTTGAGCTGATCGAGCGGCAGCCGTTTGAGGTATTGCAAGGATGAGTAGCCCGTGCCAAAGTCGTCCAGTGAAAACTGGACACCGATTGCTTTCAGGGTGTTCATCGTTGCAATGGTGTCTTCTATGTTTTCCAGCAACAGGCTTTCGGTCAGTTCCAGCTTAAGCAGCTTTGGATTGACGGCATGGTGTTGCAAGACCGCCTGCACTTGAGCCACAAAATCCACTTGGCGGAATTGCCTGGCGCTGACATTCACGGCCAGAACAAGATCGCGTGTCAGCGTGTTCTTTTCCCATGCCTTGAGCTGGGCACAAGCCGTCTCCAGCACCCATTTCCCGATAGGCAGGATGACCCCGGTTTCCTCCGCAAGTGGAATGAATTGCGCTGGCGACACCATGCCGTGTTCCGGATGTATCCAGCGGATCAATGCCTCTGCACCCACCGGGCGGCGGGCGTTGTCCATCTGAATCTGGTAATACAGCTGGAATTGTCGATGTTCAAGTGCTTTGTGCAACTGGCCTTCGAGCGCAACGCGGGAATTGATGGTTTCCTGCATCTTTGGATCGAAGAAGCGCAGTGTGTTGCGACCCGCCTTCTTGGACTGATACATGGCAATGTCTGCCTGTTTCATCAATTCATCCATCGACTTCTGGTGTCCATGGAACAGGGTGGCGCCGATGCTGGGGGAGTTGTGATATTCGTACGTGGCAA
Organism: Gallionella sp.; assembly: GCA_041671725.1. GTDB lineage: Bacteria > Pseudomonadota > Gammaproteobacteria > Burkholderiales > Gallionellaceae > Gallionella. The sequence goes on along the minus strand of JBAZAY010000003.1, from coordinate 32,116 downwards.
GCTGGTAGGGTTGGTTGAGCGTGGCAAGAATCTTTTCGCCGACAGTTTCCGTCTGCGCAGCCGCATTCTGTGTCTGCTCGTTCAGGTCTTCCAGCATGATCACAAATTCGTCTCCGCCCAGCCGTGCGACGGTGTCGCCTTCGCGCACGCAGGTCGTCAGGCGTGTTGCGACCTGTTGCAACAGCAAGTCGCCGATGTCATGCCCCAGCGTATCGTTCAGTGTCTTGAAATTATCAAGGTCTATGAACAGCAACGCGCCCTGTCTGTCATGGCGGGTGCTGAAAGCCAAGGCCTGATTGAGCCTGTCCATCAGTAGCCGCCGGTTGGGCAGGCCAGTTAGCGGGTCGTAGAACGCCAGATGTTTGATTTCTTCGGCGGCGGCGCGGCTGGCCGTGATGTCATTAAAGGTGGATACGTAATTCGTGACGATACCGTTAGCGTCTTTTACCGCTGTGATGGTCAGATATTCCGGGTAGATTTCGCCATTTTTGCGCCTGTTCCAGATTTCGCCTTCCCAGGTACCCGCGTTATTGATGTTTTCCCACATGGCGGCGTAAAAATCTGCAGACTGACGACCGGAACTGAGCAGGCTGGGATTTCGGCCGATGATCTCCTCGGCGGTGTAGCCGGTGATGCCGGAGAAGGCGCTGTTCACCCGGAGGATGGTGCCATTGGCATCGGTGATCAACATGCCTTCCTGTGATTCAAATGCGGTGGCAGCGATGCGCAGCTCATCGTCGGACTGACGTCGCCGGGTGATGTCCTGAGCGATGGCAATACCCCCGACGATCCTGCCCTTGTCATCTCGTGAGGGGGCTGCGGTCATGGCTATCCATACGCTGGCGTTGCTGAAGGTGGCGTTGTAATGCCCCTCGTAATAGCCTGTCTCGCCCTCCATGGGTTTTCGTAAAGCCGGCAGAATGTCCTGGCTCTTGAGCAGTTTCATATCCATGCCGACGATGCGTTCGATCGAATTATGCAGAAGCTCGGCGAAGCTGTCATTGCAGTAGGTGATGACGAGGTTGGTGTCGTAATGAAAAATGCCGACGGGCGAATGACTCAGCAACAAACGGTAGCGTTCCTCGCTTGAGCGTACCGTTTGTTCGCGCGAGGCGGCTTCCAGACGCAATAAAATATTTTCGCAGATGTTGCCGTTGATATGGCGCAGGCTGATGATCATGAAACCCAGATACAGAATGGCTGCCATGGACATGGCGATAGACAAGCTGTCGCCGGCAATAAATAGCCGCGTTGCGAGCGGAAGGGTCAAGGCGGCCGAGTAGGCACAGGCGCTGAAAAGATCGGCTGAATATGAAATTACGCCGCCAGCCGTCAGCCCGACCAGCATAAAAATCAGAAACATCTGATACTGCGGTTGTTGATCCGGAAACAGCAGAAAGCAGCTTGAACCCCAAGCCAGACCGGAAGCGAGTACGCCAACACGGAACCTGACCAGCCAGGGATGAAAACCGGTGTCGTCGGCAGCTCGCTGATAAGCTATTACCAGCGCTGCACGGGAGAGCGTGATCAATACAATCAGGGAAAACCAGCCAAGAACCACGGTGGGTGCAATCGCTTCGCGCTGTATAAAGGCCAATATCGCAGCGAGTAACAAACCGGTAATAAGCGACGTATTGCTTGCTGCATACATCTGCTGTGTCTGCAGTGTTGCGGTATTATTGTTCAAGATATTCCTGATTTCTGATTTGCGGTCTGTACATCGTTTATACGCTGCACGGGCTGCAACGGTTGACGTATCCGGATTATCCTATAAAAAGCATTTGGCCACAGAGAACACCGAGATCACCGAGTAAAGCGGGGTAAGCTGGGGTGATGCCCTGCGGGCATCAACTCGCAACCGCTTCTCGCAGGGATTTTGCCCTGTGGGCAAAAACTCGCAAAACAAATAGTTATAGTAAGTTTTTCAATCACCTTTTGGGTAAGTCAACAAAAAGTGAAAAATCCACGTAACTCTCTGTGTTCTCTGTGAGCTCTGTGGCTTGAACTGCGGTTTTCAGGATTATAGGGGGAATTGCATTCTCATACACGCTGATCCGGCTATTTGCCACTCCAGCGTGCACTGAGCAGACGATCGCGACTGTTAGCCGTCAGTCGCAGCGCGAACGCACAGTCCTGGCGATGAATGGTGATCCCCCTGTCGCGCGTGACATAGGCGACGATTACATCCGGCGGTGCGGGATTGCAACATTTTGCTGTCCGGGTCATCAGATTGCCCACGCCTTCGATCAGGATGCCGGTTGGAGAACGGTGTTCTGCCGGCGGCCTGAATACCGGCTTGGTGATGGCGATCACCTTATTTGGCAGCTCCGCCTGGAGGGCGACTGCGATGCGCCGCTGGGTGATTTCGTTGCGTCCGATGGCCGCCAGCAAATCGTCCAGTTTGTTGAAATGCAGTCGTTGCGCGAGCTTTTCCTGATTAACCGAGGTAACGCCGTGCCGGTGCAATTCGCGATCCAGCTGTGTTCTGCCCTGCGTTACGCTTTCATCATAGTTCTGGTTTTTAAACCAGGCGCGTACCTTGGCCCGTGCGCGCGCGCCTTGCAAGAATCCCAGCGAGGGATTAAGCCAGTCACGGCTGGGGGCCCCCAGTTTGGTGGTGAGGATTTCCACACGCTGGCCGTTCTGTAATTTGTAATTGAGCGGAACGATGGCGCCGTCTACCTTGGCGCCGCGCGTGCGATGGCCCAGGTCGGTATGCAGCATGTAGGCGAAATCCACCGGGGTTGCACCCTTGGGTAAATCGATGACTTTGCCTTGTGGCGTCAGCACATAAACCTGGTCGTGGAACAATTCATTTTTAAATTGTTCCTGCAAGTCGCCACGGTCGCTGAGGTCATCTTTCCATTCCAGTATCTGACGCAGCCAGATAATCTTCTCGTCGAGTTTGGCATCCGACTTGCCGCCTTCCTTGTAGCGCCAGTGGGCGGCGACACCCAGTTCCGAATGCTGGTGCATCTCCTGGGTGCGGATCTGCACCTCGAACGCCTGTCCGCGCGGGCCGATGACGGCCGTGTGCAACGAACGGTAGTTATTGCTCTTGGGGCGTGCGATATAGTCGTCGTATTCACTGGCGATCGGCTGCCACAATTCGTGAACCAGGCTCAAGACGGCATAACAGCTCTGCACGTCGCTCACCAGAATCCGCACCGCGCGCACATCGTATAATTCGTTAAACTCCAGATGTTTGCGCTTCATCTTGTTGATGATGCTGTAGATGTGTTTGGGGCGACCCGTCACTTCGGCGGGTATGCCGGTCTGAGTAAGTGACTGTTTTAACTGTTGTATCACATCATCGATATAGCGTTCGCGATCAACCCTGCGCTCATCCAGCAACCTGGCAACTCTCTTGTACAGATCCGGATCCAGGTAGCGTACGGACAAGTCTTCCAGTTCCCATTTTATTTGCCACACACCGAGACGGTTGGCCAGCGGAGCGAACAGGCTTTGCGTTTCCTGTGCGATCAGCTTCTGCTGACCCGGGCTTGCGCCCGACAGGCAGCGCAAGGTCTGGGTGCGGCAGGCAAGTTTGATCAGCACCACGCGGATATCGCTTACCATCGCCAGTAACATCTTGCGCAGGCTTTCGATCTGTTGACTGTCTTCAACGGTCTTGTTCAGGCTGCGTATCTCGCGAAATTGGCGGATTTGCTCCAGACGCGAAATGCCTTCAACCAGACATGTTATGTTTGTGCCGAAATCAGACTCGATGAGCTCGTTCCAGTTCTCCATATATTCGGGCACTGCATGCAGCAGGGTGGCGGCAATGGTTTCAAAATCCATGTTCATGCCGATCAGGATGGATGCCGCGCCCAGCGCGTGCTGCATCAGCGGTGTGCCGGTCAGTTCGACTTGTCCGGCATAGAGCGATTCCGCCAGTTCACAGGCGCGTCGTATTACGTCGATTTCAGCCGCAGTGAAATCTGTCGTCAGTGCGGCAAGCCAGGATGGCGTATCTGCGAAGTTCTGAGCGCTATGGATGGAAACCATTCAGGCTGACCTTAAACAATAATTGGGTGGCGAGTGCCAACAGCAGCACCGCGAACAGTTTGCGTAACATGACGATCTTCATCTGGTGCGCGGCTCTGGCGCCCAGCGGGGCGGTGATGACGCTGGCCGCAGCCGTCCACAGCAGGCAAGGCAGATAGACGTAGCCCAGCGTGAAGGCCGGGAGTCCCGGCGCATTCAGGCCGGTTGCGACATAACCAATCGTGCCGCCGATGGCGACAGGAAAGCTGATTGCGGCCGAGGTGCCGATCGCCTGCCGGATGGTCAGGTTGCTCCACAGCAGGTAGGGAATCACTACGGTGCCGCCGCCGATGGAGACCAGACTGCTCAACGTCCCGGCGAATACGCCGAATAGTCTGACGGCAAAGTTGCCGGGCAGTTGGCGTGAAGCGGGTGGGCGTATGTCGAACAGGATTTGTGCAGCGGCGAAATACACGAACAAAGCGAAGATAAGCCCTAATAAATGCGCCGGAATGCTGGTGGCCAATAATGTGCCAAGCGCCGTGCCGATCAGGATGCCGGGGGTAATGGTGCGGACCACGTTCCAGTTCACGGCCTTGTGCTGGTGGTGTTTGTACAGGCTGGCCAGGGCGGTGAAAATGATCGTTGCCATGGAGGTGCCCAGCGCCAGATGCAGCAGGTGCTCCGCTGGAAAATGCTGAGCATCGAACAGGAATAACAGCACCGGCACGAGTACCGTACCGCCGCCGATGCCGAACAGACCGCCCAGCAGGCCTACGGTCGCACCCAGCAACAAGTAGGCCGTCATCCATTCCATCAACGAGAGCCTCGCGAAGCGAGTCGTTCGCCCCCTCGCCCGCAAAGCGGGAGGGGGTTGGGGGGAGGGAACGGGTATGAGGGTTTCATGCTCATGGGAGGTAATTTTTTCATGCCCGTCAGTCGTGTACCAGTTGAGTGGTGATGTATTTCCATTCGGCAGGGTCGAGCGGTGTGATGGACAGGCGGTTGCCCTGTTGCAGGGTGCGCATGCGCGCCAGTTCCGGATGCAGGCGTAATTCGGCCAGCGGAATTAGTGCGATTTTTTTGACCAGTTGCACATCGACATTGAACCAGCGCGGTTGTTCCTGTGTGGCCTTTTCGTCAAAATATTTACTGCCTTTGTCGAATTGTTTTGCATCGGGATAGGCTGTGCTGGAAACCCGGGCGATGCCGGCGATGCCGGGTATTTTGCAATTGGAATGATAAAACAGCACGCCGTCACCGACCGTCATCTGGTCGCGCATAAAGTTGCGCGCCTGATAGTTGCGCACGCCATACCAGGCCACGATTTGATCGGGGAAATTGGCAAGATCGTCAATGCTGACGTCAGCGGGTTCGGATTTCATCAGCCAGTAACGCATCGGGTGTCCAGTATGTCGAATTTAAAATAATCTTATTAAATCAGGTTGTTACAAATTAGTGGAGCCATGTGGACTTCACAATGCACTCATGTTACTCGAACATTGGAAATTGATTCTACTTACAATGGCGCGAGACGGGAAGTTGCGATACGCTTCACAGCTAAGCAGATGTCCCTCTTGCCAACATTAAGTCGAGATAAAATTATGAGCAATATTGCAGAACGCGCCATCCAGGCGGAAGACACCATCAGGCAACGCGACCTTGTCAAAATGAAATGGATTGCCGCCAGCTTGCTGGGTTTTGCTGCCGGTTTGTATGTTGTCGGCAAGGTTTATTCGCTGGGTTATCTGGCGGCCTTTGCGGAAGCGGCGATGATAGGCGCACTGGCGGACTGGTTCGCGGTGGTAGCGCTGTTTCGACATCCGCTGGGTATCCCCATTCCCCACACCGCCATTATTGCCCGGAACAAGCGCAGCATCGCTAACAGCCTGGCGGATTTTGTGGTGGGACAATTTTTAAGCGCAGAAGTCATCGGACAACGGCTCAAGCGCTACGATGCGGCCTTTCATCTGTCGCAATGGCTGGTTCTGCCCGGCAACCGGCTCAAGGTCGCTGCTTATCTGGGCAAGGCCGTTGCCTACGGTGTGAAGGCACTGGATGACCGGCGTATCCATGACTTCATCGCTCAATCCGCCCGCAACAAACTGCAAAACATTGATCTATCCGGATTTATGGCAAGCGGACTTGAACTGGTGACGCGAAATCAGAGCCACCGCAAAATATTGCACGGCGGACTGAACCGCTTTGCCGATTATGTGGAAAGTCCTGACAATACCGACAAAATTTCAGCCTTTATCAAAGGCTGGAGCGACAATTCATTTGTGCAAAGCATGATCGAACCCTTCGTGCCGACGATACGCACGGCGGTCGTCAACAAGTTGCGTGCTGCGGCTGAGGATGAGACCAACGGCCTGTATCTGGAATTCGATGAGCAGGTGAAGAGCTACGTATTGCGCCTGCAACAGGATCCCGAGTTGCAGGAATGGGTGAGCCGGCAGAAAAACACATGGCTTAATCATCCCGAGTTCGGTCGCCAGATCGAGTCCTTGTGGAGTCAGTTACGCGACTGGGTGGTGCTGGATCTGTCGCATCCCGATTCCGTTATTACCGGCAAGATTGTCAATCTGGTAGGCGAACTGGAGTTGTACCTTGCCACCAACGAGGAAATCCGCTCGTGGATCAACGATCAGATTCAGGCCGCACTGATCCGGGCTGCCAATGCGAATAAGGGCATGGTCGGGGATTTGATTCGCGAGGAGTTTGGCAACTGGGATGACAACTACATGGTCAACAAACTGGAGCTTTATCTGGGCCGTGACCTTCAGTACATCCGCATCAACGGCACACTGGTCGGCGGACTGTTCGGACTGCTGATTTATGGAGTGACACAGCTAGTAGCTAGTTGATGGTGGATAGTTGCCGGTAGCTTGTAGCCTGGCGGCAGGTTGTTTTGTGGCTTTGATTTAATTCCGTCATTCCGGCTAATAAGTAGTGACTTGGCAGTCGTTTTTTGACTGCGTAGTCAATACTTAGTTGTTTCATCAGGCCGGAATCCAGCCGTAAAAACTCTCTGCGAAGCAGACAAAGTAGTTGTTAACTTTTGCTTTTAAAGTTTGCGGGAACGAAGAGACGATATGCACGGTTAATTTTTTCCCGGGTGTTTCCGATGTGAGTCGTGCGGCGCTCTATGTAACTATTTTATTTTAATCAAGTTTTGTTTGTAACAGAATAGCCATATGCCCAGCTAAAAGATATAGGGAAGCGCTGATTTAATCAGTTTTGTCATTCCCGCGCAGGCGGGAATCCAGTTAAATCAAGGCGCTGGATCTCCGCTTTCGCGGAGATGACGAATAAATCAGTATCTTCTTAAGTTGTGCAGCGGTGATCACTTTGCGATCAAGGAGCGCCTATGAAGTTCAGCGAAATTGCTTCTCGGGTTACAGGTCTGAGCGTTCCAATTTTCGGCGTTCAGTGGAACCCACCCGAAGCCGAGTGTGTGGCAGCAAGGCGCATTTTAGTGTTTCTTGAGGATCGCCGCGTGTTGTATGTTCCTTCAGAAATGGAGCTTCCGCATCACTGTGCCGAGTCAGTTCTTCGTATTCGAGAGTTCCTTACAGCCGAGCTTGGAAAGCTCGATGGTGCGCAAGAGCTCGCACAAAGTATCAGAGCAATGCGTGCGGCTTGCCGGAAGTTCCTTGCCACAGTCGAGGCCGATGATCGGTGCGCCATTCGCTTTGGCGCAAATCAAGGGCACTTTGCCAGTTGGGTTTTCAATGGGGCAGTTGGAGAGCTGCGGGGTGTGTTTGGGGTTCATATTGCAAGGCTTGCCGCCTCGCATGGACTCGATGTTGAAGATGATCTCGCTTCAATCCTGCCCGCACGTACCGATGATCGTTAACGAGTAGGTTAGATTGTGATCACGAAGCGAGCCACAATTTAACCTTACTCGGTATGTACCGGCAAAAGAAAGTGCGACCTTTCGGTCGCACTGAAATAAAGTCCCCCGCCTGTGCCGTTGACCCAGCATCTCGAACCTTAAGGTTCAAGAGGGTCACTTCCCTGCCGCATCAGGATCATCCGCAAGGGACATTCACAACAACGGCGTATGAGTCGCGACCTGTAAAGTTACTTGGTTCAAAGAATATATGAGCCTGACGAACACCGCAGGGGACAACTCGAAATCGGGAGGCTAGCCTTTTAAAACAGCGTTTCCTGTTCGGCTAAGGCCTGATCTATTGCTGCCTGCATGGCACTCATTCTACGCGTTAAGTCGGCGAGGTCAACCCCGCGTCCAACCTTTGTGGAAAGCAATTCATGTGCGATGTTGAGTGCGGCCATGATGGCGATGCGCTCGACATTGGCGATCTTGCCGGCATCGCGAATCTCGGTCATTTTTTTGTTCAGATAGCCGACCGCTGACAGCAGTGCCTCTTGTTCCTCTTCCGGACAGGCGACTCGTAGTTCCCGATCGAGAATTTTGACGTCCAGCGTGTTTTTTTGGCTGCTCATGATAGCTCCTCGGGTAAGGTGGGCAGCAATTTTTCCAGGCGGGCTTTCGCGCTGTCGATTTTGTCGTTGCATAGCCGGTTGTGGCTCAAGGCTTGCGCCAATTCCTGGCGTAACTGGTGGTTTTCCGTGCGCAACTGGCTGCTGACTTGTATCAGCTGTGCCAGTTTGCTCTCCAGTGTGTTTAATTCATTTTCCATACGGCTAATATAATTTGAAAAGTGCTGCAAAGTCAATTGCTAAGACAGGCTTGTGCAAGTATTTTGTAAATGGACATTTTGTGTTGCGTCATACGCGTGTTAAAGTGCGCGCAGCTTTGAGGTGCCAGGCTGCATTGCAGCATGGTTAAACGGGAAGCAGGTGCGTTGTCGGCACTGGAAATCGGGTGGATTCGCTATGCGGATTTATCCATCCAGTGACGCTCGACAAAGCCTGAGCTGCCCCCGCAACGGTCGTCAAGTGTGGGTTTGTCATTATGCCACTGTGAGCAATCATGGGAAGGCGGCAAATCAAGACTTGTGAGCCCGGATACCGGCCTTATCGCATACGAACAGAAGGAGGCGCGGGAGGCGGCTTCGTGGCAATCACTGCAACGCGCTTACATTTTCAAAGCGCGGCTTGTCGCCCGCATTTCTTCTGATTTTTAACGTTCCAGCGGGGTCGCCGGAACTTTGATCGGAAAACTCAAATGAATCAAAAGCTTATAATGGTTGCACTGTTCGGTGCGATCACGTTCCCTTTGGCCGTACAGGCCGCCAGTCTGGATGAAATCGTCGTTACAGGCACACGCATGCCTCAGTCGCTGAACAAGACTATCGCGGATGTCACCGTGCTGAATGAGCAGGAAATCCGTAAATCCGGCGCGGCTGATGTCTCGACGCTGTTGCGTTCGGTAGCCGGCATCGAGGTGGTGCAGAACGGCGGGCTGGGTGCCTCCTCCAGTATCTTCATGCGCGGCACCGAGTCCAAACAGGTGCTGGTGTTGCTCGATGGGGTGCGCATCAATTCGGCCACGGTAGGCGCAACGGCAATCGAACATCTCATGCTGGACAGCATCGCCCGTATCGAAATCGTGCGCGGTAACGTCAGCAGTCTGTATGGATCTGAGGCCATCGGCGGCGTGATCCAGTTGTTCACCAAACAGGGGCAAGGCGCGCCCGCCTTTAATATTAACGCGGGTGCGGGCAGTCACGGCACGCAGCGTCTGTCTGCGGGATTCGCAGGCGAAGTGCATGACACCTCGTTCAGCGTGAATGCCGCCAAAGTCAAAACCGACGGCGTGTCGGCTCTCAACCCGCAGCTGGCACCCAAAGCTAATCCGGGTAAAAATGGCTACGACAACAACACGCTGGCGGCCCAGATCCAGCATGTCATTAATACGGATCATTTGTTGTCGGCCTCTTTGTTCAGTACGCGCGGCAATATCTCATTGGACAGTGCGTTCGGCTTGCCAACGGATCTTTACAATATCGTAGAGAACATCGATAAACTGTCGCTGGTATCGGACGATCAATTTGGTGCGATGTGGCACAGCCAGGTGCGTCTGGCACAAGGTACTGACGACAGCCGCTATTACACCAACGCAGTGGCGACCTCGCGTTACCAAACCGTGAACAATCAACTGGTCTGGCAGAACAATCTCAAGATTGCAGCTGGACAGCAGCTCAATCTGGCGGTCGAGCATCTGGGGCAGGCGGTTACGTCCACCGTGCTGTTTGCGCAAAACTCGCGCAACGTGAACAGCCTGCTGGGCGGCTATACCGGTGAATTCGGTGCGCACCAAATTCAACTGAACTTGCGCCAGGATCGCTATTCTGATTTCGGCACGGCGAATACTGGATTGCTGGGGTATGGTGTGGCGTTTGCCGACGGTTGGCGTGCGACCGCCAGTGTCAGCAATGCCTTTAAGGCGCCGACGTTCAATGACATGTACTGGCCATTGGCCTTTGGTTATCAGGGCAATCCGAACCTGAAGCCGGAACGTTCACAAAACAATGAGGTCGGTCTGCATTATGCGGCGAACGGCCAGCGCTTTGATGCGGTGTATTTTGATAACCGCATCACCGATTTGATTGCACTCAATGCCGCCTTCACCACGGTAACCAACATCAATCAGGCCAGAATCGACGGTGAGGAATTGAGCTATGCGGGCGAATTCGGCGCGAATCATCTGAAAGCCAGTGCGACCTTCCAGAATCCGCGCAATGCAGCGACCGGTCAGCTGCTGCCACGCAGAGCCAGAGAATTTGCCAGCGTTGCGGCATCGCATGATTTCGATGCGTGGAACCTGGCTGCGGAAGTGCGCTACAGCGGTGCCCGTCTGGATGGCGTGCGCACCTTGCATGGTTATGAACTGTTAAATCTTGCTGCGCGCTATCAACTCGACCAGAACTTGAATCTGCTGGCTCGCGTGGATAATCTGTTCAATCGCAACTATTCCGAAGCCTATGGTTACAACACCCTGGGCCGTACGTTGTTTGTCGGACTGAACTACCAGCACTAACCGCTGCTGAAACGCGCGTGCCTTTGTGATAAGGTGCGCGTGTTTCATTTTTACTAGGAGTTACACAATGAATAAGACAAAATCCTTCGCGCTGTGCGCACTTCTGGTCGCTTTGATGGCCGCCACACGCATGCACCATTTCGGCAGCAGCCTGCATCTGCCCGATGCTTCGCTGGCGGTGTTTCTGCTGGCGGGCTTTCTGGTTGCCAGTCCGCTGTTGTTCGGCGCATTGCTGCTGGAAGCCGCAGCGCTCGATTATGTGGCGATCACCCATCTGGGCGTTTCCGACTATTGCGTGACACCGGCATACTGGTTCCTGATCCCGACTTACGCGACACTGTGGTTTGCCGGCCGTTACGCCGCGCGCATCCAGCAAAACAACCTGCGCAGTCTGGGCATGTTTTCACTCGTCTCGTTTGCGGCAGTCAACGTGGCATTTGTTATTTCCAATGGCGCGTTCTATCTGTTTTCCGGGCGCTTTGCCGATGTGAGCGTTGTTCAATACGCCGCCCGCATCGCGCAATACTATGTGCCCTATGTTTCCGGCGCCGTGGTCTATCTGGTTCCGGCTGTAATGTTGTACGTGCTGTTCACCCAGCGTGCAACCCGCGAGAAGCATGCCGGATAACAGCGAACAGCATAGCCGCCGCATGGGGCGCAAGAAAACCGTAGTGGATGCGGCGATTGCCCGGGCAGATCAGGATAAGGGGCTGTTGCTGGTGCTGACCGGCAACGGCAAGGGTAAATCCAGTTCTGCGTTTGGCATGGTCGCACGCACGCTGGGCTACGGACTCAAGGCTGGCGTTGCGCAATTTCTCAAGAGCCGTCGCGATACCGGCGAAGAGCGTTTTCTAGGTGATCAGCCGGGCGTAGAGTGGCATGTGCTGGGCGATGGTTTTACCTGGGATACGCAAAATCGCGATGCGGACATTGCAACCGCTCAGCGTGGCTGGACCGTCGCACAGGGGCTGTTACAGGATGCATCGCTGCACCTGGTGGTGCTCGATGAGCTGACGTATCTGCTCAATTACGGTTATCTGGATGCACAGCAGGTCTGTGCTGATCTGGCCGCCCGCCCGCCCATGCAGCATGTGGTGATTACCGGCCGTGCCGCGCCCGACTGTCTGCTGGAAATGGCCGACACGGTCAGCGAAATCCAGGACGTCAAACACGCTTTTCGTGCCGGTGTGCGCGCGCAACCTGGCATAGACCTTTAAAAATGACTGTTCGTCATTGTCCTGCCCTGCTGATCAGCGCGCCCGCCTCCGGGCAGGGGAAAACTACCGTCACCGCCGCATTGGCCGCCTATCATCGCAGTTGCGGTCGTCGCGTGCGCGTCTTCAAGACCGGGCCGGATTTCATCGATCCGACCATATTGGAGGTGGCTTCAGGAAATCCGGTCTATCAGCTCGATTTGTGGATGTGCGGCGAGGCGGATTGCCGCGCCCTGCTCTACAGGGCAGCCGGGGACGCCGATCTGATTCTGATCGAAGGCGTGATGGGCCTGTTCGACGGCAATCCTTCCAGTGCGGATCTCGCCCGCCAATTCGGCATCCCGGTTCTGGCGGTGATCGATGCGGGTGCGATGGCGCAGACTTTTGCTGCAATGGCCTGCGGCCTGTCGCAACTCGATCCCTCTGTGCCTTTTTATGGTGTGGTCGCGAACCGCGTCGGCAGTCAACGCCACGCACAAATGCTCACAGAAAAATTACCGGGCTCATTGAAATTTTGCGGCGCGTTGCCGCGCAGCGCTGAAATCAGTCTGCCCGAGCGGCATCTTGGATTGTTGCAGGCAGCGGAGTTGCCAGACATTGTTCAGCGCATCGAACATGCGGCCGGGCTGTGGGGGCAACAGTGCGATATAGGCTTGCCGCCAGCCGTGGAATTCGCCGCACCCGTTAGTTTTCCCTCCACCTCAGGGGGAGGGGGCAGGGGTGAGGGTGGGGTAACCAGCCCGGCACGGCAACTGGCGGGCGTGAAAATCGCCGTGGCAAAGGACGCGGCTTTTTCATTTCTGTATCGCGCCAACCTCGATGTGCTGGAGGCGCTCGGCGCAGTGCTGCGTTTCTTTTCGCCACTCGACGACAGTGCGCTACCCGAGGCCGATAGCCTTTATCTGCCCGGCGGCTATCCCGAGCTGCACTTGTCAAAATTGGCAGCAAATAGCGCCATGCTGGATGCCATTCGCGCTCATCATGCTGCGCAAAAACCGATACTCGCCGAGTGCGGCGGCATGTTGTATGTATTGCAATCGCTGACCGATGCGCAGGGGAAAACAGAGAAGTTGCCAGGCTTGCTTGACGGTAGCGCGGTGATGCAAGCCCGACTGAGCGCACTCGCGCTGCAAAGCGTGGCACTGCCGCAAGGCACGCTGCGCGGACATACCTTCCATTATTCGAAGGTCGAAACGGGCCTGATCCCGGTCGCGCGTGGCGTGTGTCCCAATGGCGGCGCAACGTCTGAGCCGGTATTTCAGCAGCATCGCCTGACGGCCTCCTACATCCATTTTTATTTCCCGTCCGATCCGGTTGCGGTGGCGCGTCTGTTTTTGCCATGAGTTTGATGAAACTACTAGCCATCCGACTAGGCTGTCAGCCGAAAAACTTTTGGCCGGGCACCCGAAAGACACCAGCCAAGTCGTTGGTTATGCCGCATCGCTATTCCGACATCGAGCGCGATGCCATTTATCGGGTGATTGCACAGCGGCGCGATATGCGCCATTTTCGCAGCGATCCTGTCCCATTGGAAGTTTTACAGCGCGTGCTGCACGCCGCACATCAGGCGCCATCGGTAGGTTTGATGCAGCCGTGGCGGTTTATCCGGATTACCGATGATGCGTTGCGTTGCCAGATTCATGCGCTGGTGGAGACCGAGCGGCAGTTGACGGCCGAAGCTTTGGGTTGCCGCGATGCGGAGTTCATGCGGCTGAAAGTGGAAGGGGTGGCGGATTGTGCCGAGCTGTGGGTGGCAGCCTTGATGGACAACCGGGAATCGCATGTTTTTGGCCGGCGTACCTTGCCGGAAATGGATCTGGCGTCGGTCGCGTGTGCGATCCAGAACATGTGGCTGGCGGCGCGCGCAGAGGGTCTTGGCATGGGCTGGGTGTCGTTGTTCGATCCGGATGCGCTGGCAAAACTGCTGAATATCCCGGCTGGCGGCAAACCCGTCGCGATCCTGTGTCTTGGGCAGGTCGATGAATTCTACGCCGCACCGATGCTGCAGCTGGAGGGCTGGCGTACGCCGCAGCCCTTGTGCGAAATGCTGTTTGAAAATAGCTGGGGGGCGCAACGATGAGATCATGGCTACTCCCCCTGTCCGTGCCGCTGATGATGCTGGCGGCGGTATTGCTCGATAAACTGCTCGGCGAGCCACAGCGTTTTCATCCGCTGGCGGGATTCGGACATCTGGCCAGGTTCGTTGAAAAATGCTGCTATCGCGCAAACTATGCAAGCGGCGTGTTGTCGGTTTGTATTGTTCTGATTCCACTGGTTTTTTTGGCTTATCTGCTGCGTAGCTTCGACGTTTTTGGTGTGCTGTTTTCAGTTGTGGTGTTGTACTTTGCGATTGCGCCGCGCAGTCTTGCGGAACATGCCGGGCGCGTGGCAGCGGCTTTTGCTGACAACGATCTGCCGGCGGTCAGAGTGGCGGTGGGCATGATGGTCAGCCGCGACACTATGCAACTGGACGAGGAAGGTGTGGCGCGCGCCACCGTGGAATCGGTTCTGGAAAACGGCAACGATGCGATTTTCGCCGCACTGTTCTGGTTCGCTGTGGCAGGTGCGCCGGGCGTGCTGTTGTACCGGCTGAGCAACACGCTGGATGCGATGTGGGGTTATCGCAATCAGCGCTACAACGAATTCGGCTGGGCGGCGGCGCGCCTCGACGATGCGCTCAATTATATTCCGGCGCGGCTGACCGCACTGAGCTACACCCTGCTGGGAGATACGCGCAGTGCGTGGCGTTGCTGGCGGCAACAGGCGCCAGTCTGGGATAGTCCGAATGCGGGTCCTGTGATGGCGGCGGGTGCCGGCGCGCTGCAGGTGAAACTGGGCGGTGCCGCGATCTATCACGGCCAACTGGAACAGCGCCCGCCGTTGGGTTGCGGCAAGCCCGCAAATCGCGCCGATATCGCACGCGCGGTGCGTCTGGTGCAGCGCACGCTCTATCTGTGGCTGATCGCCATCTGTCTGGGGCATTATTGATCGAAGGATTCAAAAATGGCGCTTGAACACGGCGGCCGCGTGCGTGCAGCGGCGCGGCGCTACGGCATCCCTGAAAACCGCTGGCTGGATTTATCCACCGGCATCAATCCGGACGGTTGGCCGGTGCCTGCAATACCCATTGATGTCTGGCAAGGCTTGCCGCAGGACGATGACGGTCTGGTCGATGCGGCTGCAAGTTTTTATGGCACGGCACGACTACTCCCGGTTTCGGGTTCGCAGGCGGCGATTCAGGCTTTGCCAGGACTGCGCAAGCCTTGCAGCGTTTCGCTGGTCGCCCCGGCTTATGCGGAACATGAATACGCATGGCGGCAGCACGGGCATGAGGTTCGCTGCGTCTCAGGCGATGAAATATTGCGCAGCGAAAGCCAGGTGGTGGTTATCGTCAATCCGAACAATCCTACCGGCAGGCAATACAGCGTTGCCGAATTGATGGATTTGCATGCGAGGCTGGCCGCGCGCGGCGGATGGCTGGTGGTGGACGAGGCCTTCATGGATGCCACGCCTGAACACAGCCTGGCACCATTCTGTCCGCGCGAAGGTCTGATCGTGCTGCGCTCATTGGGTAAATTTTTTGGTCTGGCGGGCGCGCGGGTTGGCTTCGTGCTGGCGCAAGAGGCCATCTTGCAACCGCTCGCCGAACTGCTCGGGCCCTGGCCGATTGCCGCTCCTTCGCGTTACGTGGCGAAGCTCGCCCTTTGCGATATTGACTGGCAGTTGTCCACCCGACAGGCGTTGCATTCGGCAGCTCAACGTCTGTCCGACATGCTTAGCCGGCACGGCTTGAAGCCTGCCGGTGGCAACGGCCTGTTTCAGTGGGTGTGTTGCGATGATGCCGCGAGTATTCACGAACAGCTTGCCCGACAGGGCATATTGACGCGCCTGTTCGATGTTCCACCCAGTGTGCGTTTCGGCTTGCCGCGCGGTGAGGGAGCGCGTAGCGAGGGTGCCTGGGCGCGGCTGGATGCGGCATTAGGCGGATTTAAAAGATGAACCTGGAAAAAACAGCTAGCCACAGAGAACACAGAGATCACAGAGATACGGGGTGTGCAGGGATGATGCCCGGTGGGCATCAACTCGCAATTGGGGTTGCAGGGATGATGCTTGGTGGGCATCAACTCACAAAAGGTTTGGACAGGGGTTTTCCCCTGTTGGAAAAAACCTGCAAAACAATTAGTTATAGCGAAATATCTGTCCATCTTCTGGGTGAGTGCACTAAATTTATTCAACCACGGAACGCTCTGTGTTCTCTGAGAACTCTGTGGCTTGAACTGGGGTTTTTAGGATGAGCACCATCACGGTGATGGTGCAGGGTACGACCTCGGATGCCGGCAAGAGCACGCTGGTTGCGGCCCTTTGCAGATGGCTTGTACGCCAGGGTGTTTCGGTTGTGCCGTTCAAACCGCAGAACATGGCGTTGAACAGTGCGGTCACAAGTGACGGCGGCGAGATCGGCCGTGCGCAGGCGGTGCAGGCGCAAGCCGCGAAGCTCGCACCGCACACCGACATGAATCCGGTGTTGCTCAAGCCAAACAGCGACACCGGCGCGCAGGTCATCATTCACGGGCGCGCTGTCGGCAACATGGAGGCGCTGGAATATCACCACTATAAAAGCACGGCGCGGGCGGCGGTGCTGGAATCCCACCAGCGCCTGTGCGAACAATATCCTGTCGTCGTGGTGGAAGGCGCCGGCAGTCCCGCCGAAATCAATCTGCGCGAGGGCGACATCGCCAACATGGGTTTTGCGGAAAGCGTGGATTGCCCGGTAATCCTGATCGCCGATATCGACAAAGGCGGTGTGTTCGCGCATCTGGTCGGCACACTGGCGCTGCTCTCGAATAGCGAGCAGGCGCGCGTAGTCGGCTTTGTGATCAACCGTTTTCGCGGCGACATCGCGTTGTTGCAACCCGGGCTCGACTGGCTGGAGGCGCGCACCGGCAAACCGGTGATCGGCGTGCTACCTTTTTTGCATGGATTGCATCTGGAAGCGGAAGATGCGATTTCATGTGAAAATATCATTAATAATCAGATTGATAGTAATTTTCGTGTCGTCGTTCCCGTGCTGCCGCATATCAGCAATCACACCGATTTCGATCCGCTACGCCTGCATCCTCAGATCGAATTCAGTTATGTTGCTATGGGCGAAGCGATTCCGCCTGCCGACCTGATCATCCTGCCGGGCAGCAAGGCTGTACGCAGCGATCTGGACAGCCTGCGCCGTGCCGGCTGGATTGATGCGATACAGCGCCATCTGCGCTATGGCGGTAAACTCATCGGCATTTGTGGCGGTCTGCAAATGCTGGGGCAGGCGATTCACGACCCGCTGGGGATTGAAGGTGAGGCGGGCAGCAGTTCTGGTCTTGCTCTGCTTGAATTGAGTACGACACTGGATTCCGAAAAGCAGTTGCGCAACGTGAGTGGCAGGCTGACTCTCGAAGCCGCACCTGTTGCGGGTTATGAGATACACGCGGGTATTTCGACAGGACCGGCAATGGCAAGCCCTGCGCTGCAACTCGAACACGATGGCACACTTTTTCCCGATGGCGCGATTTCTCCCGACGGGCAGATTCTCGCCACCTACCTGCACGGCCTGTTTGAATCACAGGCAGCGAGCGACGCGTTGCTGCGCTGGGCCGGGTTGAGTGAAGTGGCGACGCCCGATTACCAGGCGCGCCGCGAGGCTGATATCGACAGGCTGGCCGATGCGGTGGAAAGCCATCTGGATAAGGCGCAACTGCACAAACTGTTTGGTTTGGGAGAGAGCCATGCGTGAGTTGATATTGGGCGGCGTCCGCTCAGGCAAGAGCCGTCTGGCCGAACAGCATGCAGAGGACTCAGGGTTGTCCGTGCTGTATGTCGCGACCGCCGAGGTGCGCGACGAGGAAATGCGGCAGCGCGTTGCTCATCATCAGGCACGCAGACCTGCCAGCTGGCAGCTGGTCGAGGCCGGGTGCGATCTTGCGGCGGTGTTGCAACGCGAAGCTGCCATGAACAGGTGTGTGCTGGTAGACTGCCTGACGTTATGGCTGACGCAACTGCTGTGCGATAGCGATGAGGCCAGGCTGCAACTGGAAGTGTCGGAATTGCTGCGGGTGCTGCCCGGGCTGCCCGGACAGATCATTCTGGTCTCGAATGAAACTAACATGGGCATCGTCCCGCTGGGCGAGCTGTCGCGGCGTTATTGCGACGAAGCCGGCAGGCTGCATCAACGGTTAGGTCAGCTCTGTGAGCGCGTGATATTAACGGTGGCAGGACTGCCGCTGGTGGTTAAAGGTTAACCGAATGGCTTTGAATTTATTTTTGGGGGATTAATGATGGAAATAAATACATTGGCACAGCCTTGTGCTGCATTGAATGAAACTACACGCGAATTGGCACTGGCGCGGCAGGGGCTGTTGACCAAGCCGCCTGGATCGCTCGGTCAGCTGGAATCTGTCGCGGTGCAGCTGGCCGCCATGCAGGGTGCCGAACAGCCGCAGCTTGAGCGTGTGCAGATTTGCATTTTTGCCGCCGATCACGGTATTGCTGAAGAGGGTGTGTCCGCCTTTCCGCAGGCGGTGACCGGCGAGATGGTGAAGAATTTTGCGTGCGGGGGAGCTGCGATCAGCGTGCTGGCGAAGACGCTGGATGCCCATCTTGAAGTGGTGAACCTGGGTACGGTCAATGATCCGGGCGAATGGCCTGCCGTGGTGCGCGCAGTTGTCGCACCTTCGACCGCAAACTTCGCGATTGAACCTGCGATGACCCGTTCACAGCTGGCCGCAGCAGTTCAGGCCGGGCGCGACAGCGTACTGCGTGCAGCCTCCGCTCAGTTGTTTATTGGCGGTGAAATGGGGATCGCCAATACCACCACAGCAAGTGCGATTGCCTGCGCCCTGTTGCAGGAATCCCCGCAATTGCTGGCGGGTCCAGGCACCGGGCTGGATAGTCACGGTGTGGCTCACAAGGCGGAGGTGATCGGTCGCGCACTGACGCTGCACGGCTTGTTTCCGTTGCCCTCAGAGGACTCGATTGACGGGGATGGCGCCCTTGAAATATTGCGTTGTGTCGGCGGCTTTGAAATCGCAGCGCTCACCGGCGCTTACGTGAGCGCCGCACAGCAGGGTATTCCGGTGCTGGTGGATGGCTTTATCACCACTGTCGCAGCATTGCTCGCCGTGCGAATTAATCCCGGCGTGCGCGACTGGCTGCTGTTCGGCCATACTTCCGCCGAACCCGGACATCAGCGGGTGCTGGAAGCGCTGGATGCACAACCCTTGTTGCAGCTGGGTATGCGACTGGGTGAGGGTAGTGGCGCTGCGGTTGCCGTCCCGCTGTTGCGACTGGCCTGCGCGCTGCACAACGGCATGGCGACGTTCGCCGAGGCGGCAGTATCGGGGAAAATTTAGCCTGTCGTCATTCCGGCGCAGGCCGGAATCCAGCAAGCACTAATTTACCGCCCTGCGGACAATTTAGGTTTTGCCGGGTGTAGTCTGGAAGCCAGGCGGGGTGCGGCCCTGCAGAGGTATTTAGCCGCCGGTCTGCCACCGGCACCGTAGGTAACGTCAGTAATGGAACCGTAACTGGGCGATCAGCAGCGCATCATCCTCGATGCGATACACCATGCGGTGTTCGTCTGTTATCCGGCGTGACCAGTATCCCGAAAGTGCGTGCTTCAATGCTTCAGGCTTGCCCACACCGGTGAAAGGCTCGCGCTGTGTCTCGCGTATCAGTTTGTTGATCCGCTCTGTCATGCGCTTATCCTGCTTCTGCCAGTACAGGTAGTCGTCCCAAGCCTCGTCGGCAAAGATCAGTTTCACTCGACTAGTTCCCGCTCAACGCCTTTGCCGGCGTTCAGTTGCGCGATTGCTGTGAGCAGGCGATGGGCGTTGGCAGGCGTGCGCAACAGGTAGGCTGTTTCTTCAAGCGCCTTGTAGTCTTCCAGTGAGAGCATCACCACGGACTGTTCCTTGTTGCGTGTGATGATCAGTGCTTCGTGGTCGTTGCAGACACGACTCATCGTGCTGGCGAGGTTGGCGCGGACGGCGGTATAGGTAATGGCATCCATGGCAGGGCTTTCTAATATGTACATGTTACTGTACGGCGCTGCTTGTAAATTGTCCAGCGCCATTTAATGGGCAAGGTAGTATTGCCGGTGGTAATACCGGATTGTCAGGTTGCACCGGCTAATTCAGCGGAACGGCGCTGAACGTTATTACAAGTTTCCACTGCGTAAGCAGAGATGCCCGGTAGATCGCCGGTGAGACAGACGCGGTAACGCTATGGTTGTGTTGCAACGGGTGCAATAACCGGCGCAGCAACAACCCCGCTGGCGGGGTGTTGCGCTTTAATTGACTGATTTTGCCTGATCATCTGCTTGACTTGCTCACGTTTTTCTGCGGGTACCTGGCTGAATGCACGATATTTTTCGCGTGCCGCCTGGCGCTGAGCAGGCGTGAGTTGGGCCCAGGTTGCAAGACGACTCAGGAAACGTCGTTTCTCATCCGAGTTGAGTTTGGGGTAGTGCTGGGCGAGATGCCGCAAATTGTGCTGCTGCGCCTCCGGCAGGCTGTTCCATTGCTGATACAGTGGCGAAAGCGCCTCCCGCTCAACCGGGGGGAGGGTGTGCCAGGGTTCAGGTGATGCGGTCGCCAGCGAAACATGCAGCGTGCAACAGAGCGCAATGGCGGCAACCAGTCTATTCATGCTTATCTACAAATACGTCGATAGGCATATCATCGGTCAGTATTTCAATATCCACAGGAACTTGCGCATTTTGCCAGTATCCAATCGCGCCGACGACGATGGCTGCGAGCAGAATGGTGGCAGCCAGCCATTGGTGTGGGGAGTGAGGCATCAGATGGTGTGCGCGATGACCGATTGCGCTCAACGAAAATACCGGTTCGTGTATCCGTTGTTTTTGCAGCGCGACGGTGCGCGCCTGGCGCAGAGCCGACACGATGTCTTCATCCAGTTGCTCTGTGCTGCGCGTGAGCAGTCTGGCGATGTGCTGGTGATTGATGTGTTGAGAATATTTTTTCATGGTAGTTCTACTCCTATTGCTTTGAGCACGGTTGCCAGCGCGTGGTTTGCTCTTGAACAGTGGGTTTTTACACTGCCCTCGGTGCAGCTCATTGCTTTTGCTGTCTCGGCTGTATCCAGACCTTCCCAGTAACGCAGCAGGAAGGCTTCGCGTTGACGAGCAGGCAGATTACTTAATGCCTGTTCAATTAATGCGATGGTTTGCTTTTGCCCGAATGCCGCATCTGGCACGGCAGGCGCGCTCTGGTTGTCGCTGTCTTCAAGCACATCCAGCGGGTCAAATTCTTCTTCCTCATGTTTTGAGCCGAAGGCTGAAAACAATGTGGTCCAATTTGAGCGGACTTTTTGACGGCGGCAATGGTCACGAATGGTGTTTTGCAGGATGCGATGAAACAGCAGCGGCAGTTCTTCGGCCGGCTTGTCGCCATATTTTTCCGCCAACTTGATCATTGCGTCCTGAACTACATCCAGCGCAGTGTGA
Organism: Gallionella sp.; assembly: GCA_041671725.1. GTDB lineage: Bacteria > Pseudomonadota > Gammaproteobacteria > Burkholderiales > Gallionellaceae > Gallionella. Next base: position 10,437 of record JBAZAY010000003.1, on the reverse strand, counting down.
CTGTCGTGCATGGCAAACACGGCGTGTTTGTAAGCGCGGCGCTCGATGCGGCTAAGAAATTGGCCTAATTCGGCTTGAGTTGCCAGTTGTCGCTCCTTGCTAACGGGCATGGACTTGATGTCAACGCAGTAGATAAAACACGCCATGCCCGTTTTCCTCGCCTCAATCCTGATGGCACAACTAGCCATTCGACTAAGGCCTCAAAAAAACGATGCCCAAGTCGCTGGTTATCTCCCGCAAGCGGGCGAGGAGGCTAACGAATCGCTACGCGAGTTTCACGTTCCTGAGCGTGAATAGTAGCAAATTGTGCCGTATTCTGCCAAGAATCATGCGGATATACGCGGCAAAAGGTTGACCAAATGGCTGCTTGCCATTATTGTACGCAGTTCTTTTCGAATTAATCATAGGGTGTTTGTCATGGAAATGACCGGCGCGGAAATAACCATCCGTTGTTTGCAGGAGGAAGGGGTCGAATATTTATTCGGTTACCCGGGCGGTGCGGTGCTGCACATTTACGACGCGCTTTTTCAGCAGGATAAGGTCAAGCATATTCTGGTGCGCCATGAACAGGCTGCCGTGCATGCGGCTGACGGCTATGCGCGCTCATCCGACAAGGTCGGTGTGGCGCTGGTTACCTCAGGTCCCGGCTTGACTAATGCCGTGACCGGAATTGCGACCGCTTACATGGACTCCATTCCGATGGTGGTCATCAGCGGCCAGGTGCCAACCTTCGCGATCGGCGAAGATGCGTTTCAGGAAGTCGATGCGGTCGGCATCACACGTCCCTGTGTAAAGCACAATTTCCTGGTCAAGGACGTGAAAGATATCGCCTCGACTCTCAAGAAAGCCTTTTACCTGGCCAAGTCGGGACGCCCGGGGCCAGTACTGGTGGATATACCCAAAGATGTGTCTGCTCACAAGACCGAGTTTGTATATCCGGCCAGCGTTAATATTCGCTCCTATCATCCACAGGGTCGTGGCGATAGTCAGCAGATCAGGCTGGCAGCGCAGCTGTTGCTGGAGGCGAAACGGCCTATGGTCTATGCGGGCGGCGGCGTGGTGTTGTCGGATTCGTCCTCGCAACTGACCGATCTGGTGCGTTTGCTGGGATTCCCCTGCACCAATACCCTGATGGGATTGGGCGGCTTTCCTGCTAGCGACAATCAGTTCGTCGGGATGTTGGGCATGCACGGAACTTATGAAGCCAACATGGCGATGCATCATTGCGATGTGCTGGTGGCTATCGGCGCGCGTTTTGATGATCGCGTGATCGGCAACGTCGAGCACTTTGCCCAGGTGCCACGCAAAATCATCCACATCGACATCGACCCTTCCTCGATCGCCAAACGCGTCAAGGTGGACGTGCCTATCGTGGGCGATCTGAAGCTGGTGCTGAATGAATTGCTGGACGTGTTGCGCGCCAGTCGTCAAAAGCCGGATGTGGCCGAGATGGCAAGCTGGTGGAAGCAGATTGAGGAATGGCGTGTGGTCGGCGGTGGTTTGCGCTACAAAAATTCGACTGACATCATCAAACCACAATTCGTGATTGAGACACTGCACAAGCTAACCGGCGGTGATGCGTTTGTTACCTCTGACGTTGGGCAGCATCAGATGTGGGCGGCACAATATTATAAGTTCAACAAACCTCGTAACTGGATCAACTCCGGCGGTCTGGGAACGATGGGCTTTGGCCTGCCAGCGGCGATGGGCGTGCAGCTCAAGCACCCGGGAGAGACCGTGGCTTGTGTGACCGGTGAGGGGAGTATTCAGATGAATATTCAGGAGCTGTCCACCTGCAAGCAATATCATCTGCCTATCAAGGTGTTGTCGCTGAACAACGGGTATCTGGGGATGGTTCGGCAGTGGCAGGAATTTTTCCACGGCAACCGTTTTTCGGAGTCCTACATGGATGCCTTGCCGGATTTTGTGAAAGTGGCCGAAGCATATGGTCATATCGGTATACGTATCGATAAACCTGCCGATGTTGAGCCTGCGATCATTGAGGCCTTGTCTCGCAAGAACGATCTGGTGTTCATGGACTTCCGCACCGATCCGACCGAAAATGTGTTCCCTATGGTGCCAGGCGGCAAGGGTTTGTCTGAAGTTGTTCTGTCGGAGGATTTGTAATGCGCCATATTATTTCCTTACTGATGGAAAACGAAGCGGGTGCCTTGTCGCGTGTGGCAGGATTATTTTCTGCGCGCGGTTATAATATCGAATCGCTGACTGTTGCGCCGACAGAAGAAGCCACGCTGTCGCGCATGACTATCGTCACAAGCGGTTCGGATGCGGTGATCGAGCAGATCACCAAACAACTCAATAAACTGATCGATGTTGTATCCGTGATGGATTTGAGTGAAGGTGAGCATATCGAACGTGAGCTGATGCTGGTCAAGTTGCGTGCGGAGGGTGAAGCTCGCGACGAGTTGAAACGCATGACGGATATTTTTCGCGGCCGTATTCTGGACGTGTCGGATCACACTTACACCATTGAATTAACGGGTAGCCGCGTCAAGCTGGATAGTTTTATCGATGCAATTGGCCGTGAATTGATTCTGGAAACGGTACGTACCGGCGCTTCCGGAATCGGTCGTGGCAACAGAATCTTAAGCCTGTAGAAGAGAAACAGACGCTAGACGCTAGTGCTGTTAAACCCGCGTAGCGGACAACGAAAACTAACGACTAACGACTATCAACTGATTTATTTTATTTAATTTTGAAGAGGGCAACATGAAAGTTTTTTACGACAAAGATGCAGACCTATCCTTGATCAAGGGCAAACAAGTCACCATCGTGGGCTACGGCTCGCAAGGTCACGCTCATGCGCAAAATTTGCGTGATTCCGGTGTGAATGTGACCGTGGGTTTGCGCAAAGACGGCGCGTCCTGGGCCAAGGCACAAGCTGCCGGTCTGAACGTTGCTGAAGTGGCGGACGCCGTTAAAGCTGCTGACGTTGTGATGATCCTGTTGCCGGATGAAACCATTCCTGAGGTTTACCAGCGCGATGTCGCGCCAAACATGAAGGCCGGTGCAGCGCTTGCATTTGCTCATGGATTTAACGTGCATTACAACCAGGTCGTGCCTCGCAGCGACGTGGATGTCATCATGATCGCACCTAAGGGCCCTGGACATACCGTGCGTTCCGAATACCTGAAGGGCGGCGGCGTACCTAGCCTGATCGCAGTATTCCAGGACAAGTCAGGCAAGGCTCGCGACATCGCGCTGTCCTATGCAGCAGCCAATGGCGGCACCAAGGGTGGCGTAATCGAGACCAACTTCCGCGAAGAAACTGAAACCGACTTGTTCGGCGAACAGGCGGTGTTGTGTGGTGGTGCGGTTGAACTGGTCAAGGCCGGTTTTGAAACGCTGACAGAAGCGGGTTACGCTCCTGAAATGGCGTACTTTGAATGTCTGCACGAACTGAAGCTGATCGTGGATCTGATGTATGAAGGCGGCATTGCCAACATGAACTATTCGATCTCCAACAATGCGGAATACGGCGAATATGTGACAGGACACCGCGTTATCGCTGATCAGGCTCGTGCGGCAATGAAGGAATGCCTGACCAACATCCAGAATGGTAATTACGCCAAGCAGTTCATCCTGGAAGGCCGTACTAACTATCCTGAAATGACTGCCCGTCGTCGTCTGAATGCTGAACATCCGATCGAAGTGGTCGGCGGTCAGTTGCGCGCGATGATGCCCTGGATCGGCAAGAACAAGCTGGTCGATCAATCTAAAAACTAAAAAGCAGTTGTTAGACGTTAGTCGTTAGTAGTGGGTTAAACTAACGGCCAGCGCTATTGACTAATGATGCAAAGCAGTCGCTAGCGTTAATAGTGAGCAAGGGCCAAGCCCTTGCTTTCAACTAACGACTAGCGACTAATAACTTATGACTATATGACCAACTATCCTCACCCTATCATTGCCCGCGAGGGTTGGCCATTTCTGGCTATTTCTATCCTTCTGGCGATTGCAGCTACCGTTTGGTGTGCTGCCTGGTCGATCCCGCTGTGGATTATCACGTTGTTCGTGCTGCAATTTTTTCGTGATCCGCCGCGCGAAATTCCTCAGGATATTGGCGCAGTGCTGTCTCCTGCGGACGGTCGTGTTATCAAGGTCGAGCGCACGCAAGACCCTTATGGGCAGCGTGAAGCGATCCTGATCAGCGTGTTCATGAACGTGTTCAACGTACATTCCAACCGCAGTCCGGTGGATGGCAAAATAGAGCAGGTTCAGTATTTCCCCGGAAAATTTGTCAATGCGGATCTTGATAAGGCGTCAGCAGAGAACGAACGCAACGCCATTGTGCTGACGACTGCCGACCAACAGACTGTGACGTTTGTTCAGGTCGCAGGCCTTATTGCGCGGCGAATTTTGTGTTACGTTAAAGCCGGTGATGTGCTGACACGCGGTCAGCGTTACGGCTTTATCCGCTTCGGTTCTCGTGTGGATGTGTACCTGCCTTTGAATGCCAGCGTGAAGGTAAGCATTGGCGATAAGGTATCTGCTACGACAACGATACTGGCGGTATTGGCGCAAAACGGTTAATCTGCCGACATGGACGAATTCAATACACGCAAGCCGATGAATTTACGCAGACGCGGCATCTACCTGCTGCCCAATCTGTTTACTACGGGCGCGCTGTTTGCGGGCTTCTACGCCATTGTGCAAGCGATGAACGGGAAATTCGAGCATGCGGCGGTAGCGATTTTTGTGGCCATGATCCTCGATGGTCTGGATGGTCGCGTGGCTCGTATGACGCATACGCAAAGTGAATTCGGTGCGGAATACGACAGTTTGTCTGATATGGTTTCGTTCGGTGTTGCACCCTCTCTGGTCGTGTATGAATGGGCATTGAGAGGTATGGGTAAATGGGGGTGGTTCGCCGCCTTCATTTATTGTGTCGCTACAGCCTTGCGTCTGGCCCGTTTCAATACCAACATCGACGTTGTCGATAAGAATTATTTTCAAGGTTTGCCCAGCCCCGCTGCGGCAGCCTTAGTGGCCGGCTTTGTCTGGGTGATGCTCGATTACGGGTACAGCGGTGAATCGCTACGCTGGTATGCTGCAACTCTCACCATCTTTGCGGGATTGAGCATGGTCAGCAACTTGCCTTTTTACAGTTTCAAAACCATTAATATGCGTAAGAGCGTGCCATTTCTGGTGATCTTTCTCGCCGCATTGTGTTTTCTTCTGCTTTTCAGCTATCCGCCGGGTGTGCTGTTTGGCTTGTTTCTCTGTTATGCACTGTCAGGTTTTGTGATGTGGTTCATAAGGCGGCGCAGCAAGCCCATTGCGTGAGCCGTCAAAACTCGCTATATTCACGACATGCACTTTTCACGACAAATATCCCAGCTTCACTCCACGTTCAGCCTGATGGCGGCGTTGCTGCTGCGCGGCGCGCGCTAATCCTACACCAGAAATCTGAAGTATCAAATGCGCTAACCTCAAAAGGTTGCGCTGGTTAATCTATTCCATCAGGAGTTCAGCATGACAGGCAAGTTAATTATATTCGATACCACGTTGCGCGACGGCGAGCAGAGCCCGGGGGCTGCGATGACTCGCGAAAAGAAGATTCGCATTGCGCGCCAATTGGAAAAGCTGGGTGTGGATGTAATTGAGGCGGGTTTTGCAGCAGCCAGTCCGGGCGATTTTGAGGCTGTGAAAGCGGTTGCCGAAACGGTCAAGGATTCCACCGTGTGTTCGTTGGCGCGTGCCGGTGAGAACGATGTGCGCCGAGCAGGCGAAGCGATTGCACCCGCCAAGTCCGGTCGTATTCACACTTTTATCGCCACCAGTCCGATTCATATGCAGCACAAGTTGCGCATGAACGAGGATCAGGTGGTCGAACGTGCTGTGGCTGCGGTAAAGTGGGCGCTCGAATACACGGACGATGTGGAATTTTCCGCCGAAGACGCGGTGCGCTCCGATATGGACTTTCTTGTGCGCATCTTCGACGAGGTCATCAAGGCGGGAGCCAAGACCTTGAATGTGCCAGATACGGTCGGTTATTCCATTCCTGCTGCCTGGGGCGAGCGCATCGGCCAGCTGATCGCACGCGTGCCAAATTCGGATCGCGTGATCTGGTCGACACATTGTCACAATGATTTGGGCTTGGCGGTGGCAAATTCATTATCTGCCGTGATGAATGGTGCGCGTCAGGTCGAATGCACCATCAATGGCCTGGGCGAGCGTGCGGGCAATGCCTCGCTTGAAGAAGTCGTCATGGCCGTGAAAACACGTCGTGACGTGTTCAATCTCGACACTCGCATTGATACTACCCAGATCGTCACGACTTCCAAACTGGTTTCCAGTATTACGGGCTATCCGGTGCAGCCGAACAAGGCGATCGTTGGCGCGAATGCGTTTGCCCATGAATCCGGTATTCATCAGGATGGCGTGCTTAAACATCGCGAAACCTACGAAATTATGCGCGCCGAAGATGTGGGCTGGAATGCAAACAAGCTGACCTTGGGCAAACTTTCCGGGCGTAACGCCTTGCGTTCCCGTTTTACCGCATTGAATATCGAGTTTGCGTCCGAGGATGCATTTAATGCGGCGTTTGCACGCTTCAAGGAGTTGGCCGATCGCAAGCACGAAATCTTCGACGAGGACTTGCAGGCGCTGGTCAGCGATGAGGCTATTGCGCAAGTTGATGAGCATTACCGTCTGACGGCCTTTCGTGCGCATTGCGAAACCGGAATTTTGCCTGTGGCTAAAATCGTCATGAGTATTGGCAGTGAGTCGCATGAAGCAGAGATGCACGGTGGCGGCCCGGTGGATGCGGCCTTCAAAGCCATCGAAAAAATCGTGCACAGCGGCACCGAGTTGCAGCTATATTCGGTGAATAACATCACCAGCGGTACGGATGCGCAAGGAGAAGTGACAGTGCGTCTGGCTAAGGGCGGGCGTATAGTCAACGGGCAAGGTGCGGATACCGATATCGTTGTAGCATCCGTTAAGGCCTATCTGAACGCGCTGAACAAGCTGCACGGTAATTCGGAACGCGCTCACCCGCAAGTTTGAACTTTTCTGCAATTGCTTGTCCTAGTGAACGGTGCCTTGTGCACCGTTTTTAGCAAATATACCGGAGATTATCTTGAAAAAACTGCTGCTGGGTTCTGCTGTTCTGTTTGCAACGATGGGTTCGAGTTGGGCTTGTACCCTTCAACCCAATACCAATTGTTACCATGCGAAGCTTGCAGGCGAGAAAATGGATCAGCTGGATCTCCATGGTATCTTGCTGGGCAGTGCAGATATGAGCAAAGCTAATTTGAGCAAGTCCAATCTGACACGTGCGAATCTCAATGAAGCCAAACTAAATGGTGCGAATCTGGCGGGTACGGATTTGAGTTATGCCACGCTGTTTTTTGCAAATATGACCGGTGCGAATCTGACCGGCACAAATTTTTCCAACGCTGGTCTTAAAGGCGTGAATTTCAGTGAAGCCAATCTGACCGACACCAATTTCAGCGGTGCCAAGATTGAAGAAGCTACCTTTGCCAAAGCTACCTTTTGCCGTACGTTAATGCCCAATGGCATGATAAACAATGCAAATTGCCCGGCGGAGAAGGCCGCCGTTGCGGGGCAGGTTAATGATGCGCAAACGATCAACGGATGTGTCATTGCGCCGCGCAGCGTTTGTCTGAACGCTTCGCTGGTTGAGGCGAATTTAGGCTCGGCTAACCTGGCAGGAGCACAGCTCTACATGGCTAATCTGGCACAGGCCAATCTGTTCAAGGCCAACCTGGGCAAGGCGAATCTGACCGAAGCGAATCTGGCACGCGCTAATCTTACCCGTGCCAATCTGTCACAGGCTAACTTGACCGATGCCAACCTGAACAAGGCCATTTTGCACGGCGCTCAACTGGGGCGAGCCAATTTGAACGGTGCGGTGATGTTAAATGTTGACCTGACGGATGCAGATCTGTCCGGTGCCAATATTGCCGAAGCATCACTGACGGGTGCGATTTTCTGCAATACCATCATGCCGGATAGCAAAGTGAATAACAGCAGTTGTGCAGTTGAGAAGGCGAAAATTGCCGAACCGGTAAAGGTTGAAGCAGCGCCAATTCCACCTGCAGTACAGGAAGTGGTGCGGGCAGCGCCGGCAAAGAGCAAACGGAAATAATTTCGCGACAGGTTGTAAATGAAAAAGGGCACGCTTGCGTGCCCTTTTTTTGGGATTAAAATTCCTGTTAAAACAGCATAAGCGATTGATTTAAAAAGGTTTTTAATTTTCTATTCAATTCTTGCTGGTTTTGTCGGGGGGGGCTTGGAACTGTCGATACTGCTGCACTCACAGTATCGACAGACCAGCGTGGGGGTTAGCCGCTGTTGCGCAGCCCTGTCGCGATGCCGTTGATCGTCAGGTGGATTGCACGTTTTACCAGTTCGTCGCTGTTTCCTGCGCGGTGATGCTCCAGCAGGGCTACTTGCAAGTGGTTGAGCGGATCAATATAGGGTGAGCGCGTCAACAGACTGCGTGAGAACGCCGGGTTGTCCTGCAGCAGTGAGTTTTTACCTGTCACTAAGAGCAGCAGTTGTACGGTATCTTCCCACTCGTTGTGAATCGCATTGAAAATTCGCTCGCGTAGTTCCACATCAGCCACCAGCCCAGCGTAGCGCGAGGCGATGCCCATGTCGGTCTTGGATAACACCATGTCCATGTTCGACATCAGGCCACGGAAGAACGCCCAGTCACGGTACATGGCTTGCAACTGCGCCAAGCCGGCATCACCCTCACGTGCAATGAATTGTTTCACTGCGCTGCCGAAACCCAGCCAGCCCGGCAACAGCGTGCGGTTCAAACCCCAGCTGAATACCCAGGGAATTGCACGCAAATCTTCGATGCGGTCCGATGCTTTACGTGCCGACGGGCGACTGCCGATGTTGAGTTCGGCAATTTCGCGTATCGGTGTGGCGGTGAAAAAGTATTCGGTGAAGCCCGGTGTCTCATATACCAGCTTGCGGTATGCCGCGAAAGCATCAAGGCTCAATGCCTCCATGATACGGTGAAATTCGGGCATCGAACTGTCATCGCCGTGATGGTGCAACAGCGTCGCCTCCATGGTGGCGGCAATCAGTGTTTCCAGATTGCGCTGACCGATCTCAGGATTCGAGTATTTGCTGGAGATCACTTCACCCTGTTCGGTGATGCGAATCTGTCCGTTCACGCTGCCAGGGGGTTGTGCCAGAATGGCTTCATAACTGGGGCCGCCGCCGCGACCAACCGTGCCGCCGCGTCCGTGGAACAGGCGCAACTCAACGCCATACTTGGCGAAGACTTTGACCAGTTCCAGCTCTGCCTTGTATAGCTCCCAGTTAGCCGTGATGTAACCGCCATCCTTGTTGCTGTCGGAATACCCCAGCATGACTTCCTGGGTATTGCCGCGCTCAGCCAGCAGTTGGCGGTAGTACGGAATTGCGAAAAGCTCATCCATGATAGGCCCGCAGCTGCGCAGGTCTTCGATGGTCTCGAACAGCGGGATGATGTTGATGTGCAGTTGAGGTGTTTCGCCCGCTTCGAGCAGCTTAACCTGTTGCAGCATCAGGGCCAGTTCCAGCATGTCGCTTACCGCATCCGCTTTGGAGATGATGTGGTTGGGAAGTGCTGCGCGCCCAAATTGCTGGTGTATGTCTGCTGCTGCCTGCATGATGCGCAATTCGCTTTGCGCTACGTCAGAATACTGATCAAGTTCGACCATCAGCGGACGGGCCTTTTGCAAGGTTTCGAGCAATACGGTGCGGCGCGCCGCTTCATCGAGGTTGGAATAATTCGAAACCACCGATCCATGCATGAGCAGTTCGCTGACGGTTTGCTCGTGTATCGCACTGTGCTGGCGCATATCCAGCGGCGCAAGGTGGAAACCGAAAATTTCAGCCGAGCGGCGCAAATTGGCCAGGCGACCGCGTGCCAGATAGATCGCACCGTGTTTGAGTAAGGACTCAATCAGCACATCCAGATCTGCGATGAACTGTTTCGGTGTGGCGTAGGGTTCGGCCGTTTTGTCTACCGGTGGCAGATGCGAAATCTCATGGCCGAGTTGCGCCGCTGTCGCTGACAGGCGTGAATAAATAAGTATCAGCGCGCGGCGATAGGGTTCGTCGGTGCGGCTAATGGCTTTGTCAGGTGAGGTTTCGGACAGTGTTCTCAGCTCATCGCTTACTTCCACCAGACGATCCGTCAGTGACAAACGCGTACCCAGAATATGCGTTTCGTTCAGGTAATGTTCAAATGCGAGCTCTGAATGTTGCTGCACCGCATACCGCATCACATCGTGAGTGACGAAAGGGTTGCCGTCGCGGTCGCCGCCTATCCAGCTACCCACCTTAAGTAACGCAGGAATCTTGATGTCCTTGTCGAATCGCGCTTCAAGCTGTTTTTCCAGATTGGCGTAAATCTTGGGAATTTCAGTCAGGAACGTGTAGCGG
>JBAZAY010000002.1:132721-242221 GCA_041671725.1 Gallionella sp. | reverse complement strand
GAGATAGCCGAGCTGCTGTGCAAGCTGCTGCCGAGCCTGGAAATGGTGAGACTGGTCAGCTCCGGTACGGAAGCGACCATGACGGCGATCCGTCTGGCGCGCGGCTTTACCGGCCGCTCGCGCATTGTTAAGTTTGAGGGCTGTTACCACGGGCATTCCGATGGCCTGCTGGTCAAAGCCGGTTCCGGCGCACTGACTTTTGGTCAGCCAAGTTCATCCGGCGTGCCAGCCGAGATTGCCGCGCTGACTACCGTGCTGGACTACAACGATGCGGCCGGTCTTGAGCGCGCATTTGCCGAGATGGGTTCAGAGATCGCAGCCGTGATCGTCGAACCGGTGGCGGGTAACATGAATCTGGTCACGCCAAAACGTGAATTCCTCGATGCGTTGCGCAACCTGTGTACCAAGCACGGCGCCGTGCTGATTCTTGATGAGGTGATGACGGGTTTCCGCGTCAGCCTGCAAGGTGCGCAGGGCTATTACGGCATCAAGCCCGACCTGGTCACGCTGGGCAAGGTGATGGGTGGTGGTTTGCCGGCAGCAGCATTCGGCGGACGACGCGACATCATGCAATGTCTGGCTCCCCTGGGGGCGGTGTATCAGGCCGGCACCCTGTCGGGTAATCCGGTAGCTGTCGCGGCGGGCCTGGCCACCTTGAAACTGGTTCAAGCCGAAGGATTCTATGAACGCTTGTCGAAACTGGCCACGCAACTGACCGAAGGCCTGACGGCCAGCGCCAGGAAGCACGGCATCTCATTCTGCGCCCAATCGGTCGGCGGCATGTTCGGCCTGTATTTCAACGATGCAGTGCCCACCAGCTATGCAGAGGTGATGTCCTGCGACAAGGAAGCATTCAACCGCTTCTTCCACGCCATGCTGGACGCCGGCGTATATCTGGCGCCCTCTGCATTCGAGGCAGGTTTTGTCTCCGCCGCACATACCGAGGCCGACATTAATGAGACGATTGCCGCAGCGGATGCGATCTTCTCGGTCTGGAAATAATGGGACTCTTCTCTTTAGCGACGTTTTATACCACCGTCAACCACATCAAGGACTTGCCGATGCACGGCGGTCGCGAAGTGGCCTTCGTCGGCCGATCAAATGCCGGAAAATCCAGTGCAATCAACACATTAGCAAATCATGTGCGTCTGGCATACACCAGTAAAACACCGGGCCGCACTCAGCACCTGAATTATTTTTCTCTGGGTAATGACAGTTATATCGTCGATTTGCCGGGCTACGGCTATGCCAAGGTGCCGCCTGAGGCCAAGCGCCATTGGGAAGCGTTGTTGAGCACCTATTTGCAGAAGCGTGAGGAATTGAGCGGACTGGTTGTCATCATGGATATACGCCGCCCGTTGCTTGAACTGGATGAAACAATGCTGGACTGGTTCGCGCCGACCGGCAAGCCGGTACACATTTTGCTGACCAAATCAGACAAACTCAGCCGTCAACAATCTACGTTGACCCTGATGAAGGTCAAAGCCTACCTTGCCGAGAATTATCCGCAGTGTTCCGTGCAGCTATTCTCAAGTCTGAAAAAGCAAGGTGTGGAAGAGGCAGAAGCGGTGATTGCCGGCTGGTTAAAGTCAGATAATCTGCCGTCGTCAGAGGTTGACGAAGGTGTTATAGACTAGAATCAGTCGTTGATCCAAAAAAGCCGGGCAAAAAAAGCCCCCAACTCGTGGGGGCAAAAATCTTAACAAGGTTAAGACACGCTCAGGGAGGAGAAACGTGGAACGATTCATCATCATTCACGCGTTCAGATAAGCTTTTTTTAAAATAGTTCAACGATTCCAGAAATTTTTTCAGGAAAGATTATGCAAACACTAGGACAGTACCCAAACAAACGCATGCGTCGTATGCGCCGCGATGCATTTTCGCGCAACCTGATGCGTGAAAACCTGCTTACACCCGCAGATTTCATCTACCCCGTATTCGTCCTGGAAGGCGCGAACAGGGTTGAAGACATCAAATCCATGCCGGGTGTGCAGCGCAAGACGCTGGATCTGTTGCTTAAAGATGCCGAAGCATGCGTCAAACTGGGCATTCCGGTGATGGCGATTTTTCCGGTAATCGATGCCTCGAAAAAGTCCCTTGATGCGTGCGAAGCCTACAATCCAGACGGCCTGGTGCCGCGCGTCGTAGCCGAGCTGAAAAAGCACTTCCCGGAACTCGGCGTGATGACCGATATTGCGCTCGACCCTTACACCAGCCACGGGCAAGACGGGCTGATCGATGAGGCAGGCTACGTGCTCAATGATGAAACCATCGCCGTGCTGACCCGACAGGCTCAGTGTCACGCGGCAGCCGGTGCCGATATCGTCGCACCTTCCGACATGATGGATGGCCGCATCGGCGCGGTGCGTGAAGCTCTCGATGCCAACGGGCACATTCACACCCGCATCATGGCCTACTCGGCAAAATATGCCTCCAGCTTTTACGGCCCGTTCCGCGATGCGGTCGGTTCCAGCACAAACCTGGGTTCAGGCAACAAATACACCTACCAGATGGATCCTGCCAACTCCGATGAAGCATTGTGGGAGGTCGGCATGGACTTGCAGGAAGGCGCGGACATGGTCATGGTCAAACCCGGCATGCCTTACCTCGACATCCTGCGTCGCGTGAAGGATGAATTCAAGGCACCTACCTTCGTCTATCAGGTCAGCGGCGAATACGCCATGCTCAAAGCAGCCGCTCAAAACGGCTGGCTGGATGAACAGGCCTGCGTGCTGGAATCATTGCTGGCGTTTAAGCGAGCCGGTGCTGATGGCATTCTTACTTACTTTGCGCTGGATGCGGCAAGGTGGCTGAAAAAATAAGATACGGATTGCGGATTGTAAAATTTGCAATCCGCAGTCACTCAGTCAGCAATGCTTCGACCGCCGCGATATCCGCATGAGTCTCAGGATGGCGACTGCCGCTGTGACGAGCATTTTCGGGTAAGACCACAATGTGTATCTGGGCGCCTGACTCGCCGGTCAATGTGTAGCTCGGCACAGTTTCCTCATGTCCAGCCAACCTCACCCTCCATTCCCCCTCTTCAAATTCGAGCTTGTTTCTGAGCAGAAACAGCAGCACTGCTTTGCCATCGTCAGAGTACAGCATCAGGTTGATATCTGAATTTTCACCTGCTGCGCCGCTCAGTACCGACCCGGTCAGATAGGGGTTAAATGCAGTAAACAGCCGCATGCAGGCTAAAGCTTCGCTGCGTAACTGATGCAGGATATCGGGATGGCTGTCGTGCTGGTACAAGGCGCGATAGCTGTGCAGCGCGTCCTGCACTTCCTGGTTGCTGGGCAGGTGCCGGGTGTCCGACGCACCGAGTTGACGGGCAGCCTTACGTTTGGCAGAGGCGAAATCCGCAATGCCGGCTTCGGCAATCAACTTGGCAGCCAGATGCGCCAGTTGCTCACGCATCAGATCGCGTCTAGACATATAGCTTATAACCAGCGGGCTTATTGGGCATCAAAGCAACTGGTCTTTGACGGCGTCAACGGCGCTTCCTGCCGCAGCGGGTGGTGGAACCGCCTGACCGCCGGGTACATTTTCCTGATAGAAATACTCTACCCGAGCAGCGCCCTCGTCACGATGGCCGCTTTCATTGACGTGCACGGCGACCATGTTGTCAGGCATGCTGTACTCGGCCTGCGGTACATTCTTGAGCACTTTCTCCATGTAGCTCATCCATATCGGCAACGCGGCACCACCGCCAGTTTCCTTGCCGCCCAGGCTGCGCGGCTGATCGAAGCCCATCCATGCGATACCGACCACGGTGGGCTGAAAACCGCAAAACCATGCATCGATCGAGTCGCTGGTTGTGCCGGTTTTTCCGGCCAGATCCTGCCGGCCGAGTTGCATCGCACGAATGGCGGTTCCATGTTTAACCACGTCCTGCATCATGTTGACCATGGTGAACGCATTGCGTACATCGATAACCTGCTCGGCACCTTCATTCGCCGCGACCGGGATGGTTTTGCTGAGTACCCGGCCTTGTGCGTCTTCAATGCGCTGGATGAAATAAGGTACGGTACGGAATCCTCCATTGGCAAATACTGAATATCCGGTCAGCATCTGCAGCGGTGTCACTGAGCCTGCACCCAGCGCCATGGTCAGATAAGGCGGGTGCTTTTCGGCATCCAGACCGAACTTGGTAATGTAGTCCTGCGCATAACGCGGCGTAATTGATTGCAGGATGCGTATCGAAACCATATTTTTAGAATGAATGAGTGCCTCGCGCATGCGCATTGGCCCTGCGTATTTTCCATCGTAATTTTTTGGCTGCCAGGGTTCGCTGCCGGTCTGATCGGAGCCAAACGTCAGCGGCGCATCATTGATGATGGTGGCAGGTGTGAAGCCCTTTTCCAGTGCCGCAGAATAAATGAAGGGCTTAAAACTGGAGCCGGGTTGACGCCAAGCCTGCGTAATGTGATTGAATTGATTGTGGTTAAAGTCAAAGCCACCGACCAGTGAATAGATAGCGCCATCAAGCGGACTACCGGAAACAAACGCGGATTCCACCTGAGGAAGCTGGCTGATTTGCCATATGCCCTGCTCATTTTTCTGGACCCGAATAATTGACCCAACAACAATGCGTTGATTTAAAGCGACTTTATCGCTCAGGGCACGCTGAGCAAAATGCAACGCTTCGCCGTCGATTGTGACACGCTGCCCACCCTTGCAATAAGCCTGGATTAGCGTGGGCGAGGCGGCTAACACCACAGCAGGTAACAAATCATCGTTGTCGGTGGAGTCCTGCAGCGCTTCTTCAAGAGCCTCTTCGCTGCTACCCTGCTGCAAATCGGCGTAGCCTTCCGGCCCGCGATAGCCATGACGGCGATCATATTCGAGCACACCCTTGCGTACCGCCTGATATGCGGCGAGCTGATCCTGCTGGCGAATGGTGGTGTAAACCTTGAATCCCTCGGTGTACGTCGCATCCTGATACTTTTGATACACGGCTTGTCGCACCATTTCAGTCAAATAGTCGGACTTGACGGAAAATTCCTGATTGCCATGCCGGGCAACGAGAGGCTGGTTCTGTGCAAGCTTGAATTGATCGTCAGTGATGAAGTGCAATTCATGCATGCGCCGCAGCACATACATCTGACGCAGCTTGGCCCGCTTTGGATTGACAACAGGATTGTAGCTCGAAGGGGCTTTGGGTAAACCGGCCAGCATGGCTGCTTCTGCGATGGAAATTTGATTGAGTGGCTTGCCAAAATATATCTGCGAAGCAGCCGCAAAACCGTAGGAGCGCTGCCCTAAATAAATCTGGTTAATGTAGAGCTGGAAGATTTCATCTTTACTCAGGTAATGCTCAATCTTGAAGGCAAGCAACATCTCATTGAATTTGCGCGTAAAAGTTTTTTCCTTGGAAAGGAAGAAATTTCGTGCAACCTGCATGGTGATGGTGCTCGCACCTTGTCTGGTTCCGCCAGCGGTAAAGTTGGAAAGCGCGGCACGCATCACGCCCATATAGTCAACGCCGCCGTGTTGATAAAAGCGATCATCCTCGGCAGCCAGAATGGCCTTCTTCATTGCATCCGGTACATCGGCAATTTTCACCAGGGCCCTGCGCTCTTCACCAAATTCACCGAGCAAAGTGCCCTCCGTGCTGTAAATGCGCAACGGAACTTTGGGGTGATAGTCGGTGAGCACTTCCAAAGACGGAAGGCTTGGATATGTCAGCATCACCGCCATGCCGAGCAACAACAGGGGCAGCAAAAAGAGGGCAAGTACTACGATAAAGGGAAGCAGCCAGCGGCGTGTTGTCATTGAATAGTTGTTCAAGAATAATTAATAATGGTATTGTTCAACGGGCGCACTGATTATACGAGATAAATGGAACCGCAAAAACGCCTTTACAGTGTTGACAGTTGTTGCTAGGATTTCAACCACTTTCTACGGAAAAGCTCCGAATGGCCTATGCCTAAAGTAAATTTTGATATTTTGCTGGATTTGATCCAGTCCAAAACTCCACCGCTAATTGGCGTGGACATCAGTTCAACATCGGTTAAATTGGTTGAACTAAGCCAAGGACCGGCAGGTTACATCGTTGAGCGCTACGCTATAGAGGTGTTGCCCAGAGATGCGGTCAGCGATGGCAATGTCAATAATCTGGATGCGCTGGCAGAAACGTTGCAGCTTGCCTGGAGACGTTTGGGCACAAAAATCAAGAACATCAGTGTTGCGCTTCCTGCTGCGGCAGTTATTACCAAAAAAATATTGCTGCCTGCCGGTATGCGCGATGAAGATCTGGAGTTTCAGGTTGAATCAGAGGCCAATCAATATATTCCTTTTGCACTGGATGAAGTTAATCTGGATTTTCAGGTACTGGGCCCAGCTCCCAGCAATGCCGAAGAAGTAGAGGTGCTACTGGCTGCATCACGAAAAGCCAACGTCGAAGATCGGGTGGCGGCGGCTCAAGCGGCTGGACTCAAAGTGGTTGT
The DNA here is from genome assembly GCA_041671725.1 of Gallionella sp. GTDB lineage: Bacteria > Pseudomonadota > Gammaproteobacteria > Burkholderiales > Gallionellaceae > Gallionella. The sequence goes on along the minus strand of JBAZAY010000002.1, from coordinate 235,769 downwards.
CGTTGATGTCGAGCCCTATGCAGCAGAAACTGCATTTTCACAAATTCGAGCGCAACTACCTGATAGTGCTGAAGATAAATGTGTGGCATTAATCGATATCGGCGCTACCGTGATGAATGTCAATGTGTTGCGCAACGGGCAATCAATTTACACACGCGATCAACAAATCGGTGGTGAGCAATTGACCCAGCAAATTCAATCCCAATTCGGCATGTCCGCCGAACAGGCTGAAGCGGCTAAGCGCAGTGGCAACCTGCCGGATAATTATGAAAGCGATGTGTTGTCGCCTTTTCGCGAGAGTCTGGTCATGGAAATCGCGCGTGCTCTCCAGTTCTTTTTTACCTCTTCGCAATATAACGAAGTGGACTATATTGTTCTGGCGGGCGGCAGCGCCGTCTTGTCCGGACTGGACGACGCCGTGGCCACGCGCACTCAAGTGAGTACGATGGTGGCAAATCCATTTGCATTAATGACGCTGTCAGGGAAAATAAATAACCGCCAATTGCAAGCTGATGCGCCGGCGCTGATTGTCGCCTGCGGCTTGGCCATGCGGAGGTTTGACCCATCATGATACGCATAAATTTATTGCCTCACCGTGAAGAAAAACGACGCGCCAAACAGATCCAGTTCTTCACGTTGGCTGCCGTTTCATTGTTACTGGGCGCGTTACTGCTGGGGCTTGTGCATGTGGCGATCGGCACACAAATAGATTATCAGGAACGCCGCAATGATTATTTGAAACAGGAAACCCTGATACTGGACAAACAGATTGCTGAAATCAGGAAGCTCAAAGAGCAGACCAAGTCTTTGCTGGAACGCAAGGATGCCGTTGAGAAATTGCAAAGCGACCGTTCCCGCGTGGTGCATTTACTGGATCAGATGCTGCGTATTCTGCCTGATGGCGTTTACATCAATTCAATCAAACAAAACGGGGATGTTGTACGTCTGGTAGGTTACGCACAATCAAATGCGCGGGTTTCGACCTTGATGAGAGCAATCGAAGATTCTGCCTGGCTGGAAAAACCTGCCTTGGTAGAAATACACGCGACGAGTGCGAATGGTGCACGGGTCAGCGAGTTTACCCTGACTTTCGGCCTGACCAAGTTGCCCAGTGTCGACGCCGCCAATGGCGGAAGGAATTAGGTGTCATGATGAATTTGGATGATCTGAAAAACCTCAATCCCAAAACCCCCGGTGCATGGCCGTGGGCGGCAAAGCTGATGGCTTTCGCGTTGATATTTCTCGGCGTGGTAGTTATGGGTGCCCTGCTGGACTGGCAGGATCAATGGGAAAATCTGAAAACCGCAAAAGCAGAAGAAGACAGCCTCAAGGAAACTTTTCTGTCCAAGAAAAGGCAGGCGGTCAACCTTGATTTGATTAAGAAACAGTTACTGGAAACCCAGGAATCTTTTGGTGCCTTGCTAAAACAATTGCCTAACAAATCCGAGATGGACGCCTTGTTGACAGATATCAACCAGGCCGGACTAGGGCGTGGTTTGCAGTTCGAATTGTTTCGTCCAGGCTCGGAAACCATACAAGGCTCGTTTGCAGAACAACCGATCACCATCAAGGTGACCGGTAGTTACGATGATCTTGGTAAGTTTTCCAGTGACATTTCCATGCTGCCACGAATTGTGACGCTGAATGAAATAGCCATTGCGCCGACTGGCGGGGCGTTGACGATGGACGCGACCGCGAAAACCTTTCGCTATCTGGATGACGATGAGATTGCAGAGCAGAAAAAGGCAGCCAAGCCAGCAGGAGCCAGCAAATGAAACTAATCTATCTGGCGCTTGCGGGTATTTTACTAACGGGCTGTGGGGGCGAAGAGTTTCAGGATTTGCGTGACTTTGTCAAAAATTCCGGTAATGACATGCGCGGGAAGATCCCGCCAACGCCCAATGTAAAACTTTATGAACCTTACGTGTACGCAAATGACACGAATTTGGCAGATCCCTTCAAGCCACGCAAACCGGAGGCAAGCACCGGCAGTACGCGAGGAGGAAATGAGCCGGATATGAATCGTCCCAGGGAAGCCTTGGAAGATTTTCCGCTGGAAAATCTCAGGATGGTCGGTTACGTGTTCAAGGCCAAAATGGGCTATGCAGTGGTGCGAGCGCCCGATAAAAAACTATATCAAGTCAAGGTGGGAAATTACATAGGCATGAATTTCGGCCTGATTCAAAAATTATCCGATACGGAAATCGTAATTAAAGAGTTGGTGCAAGATGGCACCGGTGACTGGACTGAGCGTATCAGCAGTCTGCAATTGGTTGATAAGGAGTAACGCAATGGGACATGACATGACTACACGAGCACCCTCAGGCTACTTTGAATGGAGCTCGCTGGTTAAAGGTGCGATGTTGAGCTTATTAATGGTTTTCGGCATGGCGCAGGCCGAGTCCATAAATAAAATTACCGCATTAAGTGTCAGCGATGCAGGTTCAGGAACAACCATAATCAAGGTGGAATTGGCCGAGCCCATGGCTAATCCGCCTGCCGGCTTTACCATCAACGTGCCGCCGCGCATTGCACTGGACTTTCCCAATACAGAAAATGCCCTGGGCCGGTCTGCGCAGGATTTCTCGGTAGGTGATTTGCGCAGCGCCAACATTGTCCAGGCTGGCTCCCGTACACGGTTAGTCATTAGCCTGAATCAGATGCTGGCTTACGAAACTCGCGTTGATGGCAAGAGCATCCTGGTCACCTTGCATGCAAAAGTTGCAGAGGCGGCTACAACATCAAGCACACGCTTTGCCGATGCGCGTCAGGGAACACAAAAGCACACCCTCAGCAACGTGGATTTTCGTCGCGGTAAGAATGGCGAGGGCCGTATCCAGGTCGATCTGTCCGATTCTGGCGTTGGCATCGATATTCATCGCCAGGGTACCAAGTTAATCGTTGATTTTATGAAGACCAATTTGCCGTCTAAATTGCAACGCAAACTGGATGTGGTTGATTTTGCAACGCCCGTACAGGCCGTAGATACCTTCTCGCAGGGTGACAATATCCGCATGGTGATTGAACCCAAAGGAAACTGGGAACATGCGGCCTATCAGACCGACAATAAATTCATCATCGAAGTAAAACCCGTAGTAGAAGATCCCAACAAGCTGGTCAAGGGAGGGCAGGCGGGCTATGCGGGAGAAAAGCTAACGCTCAACTTCCAGGATATTTCCGTGCGCGAGGCATTGAATGTCATTGCGGATTTCACCGAACTGAACATGGTCATCAGCGACACCGTGACAGGCAACCTGACCTTGCGTCTGAAAGATGTTCCCTGGGATCAGGCGCTGGACATCATTCTGCAAAGCCGTGGACTGGCGATGCGCAAGAATGGCAATGTAATCCAGGTGGCACCTGTTGGCGAGTTGGCCGCATCAGAGAAGAGCGACTTGACTGCACGTCAGGAAATTTCCGAACTGGAAGAATTGCGCACTGAAAGCTTTGCGCTGGGTTATCAAACTGCAGCATCTGTCGCCACGATGTTGACGGGTGGAACTGCGGCAGGAGCGGAACCAGCTGGCGCAGCCCCAACTGCTCAGACGGGTTCGTCGCAACGAATTTTATCCAAACGCGGCAGCGCGATGTCGGATCCACGCACCAATATACTATTTGTAAAAGACACGCCATCACGCCTGGAAGAGGTACGCAAGTTACTCAAGCTGATCGATGTGCCTTCCAGACAAGTTTTGATCGAGGCGCGCGTGGTCGAAGCGCACGACGGATTTGCCCGGAATCTTGGGGTAAGACTGGGCTACACTGGCGCACCAGTACCTGCGGGAGGCAATGGTGGCGCGAACAATATGCTTGGGATACAGGGAAATCTGGTTCAAGCAGGCGGTCCATTTGGCTCAGTACTCACACCAAACACTGGCAATGTCAACTTGCCGGTTACAGCCGGGGCGGCAGGAGCTGGTTTGTTCCAGTTCGCCTTGTTCAATAAAGCTGCCAGCAAGATACTCAATGTTGAATTGACGGCAATGGAATCAGATGAAAAAGGCAAGATCATCTCCAGTCCGCGTGTGGTAAGTGCAGATAAAGATACAGAATGGGCGACCATCGAACAAGGTGAAGAAATTCCTTATGTCATAAACTCGGTTTCGGGCGGTATCGTTACGAGTACCACCTCATTTAAAAAAGCTGTATTGAGGCTGGGTGTAAAGACAAAAATTACGCCTGACAACAATGTAGAGATGACAGTGGAGGTAAACAAGGATTCTCGCGGAATCACGGCCGGAACAGGGATCGCGATTAACACCAACAAGGTAGTGACCAAGGTTCTGGTTGAGAATGGCGGGACGGTGGTGATCGGTGGTGTCTACAAACAAAACGATACGAATATCGTCAACAAGGTTCCTTTGTTGGGCGACATTCCTGTTTTGGGTTATCTTTTCAAGAGCAAAGGGGTTTCAACAATCAAGGATGAATTGCTGGTGTTCCTGTCTCCGAAAATCATGCAAGATTCACTCAATTTGCGGTAAACGAGCAACTTATAAATGTGAGCAGCACCAAGGCCCGGCTAAGTCCGGGCCTTTTTAATCGTTTACAATACGCGCTATGCAAAACAGCTCAATCGATAACACTACCAATCGGAAATACCAGTCGGGCAACCTGATTCTGGTCGGCATGATGGGCTCGGGTAAAACCACCATGGGACGCATCCTGTCGAAGCATCTGCACAAGGTATTCGTGGATAGCGATGAAGAAATTCAGTTTCGTACCGGAGTGACCATTCCGCACATTTTTGATGTGGAGGGTGAACCCGGGTTTCGCCAGCGAGAAACGGCAGCACTGGAAGCGCTGGTTCAACGTAATGATCTGGTGCTGGCCACCGGCGGCGGAGCGGTACTGGCAGAAGAAAATCGCGCAATGCTGCGTCAAAATGGCATCGTTATTTATCTGAAAGCCGGGGTTCATGACCTTTGGTTGCGTACACGCAATGACAGGAACCGCCCCTTGCTGCAAACCACTAACTTGCATGCCCGGTTGGCCGATTTACTGCATCAGCGCGATGCCATTTATCAACAGGTCGCCGACATTGTGATACCCACAGGCAGGCAGAGTGTTCATACGCTAATGCTGAGACTGGTCCACGAAATAGAGACCTACCGGAAAAGAAACCAATAAACCAAACACGATGACTGAATCCGCAGATTAAACGGATTTACACGGATTTTGAAATCTGTTGAAAAAAATAACTCATCACCCTGCTGATTATTAATGTCAGTGAATTTAATCCTGGTTAATCTGCGTAATCTGCGGACAACTGTTTTTTCTAGTATCAAAGACAAATATGCAAACATTGACGGTTGGATTGGGCGAGCGCAGTTATCCGATACACATAGGCACAGGCTTGCTAGCAAACGCGGCATTATTAACAGCGCATCTGCCTAAAAAGCGCGTCGCAATAGTGACCAACACCACGGTGGCACCGTTGTATCTTGCGAAATTGCAACAAACCCTGCATGAAATCGGCGTTCAAAGTGTGGAAATCATTCTGCCCGATGGCGAAGTCTACAAGACGGCCGAGACCCTCAATCTGATCTATGACGGACTTCTGACTCATCGCTGTGAACGAACTACGCCTTTGATTGCACTGGGTGGCGGGGTGATCGGTGACATGACGGGCTTTGCTGCAGCGAGTTATTTACGCGGCGTACCGTTTATCCAGATTCCAACCACGTTGCTCTCGCAGGTGGATTCCTCGGTTGGCGGCAAGACCGGGATCAATCACCCGCTCGGCAAAAACATGATTGGTGCGTTCTATCAGCCCCAGTTGGTGCTGGCCGATATCACCACCCTGAATACCTTGCCTGACAAGGAACTGTCGGCAGGACTGGCGGAAGTCATCAAATATGGTTTGATACGTGACTTGCCTTTCCTTGAATGGCTTGAACAAAACATGGACAAGCTGCTGACTCGCGACACAGACGCGCTGCAATACGCAGTTATGCGCAGTTGCCAAAACAAGGCTGAGGTAGTGGCAGCGGATGAGCGCGAAAGTGGTGAACGCGCCTTGCTGAATCTGGGACATACCTTCGGACATGCGATTGAATCCGGCATGGGCTATGGCAACTGGCTGCATGGCGAAGGCGTAGCGGCGGGCACGATCATGGCCGCCGATTTGTCGCGGCGCATGGGCTGGATCAATGAGCAAGATGTAATGCGTATACGCACGCTGTTTCAGCGCGCAAATTTGCCCGTTGTCTCACCTGACCTGGGTGTAGATAAATATCTGGACTTTATGGGTCACGACAAAAAAGTCGAGGGCGGCAAGATGCGCTTCGTGTTGCTCAAGTCTATCGGTAGCGCCGTAATTTGCGGAGATGTGCCGGAAGACTTGCTGCGTCAAACGCTAACAGCTTGTTGCGGAGGAGTGGCAGCAGAGCTGCCGGGCACACACCGGCATCCCCCTTGCGAGGATAGGAATGACTGATCTTGCGCCTTATGCGGTGAGTGCAGCCAACTCGCGTGGCAGGAACTATCCTGAAGCTTCTCCGCATGGGCGCAGCGAATTTCAGCGCGACCGCGATCGCATCATTCACTCAGGCGCATTTCGCCGCCTCGAATACAAGACGCAGGTATTTGTGAATCATGAAGGAGACTTGTTTCGTACGCGCCTGACCCATAGCATCGAAGTTGCACAAATTGCCCGCTCAATCGCACGCCGATTGCATCTGAATGAGGATCTGGCTGAGGCGATTTCGCTGGCGCATGACCTGGGACATACGCCGTTTGGTCACGCCGGTCAGGATGCACTGAACAACTGTATGAAAGCTTATGGCGGCTTCGAGCACAATCTGCAATCGGTACGCGTAGTCGATGTCCTTGAAGAACGTTATGCGACATTTGACGGATTGAATCTGTGCTTTGAGACACGCGAAGGCATACTTAAGCACTGCAGGATGGAACAGGCAGCGCAATTAGGCGAACTGGGTGAGCGTTTCCTGAATAACCGCCGACCGTCGCTGGAGGCGCAAATTGCCAATTTGGCTGATGAAATCGCCTACAACAATCACGATGTGGATGATGGTCTTCGTTCGGGGTTAATCACGCTGGAACAACTCGCCGATGTTCCGCTGGTATCGGAACATCTACAGGCGGTTCGCATGGCTTATCCGGATTTGACCGGACGGCGCGTGGTGCATGAAACCGTGCGGCGCATGATCAATACGCTGGTGACGGATCTGATCGGACAGAGTGCCGCCAATATTGCCGAACAAAATCTCGAGACCCTGGATGATGTGCGCAACGCACCCGCGCTGATCGCCTTCAGTAACGAATTGAACATGCAGCAACGCGCACTTAAGAAATTTCTGCATACGCATTTGTACCGTCACTACCGCGTGATGCGCATGAGCGCAAAGGCACAACGCATCATTCGCGAACTGTTTGACGTATTCATGGAAGACAGCCGCTTGCTGCCGACCCAGTTTCAGTCGCGCGAAGCTTCGGATGAATCGAGTCGCGCGCGGGTGGTGGCGGACTACATTGCCGGCATGACAGATCGCTACGCTATACGAGAACACAAGCGTATCTTCGCCGTGGGGGAAGTCTAAAGTATATTAAAAATCAGTTAGTTATTCTTATTTCACACCCACAACTACCAGGCAACCCCGTTCCAGAGTCGTTGGCCATTTTCACTGATGGACATGGCACCGTCGGAGGCTTGGCTTTTACCAGAGACAGGCGTTGCAGTCAGAGTATATGTCTGGCTGGTAGCGACAATACTCAAAGTATACTTTCCGTCGCTGGTTTGTCCTGATGTTATGCCCAGCCCTCCTGTACTGGTGCCATCGTAAGCCGCAGTAACGCTGGCAGAATAGGCTGTGGAATTAAGAAAAATTTTCTCCTCAATACTGGCCAGATTCATCAGCTCGGTCTGAGCGGATAAACGTGAACTGCGAATGGTGTAGCTGTTATAGCTGGGGATCGCAATCGCTGCGAGTATGCCCACGATGGCAACCGCAACCATCAACTCAATCAGACTGAAACCCGCATTACGACAAAAATTCATAGCCTGCTCCTTGTAAATATCTAATTTCTAATCAGTTCATGCCATGAAACACGGCCCGTTCTGGCTTGCAAACCACGCTCATCGCCGCCGGTTTTAACCGAACCCGCAGCATTGGCTACCACGGATGTTGTCGTGCTTGTGACCGTGTTGTCAGCGGCATACATGGTAGTTGTGATTGTTACGGTGCCGTCGCTGTTGGCTGTCTGAACAATAGTCTGGCGTGTGCCATCCGTGTAATTAATGGTCGTCGTTGTGACGTTGCCTGCCACCGAGGTGGATGAGGAAGATACGGTGCCGGTACTGCCCAGCACGCCGAGCTTCGGGTCGGTAGAACCCGTTGCAGGCGTAGAATTGGCCGTGGATACCGCATTGTCTTCGGGCGGAGCCTTGGTCCAGCCGCTGCCGGTCATTAACGTTACGGTGTTCCATGCATCGCCGTTGTTATTGGTTTGCTTCCATGCCGTACCGGCCGTGTCGTAGCACACGTTGCGCGGGTGATGCCAATAGAAGATATATTCCACCAAAACGTAATCATAGAAGTTCGCATGTTTAACCCGATAGCCATATTCCGGACGTCCGCTGACATTCTCCTCAACCGCACTTGCGGGCGTAGTGCCCTTGATGATCTGAACGGTTAATACACCGTTATGGCGGGCACCGGTGGTGGTGCCAGTTGTGCCTGGTCCATCGGTGCCGTTTGCCGGCGGCGTGACAGGTTGATACATGTCGGCGCCGACTCCGCTATCGCTCCAGGTACATTGCGGTGAAACCGAGTGCAACCCGACACGCGCATCTCCGGTTCCCCACCAGTCCTTGATGGCGAAAGCATCAACGGGCATATTAATGGCCAGGCTGCCGATGGTGTTCATGTTATAGGAAGGCGCAGTTGTGACATCAAAGCCCGATGAAGCCTGATAGTTTTTTACCGAAACATAACCTGCAGAGCTTGAGGGGTTGTAGGAACTATTGCCGATATGCAGACTCACTGCGGGGCTCAGATACTGGTTCATCATCAGCACCTTGAAGCCAGTCGCGGCGCTGGTAATCGCCCTGGAGAGATTGTATTTCGCATCGCTCGCATTGAGCATGTTTACCCCGGTCTTGTCGAATTCATCGTCGTATTCGTGATGGTGGGTCACATAGTCACAGTTTGTGCCGGAAGCAGAATAGAGCGATGCAGCAGGATCGGCCCCCCCGGAAAATGCGGTAATGGTGTAATCACTCGAAGACAGCCCTGTCGCCGACACGACAATCGCAGGGGTGGCGACACCGGCTACACTCTTGGTTATTCTGACCTTGCTATTGGTGCTTTTTGCCGTGTAATCTGCCGATACAAAATGCTGTGCCACCCAATCTTCAAGCCCACCTCTGCTTTTACTGGGAGGGTCGTTGCTATCAAGAACGCTGACACCTCCTATGGTGATGGAGAAATTGGATAGATTTTTATCGTTGCTATATGTAAAATCGATGTAGCCCTGAGCTTGAGTGCCTGCTCCACCCAGCCCGGTGCAGTTGTTGTTAGTGCCATAAAAATTATCCACGTCAAAGTGACCGCCTGCCACACCGCGCGAGACCGTCGTGCTGGGCGGAAATATCACATCCGGGTTCTGGTTGAACAGCGTGGTATTCAGCGTTTGCAACTGCACCAGAATCGGTTGCGACTGCACGCCGCGAGACAACCACTTGCCCACCGGAATGCCATCTTCGCTGGGTGACAGTATAGGGTCACCGACAGCTTTCCCTGCCGGCAAGGTGTCGCCCGTAATATAGGTGATGCGATCGGCATCATTGAGCAGCAGATTGCTGTCCATGTCCAGGAAAGGCGTGGTGCTGCTACCACCGGTCAGGTAGTTGAGCTCCATCAACCAGTTCTCACCAAACACGTCGGTTGTGGTGCCAGGAACACGATAGGGTGCGATAGTCGGGTTGTAGCCGATGAAATAGAAGCGCCCATTTTCGGTAAAGCTTCCTTCGCCTATTACCCGCTCCCCGGCTGGCAAGGCAACCTTCCAATACTTGGTTCCACCACTGGCCCAGTTAGGCTGGTTGGCCGTGCTGCGGCGCACCCGGGTGGTGGCGCCTGCAGTCGTGTAGGAACGTTCTGTGAGTGTCTGAGTTAATGCGGCGGTATTGGCTACAGGCGCGCCGTCCCAGACACCATAAACATAATTGACTGAAGTGTCGGCCAGGTCACCGGTTGATGCAGTTGTCCAGGTTGAGGTGGTTGGGTTGTAAGTACCGTAGCTGCCGGTGAATACCCGGCCGGTACCGAAACTGACCATGTAGCCGCCATTGGGATGCAAGGCGACACCGGGGGTGGTGGTAATCGATTGAGCAGGGCTGGTCACCAGCAGTGCACTGGAACTCCAGTTTGATACGGTCGAACTGGAAAGATTGAATTTCCACATCGTGCCGTTCAAATCGCCGGCGTATACGCGATCCACATAACCATCGCCGTTGGTATCAAGCGCGGCCGGATTGGACAGTCCGTTAGCATTGGCAGCCCCTGTTGTACCTGCCTGAATAGCCTTAACCAGCCCCCCTGTTGCTGCGTTGATCACATACAGATAGGATTCTCCCGTGCCGGCGTCATCATAGCCATTGCCGATGATAACGACATCCATTGGAGTGCCGCCATTGTTGATTTTGACAATCGAAGGCGTACCGTAGCTATAGCCTAAACGCGCATAGTCCGTTGTCGCAGTGGTGCCCCCTCCGAAACTGACTTTGCTCGGGGTGATTTCCCAGAGAATTTTGCCGGCGACATCCGCATCGCTGGTGGCAGCAAGCCCGGTACTACCCGTAATATCCAGGGCGAACAGTCCCTTACCTCCGCCGCCCAGGCCGCCTACCAGCACGCGTTTTGCGCCTGACGCAATGGCGGCAATGTTGATTTGTCCGTCTATAAAATAGTCGTGGGCATAAGTCAACGCCGCATCATTCGGGTTATAGGCCAGCGTTTTAAGTTTGCCTATCAGCATGGACGGGACATAGGCCCAGCGCTCCTGCCCGGTGGCGGTGTTAATTGCGTGCAACATGCCATCGTTGGAGCCGACGAAAACGGTGGGGTTGGTCGTATCCGACACATAATAGGGACGTGAATGAATAATGTCGCCCAGCACCGAGCTGCGTGGACGCATCCCGGTTGGACCCTCGTTGCTGCGGTCGCCGCGCAGGAAGTTGACAATTTGCGTGCTGGTATAGGCGGTGGTGTTGATTGTCGCCTTTAACGAAGCTTGCTGGGTACCGGCCGTCGTTTCCGGGCCAGACAGGCTGGCAGCACGAAATGGCACCGCAACGCCGGTAGCATTCAGTGTCGCAATAAAGCGTCCGGTATCCCAGTTTTGCGCGCCAATGTGCACCGAAGTACCGCCACCCCAACTGTCTGTTCCTGTTTGCACGTTTCCGACTGCATCCACGGGGTAGGCATACAGGTTGCCGCCCCAGTAGTCCCGCTTGTATTCGGTGCGGAACAGCGTTTCGTTGCCGCTCGTCAGTATGTAATTGGTAACCTCATCCTGAGCGACATAGCCTATGGGCTGATTTGCGGGAACAAACGTGCTGATTGCAAGAGACAATTTGACCACGGCAATAGCAATGCCAAGCAGGGTAAACAGTCCAAAGATCTGGGGTTTTTGCAGACGCTGTGGGAATTTAGACATGATTAACCTCTATGGTTAGCAACTTAATACACTGTAGTAGGACTGGACAAATTTGGTGGCACCGCGTGCACTGGCGCCACGGGCGGTGATGCGGTAAGTATTTACCTGATTGCAACCGGAACTTGCGCGTCCGCCTACCGTCTGGCCAGAACCTACCAGTCGGTTGTTAATTGAGACGAGTTCAATAATGTAGCGCTGATTTGGATTTCCAACTACAGCGAAGGAATTGTTGTCGTCCCATGTCATGGTCAACGGATCATTGGCGGGTGAGGTATAACCAGGCAGGCAGGGTGTCGCCGGTGTTACATCTGTTTTCAGAGCATACAGCTGAGCAACTGTGTGGCTGGCACTGCATGATGTTGCATAGGTAAAGCCGGCATCCTGGAAATTAGTACCGGTTTTCAACCATCCTTCAGCTGTATTGATCGCAGTTTCAGCATTATTCATTGCTGAATCTTCGAACTGCAGATTCCCGGCCAGTTGAAATTGGGTATCTGAAATCTTCATGGCTGTCACACCCAGCAGCATCAGCAGGATCAGGATGATCATGCTGATAATCAGCGTGGAGCCGCGCTGCCCTGAAGGCAGATCACAGCGTTTTCTGTTTACTGTTTTCATGTTATTCAGCCTCAATTGCGCAGTTGGATGACTGCCGTGAACAACTGGCGGCGGAAATTGTCATTTACCGTATAAATCTGGTCGCCCATTGCATAGCTGTTTGTGTTGCTGTAGCCACTTTCACCTTTTGAAGTACGTGCCAGCAGCCAGATGCGCACCGAGTTGACTTCATCCCATGCATAGCTGGTCAGCGTCGCGGGTGTATCTGTGGAAGATCCGCTGATACCACTCGCATCGAAATATTGGGTATTTGATGCAGTATCAAGCCGGCCATATTGCACCTGCATCTGCTCGATGCCACTCACGACCATCTCGTCAACCATGGCACTGCCGACCAGACTGCGTCTGCGTAGCGCAGGAAGCGCCGCGTTATTGTCATCACTGCCAATGTAATAGACAAATTCGCGCAACTGAAAATCGGCTTGCGGCGTGGGCGAGCCTGCAAGTACGGGGGCACCAGTCAATGTTGCCCCGCCTGTGCCCCTGAATATTTCGCTCACGGAATAACTGGAACGCAGATAGAAGGTGTTATTGACTGTGTTGCCACTTAAAGCTGTGTTATCCACATGACGAATGACAAGAACATCTCCGCGCAAATAGCCGGCAGCCAGGCAGCTTGTGGAGTAGGGATTGCTGTCGTTTGCCCCCCAGATGCCCTGGCGAATATTTGCGACAAAAGCGCCATTGCCAGCGCTGACGCCGAGACATTCAGTCGTTATCGCCGGAATCGTAACGGTGTTCGACTCCGCCCAGGAATACCCCTTATAGCCGGCATGATGAAGCTCACGTTTTAAGTGATCCAACGCATATCGTCCGTTGCTTTGCAACTCGGAACTGCGGTCGTTTGTCTTGGAACTACGTGAGTTACTGACCAAAACCCCGACCATTGCGGCTACAATCATCAGTCCAATAGTGATGGATATCATCATTTCCACCAGGCTAAAACCACGTTCAGCCAAGTATTTGCAGTTTGCAGTTTGCAGTTGTTGATTTTTCATGGCGTCAGTTCGCTATGGTGCGGGTTGCCGTATAGGAAAAAGTCTCACCGTGGCTGGTTTTATCTGTGCTCCTGTCAGTCCAACGGACAATGATGTTATAGGTGCTGGGGTTACCTGCAGTTATCTGGGTGATCTGCCAACTTGGCTGCGGCAACAGGTTCGCAATCGAATTGCCCCATTGATTAAGATCATAGGCTGCCAGACTGGCCGGGTTGCACGTGTTGGTATAGCAGGCTGTGCTCAAGGTGCTGGCAGCAGTCGTATTGGCCAGCGCGTAACTTCCGTTAATCGCCTCCTGTTTGTTGGCTTCCATGCGTTCGGCAATGTCAGAGGCCAGAAAAACGGCCTGGGTACGGAACTGCCCGCTTTGATTTATGCGCAAGGCATAAATCTGCAGTCCCGCTGTTCCCAGCAGTGCGGTCGCGATGATGACCAGGGTAACTAAAATTTCGATCATCGAAAATCCGAGCTGTGACTTTTTCGATGTTTTATACATGTCGCGCTCCTAGTTTTTAGAGATATAGCCGGTTGCAGCGATACTGACCGTTTTGGCTGTCGCGCCCGTCCATGTGCCATTAAGTGTTAAGGTCGCAGCACCTGCTGCACCCTGTGTACCATTAGGGTTGAACTGAATCAGATTTGCGCTGCCGGTTAGCGTCAGCCTTGAATCGAGTGCCTGATGTGTGACGATGGGACTTGGGTTGCTGGTCGTACTCGCATCGCAATTATTGGTATTGTCATTGGTGCTGTCCTGGCAAATCATCCAGCCATTTTGCCAGTTGGTTCCTGTGCCGCAATTGGTGCCTGCCGTATTCCGTACACAAAGCAGTACTCGCGAATTACGTTTAATCGATTCAGATCGGGCACGATTCAAATCGGCTACCAGCTGGGATGCAGCCGAGGATTGTTTGGTGGTGTTGATTAAGCCAGTGAAGGAGGGCGCGGCCACCAAAGCCATAATGGCTGCAACGGCAACAACGACCATAAGCTCCATCAATGTAACGCCAGTTTGTGTTCGCTTGGTTGTCATTGCTGTTCCTATTCGTGTTAGCGTGACTGTAGCTTAAGCATCTAAGAAATAAATCTCTATCCGATAATCGGGATCTTTCTGTGTGCCAGCGGATATGAATAAAGGTATCAACGGCTGACCGCGTCTTTGGGTGTAATTCAGCACAGACCAAACATTATTTAAACCGCAACTTAACCAAAATGCAGGTGTTTGGCTTGTTCAGTCTAGCGGTTGTAAATTAGCAGTCTGAAGTTCTAACCAGTTCAGCTGCATCCAGTCCTTCCGGTAACTCGTATGCGATTAGATCTGGGTTATTACATTTTCGGCAGCAAGATAAGCACGTTGAGCTGCCTGAGCAGTCATGTTAGAAGTGCCGGCAGAAGCATCAGCGGGCGAGCCGCTGTTTAATCCAAACAGATCGCTGGTTCGGGTATTTGAGCCAAAGATATCGGTGCCTGGTGAATTTGACTGCGAACCTGACATTAATGAGGCGAGCGTTTGGGACACCGTATTTTGCGCGGCGAACACAGCATTCTGTGCTGACTGAACTCTGGTCGCAGGCGTGTTAAGGTTAGCCTGCTGAAAAGCGTTAAACATCCCCGCAGCGTTATAAGTTAATGGCGAAGCTGGAGTGCCCGCTAATGAGGTAAACGCACTTACTAATGATGAAGGGCTTGCTGCAGGCATTACCCCGACGTCAGGCATTGCAACAACCGGACTACGGGCGTTTTGAGATGACGCGTTGTTCACATAAACGCCTGAAGATACTACGCCCGAGATGGTTGTCATGGTGTGCCTCACGCTTGGCGACTGATTGAAAATCTCTTGTGCCATTCTACGCCGCCCATTAAAAAATCCAATGCCTTTTGTACGCCCGCAGCGGTGCTAATTCTAACGCTTCAAGCTGGTGTGTATCAGCGATGGCACGTCGATGCCGCTTTAATAATCCAGCAAATTGAAAGTCGCATTTTTTAAAACATGGTATACGGCGTCAATGCCCGTATCTCGCTGTGATGAAACATACCCAGTGTGAACGGTGCATAGAAGCGCTGATTCAGCTGACATACAGTGGCCCGCGCTTTTAATTATGGTTATCATCGAGATCTTTGCAAGCGCGAATCAGTAACCCGGGTTGGCGCTACCGGAGAATTATTCTGATTTAGGGTTATTTATCAGGAAGATCCGCCGCCACCTATATATGGACAGCCCCCGTAAAGACTGCGGGATAAGGCATCGAACAGGAAATTTATGACTATTAGCTTCAACACTATGCTGCCAGCACTACTCGGCGGTGCGCTGATCGGCCTTACCGCAGCCTTGCTGCTTTGGCTCAATGGAAGGCTGGCAGGAATCAGCGGAATTCTGTGGCGATTGGCACTCAGCAAACCAGGGGATGCGTGGTGGCGAGCCCTGTTTCTTGGTGGCGTGGTGGGGGGCGCAGCCCTGTATTACGGATTATTCGGCGGAGCGCCTGTCGCTCGTGAGAATTTTCCTGTCTGGCTGATGGTTGTTTCCGGATTTCTGGTCGGCTATGGCACCTCACTTGGCAACGGTTGCACCAGCGGGCACGGCGTATGTGGTCTGGGCAGGTTGTCGCTACGTTCACTGGTGGCTGTGCTGACTTTTTTACTGGTAGCGATGATTACTACTTTTGTGCTGCGTCACCTGTTGGGAGCAATCTGATGATACGCAATCTGTCGAGTTTATTGGCGGGCCTGATTTTTGGCTTTGGCCTGGCCTTATCAGGCATGACCCATCCTGAAAAGGTGCTGGGGTTTCTTGATGTAGCAGGTGCGTGGGACGCCAGCCTGCTGTTTGTGCTGGGAGGCGCCGTAAGCGTTACGGTACTGACCTTTCGCTTCATTCTGCGCCAGAAAAAACCGTTGCTGGCTGAGCAGTTTTTCATCACCGAAGAAACCAGAATCGACCGCCCGCTCATTCTGGGAGCGAGCCTGTTCGGTATCGGCTGGGGCATCAGCGGCTATTGTCCTGGACCGGCTATCGCTTTGATCGCTGCACCAAATTGGGAAATATGGGCTTTTCTGCCTGCGGCAATATTGGGTGCACTGGCAGAGAAATATATTGAGCGCCGGTCACAGGCCGGCCTTAAGCATAACCCGGCTGCTGACAATGAAAAATCATGCGGTTAATCGCACGAACAGTACCAGCCTGTCGCGACAAGAATTTGGTTCTCTGTGGTCAATTTATTTTTCGAGCAAGATTCGCCGCTCGTGTTTCACGTGAAACATTCCCAACTCACCCGACAGGCAGATGACCTCTCGTAGATCGCCGCAACGATTGCTTTTGTCCGGCGCGACACAGCTTCATCAGTGACAGGCGCTTATAATAATTTCTGCTCTGTAACAGGCTATAGATTGCGCCATTGATTCGATTTTATGACTGCTTGTCGCACTGTTACGGCACCCGCCTGACCATCAGTTAATTAAATATCTAATAATCAGTTAGTTACAATATCACACAGCAAACAGAGCGCGAATAATCGATTTATTCGACGTTTCCTAGGCTTACCCCTTGCAAGACATCAATCGGGCCGTTTTAGCGCGTTTTGAGAAGCCACCTCTGTAAGCCCCATATTCATTGGCTTACAGGGCAGGGCATCACAGGAAAGACGCTATTTCGATATATTCATCAAGCAGATGATAGTATTACGTACCCCAAGTTTCACTTCCGAGTTGAATCAGCCTAATTTAAACCAGGAGATTAAAAATGAATGTGACTACCGCCATTGAAACTCGTCGCGCCGTTAAGTCGTACGATCCCAATCACCAGATGACCGAAGCTGAAATCGAGAAATTGATGTCGCTTGCCATGCTTTCACCCACCGCGTTCAACATCCAGAACTGGCGCTTCGTATTGGTGCGCGATCCCGACTTACGCAGCGAAATCCGCAAGGCGGCCTGGGATCAGGCGCAAGTGACGGATGCCTCCCTGCTGGTCGTGTTGTGCGCCGACACCAAATCATGGGAAAAGGATACCGCCCGCTATTGGTGTAATGCGGCAAAGCCAATACAGGATTTTATAGTTCCCGCCATCGATCAGTACTACGCAGGCCGCGAACAGGTGCAACGCGACGAGGCCATGCGCTCATGCGGAATTGCGGCCATGACGCTGATGCTGACAGCCAGAGAGATGGGTTACGATTCATGCCCTATGGACGGCTTCGACTTCGATGCAGTCGGCAAACTCATCAACTTGCCCCAGGATCATGTCATCACCATGATGACGGTGATAGGCAAGAGTACCAAGGAAGCCTGGCCGCGCGGCGGACAGTTGCCGATGAACGAGGTTGTGATCAACAACCGTTTCTGATTTTAGCAACCGATGCGGCAGGCGCTGCCGCATCCTCTCCAAAGCGGTTCAGCCTCGTCTCAAGTTTTTCAAAATATTCTGTAAAATCAGAACAATGTGTCGTCAATGCACTTAGGGAAGCGCTGAATAAATCATCCGTTCGCCCTGATAACCAGCGACTTGGCTGTCGTTGTTTGACAGCTTATCGAATGGCTAGTTGTTTTATCAGGCTCTGGTGAAACAACTCAATATCGGACTAAGTGAGCAAACCCGCAAGGGGCTTCTCCTAAAAATATATGAGATCAAGCTCATTATTTTGAGTGAAAAAACGATTGCAAAGTCTCTACTTAACCACGAACGGATTAAATCAGCGCTTCCCTAGTCTAAGTCCTGTCGACGCTAGTGCTTTCCCGATGGTTATTTCCACACAGTGGCGTAGCATTCATCCACCCTCAATCCCGATAAGGATGACGGATGGACAGAATCAAGGTTACCGCACACCTGATTTCCCCGATTGTCACGGGAGGAGGGTATATGACGCTGGACGGACTTCTGGCGGCGTTGCTGTTCGATATACTGCAAGATGTGGAAGCCGCACACGCAGCAATTCCGATCCGTCAGACAGACGGCCTGCATCACGCCAGCGCAGCCATCATGGAATCGAGTCGCGAGACTATCTCGTTCATCGCTGCCCTCCGCCCCGGCCACAGCATCGACCCTGATCTGATTTTGAAGAACAGGCATGGGCGTTTACACCATAAGTTCGACACATCTCTGACCAACGTAATGAACAGCTACACTCAGCTGACAGCGCCGACGGTCACCTGGTATGCAGAGGGCGATGCGGATCATATTCATCGGCTGGTTTCCCCGGTTCAGTTCATCGGCAAACGTCGCGCATCCGGTTTTGGCCGCGTGTCGCACTGGCAGATCGAACCGGATGAACTCGATGGGATCGAAGGCCCGTTCGGTGAGCCGCTGCGTCCGGTACCAATATTCATGTTTAAGGGCGACACCTCACATCCCGTTGTTGACGCCGCCTGGCGTCCGGCATACTGGAATCCAGTCCACCGAACCGCGTGTTACGCACCCGTTTAAGGAGGAATGATGCTGAGTTTCTTCAATGAAAACTTCGGGCGCTATCTGGTCGAGCAGACCGGTGATCCCGCAATTGACGCCCGTCACGCTCTTTCATCCGGTCACAAAATGAATAAACCGGGTATCCCGCAACGCATCGCATCTGGCTGGGCGGTCATCAAACCCGGCAAATCGACCATGCAGTTCGAACTCGCAGCGGGTGGTATCGAGTACAGCAAGCAAACGCGCTATGAGGCGTTTCTGGCCGAGCTTGAAAACTGGGATGGCACGCCGCGCATGTTCATTGAGTTCACCAAAAAACCCGTGCCGGTCGGCAATCTGTTTCGCACCTTCGATCTGCGTCAGGTGCACGAGATGCCGATTTGATTATGCAAGCCCCGCTTATGCGGCATCACCAGCGATTTTTGTTCCTGTTTAGCTGACTTTGGTAATTTTTATCAAAATTTTCTTACAAAACGCTTTAAAACGTCGAATACGCGATTTCTCGCAACAAGCCTGACTCACCCCTTAGCACACCTCTGCCAGACGATTAAAGCATGCTTTTAACACGCACGCTCTGTAAGCCTTGTGTCTATTGACTTACAAGACCATCATTTTTCTTAAAACTGAAAATTTGGCAGAATTTTATGATTTTTACAGCGATTTTCTGCTTTGTTGCAAGTCAGGCCGGTTTTCTGCAGAATTTTGAAAATAACAACACGTAATGGGTAAAAAAATGGCAGCAAATAAATCGCGGCCATCAGGTGAATGTTTTCAGATAGCTGAAAATCACATCAGCTTGAAATTCCAGTTTTTATTACACATCCAGGTTTTTTGCACCCAGTGCATTCTTCTCGATGAACGCGCGGCGCGGTTCAACCAGATCGCCCATCAGGGTGGTGAAGACTTCGTCAGCTGCGATAGTGTCTTCGATACGCACTTTGAGCAGAATACGGTTTTTCACAAACATGGTGGTTTCCCACAATTGTTCAGGATTCATTTCACCCAGACCTTTGTAACGCTGAATGCTCAAGCCTCGCTTGGCTTCTTCCAGCAACCACTCGATAGCCTGCTTGAAACTGGAAACACCGCGTTTCTGCTCACCGCGAGACACATAAGCGGTCGGACTCATCAGCCCGTCCAGTGCCTGTGCAGTCTGACGGATCTGCTTATAGTCGCTTCCCTGCAGAAAATCCTTGTCCAGATAACTGAGCGAATAATTTCCGAAATACAACTTTTCCAGACGCAGACGCAACTCACCCTGCTCATCATTTTCAACCGTGACCTTGATCACGCCACCACTGGCAGCTTCAAGCAACTGCGCACTTTTTTGCGCCTGCTCTGCATCATCCAGCGAAAGGGTAGGCAGAATCAGCAAGGCATGGCTGGCTTCCGGAGCGATAAAATGCGTCAGACGATCGATCACGGCTTCAGCAAGGAAATATTGTCTGGCGATCATTTCCAGGGCTTCACCCTGAATCGGTGTTGCTTCCAGCGCCGGAAACAGAGATGCATCCTTTAGCGCATTGCCCAGTAAATAACTCTTCATCTCCAGGTCATCCTTGAGATAGCGCTCGTCCCGGCCTTGCTTTATTTTATATAGCGGTGGTTGTGCGATGTAAATGTGGCCACGCTCAACCAGTTCCGGCATCTGACGATAGAAGAAGGTAAGCAGCAAGGTTCGAATATGTGAACCGTCCACGTCCGCATCGGTCATGATGATAATGCGGTGATAGCGCAACTTGTCCGGGTTATATTCGTCTTTGCCGATACCTGTTCCCAACACGGTGATCAAGGTCGCAATTTCCTGAGAACTGATCAGCTTTTCAAAGCGGGCTTTTTCCACATTCAGAATCTTGCCCTTGAGTGGCAGGATAGCCTGAAACTTTCGATCACGTCCTTGCTTGGCTGAACCACCCGCAGAATCACCCTCGACCAGATACAGTTCTGACAGAGCAGGATCTTTTTCCTGGCAATCTGCCAATTTTCCGGGCAGCCCCATACCATCCAACACCCCTTTGCGGCGGGTCAGATCACGCGCTTTACGCGCAGCCTCACGGGCACGGGCAGCCTCAATGATTTTACCTACAATAATTTTTGCATCGTTGGGTTTTTCCAGCAAAAATGCACTCATCTGCTGCCCGATCAATTCCTCAATGACGGGTCTAACTTCGGATGAAACCAGTTTATCTTTTGTTTGTGAAGAGAATTTAGGATCAGGCAATTTCACCGACAATACAGCGGTTAAGCCTTCTCGCATATCATCGCCGGTCGGTTCAACCTTGGCCTTTTTAGCCAGTTGTTCAGCTTCAATATAATTATTCAGCGTACGTGTCATAGCCGCGCGCATGGCCGTCAGATGGGTACCGCCGTCACGTTGCGGAATGTTATTGGTAAAACATTGAACATTTTCCTGATAAGAATCATTCCACTGCATGGCAATTTCAGCCGTCATGCCGTCTTTTTCACCTACAGCGTGAAAAACCGTCGGATGCAGTGCCGTCTTGTTGCGGTTCATGTATTGCACAAAACCTTTGATACCACCCGTAAAGGAAAAATTTTCTTCCTTGCCATTGCGATGATCAATTAACGCGATTTTTACGCCGTTATTCAGGAATGACAACTCGCGCAGGCGTTTTGCCAGGATATCAAAATGAAATTCAATCAGGCCGAAGGTTTCTTTGGCAGCCAGAAAATGAACCAGCGTTCCCTTCTTTTTGGATTCGCCAATTACCCTGAGTGGTGCTACCGGGTCACCATGGCGAAATTCCATGAAATGCTCCTGGCCTTCACGGTAGATAGTCAGCTTAAGCCACTCGGACAAGGCATTGACCACAGACACACCCACGCCATGCAAACCGCCTGATACTTTGTAGGAATTGCTGTCAAACTTACCGCCTGCGTGCAGGATGGTCATGATGACTTCAGCCGCAGAGCGACCTTCTTCCTTGTGAATATCAGTTGGAATACCACGACCATTGTCACTGACGCTGATCGAGTTATCTGCATGAATAATCACATTAATTTCATTGCAATGCCCCGCCAGAGCTTCGTCTACCGCATTATCCACCGCTTCGAATACCATATGGTGCAAACCAGTACCATCGTTCGTGTCACCAATATACATACCGGGACGTTTACGGACTGCTTCTAGGCCTTTGAGCACCTTGATGCTGGTTGAATCATATTCACTCATGGGTTTCTTTCCTGGTGTTGGTTTGTTTCACGTGAAACATAAACTTAAAACGGTTGCTATTTTATCACTAGACTAAATACGCATTGGCATTACCACATATCTGAATTCCAGATCATCGGCTGAGGTGATCAAAATACTGCTGTTTGGATTGCCAAAGGAAAATATGGCCATCTCACTGTGAATGCTGCTCAAACCATCCATCAAATAATTCACATTGAAGCCGATGTCGATTGCTTCACCGTGATAATCAGTTTCGATTTCAACCTGAGCTTCTTCCTGTTCACTGTTGCTGCTGATGATGCAAAGATTTTTTTCAGTCAGAACAAAACGAACGCCTCTGAATTTCTCGTTGGACAAAATCGCAGCTCTTTGCAAAGCCTGCTGAACCAGCGTCCTGTTAATGCTCAAATGATTGCTGTAATTAGGTATAACTCTTTGATAATCCGGAAATTTTCCTTCAATTAGCTTGGTGGTAAGTTCAATTCCGGAAAACGTGGCTTTAAGTTGCTGAGCCGAAAATTCGAGTTCTATAGTCTCATTTCCATCACTCAGCAATTTTGAAAGCTCAACGATCGCCTTGCGAGGAATAATAATTTCCAGTTTTTCAGAATTTGTATCTATAGCAATCGAGTTGTACGCCAATCTATGTCCGTCAGTT
The DNA here is from genome assembly GCA_041671725.1 of Gallionella sp. Classification (GTDB taxonomy): domain Bacteria; phylum Pseudomonadota; class Gammaproteobacteria; order Burkholderiales; family Gallionellaceae; genus Gallionella. Next base: position 213,222 of record JBAZAY010000002.1, on the reverse strand, counting down.
GCAACAGCCCTGAATATATTATCTTCGATAACAAAAAGAACACCGTTCAGATAATAGCGCACATCTTGCTGAGCCATTGCAAATTGAACAGAACCTAACAAATTTTTCAGAGCTGATTGGCCTAAGCTGATTTTTCTTGGCTCAACGAGTTGATTGCTTAGTTTAGGAAAATCCTGAGCTGGCAAAGATTGAAGATTGAACTTACTTTTGTTCGATTTGATTTGAGCTTTGTTATCTTTGACTTCAATTGAAACTTTGCTCTGGTCTGGAAGTATACGCAGAATTTCTTGAAGTTTTTTTCCACCAACGGTAATCGCTGCATTGGAATCACTGTCTGTGTCTGTTTCGATTGTGGTGGTTATTTGAATTTCCAGATCCGTAGCCGTAAAACGAATCTTGCCAATTTCTTTTTCAATCAACACGTTAGATAAAATAGGCATGGTTTGTTTACGCTCGACAATACCTACAACCGTTTGCAGCGGTTTAAGTAGAGTTTCTTTTTCTATCTTTTCAATAAACATAATATATATACCTAATAAGACTAATAATGTCTTAAGATTGAGTGGATAAGTCTATAAATAATAATAAAAACAATACATTACTAACTAAAATTGCTTGTGTTTTAGCTGTTGGTTAAAAGCCTGTGTAATGTGGATAAGTTTAACAAACAATGATTAATTAAACTTTTCCACATTTTGTCCACAACAAAATCACAAAGTTATACCAATTGATAAATACTAAATTTTGCAAAACTTCAGTTTGAGCTATTTGCCAAAGCAACAGGCTGATCGCTATTTTGGAAATGCAAATGTAATTGAGCACTATTTACTAAAAATTAGTTTTGCAGTGACAGTAATAAATTTGATTAAGCCAATATTATTTTTTTGATTTATTAAGTGAGCGGTAAGGGGCTTCTTTCAAAGTGAACATATTGTTTTATGTTAAGAAAGTAATATATATACATAATAACAATAACAATGCAGCCAACATCTGTGGGTAACCAATTTAAAAACTTTAAAAACAGTATGTTGGATGCTTGATTTGCTTGTTACTTAGTTGTTGATCCATGAGCAGGTTATTGTGGATAAGATTGGTCATTAAAAATAAGAGTCTTAATGTACACAACTTATCCACAACAAAACCACAGCTTTATCCAGTAAGTGTCTGAAGCAAAATTTTGTAATCAGCATCTATCGTTGTGTCACTGGCCCTGAGAGTTGCCACTGTTTGACAGGCATGAATAACGGTTGAATGGTCTTTACCTCCAAACGCATTACCAATCTCAGGCAGACTCATGGTTGTCAATTCGCGCGCCAGGCTCATGGCAATTTGTCGCGGACGAGTTAGATTTCGAGTTCGCTTTTTGGATAACATATCAACGATTTTGATACGGAAATAGTCGGCAACGGTTTTTTGGATATTATCAATAGAGATTTGCCTGCTCTGTGCAACCAGAATATCTTTTAAAGCCTCCTTTGCCGTTTCAACCGAGATGATGCGTTTATGAAATTTGGTATAAGCCTCTACGCGTTTTAGTGCACCTTCCAGTTCACGAACATTCGAATTGACGTGTTTTGCAATAAAAAAAGCAACGGCGTCATCGAGTTTGTAACCGCTAATAGTGGCTTTTTTGAGCAGAATTGCTACACGCATTTCTAATTCGGGTGGTTCGATACCGATGGTCAGTCCCCAGCCAAATCTGGAAACAAGCCTGCTCTCTAAACCTGTCAACTCTTTTGGAAAGGTGTCGCTGGTAAGAATGACCTGCTTGTGAGAATCAACTAACGTGTTGAATGCATAGAAAAATTCTTCCTGAGTTTTTGCTTTTCCTGCGAAAAACTGAATATCATCAATCAGCAACACATCAAGGGAATGGTAATATTGCTTGAATTCCTCAAACTTATTGGTTTGATAGGCGCGCACCACATCAGCAACGAAGCGCTCTGCATGCATGTAACAAACCTTAGCCTGGGGACGATTAACGCAGATTTGGTTTCCGATTGCCTGGGTCAAATGTGTTTTACCAAGACCTACACCGCCGTAGATAAATAGCGGGTTGTAAGAAACACCTGGTAATTCGGCAACTTGGGTTGCTGCCGCAAAAGCTAACTGATTTGCCTTGCCGATAACAAAATTGTCAAACGTCAAACTTTGATTGAGTTTTCCATAACCCCGGAATGACGTTTCAATCTTTGGTTTTGTTTCAACGATCACCTTTTTCTTCTCAGGCGGAGGGGGGGCGGGCTGTGTGTTTGTCGAGGTTGATTCAACAACACGGAATTCAAATTGAGGGACGACTGAATAAATCAACTTTGCCTGGCGGCTGATTTCAGGAAAAAAACGATCTTGTAATATTTTTAATGTAAAAGTATTGGGCGCAGTCAAAATCAGACCGCCGTTTTCACTTGTTAACTTGAGCGGTTTTATCCAGGAGTTGAATTGTTGGGGTGGCAGGCTCTTTTCGAATGAGTTGAGACAAGCATCCCAGAAGACGTTTTCTTGCATATATACCTAAATGGACGTGCAAATTAGCATCAGATGTCGCACATTCTACAGACCCTGATAAAACTTATCCACAGGCAATCCACAGGCTATTCACAAAAAGCAAAGTAAATTTGTCTTGACATGGAACGCCTAACACATTGTAATACCGCGTTTTATGACTTCCCAAGGATAATTCAGAATGAAACGCACATACCAACCATCAGTTACGAAAAGAAAACGTACGCACGGCTTTTTAGTTCGCATGAAAACACGCGGCGGCCGTGCAGTCATCCGTGCTCGTCGTGCCAAGGGCCGTGCAAGACTCGCAGTGTAAGCATCCAAATAGCTTTGCAGCTGCGCAACGTATCCCGCGCAGTGAAGGCTATGGACCATGTCTGAAATCACATGTGCTTTCAGACAAGTATTTCAAGCTTTTTTTTGTGCCGAATCACGCAAAGAAAGCAAGATTGGGTATCGTTGTGGCCAAAAGGTACATACCCAAATCGGTTGATCGAAACCAGGCCAAGCGTGCAATTCGGGAATTATTCAGAGTTCATCAAATCAAGGGATGCGGCATTGATTTGGTGGTGATGGCGCGGAATGGCGAACGCCCGGACAGAAATACATGCAGTGAAAGTTTGACTAAACTCTTCAGTCGGGTAGCAACTAGATGCGCAGAATCCTGATAAAAGTTATCCATGGCTATCAGTATCTGATTAGTCCGATGAGGCCACCGACCTGTCGTTTCACCCCAAGTTGTTCACACTATGCATGTGAAGCGTTGACCAGACACGGCCTGCTTGCAGGCTCCTGGTTGAGCATCAAGCGTATCGCACGCTGTAATCCCTGGCATCCAGGTGGTTACGACCCAGCACCCTAATTAATTAAAAAATACCATCATGGACTTTCAGAGACTTTTCCTGTTTTTAATTTTTTCCTTCTCACTGATGATGGTTTGGGATGGCTGGCAACGCTATCAGCATCCGCAACTGGAGCAACAGGCTGCAACGACTAAGTCTGACGTACCTGTGGCGACGAGCAAACCGGCAGATTTGGCAGCGCAAGCGGCCATCATTCAGCAAGCGGCCAAGGTTGATTCTGGAAAAATTATCAAGGTCAAAACTGATTTTCTGGAAGTCCAAATCAGCAGCATGGGCGGTGATATCCAGCATCTGGATTTTTTGAAACACCAGGATGGTCAGGATAAAACTAAACAATTCGTTTTGTTTGAAAAAGGTACCGGCACGCACAACTATATCGCTCAGTCGGGTTTGTTGGGTGCAGGTATGCCTAATCACACTACGTTGTTCAGTTCCGAACAGGATAATTACGAATTGACGGGCAATGCTGATCAGTTGCAGGTAAGACTGACTGCTGTAGCAGCAAACGGGATTAATGTTGTCAAACTGCTGACCTTTCATAAGAGCAGCTATGTTATTGATGTTGCGTATGAAATCGAAAATACCACGGCAGCAGCAGTAACGACTTCGGCTTACTATCAATTTATCCGCGACAGTATCGATCCTGTTGGTGGTTCAAAGATGGTGCCGACTTACACCGGAATGGCTGTGTACACGGAAAAGAATAAATTTCAGAAGGTTGCTTTTTCTGATGTCGAGAAGGCCAAAGTTGATTACCCCAAGGATTCGGATAACGGCTGGATAGGCATGTTGCAGCACTACTTTGTCGCTGCCTGGTTGCCAAAAGATAAGACAAACCGGGAATTTTTTACCCGCAAGCTTGAGGGTGATTCGTATTCGGCAGGCGTTATCGTGCCTGTTTCGGCAATCGCGGCAGGACAGAAAGCAGTTGTATCTGTTCCACTTTATGCAGGACCTGCCCAATCAACACTGGATGACATAGCACCCGGTCTGGGGCTGACGGTTGATTATGGCTGGTTGACGGTGATTGCAACGCCAATTTTCTGGACGCTGACGTTTATTCAGGGCATCGTGCAAAACTGGGGAGTCGCGATCATCCTGCTCACTGTGTTGATTAAGCTATTGTTTTTCCCCTTGTCAGCAGCGAGCTATCGCTCGATGGCAAAGATGCGTCTGGTTGCGCCTAAACTTGAGAAAATCAAGCTGCAGTATGCAAATGATCGCGAAAAATTGAATCGCGCCATGATGGATCTGTACAAGACTGAAAAAATCAACCCGCTGGGCGGATGTCTGCCGGTCATCATCCAGATTCCGGTATTTATCGCGCTTTACTGGTCTATTCTGGCCAGTGTCGAGATGCGCAATGCACCATTTTTTGGCTGGATTACCGATCTGTCAGCAGCTGATCCGTTTTTCGTATTGCCGATCCTGATGGGCGCCAGCATGTTCCTTCAGTCCAAGTTGAATCCTGTACCGCCTGATCCGATGCAGGCCAAGATCATGAAAATCATGCCGATCGCGTTCAGCGTGGTGTTCTTCTGGTTCCCGGCAGGTTTAGTGTTGTACTCGATCGTCAATAACGCATTGTCTATCGCTCAGCAATGGTATATTACTCGCGGTATAGAGGTAGCGGGTGCAGCTGCCAAGCGTTGATACAATAGCTGCAATAGCCACTGCGCAGGGGCGCGGTGGTGTGGGTGTGGTGCGTATCTCGGGTCGTGGTATTGCCCACATTGCACTGGCGGTACTGGGCAAACTTCCCGTAGCGCGCCACGCGACCTTCGGTGATTTTCTGGATACGAACGGTGAGATTTTGGATCAGGGGATTGCCCTGTATTTCCCCGCTCCCCACTCCTATACCGGTGAAGATGTTCTTGAATTGCAGGGGCATGGCGGATCTGCCGTGCTGCACTTGCTGTTGCAACGCTGTCTTGGTCTGGGTGTCCGTCTGGCCGAACCGGGAGAATTTACCCGCCGTGCTTATCTGAACGACAAGCTGGATCTGGCTCAGGCCGAGAGCGTGGCCGATCTTATCGAAGCGACCACCACCGAAGCTGCGCGTAGTGCCATGCGCTCCTTGCATGGCGACTTTTCTTTTGCAATCAATGGCCTGGTGGATGAATTGATCCGTCTGCGCATGCTGGTCGAGGCGATGCTGGATTTTCCTGAAGAGGATATCGAAGTGGTTGATACCACCCATCGCGATTTGCTTCTGCAAAAAATTCAATCCAGACTGGAACAGACTTTAGCGACGGCAAAGCAGGGCAGCCTGTTGCGTGAAGGTGCGCATATCGCACTGGTAGGCCGTCCGAATGTTGGTAAATCCAGTCTGTTAAACCGGCTTGCCGGCGAAGAAGTCGCGCTGGTCAGTGACGTGCCGGGAACGACCCGAGATGTCATCCGTCAGGCGATACAGATACGCGGTGTGCCGCTGCATATCATGGATACGGCCGGTCTTCGAGTATCCCAGGATGAAGTCGAGAACATGGGGATGGCGAGAACGCATCAGACTGTTCAGCGCGCCGATCTGATCCTGTTATTGCTGGATGCATCTCGTGGTTGCAGCGCCGAAGACCATGAAATTATTGCCAGTTTCCCCCCCGATATTCCCCATCTGCTGGTATTCAACAAGGCTGATCTGCTACACGGTAGCAAAGTTGAGGAACAGGGCGTGTATATTTCCGCCAAGTCTGGACTGGGTATAGAAGCCTTGCGCGAGCAGATACTTAAACTGATAGGCTGGCACAATCAGGAAGGTGGCACTTTCATTGCGCGTGAACGGCATTTGATTGCGTTAAATCTGGCCAAAATGCATCTGGATCAGGCAACCGGGTTATTAAATCAGCCGGAGTTGTTTGCTGAGGAATTACGCCTGACCCAGCAAGCGCTGAACAGCATTACCGGGAAATTTACGGCTGATGATCTGCTGGGCGAAATTTTCAGCCGGTTCTGCATCGGGAAATAAAAGTTGCATCCATTCGATTGACCTCCAAAACAAATCAAATGGCTGGCAAAAAAACCAGAACATAGGTGATGGTGTAATATCGCGAAGTGTAAAATCTGGTAAGCCACTTCCCTAGTTCCACAGGATTATTATGAGCGATCAGGATAACCCGGACACTCCTGCCGCACCGAGCAAACGGCGCGCTATCCTGCTGCTCATTACCGGATCGCTGTTGGCAGTCCTGCTGGCCGTTTTTGTCTGGTGGTTCTTTATCGGACAGTGGCGTACCAGCACCGATGACGCCTATATAGGCGGCAACATCGTCGCGGTGATGCCGCTGACCAGCGGCACGGTCATTGCCATTCATGGCGACACCACGCAAGCCGTAACCGAAGGTCAGTTGCTGGTGCAACTCGATGACAGCGATGTGCGCCTGCAACTGGATCTGGCCGAAGCCGCGCTGGAAAAAGCGGTGCGGGAAGTGCGCGGCTTGTATGCTACCAGCCACGGCAATTTGCCGCTGATAGCCCAACGCCGTGCCGATCTGGCAAGGGCACAGGCAGAGCTTGCCAGCAGCAACGCAACCTTGGCGCAAGCTGAATCCGAATACAAACGCCGTGTCGCATTGGCCCAGCAGAACTTTATTTCAGCGGAAAACGTGCAGATCGCACAAACGGCACGTGACGCAGCACAGGCGCAGCATGCCGCCGCTGCCAGTTCGGTGAAAGCCGGCAGTGCCGCCATCGCCCAGGCCGTGGATCAGGCCAGCGTTTCCAGTGCCCGCGTGGATCACACCTCACTGGAAAATCACCCCGATGTGCGCACCGCAGGAGTCAGGGTTCGCGAAGCTGCGCTTACGCTTGCGCGTACCCGTGTGCTGGCACCGGTCAGCGGTCAGGTCGCAAAACGCCCGGTGCAACTCGGCGAACAGGTCGCGCCTGGCGCTGCACTGATGGCAATCGTGCCGCTCGACAAACTATGGCTGGATGCCAATTTCAAGGAAACCGAATTGCGCGATGTGCGCATCGGCCAACCGGTAAAATTGGTTTCCGACTTTTACGGCGATTCATTCATTTTTCACGGCAGGGTACTGGGCCTGGCGCCTGGCACCGGTGCAGCTTTTGCCTTGCTGCCCGCGCAGAATGCCACCGGAAACTGGGTTAAAATAATACAACGCTTGCCTGTACGCATTGCACTGGATGCCCATGAGTTGCAATCACACCCGTTGCGCATAGGACTGTCCATGGATGCCACCATCGATACCCATGATCGTAGCGGAGCGGTGTTGACGACCTTGCCTGACACGGCGGCGATCGCCGCAACGATGGTGTATGCGCAGGATATCAAGGCCGCCGATGCAAGGGTGGCGCAGATCATCGCCGACAATCTGGAACACAAGTGAACGCCTTACAGGCAGCGCCTGCCACACTGAGCGGCATCAAGCTGGTATTGGCAACACTGGCACTCGGCATGGGTTCGTTCATGAACATTCTGGATCTGACCATCGTCAATGTGGCCGTACCCACCATGGCCGGCGATTTCGCGGTTACCCCGACACAAGGCACCTGGATCATTACCTCTTATTCGGTGGCCGAGGCCATCATGCTGCCGCTGGCGGGTTTCCTTGCCGGACGTTTTGGCGAAGTGCGCAGCTTTGTCGCAGCCACCTTGTTGTTCACACTGGCATCGCTGTTATGTGCGCTGTCGGTCAGCTTTCCAATGTTGCTCACGACCCGGGTGCTGCAAGGCGTGTTCGGCGCATCCATGATCCCGCTGTCGCAAACGCTGCTTACCACCATTTTTCCGCCGCACCAACGCGGGCTTGCGCTGGGCATCTGGGCGATGACCACGGTGATTGCGCCGATTGCAGGTCCGCTGGCGGGCGGCTGGCTGACCGATAACACCTCATGGCACTGGATATTTCTGGTCAATCTGCCGGTCGGACTGCTGGTCGGCATTTCCGTTGCGATATTGCTGGCGGGGCGCGATGTAATCCAACCCGGTAAACGCCATCAGAAAATGGACTGGGTAGGTCTGTCCCTGCTGATCGTCGGCATCGGTTCGCTGCAAATTTTGCTCGACAAGGGCAATGAACTTGACTGGTTCAACTCGGCCACCATCGTTACGCTTGCGGTAATGGCGACCGTTGCGCTGCTGATGTTCGTAGTATGGGAACTGGATGAACCTGCGCCACTGGTCGATTTACGCCTGTTCGTACGGCGCAATTTTCTGGTCGGGGCAGTGTGCCTGTTGCTGGGTTCGATGGCCTTCTTTGGTGTGGTCGTAATCATTCCATTGTGGCTGCAAACTTTTCAAGGTTACACCTCGCTGTGGGCAGGCAAGGCCGTGGCATTCGGCGGCGTACTGGCGTTTATTCTGGGGCCTGTTATCGGCGCCAATATCAACCGCGTCGATGCGCGCGCCATTACCACCTTTGGCTTCATCGTATTCGCGCTGGTGGGGTACTGGAGTGCAAACTTTACCCCGGATATCGACTACTGGTCGGTAGCGTTGAGCCGCTTGTTTATGGGCATCGGCATCAGTTGTTTCTTCCTGCCGTTGATTACCATCAGTCTGTCCGGTTTATCCGCTGAACGTATTGCGGCGGCCTCTGGCCTGACCAACTTCATGCGCAACCTGGGTGCCAGTTTCGGTACCGCCATTACCACCTGGCTCTGGTCCAGCCAAGCGGCCGGATATCACGCCAGACTGGTGGAAAACATCCACCCCTACAATCCTCTGGCGAACGATTATCTTAACCGACTGCAGCAACTCGGCATGCCGGGCAATACCGCCTACGCTTATCTGGATCAAATGATTACCATCCAGTCCTATACTCTCGCCACCGACCGGATTCTGAGCATTTCCGCTACGCTGATGCTGTCGCTAGTCGCGCTGATCTGGTGGGCAAAACCGCCGTTCGTTGCCAGTCGAGGGGGACATTAACTCGGTACCCAGCCTACGACACTTGGCTGATTTGCTCCAGTAGTTTGCGAATTTTCGCGTGGAGTTCCGGCAGGTCGGTGTGTATGGTTTTCCAGACAATTTCCAAATCCACCTGGAAGTAGCCATGCGAAACGCGGTTGCGCATCGTATAAACAACAGACCACGGAACATCCGAATGATCTACGGCAAATTGCGCGTGGTAACGCTCGATGTTGTGGGCTGCTTCACCGATAATTTCAAAATTGCGGATGACGGCATCCTGCGTCTTCCGGTCTTCCAGAAATGCCACTTCGCTCATGTCTTCAATATAGAGGTGAATGCGCACTATGGCTTCGAGAATATGCCCGAGATAATCCGGTATGCGCAGAATATCGGCCTTGCTCATACCGCGACTGCTTCAGTTACCACTTGTGCACGGAATTTTGCGGGTAGCGCATTCGGTGTCAGCACATCCACACCAACATTCAGCAGCCGCGTGACTTCAAGCTGAATCCTGGCAATATCCATCAGCGTGGTTTCCGAAGTCGGATCAACCAGCAGATCGAGATCGCTTTCTTCCGTGTCATCGCCATGCACAACCGAACCGAACACGCGCACATTCAGCACGCGATGGCTCAGCGCAATCTCGCGGATCGCGTCACGGTGGGTTTGCAGTGCTAGAGAGGGGCGCATGGCGTTGCTCCTTGCTTATCGGTTGGCGGCATTATATCCAAGCCCGCGCAGGCTGGGGTAAAGACCCACACTCCAAAACAGAATCTTAGGCGTGCAAACAAATACTATCCAAAAAATAAAGTGGATGAGTCCTAACTTTTCTGTGGGCTGGAATCAATGATTTAATCTCATCAGTAAGCGACGAGGCCGCAATTAGGCCTGAGGACACTATCAAAGTTGTAACTTCCTGCCATGTATTAAATGAGGGCAGAAGAGTAAGCCCAGTGGCAGAGGCCCCACTAATACCACCAAATTTAAATGTCGCACCTATTCTCAATTTTCCCCATTCTTCAGCAAGAGATTCTTTCATTGATTCAAATTCCAGCCTTGTCTTTAACATTTCCTGGCGATAAATTTCCAAATCTCGCTTCCCTTGATAAATAGCATTAACCCTATTCATCAGGAATATCCGCAGGTTTGATATCCGGGGAAGAATTTCTCTTCTTAGCCGAATTACTTCATCCCAAGACATATCGTTTAATACATTTTCCAATGACTGCGGATCCATTACATCCAGCGATATTGATAAGTTTGCCAAAGACTCATCACTTTGGGACGGCGTAGCGCATGGAATACTATGCTGAGTCAATGCGGTAACAATATGATGGTTAATATGATCAGAGGCCAATGGTGAAATATTTTTACCATAAGCGAGTCTCAAAAATTTTATTGCCCTCCCGATTCTAAGATGCGCTAAATCAGACCATGCCTCATCAAAATGAGGTATTTGAAAAGGCGAATTGCAATCCAGCGCGTATTTTGACCTTTGGTTTCCTCCATGAATTTCCCTACCAGATAAAACACAGCTAGGAATAGAAATCGAGGGCTTATCATTGCCAATATCAGGTACGGCTGCTCGCACTAGTTCATCATTTGAAATTGCGGAATTGTAGAGCGTCCAATTTATACCTAGATCAACATTCGGAGATTGTCTGCTGTTTAGAATGCGGACGATTCCTCTAGTTTGTAACTGGCGTGTGTGTGCAATAATTTCTCTGTACCCATCCTCATAGTTTTCAGTTCTTGGAAATGTAGCTCGGTCTGCCTCCCAAATATGGAATTGATTAAACTGCTCTGTTATTTTCCTACCGTTTATTAGCGATTTATCACTTGGGTCTATCAGAGAAACAGAATCAAAAAATAAAACATTGCGCTTAATGTTCGAGTGCCTAGGAGGGGCATCACTTGGTAGTAAAAGCGCATCAAGTCTTATGGTCATAAACTGATTTCCGATATTGAACAACACCAATTGTCAGTTTCGAGTTCGACATCATGCAAAACTCGAAATCCTCACTCTTCGTTCTGAACCTCGCGTAAAATCGCTGCCGCACTATAGTCGCACCCCAACTCGGAATCCATCGCCCCGAAGGCCTGGATAATTTAATCTCTGCCGTGTCCGTCGAAGTCGAACGTTTTGTCTCCGAACTAAGTCCGCTCGCCACCGAGACCGACAAGACCTTAGCCTATCGGGTACCCGCGCTGCTCAATGGCGGCCGGCTTTCTTATGGAATGTGGCGTCCTTACCTCAGGAAAACCAGCGCAAAAATGCAGCGGTGGTGTTTTCCTCAGGTTTTTCTGGTGCTAAACGGGTGAGTCATGGCTGCCGGCACGACCCATTTATCGTATTCTTCTTCCGTGACATAACCCAGTATCAGGGCTGCCTGTTTAAGCGTGCATGAATCGCGTTCTGCGAGTTTTGCGATTTCTGCCGCGCGGTCATAGCCGATGTGCGGCACCAGCGCGGTCACCAGCATTAAGGATTGCTCCATCAACTTGGTTAGCCTGTGGCGATTGGCCTTGATACCGCGCACACAGTATTCTTCGAAGCTCGTCATGCCGTCGGTGAGCAGGCGCACGCTTTGCGAAAAATTGTGTGCGATGAGCGGCTTGAACACATTCAGTTCAAAATTGCCCGAGGCCCCGGCTATTGTGATCGCGACGTCATTGCCGAACACCTGGCAGCACAGCATGGTCAGCGCTTCGCACTGGGTCGGATTCACTTTTCCAGGCATGATAGAACTGCCAGGTTCATTTTCCGGAATGCTGATTTCGCCCAACCCGGAGCGTGGACCGGAGGCGAGCCAGCGCACGTCATTGGCAATCTTCATCAGTGCAACGGCAAGTGTCTTCAGTGCACCGTGGGCGGACACCAGCGCATCGTGAGTGGCCAGCGCGGCAAACTTGTTGGCGGCGCTCCTGAACGGTAAGCCGGTGCTGCGCGCCAGCTCAAAGGCGACACGCTCGCCGAATTCGGCGTGGGTGTTGAGTCCTGTGCCGACTGCCGTGCCGCCTGCCGCCAGTTCGTATAACGGTGCCAATGCTTTGTTCAGCATAGCTTCCATAAGATCCAGCTGTGCCACATAACCCGAGAATTCCTGGCCCAGCGTCAGTGGGGTTGCGTCCTGCAGATGCGTGCGGCCTATCTTGACTATATCAGCAAATTCATCGGATTTTATTTTGAGGGTGGCACGCAGCGCAGCCAATGCAGGAAGCAATTTATGTGTAATGCCGTTGACGGCAGCTACATGCATCGCGGTGGGGAAAATGTCGTTGGATGACTGGCCGAGATTGACGTCATCGTTGGGATGGATGTTGCGCGCCTCGCCGCGCACGCCGTCTTGCAGTTCGGAGGCGCGATTGGCGAGTACCTCGTTCATGTTCATGTTGCTCTGCGTACCCGAACCGGTTTGCCAGACGGACAGTACAAACTCGTTCCTGTGCCGGCCGGTCAGCACTTCGTCGGCGGCTCGTACGATGGCGGTTGTTTTGTCTTCACTCAGCAGGCCAAGATCGTAGTTGACCAGTGCGCAGGCGTGTTTGACCTGAGCGAGTGCCATGATGATTTCTTCCGGCATACGCTCGGTTGAGATGTGAAAGTGTTCGAGCGAACGTTGTGTTTGTGCGCCCCAGAGACGGTCAGATGAAACCTCGATGGCGCCGAATGAATCTCGTTCTGTTCTGGTTTTCATTATTGCCTTCCCGTCATGCTAGAAAAAGCAGTTGTCCACGAAAAAATTCAAACAGACAGCACAACTTGGATTGTCACCTGACAGGTGAGTTGCCGATCATATTTAACATATTGATTTATTTATTAACTTTTTGTTTGTATTGACCGGCATTCCTGCCACCGCAAAGTGCCTGGTCAATACATCTTCAGGGCCGGCAACTCGCCCCTGTCACGACACCTGCCTGGCGCTGATGTCAAACAGGATGGAACGGCTCATCACGAAGTGATCGCCGGCATCCTTGATCGCGTTGGCGCTCAGCAACACGGTCAGTTTGCTGCCGTCCTGGCGTGCGATCTCGATCTCGAGATCGTTGATCGAGCCGGATTCCTTGAGCTGTTGGTAGCATTCCAGGAAGGCTTTTCCGCTCGCAGGTGTCAGCAGATCGGTTAACTTCATTTTGCCAACGAGTTCTTCGCGTGTCAGACCAAACCATTCGAGCCCGGTGTCGTTAATCTGGACAAACACGCCATCAGGGTCTAGCGAGTGGTAACTGCAGGGGGCGTTCTGGTAGAGGTCATTGAGCTGATCGGCGTATTGCCGGAGTGCGCTACTGGCCTGTGTGCATGCGCTTAATTTGGTGGCAAGATTGGCGTTGGCCGAATTGAGCACGGCAGACTGTTGCTCGAGCTGAGTAGTGCGTACGGCAACCAGCTCATCAATTCGGCGGCGATGTACACGCAACTCTTCTTCGACCTGCTTGTTTTTGGTGATATCAATCAGCATGCCTTGCAGTAATAATGGCTGACCTGCTTCGTCGTATACCAGGCTTGCCTCATCCAGAAACCAGCGCACTTCGCCGGCACGGTTGAGCAGACGGTATTCGCAATGCAACGGTTTGCCGGTAGCGCGTACATCGTCGAATGCAGCCGCTGCCCGGGCTCTGTCATCGGGATGAACATAGCTTAGCAGTGCGCCAACCTGGTTGATCCATTCTTCAGAGGAATAGCCTAACACGCTGAGTTGCGGGCTCACATAGAGCAGCTTGCCGGGCGTGTCCAGCGCGGCGGTATAGGTGATTGCGGGAATCTGCTCTACCAGGAAGCGGTACTTCGCTTCGGCCTGAACCAGACGAGATTCCATATGCTTCTTTTCCGTCAACGCCCGTCGTTCGCGCAGCACGCGCTGAATGACAGCGGGCAGCAGCTCCAGATATTGGCGGTTGGTATCCTTGACCAGATAGTCCTGTGCGCCGCGCTTCATGGCTTCGACCGCGACTTGCGCGTTGTCGGCACCGGTCAGCATCATCACCGGCACCGTAGTCCCGCCCAGGTCTTTTCTCAGTTCGGCCAGAAACTCCAGACCATTGAGGTCCGGTAAGTGGTAGTCGAGCAACACGCAATCCGGTTTTTTCTCATGGGCGAGTTGCAGTCCCTCTCGGCCGGTTTCCGCTTCGGACAGCACAAATTCGTAGCTTGTGTCCTGCGCCAGTGCACGACGGCAGGCCATGCGGTCCACCAGGTCGTCTTCAACGATAAGTATATGTATCTGTGGTTTGCTCATTGTGGTACCTCACTGATTGTCCAATATGCGTCGAAGGTGCGCATGACTTCGACAAATTTCCGGTAATCCACCGGCTTGGCCATGTAGCCTGCCACGCCCAGGTCGAAACTGCACATTTTGTCCTGCTGCTCATCGGACGTGGTCAGCACCACCACCGGGATGCGCTTGAGCTGATTGTCGTGCTTCATCACCTCAAGGAATTCGATGCCATTCATGATCGGCATGTTGAGGTCAAGCAGAATAATACACGGCTTTACGCTGTCAGGGTTGCGCAGGTATTTCAGGGCTTCCTCACCATTTTCCGGGTTCACCACCGGATTGATGACTTTTATCTCCTTCAGGGCGCGCTTGACCGTCATAACGTCGACTTGATCATCTTCCACCAGCAGGATGGGCTTGTCGGTGATTTTCATGCTTGTGTTCCTCTGTTTGAAATTTGAGATGCAGATACGCGAGGAAGAGTGAAGAAAAATGCGCTTCCCTCCCCGACAGTGGATTCGACCCAGACTCGTCCGCCATACATTTCCACGATTTTTTTCACCAGCGCTAAACCGACACCGGAGCTTTCCACCCGGTCGCGCGGCGCAAGCGTCTGGAACAACTGAAAGATTTTTTCGAAATGTTGTTGTTTGATGCCGGGGCCATTATCTGTGACGCTGAATTTCCAATGCCCCCCCTCTGCACTACAGTTAATACGGATTTTCCCCTCGGGTTTATCCATGTGCTTGATGGCATTGGAGAGCAGGTTCTGGAATACCTGCTGAATACGGGTCGGTTCTGTCATCACGACCGGCAATGGATTTTCGATGGTGACCGTGATGCCCGCTGGCGGGTCAAGCAAGTCGATTACTTCCGGCACCAGCCGGTCAAGATCCACTGCAACAACGGTTTCTTTTACCCGGCCCACCCTCGAATACAGCAAAATCCCGTCGATCAGCCCGTCCATGCGGCGGACCCTGCTGATCAGCAGTTGCATATGCGCCCGGCCTTCATCATCGAACTTGTCCGCGTAATCAGTGGAAATCCATTCCGCCAATGAACTGATGGCGCGCAGCGGAGCCTTGAGATCATGGGACACCACATAGGCGAAGTTTTTGAGTTCTTCGTTGGCGCTTTCAATCTCCCGCAGCAGGCTGTCCCTGTGCTGTTCCGCCTGTTTGCGCTCGGTGATATCGCGCAGAAAACTGTAAATGCGTCCACCGTAGAGATTGCTGTAGTTCGAACTCACCTCGACGATCTGGATACGGCCATCTTTGCGACGCTTATGGGCCTCGTAACGATTGCTACCCGTTTCGAGCAACTTTCCGATATATCCATCTGTTTCTTCAGTAGTTTTAACCTCCGCCAAGTCTGCCGTAGTCATTTTTAGCAACTCTTCACGGTTGTATCCCATCATCTGGCAATAGGCATCGTTTACTTCCAGGATATGTCCCTGTATATCGGTTATCTGAAAAGCGTCCAGAGAGGTCCGGATCATGATCTTGAACTGTTCTTCCTCATTCTTGTGCAGCACATCTTCGATCCGCTCCCGTTCGCGGATATGGGTGGCCAAAGGTCGGAACAGGAAAAAATAAAGTGCCGGCGAGACTAACGCGACCAGCAGTGCGGCATCATCAAGTGCCAGACCAAACAAAGATTGTCCTGGCAGATAACTGAGCAGCAGCATCACAGATGCTTCCGAGATAAATACGGACAGCGCGACGATAAGAAAAATTTGAGCGGGCGATTTCAAACGAAATGACCGGTTTTGTAAGGTGTTCATCTGGTGCTATCACCTAGTAGTTTTGTGCAGTATTGTAATGCATACCAATAAAATACATTGAAGTAAGCCTCAAATGTTCGTAATTGCCGGAAGCAGTCTTCCCGGTAAGAACGCGATATTTCGGATTGCAGCCGGTCTATTGTATGATGCGGCACTTTTAGAAATCAGTAGCGACATGAAATTTCCTGATGTATTCGATGTAATTGTGGTGGGTGGTGGGCATGCCGGAACTGAGGCGGCCTTGGCTAGCGCGCGTGCGGGCTGTAAGACTTTACTGCTGAGTCACAATATCGAGACGCTGGGGCAAATGTCGTGCAATCCTTCCATTGGCGGAATTGGTAAGGGCCATCTGGTTAAAGAGGTGGATGCATTAGGCGGCGCGATGGCGATGGCCACCGATATCGGCGGCATCCAGTTTCGCATCCTGAATTCCAGCAAAGGCTATGCTGTGCGGGCCACCCGCGCGCAGGCCGACCGCATGCTGTACAAGCAGGCAATTCGAACCATGCTGGAAAACCAGCCTGATCTGTGGTTATTCCAGCAGGCGGTTGACGATTTATTGGTGGAACAGGATAAAGTAACCGGTGTGGTGACCCAGTTGGGCTTGCGCTTCGGCGCAAAGGCCGTGGTATTGACCGCCGGGACTTTTCTGGGTGGGCTGATTCATGTTGGTCAGGCAAATTATCAAGCGGGCAGGGCTGGCGATCCACCTTCGCTCAGCCTGGCGCATCGCTTGCGCGAGTTAAAGCTGCCGGTAGGGCGTTTGAAAACCGGCACACCGCCGCGCATCGATGGTCGCACCATCGATTACTCAGTATTGCAGGAGCAGGCGGGCGATGACCCCGTGCCGGTGTTTTCCTTTATGGGAAGTGCGGCTCAGCACCCTCGTCAATTGCCGTGCTGGATCACCGAAACCAGTGAACGCACGCACGAGATCATACGTGGCGGGCTGGACAGATCACCCTTGTTCACCGGCGTCATTGAAGGGGTGGGGCCGCGTTATTGCCCTTCCATCGAGGATAAAATCACTCGCTTTGCCGACAAGAGTTCGCACCAGATTTTTCTGGAGCCGGAAGGGCTGACCACGCACGAGGTTTATCCCAATGGCATTTCGACCAGTCTGCCGTTCGATGTGCAACTGGAGCTGGTCAGATCCATCAAAGGCATGGAAAACGCACATATTTTGCGTCCCGGCTATGCAATTGAATACGATTACTTTAATCCGTGCGGATTGAAAAGTTCTTTGGAAACAAAGGCGATACAAGGGCTGTTTTTTGCCGGGCAAATCAACGGCACCACCGGTTATGAAGAGGCTGCGGCGCAAGGTTTGTTAGCCGGGCTGAACGCATCTTTACAGGTGCGCGAAATGGATGCCTGGTGTCCGCGCCGGGATGAGGCCTACCTTGGGGTGTTGGTGGACGACCTGATTACTCAGGGCGTGTCCGAACCGTATCGCATGTTCACCAGCCGGGCCGAATATCGCTTGCAGTTGCGCGAAGACAATGCCGATTTGCGCCTGACGGAGATGGGCAGAAAATTAGGTATTGTTGACGATGCGCGCTGGCAGGCTTTCCAGATAAAACGCGAGGCGATCGCCATTGAGCAGGAACGCCTGCGAGGAACCTGGGTTAACCCGCGTATCTTGCCAGCCGAAGATGCTCAGCGCGTGTTAGGCAAAAATATTGAACGCGAATATTCGCTTTATGATTTGCTGCTTCGTCCCGATGTGAACTATGCCAGTTTGATGACTTTGCCCGGAGCAGGTACAGCGGTTGAGGATGAAAAAGTGTCCGAACAGGTGGAAATTCAGGCCAAGTATCAGGGCTACATAGACCGGCAGCACGCGGAGATTAAGAGCGGTGAACAGAATGAGTTGCTGCGCCTGCCGGAGGATCTGGATTATCGTGTGGTGCGTGGCTTGTCCATCGAGGTTCAGCAAAAGCTGAATCAGCACAAGCCCGAATCGGTTGGTCAGGCGGCAAGAATTTCCGGGATTACGCCGGCTGCCATTTCCTTGTTGTTGGTCCATTTAAAGCGCGGATTCCGAGATGCAAAATCAGCTCAATAGTCGTATTGCAGAAGAATTACAGAGCGGAATCAATCAGTTAGGTATATCTTTGAGCAGTGAAAATCAGGAGAAACTGCTCGACTATCTGGCTTTGCTGGTGAAGTGGAACAAGGTCTATAACCTGACTGCAATCCGTGATCCGCAGCAGATGGTCAGTCACCATTTGCTCGATAGTCTTGCCGTATTACCGCATCTGGCTGCCGGGCGCTGGCTGGATGTCGGATGTGGGGCGGGATTGCCGGGGCTGGTGTTGGCTATTTGTCAGCCGGATTGGTCTGTTACCTTGCTGGACAGCAACAGTAAGAAAACCGGCTTTGTGCAGCAGGCAATTATTGAACTGGGGCTGCGCAACGCCAATGTTTGTTGCGCAAGGGTGGAAAACTTCCAGGTACCTGATAAATTTGACGGAATTATTTCCCGCGCTTTTACCGAGCTGGGCGATTTTCTGCGCGTCACTCGCCATTTATTGGCGGATAACGGACGTTGGGTCGCCATGAAAGGGCTGCCCGAACAAGAGCTGGCGGGCGTGCCAGCAGATTGCACTGTAGAGCAGATCATACCGTTAAGCGTACCGGGGCTGGATGCGGCGCGTTGTTTAGTCATTGCAACGAGGGGACAGGCAACATGACTAAAATAATGGCCATTACCAATCAGAAGGGTGGCGTAGGCAAGACGACTACCACGGTAAATCTTGCCGCCAGTCTCGCGGTAGCCGGGCAGCGCGTGTTGCTGATTGATCTTGATCCACAAGGTAATGCAACGATGGGCAGCGGCATAGAGAAGCGGGATTTAGAAACGACTGTCTATCACGTGCTGTTGGGCAGCAAAACAATCGCTGAGGCTCGAAAAAAATCGGAAGTAGGAAAGTATGATGTGCTGCCTGCAAACAGAGATTTGGCGGGTGCGGAAATTGAACTGGTCGATTTTTCGAAGCGGGAAACGCGATTGCGGGAAGCATTGCAGGCGGTATCAAACGAGTATGACTACGTGCTGATCGATTGCCCTCCGGCACTTAACCTTTTGACTTTAAATGGTTTATGTGCTGCAAAATCGGTAATGATTCCAATGCAATGCGAATATTATGCGCTGGAAGGGTTGAGCGATCTGGTCAATACCATACGCAAGGTGCGCGCCAGCCTGAACCCGGTTTTGGAGATCGAAGGGTTGCTGCGCACCATGTTTGACCCACGAAATACACTTGCGCAACAGGTTTCCGATCAGTTGCAGGAGCACTTTGGCAATAAAGTCTATAGCACAGTGATCCCCCGCAATGTCCGCCTTGCAGAGGCCCCCAGTTATGGTGTCCCGGTTCTTTATCACGATAAAGCCTCCAAAGGGACTCAGGCATATCTGGCACTGGCAAAAGAATTATTAAATATTGCGACGAAATCCGCTGCGACTGTATAAAAATAAAACCTAAATACAAGCCACCGAGTTCACAGAGAACACAGAGTGTCCCGGGGTTTACCCTCAGTTTGCAGTCTTGCACAAAAATGAGTAGAGGTATTATATAACTAATTGTTTATTAAAGTTATTTATCGCTAGTCAATATCCCTGTGAGAAGGTATTCTCGGTGTTCTCTGTGGCCTAGTATATTTATAGCAAGGAACCTGTATGACAAAACCACAAAAAGGCCTTGGGCGCGGACTGGAGGCATTGCTGTCCGGTGGCAAAAGCGAGAAGGATGATGTGTTGCGCGATCTGAGTGTCAGCCTGCTCAAGCCGGGAAAGTACCAGCCGCGCACCAATATGGACGAGGAGTCGTTACAGGAGCTGGCCGCATCGATCAAGGTACAGGGCGTGATTCAGCCTATCCTGGTGCGTCAGCTTATCGACGACAGCTACGAGATAATTGCAGGCGAGCGTCGCTGGCGGGCCGCACAAATAGCCGGATTGAGCCATGTGCCGGTCCTCGTGCGTAGTGTTCCGGATAAGGCAGCCTTGGCAATGGCCTTGATTGAGAACATACAACGTGAGAATCTTAATCCGCTCGAAGAGGCCGTCGGCATACAGCGGCTGATTGATGAATTCGAAATGACCCATCAGACCGCTGCGGATGCGGTTGGTCGATCGAGAAGTGCGGCTAGCAATTTGCTGCGCTTGCTCAAGCTTCCTGCGCCGGTTCAGACGATGTTGATGGAAAAAAGGCTGGACATGGGGCACGCGCGCGCTTTGCTGGCTTTGGATGGCGCACAGCAAATAGCCGCAGCAAATAAAATCAGTCATGATGGTTTATCTGTGCGGGAAACGGAAAAATTGATACAAGCATTGCTGAGTCCAAAACCGCTACATGAAAAACCGGCCAAGAGCCGTGATGTGCTCAGGCTGCAGGAAGAGTTATCTGAATCGGTGGGCACGAATGTGACATTAAAGGAAAAAAGTGGCGGGGCGGGTCAATTGATAATTGATTACATCAGTCATGAACACCTTGAAGAACTCATCGCTAATTTGAAAAATTGTAACAAGAGGGCTTGACTTTGACTGACAGAATCAATGACAATGCGGGCTATGCGGAAACATCTGAGATTGAAAAGCTAAATAAAATCTCGGAAATGAATGATACAAAAACAACAATAAATCAGGCCTTCCAAAAGGCTGCACGCTGGCAAATAATCATAACGATAACCTTCTGCGTCGTATACCTGCTGTTTAGCAGTACGAATGCAGCTATCTCCTCCTTCTTGGGCGGTATGGCAGCGCTGGTAGGCGGGTATGCTGGTGTGCTCATGACGCGCAGGCGAGTAGAACAATCGGCAGGCAGTGTGTTGGTAACATTGCTCAAGGCAGAGATTACCAAAATAATGGTGATCAGTTTGCAGTTGTTGCTGATATTTAAACTTTATAACGGGCTGGTACCATTGGCTCTGATAGGCGGGCTGGCTGCCTCTGTACTGGTTTCAGGTGCAGGACTGGGAGCCGTAGGGAATAATAAAAAATAACTGGATCAATGAATGTCGACCGAACACGCGCTAACACCATCTAGCTATATCACTCATCATCTAACCTTCAATTCCCAGTCCATCGGTAATGGTGGATTCTGGTCCTTGCATATGGATACGTTGATCGTGTCCGGCTTGCTCGGCCTGCTGACATTTGGTCTGCTTTGGTGGATTGTTCGCGGCGCCACTGCAGGTGTGCCGACCAAGCGTCAGGCTGCCGTAGAGTTGCTCGTCGAGTTTGTCGACGATCAGGTCAAAGGGATCTTTCATGGTGAGCGGAACAAATTCATTGCCCCGCTGGCGCTGACCGTATTCGTCTGGGTATTGATGATGAATGCGATGGACTTTCTGCCTATCGACGTAATGGCCTGGGTATACGAAAACGTATTTGGCCAGGAGCACTGGCGCGCAGTTCCTACTTCTGATATCAACACTACATTTTCTCTGGCCTTGTCGGTCTGGTTCCTGATGATTTTCTTCAGCATCAAGGTTAAGGGTCTGGGTGGTTGGATACATGAGTTGTTCTGCTCCCCATTTGGCACCAACCCGTTGATTTGGCCTGCCAACATTCTGTTCAACCTGATTGAATATATATCCAAGCCACTTTCGCATGCACTGCGTCTGTTCGGTAATATGTATGCCGGCGAAATCATCTTCCTGTTGTTGGGGATGTGGGCGGCAACCGGATTGGTCGGAACGGTATTTGGCGCCCTGTTAGGTGTTGGCTGGTCGATCTTCCATATTTTGATTGTTGTTTTGCAAGCCTTTATTTTCATGATGCTGACTGTTGTGTATCTGGCAATGGCACATGAGAGTCACTAGTAGTAGCAATGTAGTAGTCGTAATTTTTATAACTTTGTAAATCGAAAGGAAACACTATGGAAAACATGCAATTTTTGGCACTGATTCAAGCATACACTGGCGTTGGTATCGGTCTGATTATCGGTTTGGGTGCTCTTGGTGCTTGTATCGGTATTGGTATTATGTGTAGCAGCTTCCTGGATGGCGCAGCTCGTCAACCAGAAATGATTCCTGTTCTGCAAGGTAAAGTATTCCTGTTGCTCGGTCTGATCGACGCATCTTTCATTATCGGTGTTGGTCTGGCAATGATGTTCGCATTTGCTAACCCGCTGTTAAGCGTTATTAAGTAGTTTGGGCATGGCCTTCGCTGTGTTGGCCGACGTAAGGAGCTGAAATGGATATTACTTTTACACTGATTGCGCAGGCTTTGACGTTTGCCATATTGATATGGTTTACAGCCAAGTTTATCTGGCCGCCATTGATGTCGGCGATTGAAAACCGCCAAAAAACCATAGCTGATGGCCTGGCTGCTGCTGAGCGTGGGAAGCATGATCTTGACCTGGCTGCAAAGCGTTCTGCAGAACTGTTGCGTGAAGCAAAAGAAAAGGCAGCTGACATTCTCGCTAGTGGAGATAAGCGCGCTAGCGAAATCGTTGAAGCGGCCAAGATTCAGGCAAAAGTTGAAGCTGACCGCATCATTGCAGGCGCTACGGCTGAAATTGAACAGGAAGCTTTCCGTGCCAAAGAGCAATTGCGTTCTCAAGTGTCGGCGATTGCCCTTGCGGGTGCTGGCAAGATATTGGGTCGTGAAGTTGATTCCAAGGCACATAACGACCTGCTCGATAAACTTGTTGCGGAAATGTAATCATTATGTCTGAAGCCATAACTACAGCACGACCATACGCACAAGCCGCATTTGACGTAGCGCAGAACTTGTCAGATTTAAAGGGTTGGTCTGACGCAATTTCGTCATTAGCTGATGCTGTCAATCATCCCGAAGTGCAAGCAATCATCACCAGCCCAAGAGTAGCTAAGGCAAAGGTTGAAAGCTTGATGCTCGGTTTGCTGGGCGGTAAAGCGAAGCAGCAACTTCAAAATTTTGTCCGGGTTCTGGTTGAAAAGCGCCGTCTGTGCGAACTTCCTGAAATTTCGGTGATTTTTGAAGCGTTGCGCGCTGAAGCAGAAAAGACCGCTCATGTTGTGGTGGAATCGGCTTTTGAATTGACCGCCAAGCAGCAGGAAACGATCAGCGTCTCGATGAAGAAACGCCTGGGACGTGACATTAAGCTGGTCTGTAGTATCAATAAAGATTTGCTAGGTGGCGTGGTCATTCGTACCGAAGACAGCGTGATAGATGGTTCTGTCCGCACTCGTCTTGTCGAAATGGCAACCGCCCTGGCCTGATAATAGATTTATCAAGATAAGGAAATCCAGATGAAGCTTGACCCTTCTGAAATAAGCAATTTGATTCGCAGCCGCATCGATAATTTCGAAGCGCTGACCCAGGCGCGCACCGAAGGTACCGTTGTCAGTGTAACTGATGGTATCGTACGTGTGTATGGCTTGTCCGACGTGATGCAAGGTGAAATGTTGGAGTTCCCTGGCAATACTTTCGGTCTGGCTTTGAACCTGGAGCGTGATTCCGTAGGTGCTGTTATTCTCGGTGAATACGAGCACATTACCGAAGGTGATACTGTAAAGTGCACCGGCCGTATTCTTGAAGTTCCAGTCGGTCCTGAGTTGTGCGGTCGTGTTGTAAACGCGCTGGGACAGCCAATTGATGGCAAGGGCCCGATCAACGCCAAGATGACCGACAAGATTGAAAAAGTCGCGCCAGGCGTGATCGAACGTCAATCGGTTGATCAGCCAGTACAAACCGGTTTGAAATCAATCGACTCGATGGTACCGGTAGGTCGCGGTCAACGTGAACTGATCATCGGCGATCGTCAAACCGGCAAGACAGCGGTTGCGATCGATGCGATCATCAATCAAAAAGGCCAGGGAATTACCTGTATCTATGTTGCGATCGGTCAGAAGGCATCGACCGTTGTTAACGTCGTACGCAAGCTGGAAGAGCACGGCGCGCTGGGTTACACCATCGTGGTTGCGGCCACTGCTTCTGATTCTGCTGCAATGCAATTCCTGGCACCTTACGCCGGTTGCACCATGGGCGAATACTTCCGCGATCGCGGTGAAGATGCGCTGATCGTTTATGATGATTTGACCAAGCAAGCTTGGGCCTATCGTCAAATCTCCCTGTTGCTGCGTCGTCCACCAGGTCGCGAAGCCTATCCTGGTGACGTATTCTACCTGCACTCCCGTTTGCTGGAACGTGCAGCCCGAGTCAACGCGGATTACGTAGAAAAGTTTACGAAGGGTGAAGTCAAGGGTAAGACAGGTTCGCTGACAGCTTTGCCTATCATTGAAACTCAAGCTGGCGACGTTTCTGCATTCGTTCCTACCAACGTGATTTCGATCACCGACGGTCAGATCTTCCTGGAAACCGATTTGTTCAACGCGGGTATCCGTCCTGCGATCAACGCCGGTATCTCGGTTTCTCGCGTTGGTGGTGCGGCTCAGACCAAGGTTATCAAGAAGTTGGGTGGCGGCGTACGTCTGGCTCTGGCTCAGTATCGTGAATTGGCAGCTTTTGCCCAGTTCGCCTCTGACCTGGATGAAGCGACACGCAAGCAGCTGGAACGCGGCAAGCTGGTAACAGAACTGATGAAGCAGTTGCAATACTGCCCGCTGTCTGTTGCTGAAATGGCCGTTACTTTGTTCTGTGTGAACAAGGGCTACTTTGATGACGTTGCAGTGCCTAAGGCATTGGCATTCGAATCTGCAGTACATGCTTACCTGAAGTCCAAAAACAAGGAATTGATGGATACGATTGAATCCAAAAAAGACCTGAGTGCGGACAATGAAAAGCTGTTGTCTGCTGCGATTGAGGAATTCAAAGCAACTGCAGTTTACTGATAAAACAACTAGCCATTCCACTAAGCAACCATAGTCGGTTGCAAAGTGGCTGGTTATAAGGTGGAGTAAGAAATGGCTGGCAGTAAAGAAATCCGCACGAAAATCAAGAGTGTAGAAAATACACGCAAGATTACACGCGCCATGGAAATGGTTGCCGCTGCCAAGATGCGTCGTGCTCAAGAGCGCATGCGTGCAGCTAGGCCCTATGCAGACAAGATCCGTGCAGTGGCGGCTCACCTGTCGCGCGCTAATCCTGAGTATAAGCATGCTTTCCTGGTAAAACGCGAAAGCATCAAGAAGGTTGGCGTGATTCTGATCACCTCGGACAAGGGTTTGTGCGGTGGTTTAAACAGTAA
The DNA here is from genome assembly GCA_041671725.1 of Gallionella sp. Lineage (GTDB taxonomy): Bacteria > Pseudomonadota > Gammaproteobacteria > Burkholderiales > Gallionellaceae > Gallionella. Next base: position 187,846 of record JBAZAY010000002.1, on the reverse strand, counting down.
CCTGCTTCGTTTGGTGGTATCGCAAATGAAGAATTGGGACTCAGAAGGCAAGGCGATCGCGGTTTGTGCTATCGGTAATAAAGGCCTTGGTTTCATGAATCGCATGGGTGCCGAAGTCAAGTCAAACCTGATCGGTTTGGGTGATGCTCCGCATATGGCCAGTTTGATTGGTGCGGTAAAGGTTATGCTGGATGCCTATGTTGCTGGCGAGATTGATGCGATTCATATTTGCTACAACCATTTCGTAAACACCATGAAGCAAGAACCTTGCGTCGAGCAGTTGTTGCCGCTAAGTGGCGAGCAACTTGGCGCCCCGCAAGGCAGTTGGGATTATATTTATGAGCCGGACGCCAAAGTTGTAATCGACGAATTGCTTTTGCGTTACGTAGAATCGCTGGTTTATCAGGGTGTTGTGGAAAATATGGCCTCTGAGCAAAGTTCGCGTATGGTGGCGATGAAATCCGCATCTGACAATGCTAAAAGCGTCATCGCTGATCTTAAATTGGTATACAACAAGGCACGTCAGGCAGCCATTACCCGCGAGATCTCCGAGATCTGTAGTGGAGCGGCAGCAGTAGGTTAATTGCCTGACTGTTTATTTGATACGGCGATAACACCAAAATTAAATTTAGATGGGGAATTTTAAAATGACTCAAGGTAAGATTGTTCAGTGTATTGGTGCGGTGGTAGATATTGAATTTCCTCGCAACCAAATGCCTAAAGTATACGATGCACTCACGTTGCAGGCTGCAGCGGGTTCGATCGTTGAAGCTGGTTTGACTTTTGAAGTGCAGCAACAGTTGGGTGATGGCGTGGTTCGTACCATCGCTATGGGCTCTTCAGATGGTTTACAACGCGGCATGGCTGTTGTGAATACCAACAGCCCGATATCTGTTCCAGTTGGTGCAGGTACCTTGGGTCGCATCATGGATGTACTGGGTCGTCCTATCGATGACGCTGGCGAAATCGCATGTGAAGAACGCCGTCCGATTCACCAGAAGGCACCTAAGTTTGACGAATTGTCACCTTCAGTTGACTTGCTGGAAACCGGTATCAAGGTTATCGATCTGGTTTGCCCATTCGCTAAGGGTGGTAAAGTCGGTCTGTTCGGTGGTGCGGGTGTGGGCAAGACCGTTAACATGATGGAACTGATCAACAACATCGCCAAGCAGCACTCAGGTTTATCGGTGTTTGCCGGTGTGGGTGAGCGTACTCGTGAGGGTAACGACTTCTACCACGAAATGAAGGACTCAAACGTTCTGGACAAAGTATCCATGGTGTTCGGTCAGATGAACGAACCACCTGGAAATCGTTTGCGCGTTGCGTTGACCGGTTTGACCATGGCTGAAGAGTTCCGGGACGAAGGTCGCGATATCCTGTTCTTCGTTGATAACATCTACCGCTACACTTTGGCCGGTACCGAAGTATCTGCGCTGTTGGGTCGTATGCCTTCTGCTGTGGGTTATCAACCTACACTGGCTGAAGAAATGGGCCGTTTGCAAGAGCGTATCACTTCAACCAAGGTGGGTTCGATCACTTCCGTTCAGGCTGTTTATGTTCCAGCGGATGACTTGACCGATCCAGCTCCTGCTACCACCTTCTTGCATCTGGATTCGACCGTTGTGTTGTCTCGCGACATCGCTTCTCTGGGTATCTACCCTGCGGTTGACCCACTGGATTCTTCTTCTCGTCAATTGGATCCGTTGGTTGTCGGTGAAGAGCATTACTCAGTTGCACGTCGCGTTCAACAGAATCTGCAACGCTACAAGGAATTGCGCGACATTATCGCAATTCTGGGTATGGACGAACTGGCACCGGAAGACAAGTTGGCAGTAGCGCGTGCTCGTAAGATCCAGCGCTTCCTGTCTCAGCCTTTCCACGTTGCTGAAGTGTTTACCGGCAGCCCAGGCAAGTATGTGACATTGAAAGAAACGATCAAAGGCTTCAAGGGCATCGTTGACGGCGATTATGATCACTTGCCAGAGCAAGCGTTCTACATGGTTGGCGGCATTGAAGAAGCAGTCGAAAAAGCCAAGACACTCCAATAAAGGAATCATCATGGCAATGACAGTACATGTCGACGTAGTAAGTGCGGAGGAATTGATTTTCTCCGGACTTGCAGAAATAGTCATCGTTCCGGGTGAGATGGGTGAGTTGGGGATTTATCCCCGCCATACACCTTTGTTGACTCGCATCAAGCCTGGTTCTGTGCGCATCAAGCGTCCGGATCAGGTGGAAGATGAGTTGATCTATGTCTCCGGCGGAATGCTTGAAGTTCAGCCTGATCTGGTAACCATTCTTTCGGACACCGCTATTCGTAGCAAGGATCTGGATGAAGCGCGCGCACTGGAAGCTAAGCAAGCAGCAGAAGAATCGATGCAGAATCGTACTTCTGATCTTGATTATGCTCAGGCAGAAGCGGAACTGGCGCAGGCACTTGCTCAGTTGCGACTGATACAGCAAATTCGCAAGAGCGTCGGACATTAGGTTTATCTGACGATTACAAAAAAAGCAGCTGTGGCTGCTTTTTTTGTGCCTAAAAAACCAGTTCGCAGTTCGCCGTTTTCGGTTTGCGGTAAACTACGCGGGTACAACGGAAAACTGAAAACAGGTAATTATGAATCCTATTGATATTGTTATCCTTGCTGCGGGTAAAGGCACACGCATGCATTCCGACAAGCCCAAGGTGCTACATGCACTTGCCGGAAAAGCACTGGTTCAGCATGTGCTGGATTGCGCCAAAGCACTCGATCCCCGCCAGATTTGCGTCATCTACGGACATGGCGGTGATGCTGTACCGGCAGCACTCAAATCGTCAGATGCGATATTTGTCATGCAGGAACCGCAACTTGGTACCGGCCACGCAGTACAGCAGGCAATGCCGCATCTCGATGATGAGGGAATAACGCTGGTGCTGTACGGTGACGTCCCGCTGATTCAGCACACAACACTGCATCAGATGCAGCAAGCCGGCATTGGACTGACATTGCTGACAGTAAATATGGACAATCCCACAGGTTACGGCCGCATCGTGCGCAATGCGCAGGGCGATGTGATCAGCATCGTGGAAGAAAAGGATGCGACTCCTGAGCAGCGCGAAATCGTGGAAGTTAATACCGGCATTCTGCTTGCACCGACTGACAAACTTCGCACCTGGCTGGCTAAATTAAAAACCAACAACACTCAGGGAGAATATTACCTGACTGACATCGTTGGTATGGCGGTTGAAGAGGGCGTTGTGGTTCACACGGTGCAACCCAATCATGAATGGGAAATCCACGGCATAAACAGCAAATCCCAATTGGCTGTTCTCGAGCGCACCTGGCAACAGGTTGAGGCACAGCGCTTGCTGGTTCAAGGTGTGACGCTGGCAGATCCGGCGCGTATCGATGTGCGCGGATCACTCGTTTGCGGACGCGATGTTTCAATCGATGTCGGTTGCATATTTGAAGGGAAGGTCACGCTAGGTAACAATGTGCAAATCGGGGCGTATTGCATCGTCAAGAATGCCGCTATCGCAGATGGCACGCAGATTGCGCCATACAGCCATATAGATAGTAGTGACATCGGCGCGGACTGCCGTATCGGCCCCTATGCACGGCTGCGTCCAGGCTCAAAGTTGCATGACGAAGTCCACGTAGGAAACTTTGTCGAAATTAAAAACAGTGAAATCGATAATGGCAGCAAGGCAAACCACTTAAGCTATATCGGCGACACTACAATCGGACGCAGGGTTAATATCGGAGCGGGTACAATCACCTGTAACTATGATGGTGCAAACAAATTTCGCACGGTCATCGAGGACGATGTTTTCATCGGTTCGGATTCACAACTTGTTGCGCCCGTTACTGTCTCAAGGGGGTCAACTATCGGTGCCGGTTCGACCATCACCCGCGATACACCTGCAGGCGAACTTACCTTGTCACGCGCCAAGCAAATGACTGTCAATGGTTGGCAGCGGCCGGTGAAAAAAAAATAAATCGGTTGCCGGTTTCCAACTGACAACAGTAAACTATAAACTTTCAACTTAGGTTATCAATTATGTGTGGAATCGTAGGCGCAGTAGCTCAACGCAATGTTGTACCCATCCTGCTTGAGGGATTGCAACGACTTGAATACCGAGGTTATGACTCCGCCGGATTGGTGGTGGTACGTGATGGTCAACTTGATCGCGTGCGCAGTACCGGACGTGTTGCTGAACTCACCATCAAGAGTGCAGATACCCAAGGCCTGATTGGTATAGCTCATACCCGTTGGGCGACGCACGGCGTGCCTAGCGAGCGCAACGCGCATCCGCATATGAGCCGTGATTTGATTGGCGTAGTGCATAACGGCATCATTGAAAACTACGAGTCGTTGCGCACCCGTCTGACTGCCGCCGGCTATGAATTTACTTCTGATACTGATACCGAGGTTATTGCACATCTTGTTCACAGCCATTATGTGAATGGCATTTCATTGCTTGACGCTACGAAAGCAGCGCTTACCGAATTGATTGGCGCTTATGCCATCGGTGTGATTGCGGCAGACAATCCCGATCAGCTTATTTGTTCGCGGCGCGGCAGCCCGTTGCTGATGGGAATTGGCATCGGGGAAAATTTCATTGCCTCGGATGTGTCCGCGTTGTTGCCGGTTACGAATAAAGTTATCTATCTTGAAGAAGGCGATGTCGTCGAAATCGAGCGTCTGAGCTACCGGATATACAACGCAGCGGGCGAGCTTGTTGAACGCCCGGTTCAGGTAAGCGAGATCAGCAATGAGAGCGTCTCGTTGGGCAAGTATCGACACTACATGCAGAAGGAAATTCATGAACAACCGCAAGCCATTGCGGATACCCTCGAATCTGTCTGCAACAGTCAATCCATCGTGTCGGGGATTTTTGGTGCTGAGGCCGCTGCATCTTTTGCGGATATTAACAGCGTTTTAATTTTGGCCTGTGGCACCAGTTATCATGCAGGATTGGTTGCGCGCTACTGGCTGGAAGAGATTGCCGGAATTCAGTGTACAGTGGAAATTGCCAGCGAGTATCGTTACCGCACCAGCGTAGCCAATTCCAAGGCCCTGGTAGTGGTGCTGTCTCAATCGGGCGAAACCGCTGACACTCAGGCTGCGTTGAATCATGCGAAGGCGCTGGGCCATATCCACACGCTTGCAATCTGTAACGTACCGGAAAGCGCGCTGGTCAGGCTTTGTAAACTGCGTTTTCTGACGCGTGCAGGCCCGGAAATCGGTGTCGCCTCGACCAAGGCTTTTACCACCCAGTTGGTTGCGCTTTTCCTGTTGACGCTGGTGCTGGCCAAGCAGCGTAATCGTCTGACAGCCGAACAAGAGCACCACCACTTGCGTTCCTTGCGCCATCTGCCGGCTGCCACACAAAAAGTGCTGGATCTGGAACCACAGATCGAAAAACTAGCCGAGCAATTCGCCAATAAGCAACATGCTTTGTTTCTGGGCCGCGGACTGCATTACCCGATTGCTCTGGAAGGTGCGCTCAAGCTCAAGGAAATCTCTTATATTCATGCAGAAGCCTATCCTGCCGGAGAGCTCAAGCATGGTCCATTGGCGCTGGTGGATAAGAACATGCCGGTGATATCGGTCGCACCCAACGATGTGCTGCTTGAAAAGCTGAAATCCAACCTGCATGAAGTCCGCGCACGAGGCGGTGAACTTTATGTGTTTGCCGATGCAGATACGCATATTGGCTGCGATGAAGGTGTGCACATCATGCAAATGCCCGAACACGCCGGTTTTCTGAGCCCTATTCTGCACACCATCCCGCTGCAGCTGCTGGCATATTACGTGGCATTACAGAAGGGGACTGACGTGGACAAGCCACGCAATCTTGCAAAATCCGTCACGGTCGAATAGGGCTAATCACCCTCACATGGGATAACAGATGGCGGTCATCGCCGTATTTAATCAAAAGGGTGGGGTCGGCAAGACCACCACCTGTCTGAACGTAACTGCTGCGCTGAGTATTGCGCAGAAGTCTCCGATCGCCCTCGATATGGATCCGCAGGGGCACCTGACGCTGGCCAGCGGGATCAAGCATGTCCGGTCTGATGACAGTATGGCCGCATTTTTCAAACACAAAACACCGTTGGCCAGCTTGCTGCGCGATACTACAAGAGGCTGGCAAGCGGTTCCCGCTGTGCTGGAATTGGCCAAGATAGATGCGCTGTTTGGCAGCGACCCTCAAGCGGCAACCTTGTTGAAGCGTGGCTTGAATGAGGATATGTCGCTCACCGGTGCCCCGATCATGATCGATTGTTGCCCTATGCTTGGGGTGCTCACCCTGAATGCCTTGCTGGCAGCCGATCGGGTGCTGATTCCGGTCTCCGCCGATTTCCTTTCGCTGCAAGGGGTGCACAGACTGGACAGCGCCTTGAATGTGCTGGAAACCAAGCTAAATCGCAAGATGGAGCGGCGCATTCTGGTAACGCGTTTCGACTCCCGGCGTAAACTATCCTTCGAGATATACGAAAAGCTTAAAACCCGATTTGGCGACATTGTCTGCGAGACTCGCATCAGTGAGACCGTGGGACTGGCGACCAGCCCGATGCACGGGCAGGATATATTTCAATATGCTCCCAAGAGTCCGGGCGCTGTGGACTATCAGGCGCTGACCAAAGAGCTGTGGGACAGCGGTTTTTTCGCCTGATCTAGCCCAGCAGCACCCAGACCGTCTGTAGCAGCAGGATTGCCACGATAAAGGTCAGCAAGGTGTTGCGGCGTTGCTGTTGAGCCAACAGCAATTTCATGGCGGATTCAATGGCGGGCGCCGGGTTTTCCTGCAAGCGTTGTTGCAGCAAACGCGGCAGGTGTGGCAACAGCGTGGCGTAACGCGGCGCTTCTTTTTTCAGTGATTTGAAAAACCCGCGCCAGCCAACTTGTTCGCTCATCCAGCGTTCCAGCCAGGGCTTGGCGGTTTTCCATAAATCCAGTTCGGGATCGAGCTGCAATCCCAGTCCTTCGATGTTGAGCAAGGTTTTTTGCAGCAACACCAGTTGCGGCTGGATCTCGATGCCGAAACGACGCGAGGTCTGGAACAGACGCAGCAGTACACGGCCGAAAGAGACTTCGCGCAATGGCCTGTCAAATATGGGCTCGCATACCGCGCGGATAGCTGATTCCAGCTCATCCACGCGGGTATGAGCAGGCGCCCAGCCGGATTCGATATGTACCTCTGCGACGCGTTTGTAATCGCGCTGAAAAAAAGCGATGAAATTCTGTGCGAGATAATTTTTGTCGATATCGGTCAGTGTGCCCATGATGCCGAAGTCCAGCGCGATATAGCGGCCATCTGAAGCCACCTGAACATTGCCCGGATGCATGTCGGCGTGAAAGAACCCGTCACGAAATACCTGCGTGTAGAAAATTTCCACCCCGTTCGCGGCTAGTTTGGGAATGTCCACGCCTGCGCTGCGCAGTGCATCCACCTGGCTGATAGGCATGCCATACATGCGCTCCATTACCATCACATCGTTTGTGCAGTAATCCCAGAACATTTCGGGCACCAGCAGCAAGCCTGAGCTGGCAAAGTTGCGTCTGAGTTGGCTGCCATTGGCGGCCTCGCGCGTCAGATCAAGTTCATCGCCCAAATGTTTTTCAAATTCCTCAATCACTTTGCGGGGTTTGAGGCGGCGACCATCGGCCCACAACCATTCCATCATGTCGGCTGCGATCTTGATCAGCGCGATGTCGTGCGCAATCGTAAGTGTGATGCCGGGACGCAATATTTTGACTGCTACCTCGCGACCATCGTGCAGCACGGCAAAATGCACCTGGGCTACCGAGGCGCTGGCGATCGGCGTTTCATCGAAGCTTTTGAACACTTCGAGCAGTTGTTTTTTGTAGGTAGCCTCCAGCAAGACAACGGCCTGTGCGGAGGGAAATGGTGGCACCTGATCCTGCAACTTGGCCAGTTCGTCGGCCAGGTCGGTCGGCATCAGATCGCGGCGAGTCGAGAGCATTTGCCCGAACTTGACGAAGATAGGCCCCAGGCTTTCCAAAGCCTGTCGCAGTCGCACAGCTCTGGGCAGTGAAACGTCACGCATGAAGAGCAGTTTGTTCAGCGGTACACGTAACCAGCGCACACGTTCGTGTGCCAGCAAAAATTCGTCCAGCCCGAAGCTCAATACGACAAAGATGATTTTGAAGAGGCGAAAAAAGCGCATGTTTACAATTATTCCTCTTCTGACAAACGTCTGATGCGCAGTTCCAGCCTGGCCAGATCGTCACGCACTGTGTCCACCTGTTGCATGAATAAATTGATCTGTTGTGGTTTTGCGATTAACGGACGTTCTTCCGTGAAGTATTCCGCTGCGGCTTGTGCCAGCTTGACAGCCGTGTCGCCGGTCTGATGTTGCTTGAGTTGCACAGATTGAACGATGCGTTCCGCTGCGATGTCACCCACTACATGGCTTAAGTCTTCAGCAGTATCCCAGCGAAGATTACGGGACAGAAAGAAGATTTCAGACAGTAATGCTGCGTCACCTGTACTTTGAATTTGGGCATGCGCAAGTTCATCGTGCAGTGCCAAGCGGGGAAGTAAAGACGGGGCGATTATGCAAATTGCATCTGCGCCGGCGGCCTTGTCTGCGCTGCAAACCGAACCGTCAGGCAATATGGTGTATGTAATAGAAAACGGCGCGACTTCAAATCGCGCCGTTTTGCCGGCAAACCGGGCTAGTCTCACGTATGCCCAGCTGTTCTGCGCGAGCAAATGATTCAATGCTGACGCAGAGAGCTGGGCGATCATGATGACTTAGTGCAGATTGGTTTGCTGAATACCTGACAGCAGCCAGACTGACTTGTCATCTTTCAGATTCTTCTGCACGTGCCAGATTTCGTCTACGTTTTCTGCGACGCCGTTGTTCTCATTCAACTGACCGGTGAAGCGTACGCTGGCAATGGCCATGTCACCTTCGTTTGCCACTTCCAGCAATTCGCCGTTGATTGCGATCACGTTGGTGGTTTGCGGCGTGTTGTCGCGTTCATGCATCTGCATCGAGATTTCAGCAAACATTTCCGGTGTGGTGTATTCGCGGATGTCATTCAAGTCCTTGCGGTCATTTGCGGCCTGCAAGCGGATGAATGAAGTCTTTGCGCTGCGCAGGAAACTTTCAACCGGAAAATCGGCTGGAATATGTCCTGTTGTGCTGGCTGCAACGGCTGTCAGGGGCGCTGAGCTGCTGCCTGAATATTGCTGTTGCGCAGGTTCCTGATAAGGCGCGCCAGCACCGGCGTATTGCATTGACTGCATGGCTGGTTGCTGCTTTTTGCGGAACATTGAAATTGCGAACATCACCGCACCGGCTGCGAGCAACGCCATCAGAATGCCGCTCATCGCACCACCCAGGCCACCCATTCCGCCCATGCCGCCAGCGAACATTGCGCCCAGACCTGCACCAATCGCCAGACCTGCCAGGGGACCCATCCACTTGTTACCGGTAGAAGCTGGCGCTGCCGGAGCTGCGGCAGGCGCGGCTGTCGGGGATTTTTGTGCCTGTTGCGGGGCCATCGTGCGCTGCTTGCCGGAACTGCTGCCGCCGCCAAAACGTTTGGCTTCAGCAGTTGCGGCAAACAAACTCAGGCAAGTTAAAGCAATCGTCAACAACATCATAAATTTTTTCATGTATTCCTCATTTGTCGGTTGATACAAAGCGGTGCGAAGTATAACAGCAACTTAATCATTGCCGGATAGACAGCGCGTCTTCAGGCAACGTGAATCAGGATAAGTTTCATCCTTGCACGATTATTCATTATTTGACGACTTTGACCGCGATCACGAAATAATCCGTCTCACCGAAGCAGGACGTCGGCAGGCCCTTGTGCTGTTCATAGGTAAGCGCGACGCGTTGACCCACGCCGGCATTGATTTGCTGCGCGATGCTCTCATCCCGCACCGAGAAATAAAACTTTTCTGGGGCGGCTCCGGGGAGGGCTACCAGTGACAGCTCTCCTTCCCAAGTCTTGCATAACCATCCCTTGTAGGACAGCTTTTGCATAAAACCTGCGCGTTCGCCCTCGGAATAACTCCAGTGCAAGGCTATCCAGATATAGACGGCGAAGCATGTGACGATCACGGCGATAAAACTCAGGCCGAATAATGCGGCGCGATTGGGGGTGGACATGAGTGTTCCCGATTGTGAATGGACAGCGCTATTATAACCAATGCCATTCAGAACGCAGGGGCGCACACGAAGTTGAGCGGCGCATGAGTTTTCGGGTGAGGAAAACTTAACGACAAGGCATGTAACAGCAGCCGTGGCGCACTCGCCGGATCACCATACAAGGCATCGCCTAAAATCGGGTGACCTATTGCCTTCATGTGTACGCGTAACTGATGCGTGCGACCGGTGACCGGCTCCAGCTCCAGACGGGTGGTACCGGTGTCATGTGTCAGCACCCGGTACCGCGTCAGAGAGGGTTTGCCAAGTGCGGCATCTATCTTGCGCAAGGGCCGGTTCGGCCAGTCTGCGACGATAGGCAGATTCACGTCGCCGATTTCAGCTTGTACTTGTCCCGCCACTACTGCCACATAGCGTTTGGTAACGATGCGATCGCGGAACAACTCAGAAAGGCGGCGCTGCATCTCCGGCCCGCGTGCGAACACCAGCAACCCGGAAGTTGCCATGTCCAGCCGGTGCACGATCAGCGCGCCTGGAAAATCCCGCTGGATGCGCGCGGACAAACAATCCTGCTTGTCATCACCGCGTCCCGGCACGGACAATAGCCCGGCAGGCTTGTTTACCACCAGCAGGAATTCGTCGCAGTAGATCAGCTCCGGGCCGTTGTCGGCAGGCGGGATGTAATGCATAGCCGACCTGTTCGCCCGAAGAGCCGCTACGCTTTCTTTACGAACTCGGTTTTTAACTGCATTGCGCCGATGCCATCGATCTTGCAATCGATGTCGTGATCGCCGTCGACCAGGCGGATGTTTTTCACCTTGGTACCCACCTTGACGACCGAGGATGATCCCTTGATCTTCAGATCCTTGATTACCGTGACCGAGTCGCCGTCGACCAGCACGTTGCCAAAGGCATCCTTGTAAACGCGTTGTTGCTCAGCACCTTCGGCAGGCGCATCCTTGGACCATTCATGCGCGCACTCCGGACAGACATACTGACTGCCATCGTCGTAGGTGAATTCCGAACCGCATTGTGGGCATTTTGGTAAACCGCTCATGTTATTTCCTGTAGTTGATTGATTAATAGATAAATTTTGTGATGGTGTTTAAGGAAGCGTAACGAGCGACAGCTTGCTTTGCTGGGCGCTTGCCGCCAACCTGTTGTCCAGTGTAAAAAAAGCTTCCGCCTGCACATGTAGCGCAAGCGCCAGATGTAGCGCATCTCCTGCACGCAAACCGTTTTTGCTCTCGCGCACTAACTGCGTGGCCTGTGCGAACACTTCGCGGTCAAGCGGCAACAGGCGCAATCCACCGCCGCAAAACTCGGTAAACATCCCCCATGCGGCATCATTTTGTTCGCGGGAGAGTTGTCCGGTGCGCTCCTTGAGCGCGAGTGCGCTGGCAAATTCTGTAACGCACCAATCGCCGGCAACCAGTGGGCGGGTTTCATCTGCATACCATAGCGTGATGCGGCTGGCTGTTGTCTCGTTGGTGAGCAGCGCAACCAGCACACTGGTATCCAAATAAACCATCAGTAACGCGCCTCTTCACGCAGGGCATCCATCACGCTGGTGGTTTGTGGCAAGGTCTTGTGCAGCGCAGACAGTTTTTTCAGCAGGTCGATTTTATCCGCAGAAGACGCGCTGGGAGCAAGATGCATTTCGCCTCCGGCCGTAATCGTGGCTTCCAGATAGTCGCCATTATGAATTCCGGATTGTTTTGCGTAAGTAGCCGGCAACCGGACAGCCAGACTATTTCCCCACTTGGAAACTTGTAGGCGCATGATCTTCCCCTGATGTATATCTGTGTAGATACATTGTAGCAAGGTGGAGCGAGGTGTCAAGGGTGTGATTCCCCTGTGACAGTGTTGCGGATAACGCTATTGCTGCACGATCTCAATGTCTGGAAGGTTATCAAAGACCTGCTCTACTGTCTTGTTCAGGCTCAATGCTTTTACCACCAATGGAAGCGGCTCAGCCCATATTTCCGGGAAATCTCTTTCCGAAGCATCAGCAATCGGGAAAGCCAGCTTTTCAGTCGGGGGACAAAATTCAGCGGCCACACCGGGTTTATTGCCTCTGGCGTCAATGCGATACCATCCATGGCGTTCCAGATGAACTGCATTCAATCCATGAAGGCAGTAAGGTGGGCCATCAGTTTCAATCGTCAGTCGTTGGTAACAAAGCCCAGCCGGAATGGCATTGGCTCTTAAGAGTGCCGCCAACAGATGGCTCTTGGCATAACAGTAGCCTGTGCCATGAATTAAAACTTCAGAAGCTTTACATGTGACCGGGTTCATCCGGTAGTCTCAGCTGTGTTTAATAGAATCGCGGACGAACTCGAAACAACGTTTCGCTATAGTTTCTTCAGAGAGGCTGCCCTCAGCGAGTTCAGCTGCTTTTGTTGCAACCAAAGGATGTTTCCAGTCGATGTACTCGCTATTGTCGAGATATTGTTTCATGCGTTGTTTCATTAAGCACCCTTGACGCACCGTAGTCCTGAATCCTTCACGCAACAACTTGGGGCGCAGCCCTTTAGTTGTGTGGGGAAGACCCTTGCGGTCTGAATCCTCAATCCTGCCTTTACAGTTTGTACCCGCGATGCACCGCGACTACGCCACCGGTCAGGTTGAAGTATTCGACACGCTCCAGGCCAGCTTCGATCATCATCTGTTTGAGCTCTTCCTGTCCGGGATGCATGCGGATGGATTCGGCCAGATAGCGGTAGCTGTCAGCGTCGCCCGCTATCAGTTGCCCCATCTTGGGCAACAGCTTGAAAGAGTATAAATCGTAAGCTTTTTCCAGCGGTTTCGCGACTTTGGAGAATTCCAGCACGATGACGCGTCCGCCCGGTTTGAGCACGCGCTTCATTTCGCGCAGTGCAGCATCTTTATGGGTGACGTTGCGCAGGCCGAAGGCGATGCTGACACAGTCGAAATAATTATCGGGGAAGGGCAGGTGTTCGGCATCGCATTGCGTGACCGGGGTGGCAATGCCTTCGTCGAGCAGGCGGTCGCGACCGACGCGCAGCATGGCGTTGTTGATGTCGGTGAGCACGACCTGACCGCTGCTGCCGACGGCCTTCAAAAAAAGCCGCGACAAATCGGCTGAACCACCCGCCACGTCCAGCACGCGCTGCCCGGTGCGTACGCCGCTGACACTGATAGCGTACCGCTTCCAGATGCGGTGCAGGCCGGCCGACATAAGATCGTTCATGATGTCGTACTTGCTGGCGACCGAGGTGAACACGCCCGCGACGCGTTTAGCCTTGTCTTTTTCGTCTACGGTCTCGAAACCGAAATGGGTGGTCTTGCTCATTATTTGCTCCAAAAATCTGTTGTCCGCAGATTACACAGATTTTCACAGATTGAAATCGTTTCTTAATCAGCGTGAATCTGCGGAATCTGTGGATAAAAGTTGTTTTTTTACAATTAGCGGCTTTCGCCCGCAGCTTCCAGTCGGGTTAAATAGTCGTGCCACATGGCATCCTGATATTTGCCCAGTTCATGCAGATAATCCCAGGTGTACAGGCCGGTGTCGTGTCCGTCGTCGAACGTCAGTTTGAGGGCATAGCTGCCGACGGGCTCAATGCCTGCAAGCATTACGTTGCGTTTGCCGGTCTGCAGAATCTCTTGTCCCGGACCGTGACCGCGCACTTCGGCGGACGGCGAGAACACGCGCAGGAATTCGAAGGGTAGCTTGTAGCGCGCACCATTGTCGAAGGCGAGTTCAAGTAGTTTTGATTGCTGATGCAGGGTGATTTCGGTCGGAATTGGCGCAGTGTTCATAACGATCTGATTTTATTCAATAAAGCGGTGGTGGAGCGTTCATGCCGGAACGGGATGCTGTGAACAGTGCCGCCCCATCCCAGAACTTCCGTGCTGCCGACGATGTTTTCCGGCTTCCAGTCGCCGCCTTTCACCAGCACGTCGGGGCGGCAGGCGAGGATCAGGTTCAGCGGCGTATCTTCATCGAACTGGATGACCAGGCTGACGGATTCAAGGGCTGCGAGCACCGCCATGCGATCCTGCTCTGCGTTGATCGGGCGGTCAGTCCCTTTGCCCTGACGTTTCACCGATGCATCGCTGTTCACGCCCACCACCAGCGATGCGCCCAGCGCGCGGGCCTGCGCCAGATAGGTCACATGACCGCGATGCAACACATCAAAGCAGCCATTGGTGAACACCAGCGGACGGGGCAGGGCGGCAATACGCATCGCGAGTTGCTCAAGATTGCACAGCTTGGCTTCGAAAGCAGGGGCGGAATACATTTAGTCCACGTATTCGAAGAGTTCGACGACCCGTGACACGCCGCTGCTGCCGCTGGCCACTTCGGAGGCGGCACGCGCTTCGGCGTGATTGACGATGCCCATCAAATACACAGAGCCGTTTTCCGTGACGACCTTGATGCTGGTGGCGCTGAAGCGTTTATCACCGACAAAGCGCATCTTCACGTTTGAGGTGATCAGACTGTCGTTACTACGCGAAGTCAGCGAGCTCTGGCCTGCAACGACCAGTTCATTGTATATTTTCCCTACATTCTGGATGTTGGCGATGATGCGTTCGACCTGAGACCTGGCAGTTTCATCAGGCACTTCACCCGTGATCAGTACGTTGCGGTTGTAGCTGGTGACATTCACATGCACGGTGCTTTTGAACTGTTTGCCGATGCGGTCGAACGCCTTGGCTTCAATGGCTTCGTCTTCAACATAGGCGCCGCTGGTGCGGCGATCCTGCACCATCAGTGCTCCGGCTCCGGCACCTGCTGCAACAACCGGAAAGCAGCCTTGCAGTGAAGCTGATAAAATTAAAATAATCAATAGGTTGCGCATTATTATTCTCCCATTAACTGGTAGTCGATCGCATCGCAAATGCAATGCAAGGCAAGCAGGTGAACTTCCTGAATTCGTGCAGTGCTGCGCCCATCTACGCAAATTGACACATCCCCCGGCTTAAGGATGCTGGCCATTTCACCGCCATCACGACCGGTCAGCGCTACCACGCGCATATTGCGCTCATGTGCGGCACGGATCGCCGCAACGACATTTGGCGAGTGGCCGCTGGTCGAAATCGCCAGCAAACTGTCGCGGGGCAAGCCCAGCGCGCGCACCTGCTTGGAAAAAATCTGGCTGAAGTCATAATCGTTGGCGATGGAAGTGAGCACCGAGCTGTCGGTCGTCAGCGCTACGGCCGCCAAACCGGGGCGTTCGATCTCGAAACGATTGAGCAATTCTGCTGCGAAGTGTTGTGCATCGGCTGCCGAGCCGCCATTGCCGCAGCACAATATTTTGCCGTCGTTGGTGACGCAGTCGAAAAACAACTGTGCGGCATCGGCGATCGGCGTGGCCAGTGCGTCCTTGACTTGCAGTTTGAGTTCTGCACTGTCGGTGAAATGTTTGATAATGCGTTTATTGATGTCCATGTCTGTAGCTGTGTATGTCCTGAATGCGGATATTAACTGATGTTGCGCAAGGTTCACAAAATACTACAAAAACTTTCTGTCCACGAAAGACACGAAAATCACAAACAGCCTATACAACCTAATTTTTTCAACCGAGGCTTTGGAATTTTTGATAACTCCATACACGGTCACACCGATAGTTCTCAGAAAGCCAGATCGCTTGAACATGGCGTATCTGCTAACGCGTCGTCCTAACAAGTCTTTTGATTTTGTGTTTTTCGTGTATTTCGTGGACACCTGCATCAGGTTTCAGGCATCGAACGCATTTTTGATCCATTGCACGTTAAGGCCTTTTGTATCATCCATCAGTACCACATCGAAGCGGCATGGCGGGGTGTGGCCCAGTCTCGCCAAATAAAGCTGCGCGGTGCGGATCAGGCGATGTTGTTTGTGACGATCGATACTAGCCGCCGCACCGCCAAAATCAGCGCTGTTGCGCTGCCGCACCTCGATGAAAACCAGCGCTGCGGCGTCCTGCATGATCAGATCGATCTCACCGAAATAGCTGCGAAAATTTTGCGTTACCAGTTGCAACCCCTGTCGCTGCAAAAAATTCGCAGCCCAACGCTCGGCCTCGGCACCGTTCACGGTTTGGGGGAAAAGCCCATCGGCAGCGCGGCTTCTACATGAGATGCATTTTTAAACTGATCAGGAAACATCTGCACGCCTTGATTAATGGGCGCTTCGGTTGATTGAGCGTGCCCCTGCACGAAAAGCGCCGGCAGCGCCTCGCGCTGAAACGTATGATTGCTAAGATGTATGCGCCCGGTTACGCCGTCCAGAGGTTGCGCCATCCGGTTGGCGAGCAGTGCGCGAATCAGGCGATATGCGTCTATACCCAGCGCGTAGAGCCGTTCCTGATCAATCGCCAGTGGCGGATTGGCATGCGGATAGGCCATCACGGCAGCCTGGTCGGCCTGCATCAGCCAAGGCATATCGACGAAACGGATGCCATCGAAATCGAAATTGAGCAGAGTGTCTTTATTGCCGGTGAATAGCTGGGAAGTAGCATAGGCCGCCAGATTGTTCGGCAGGTAGGGGCGTATGGTGCGCGATTTTTCGACATCGGTCGCGAAAAAAGCCATCGTGTCCGGTGCAGCTGCGATATCCGCAAATACCATGGTGTCACCGCTGTATTCGATTTCGCGCAATATTGAGCCGCCTTGCGCCGTCCATTGTTCTTCGAAAGAAAATTGCAAGCGGCGGGTGAGTGGTGCGGAGTCAGTGATCACGATGGCCTGCTTCAAGCCTTGTTTCCTTGCCAGCAGGGCGACCTGACGCGCCTCTGCTTCAACTGCCATACCGAAAAAATAGAGCTGTGGCGCTGTCTGACCCTCAATGATGTTCAGTGCGAGGGTAGGAACAGGAAGCGTTTTTTCATCCGCCAGCTGGCGGATGCCGTTCCTTGTCAGCGGCCCGACGACCGCAACCGCGCCGTTGTTGACGGCAAGTTTGTAGATTGCAGCGACGCTGCCAGCCTCATCGTAGTCGCTGTATACGCGTACCGGCAGTTCCGGGCTGTGCACGCTTGCTGCCGCCATGATGCCTTGTTGTACGGCGGATGCCGCAGCGCCCAGCGCAGGTGAATTCAGTGGCAGCAACACCGCGATATGCGCCATTTTGGCTGCCGGCAAGACTGTCTCGGCGGTAGCGCTGGCAAACACGCTCACGTATAGTGTGAGCAGGGCGCAGACTTGAAAAGACCGTACCCGAAACCACTGAAAAGGGAACATACGTTGCATATCGAACATCCGCAAAAATTGGAACCCGCATTATATGTAGTTGCCACCCCGATTGGGAATTTGCGCGACATTACCCTGCGCGCACTCGATGTGCTGGCGGGGGTCGACGTCGTTGCGGCAGAAGACACGCGCAACACCTCGCATTTATTGAAATATCACAGCATTCATGCCAAACAGCTAATCGCGGTGCATCAGCACAACGAACGCGGTGCCGCAGAAAAGCTGGTTGCCTCAATCCTGTCCGGTCAAAGTGTGGCCTTCGTCAGCGACGCGGGCACGCCTGCCGTCAGCGATCCCGGCGCCTTGCTGGTACAGGCTGTGCGATCAGCCGGGCTGCGGGTGATCCCGATTCCGGGCGCGAGTGCGGTGGTCGCCGCTTTGTCGGCATCGGGTATGAGTGAGCCGCATTTTTTGTTTTACGGCTTTCTCCCCAATAAATCTGCAGCACGCCGCACGGTGATGCAAGACCTGATCAGTCATCCCTACTCGCTGGTGTTTTATGAGGCGCCGCACCGCATCGTTGAATGCGTGGCCGATTTGCATGCCGTTTTCGGCGGGGGGAGGCAAATCGTGCTGGCGCGCGAAGTCACCAAGCTGTTCGAGACGATCCATTCTTGCAAATTATCTGAAGCCGAAGCCTGGCTGCTGTCGGATTCCAACCAGCAGCGTGGCGAATTCGTTGTGTTGGTTTCGGGTGCCGCACCAGCGGAAGGCATGTCTGCCGAGACGATCAGTACGCTGACGTTGTTGCTGGAAGAGTTGCCGCTCAAACAGGCCGTACAACTTGCCAGCAAAATTACCGGCGCCAACCGCAGCGAGCTGTATCAGCTGGCACTGGAAATGAAAGGCTAAATGGACGCGCCGAGTTCAGCGCTGAACACGAATGGGGGCGGCGTGCCGCCGCTGATCCGCGTGCTGCTAAGCGATTCGGCATGCTACGACCATCCGGTCGAAAAAATAAAATTGGTCGAGACGCATATTTCCTGGGTGTTGCTGACAGGCGACTATGCCTACAAGATCAAAAAGCCTGTCAATTTGGGGTTCCTGGATTTCAGCACGCTGGCGCTGCGCGAGCAGGATTGTGTTGATGAGCTGCGCCTCAACCGGCGACTGGCTGCCGATATTTATCTGGAGGTGGTTGCCATTACCGGAACTCCTGAAGCACCGCGCATCAACGGCTCGGGCGATATTTTTGAATATGCGGTGAAGATGCGCCAGTTCCCGCCCAATGCGACGATGGATCATCTGGCTGAGCGAGATGAGCTGGGCAATGTGCAGATCGACGCACTGGCTGTGCGTCTGGCGCATTTCCACTTGTATGAGTGCGATCATGCACAGGCCAACAGTCTGTGGGGCGAGCCGGACGTAATCGCACGACCGGTTGAAGAGAATTTCAAGATATTGGTGACAAGACTGGATGATCCGGCGGATCGCCGGTGCCTGGAAATCTTGCGAAGCTGGTGCGAAACTGAACATTCGCGGCTGGCGCCGCTGATGCGAGAACGCAAGAAAAATGGCCGGGTGCGGGAATGCCACGGCGATCTGCATCTGGCCAACCTGGCCTGGGTGGATGGGCGGCTGGTGATATTCGACTGTCTGGAATTTAATTCCGCATTGCGCTGGATAGACGTGATTTCGGAAGTGGCCTTCTGCTACATGGACTTGTTACACCGGAAGTATGCCGGTCTGGCAGCGCGCTTTCTCAACGTCTGGCTGGAAGCCAGCGGCGACTATCAAGGCGTTGCCCTGCTGCGTTATTACGCGGTGTACCGCGCGCTGGTGCGCGCGAAAGTGGCTGCGCTTCGCGCAGATCAGGGTTGCAGTGCAAGCCGTGCAGAGCTTGTAAGCTGTCTGCAACTGGCAGAACAACTGTCTCAGCCACCCCCTTGCCAACCTGCCCCCCCAGATGAATCCTCGCGAGGGCAGGGGCAAACGAATCGCTGTGCGAACTTCATGTTGACGATTACCCACGGGCTGTCCGGCTCCGGCAAGACCACTCTTACCCAAACCTTGCTTGAAAAGTACGGCATGATACGGCTGCGTTCCGATGTCGAACGCAAGCGGTTGGCGGGGTTAGCTGCGCAGGCAAAGAGTCGTTCTGAGGATGGCTTGTATACGCAGCAATTCAGTCGCCGCACCTATGAACATCTGGTCAAACTGGCTGAAGGCTTGCTGGCGGCGGGTTGGCAGGTTGTCGTCGACGCGGCATTTCTCGAGCGCGAACAGCGCGATCTGTTTCGCGATCTGGCGCAACGCCTTGGGATGAATTTTCAGATACTACACATCCAGGCCGATCCTGCTGTCTTGCTCGAGCGTGTCAGACTGCGGCAGACAGCAGGGACTGATGCCTCAGAAGCGGATTTGCGTGTTCTCGAACACCAGCTCAAAACCGCCTTGCCGCTGGGCGATGACGAGCTGTCCGCGACGGTAAATCCATTTCAGGCGGGTTTAACGAGCTGATTTATCGAATTTTGCTGGCATCACGTTGATTGCCCACCAAGGTGATCGTATCGTTGATGTTGAATACATAATTCTGTCCGGCTGAATTGACCGTCAGCTTCATCGGAGGATTGACGTTGCTGCAATGATAGATCAGCTCGCCGATTTCGATGCCATGAGCCGGGATGCTGAAACTATTTTTCAGCCAGTAAGAGTTGGCCCATTTTGTTTTTTCGTCAGATGAACTTCCGGCATTGGTGCTTGCTTTGCCTGTTTTGCGCGAGACCAGTTTGAGAAAGCCGGTCTTGGTGTACGCTTCTATCCTGCTACCCTTGCTGTCTGTCAGGGTTATCTTAGGCTTGATGCTCACGCTTCGATCTTTCATGTTTGTGAAAACCATGGAAATCTGAATCAAATAGCCTGTTTCAGCAGGAACAACTTTCATGTTGTAACTTACCAGCAACTTATCCTTCTCGATACTGTCGTGTGGCGTCATTACTTGCTGGCTTTTGAATGCGCTATTCTCACCCGCATTTCCACTGGAATTATCCTTTTGCAGATCAACGGACGGAGTCTGGTTTGATTGCGCAGATACATTTGCCGGAGATTTGCTTGCACAAGCGCCCAGCAGTGAAATCAATGCGGCAGCAAGTATCAATTTGATCGTGCTTCTAAAGGCATTCTTTTCCATACTCAAGTTTTCCTGATGTCTCGATGAAGGTGAATTGTAAAAGCAAAGGGCAATATCATGAACGTTTTTTTGTGCCCGCTTGAACTCGCCGGTCATTTTACTTTACTTTCAAACAAGTGTTTGATATGTTGCATTCCTTAGATTCGGGACGGATCGTTCGATTTATTCCGATGCCATCGTCTTCGGTGTTCCGAACCCGGTAACCTGTTGTTATTACTCATGGAACAGACATGAACTTATTTGCCAAACCGTTTACGCCCGCACTTTTACTGATTGCTTTGCTGACTGCTTGCGGCGGTGGGGGTGACAAGCCTGCTGCGGGTCCAGGCCCGGGTGGTGCAATGCCGCCACCTGAAGTGGACGTAATTACCGTGGGCCGTGGCAGCGCTACGCTCACTCAGGATTTACCGGGGCGATTGCAGGCTTATCGCACTGCACAAGTGCGGGCACGGGTTGAGGGCGTGATCGAGAAACGACTGTTCGAGGAAGGCAGCGAGGTGAAGGCCGGTACGCCGTTGTTCCAGATCAACGCGCATACCTATAAGGCGACGGTCGATGCCGCACAGGCGGATCTCGCGATCGCCCGCCAGACCGTCGAGCGCTACAAGCCGCTGCTGCCGATCAAGGCGGTCAGCGTGCAGGAGTTCGATCTGGCGGCTGCCAAAGTCAAACAGGCGGAGGCAGCTTTGGCGCGTGCCAATGAGGATCTGGAGCATGCCAGCGTTCCTGCCGCCATTTCCGGGCACATCGGCCGTACGCTGGTGACGGAAGGTGCGTTAGTTGGCAAGGGTGAACCCACGCTGCTGGCAACCATCGAACAGCTGGATCCTATTTATGCCAACTTCACCCAGTCTGGCGAGGATTTGTTGCGTCTGAAACAAGCCATCAAGAGTGGTCGTCTGAAGCGCGCCGAATCTGCCAAGGTTGAATTGCTGCTCGAAGATGGCAGTGTCTATCCGCAGGCGGGCAAGATTTTCTTCACCGACATGGCCGTCGATCCTGCCACAGGTTCGGTATCGTTGCGTGCGGAATTTGCCAATCCGCAGCGCGATTTGTTGCCGGGCATGTTCGTGCGTATTCGCTTCCCTGAATCGGTGGCCGAAAACGCGATACGCGTGCCGCAGCGCGCCGTGCAATCCGGCCCGCAAGGCCAGTTTGTGATGGTGGTGGGTGAGGAGAGCAAGGCAACCCCGACGCCGGTAAAAACGGGCGGTATGGCGGGAACTGATTTCATCATAGCCGACGGGTTGAAGGGCGGCGAGCAGCTGATTGTGAATGGACTGCAAAAAGCTCGTCCGGGCACTGTCGTTAAGCCCGTGCCCTGGGATGCAACAGCGCCCTTGATGCCAGCGAAACCTGCTGAACCGAAAACAGGAAACAAACAACCCGAAGTCAGGAAGTAGGCCGGCCATGTTCGCAAAATTTTTTATTGATCGTCCCATTTTTGCCTGGGTTATCGCGCTGATCATATTGCTGGGCGGTGTCCTGGCATTGAAGAATCTGCCTGTCTCCCAGTATCCGTCCGTTGCGCCACCGGCGCTGAGCATTTCAGTCAATTATCCCGGGGCATCGGCGCAGGTCATCGAGGAAACGGCGATTGCGCTGCTCGAACAGGAAATGAATGGTATCGATCACCTGTTGTACATGGAGTCAGCCTCCGAGTTGGGTACCGGCAGCATTACACTGACCTTTGAGGCGGGATCTAACCTTGATCTGGCGTCCGTTGAGGCGCAAAACCGCATCAAGCGAGCCGAGGCGCGCCTGCCGGAAGATGTACGTCGCTTAGGCGTCACCGTAACCAAGACGGCGCGCAATTATGTGATGATCGTCGCGCTGTTCTCGCCCGACAAAAGCCTGAATGACGTGGCGCTGGGCAGTTATGCCACGGCCAATGTGGTCGATAGTCTGCGCCGCGTGCCGGGCGTGGGTGAGGTACTGATGTTCGGTACCGAATATTCGATGCGTCTGTGGCTAAAACCCGAGAAGCTGCAACATTACAACTTATCTCCGGCCGATGTGTCGCGCGCAGTTCGTGCACAGAATTCGCAACTGGCGACCGGTGAACTGGGGCAGTTACCCTCGGCACCGGGGCAGGAGCTCAATGCGGTAATCGTCACCCGCAGCCGGCTGTCCACGCCTGAAGAATTTGGTGACATTATCGTGCGCACCAATCCGGATGGCTCTTCGTTGCGCGTAAAAGATATCGCGCGTGTCGAACTGGGTGCGCAGGATTACTCCCGTACGGCACGCATCGACGGTAATCCAACCGCAGCGGTGGCAATTCGCCTCTCCCCGGGTGCAAATGCGCTGGATACGGTGAAGGCGGTCAATAGCAAAATGACCGCGCTGGCAAAATTCTTCCCTAAATCTATCGACTGGGTGGTGCCTTATGACACCTCCAAGTTTATCGATGTCTCCATCAGTGAAGTGCTGAAAAGTCTCGCCGAAGCGCTGGTGCTGGTGGTGCTGGTGATGTATCTGTTTCTGGAAAACTGGCGTGCGACCTTGATCCCGACCATCGTCATTCCGATTGCGCTGGTAGGCGCCCTGGTCGGACTGTATCTGCTGGGTTATTCGATCAACGTGCTGACCTTGTTTGCGATGGTGCTGGCGATCGGCATCGTGGTGGATGACGCCATCGTGGTGGTGGAAAACGTCGAACGCATCATGACCACGGAAGGATTGTCGCCGCGCGATGCGACGCGCAAGGCGATGGATCAGATCGTTGGCGCGATTATCGCGATCACGCTGGTGCTGATGGCGGTGTTCATTCCGATGGCATTTTTCCCCGGCTCAACGGGTGCGATCTATCGCCAGTTTTCCGTCACCCTGGTGCTGACCATGATGTTCTCGGCCTTGATGGCGTTGACACTCACCCCCGCCCTGTGCGCAACCCTGCTCAAACATGAACCGGGTCGGGAAATGATGCCTAGCCGTGGGTTTTTTGGCTGGTTCAACCGCTTCTTTGCACGCACCACGACACGCTACACAGCCAATGTGAGCAAGAACGTCAGAAAGACATCGCGCTATCTACTTGTTTATGCAGTTGTTTTAATCGCGATGGGCTGGTTGTTCAGCAAGTTGCCGGGCAGCTTTTTGCCTGAAGAAGATCAGGGCTATTTCATCAGCATGGTTCAGTTGCCCGCCGGCGCGACGCAGGCGCGCACACTGGAAGTGCTGTCTCAGGTCGAGCAGTTTTACATGAAACAGCCCGAAGTTGAGCATGTCATCGGAGTGGCGGGCTTCTCGTTCTTCGGCAAGGGGCAAAATGCAGCCATCGCCTTTGTGCGGCTGAAGGGTTGGGATGAGCGGCCAAAAGCGGACAGTGCAGCTCCGGCCATGGTGAAGAAAGCCAACATGATGTTTTTCCGCATCAAACAGGCGATGATTTTCGCGATCAATCCGCCGCCGATACCTGAACTGGCGGCAGTGGGCGGCTTCGATTTTCGCTTGCAGGACAGAGGCGGCGTGGGGCGGGAAAAATTGCTTGAAGCGCGCAATATGGCGCTAGGCATGGCAATGCAGAACCCGGTATTGGCTGGGGTGCGCCCCGAAGGTCAGGAAGCGGGTCCGCAGCTGTTGCTGGATGTGGATCGCCTCAAAGCCGAAACTTTGGGGGTATCCATCACCGATCTTAACGATACCCTGCAATCCGCGCTGGGAGTTGCCTATATCAACGACTTCGTGCGGCAAGGCCGTATCCTGCGCGTGCAGATGCAGGCTGATTCCGATTTGCGACGCACGCCAGAAGACATCATGAAGCTGACGGTACGCAATAACAAAGGCAGCATGGTGCCGCTGTCCGAACTGGCTACGCCGCGCTGGGTCGCAGGATCGCCCAAGCTGGATCGCTATAACGGACAGGCCGCGATGAAAATATCGGGAGGTCCGGCACCTGGAAGAAGTACGGGTGAAGCGGTAGCTGCGATGGAAGAAATTGCCAAGAAATTGCCGTCCGGACTCGGCTTCGAGTGGTCTGGCACATCGTTCGAGGAGCGGCAGTCTGGCGCTCAGGCTCCGCTGTTGTTCGGCATCTCGCTGATCGTGGTATTCCTGTGTCTGGCGGCGTTGTATGAAAGCTGGTCGATTCCGTTCGCGGTGTTGCTGGTTGTGCCACTCGGCGTGTTCGGCGCAGTGCTGGCGGTGACATTGCGCGGCTTGCCTAATGACGTGTATTTCAAGGTCGGCCTGATCGCGATCATCGGCCTGTCGTCCAAGAACGCCATTCTGATCATCGAGTTTGCACGCAAGTTGCAGGATGAGGGCATGAGTCTGATCGATGCCACGCTGGAAGCTTGTCGCTTGCGCTTCCGGCCTATCCTGATGACCTCCATCGCTTTTATCGCCGGCGTATTGCCGTTGGCGATGTCCACCGGCGCGGGTGCGCAAAGCCGTCATGCAATCGGTACCGGCGTGATGGGCGGCATGATTGCAGCTACTTTACTGGCGGTGTTTCTGGTTCCGGTGTTCTTTGTGGTGGTGAGGAAAATCTTCCCCGGACATGCACGCAAACATGTCGAACATGAGGAGGTTTCAAAATGAAAACATTGAAAGCATCCGCAGATTACGTCGATGGACGCAGATTAACAGCCAATTCCGGGGATGATTTAATCTGTGCGAATCTGCGGAAGAAAACGGTTTTGACTGGTGCTGTACTGGCCGTTTTATTGGGTGGTTGTTCGCTGACGCCAACCTATCAGCGACCTGCTGCGCCGGTGCCTGCAGCCTGGCCGGATTCCGCCGCCGCTAAGCCTGGTTTGGCAAGCGTCATGCCGGACTGGCAAAGCTATTTCCCCGATCCGCGCTTACAGGCGCTGATAGCGGCGGCACTGGAAAACAATCGTGACTTGCGCATCGCCACAGCGCGCATCGCAGAAGCGCGTGCGCAATATGGCATACAGCAGGCCGACCGTCTGCCTAATGTGAATCTGAATGCTTCGCGCACGGCTTCCTTGTCTCCGGCCAGCACGTCATTCACCGGCAAGCCTTTTCAGGCGCAGCGCTACGATGTGAATGCGAGTCTTGTGTCGTTCGAGCTGGACTTCTGGGGGCGGGTAAGCAGTCTGAATGCGGCTGCGAAGGCGAGCTATCTGGCGACCGAGGCTGCGCAGCGCGCATTCCGTCTGTCGCTGATCAGCGACGTGGCGAATGCCTATTTGTCGGTGCTGGAATTGCAGCAGCGTGTTCAATTGGCAGTCGCCACCGCAAAGGGACGCGGTGAAATGACGGGATTGATCGGACACCGTCGTGATGCGGGTGTGTCCAGCGATCTGGATGCATTGCAGGCGGAAGGCATTTATCAGGCTACCCTGGCCGATCAGGCGAATCTGCAGCGTCAACTGGCTGCTGCCGAAAACCTGCTTAATCAATTAGTCGGTCAGATGCCGGCGAATTTGCCTGCCGGGCGAAGCTTGGCAGATCAGGGCATTACGCCTGATCTGATTGCAGGTGTGCCTAGTGAGGTGTTGCTGCAGCGCCCCGATGTGCTGGCTGCCGAGCAGCGGCTGATTGCATCGAACGCCAATATCGGTGCGGCGCGCGCAGCCTTCTTGCCGCGCATTGGCCTGACGGGTGCTTTCGGTACGGCCAGCCGTCAGCTTAGCGGGCTGTTCGGCGCGGGCAGCGATGCGTGGAATTTTCAGCCTGCGCTGACGCTGCCGTTGTTTGACGCAGGACGAAATTCCGCCAATCTGGATGTGGCCGAAGCTCGACGCGTGATTGCGGTCGCCGAGTATGAAAAAACCATCCAGCAGGCATTTCGTGAAGTGGCGGATTTGCTCAATGCGCGTGACAGTCTGACCGGGCAATTTGGCGCACAGCAAGCTAATGCACGTGTCCAGCAGCAGCGCCAGAAACTGGTCGAGGCTCGCTACCAGGCGGGGATTGCCAATCATCTGGAGTTGCTGGATGCACAGCGCGACGCTTATGCCGCCCTTCAGGGTGAGGTACAAGTCCGACGTGCACAGTTGTCTGCCGCGACGCAACTGTATAAAGCATTGGCCGGTGATACGGCTGAGAAAGCCAAATAGAGGTATGGCATGATGACCGAAGCACATGTCACAGCCAGTGAACAGACCCGCGCGAGGCTGGTTGAGGCTGCGCGCGAAGTTTTTTCAGAGTGTGGTTTTCAGGGGGCGACGGTACGCGAGATATGCCGCCGGGCTGACGCCAACGTTGCGGCGGTGAATTATCACTTTGGCAGCAAGGATGGCTTGCTCGCCGAAGCGTTGAATTTCAACCAGCTCAAGGCGCTGCAAACAGCCAACCTCACGGCCGATGCCCGCCCGGAAATTCGCCTGCGTCTGTTCATTCGCGATTTTATGTTGATGCTGCTGGACGAGAAAAGCGCCTCCCGCCAATGCCGGATGATGGCGCGTGAGCTCGCCGACCCGACGCCTGCGCTGGACAAGATCGTGATCGAGGCCATCGCGCCGCTGCATGAATTTTTGGACCGTCTGGTGCGCGAGATCGTAGGCGATAAGGTTGGCGAAACAGAATGCCAGCGCTGTGTGCTCAGCATTCTGGGTCAATGTTCGTTTTATTACCACTCGGAACCCGTATTGCAGCGTCTGATGCCTGAGCTGCGCTACGACCGTGATGAAATCGAGGCGATCGCACAGCACATTGCCGACTTTTCGCTGGCGGCACTGCTCGTTAAAAGAAATGGCTAATATTTATTCTGAATTACCGCTTCAGCTTGAAACGGAGCTATTCGAGGAGCTGATTCGGGCTGGAAATGTCAGGATAGAACGGATCGTTTCCAAAGGCCACACTTCTCCCGAGCAGGGCTGGTATGACCAGATTGAAAATGAATGGGTTATGGTTCTGGAAGGCGCGGGCGTCGTTCTGTTTGAAGATGGCGTCGAGGTAACCCTCAACAAAGGCGATTATATAAATATTCCTTCACATGCAAGACACAAAGTGACCTGGACTGATCCGGATGTCCTCACGGTCTGGTTGGCCGTTTTCTATTCCTAGCAAGGCGGCAATCCCGACATGAGCGGCATCCTTGAGAGGATGCCTTTGATTTATAATCGTGGTTGCTTATCCTGCAGGACACCCACATGCGACAACTTATCATTACCCGCCCCGACGACTGGCATCTGCACTTGCGCGACGGCGCGCTGATGCAATCGGTATTGCCCGATACCGCGCGGCAGTTTGCCCGCGCCATTGTGATGCCTAATCTCAGACCTCCGGTGACCGGCACCTCACTGGCGATGGAATACCGGCAGCGCATCCTTGCCGCATTGCCTGCAGGGGCTGTGTTTGAACCGCTGATGACGCTGTATTTGACGGACAACACAACAGCCGACGAGATACGCAAGGCCAAGGCCAGCGGCGTGGTGCATGCGGTGAAGCTGTATCCGGCCGGGGCGACCACCAATTCCGATGCGGGCGTGACCGACATCCGCAAGACCTATGCTGCGCTGGAGGAGATGCAGCGTTGCGGAATGCCGCTCCTGGTGCACGGCGAGGTGACCGATCCGGCTGTGGATGTGTTCGACCGCGAGGCGATGTTCATCGAACGTGTGTTGCAGCCGTTATTGAAAGATCTGCCTAACCTGCGTGTAGTGTTCGAGCACATCACGACGAAAGAGGCGGCGCAGTTCGTTGCGAGCGTAGCAGACAACATCGCCGCGACCCTCACTCCCCAACACCTGCTGTACAACCGCAACGCGATGCTGGTTGGCGGCATCCGCCCGCACTACTACTGCCTGCCGATATTGAAGCGCGAGATGCACCGCGAGGCACTGGTCAAAGCCGCCACCAGCGGAAGCCCAAAATTCTTTCTCGGAACCGATAGTGCGCCGCACGCACAACACACCAAAGAGAATGCCTGCGGCTGCGCCGGATGCTACTCCGCCCATAGCGCAATCGAGTTGTATGCAGAAGCGTTCGAGGCTGCGGGCGCGCTGGACAAGCTGGAAGCCTTCGCCAGTTTTTACGGCGCGGATTTTTATTGCCTGCCGCGCAACACCGAGACCATCACGCTGCGCCGCGAAGACTGGCAAGTGCCTGACTCGGTGGGCTTCGGCGAACATCGCCTGGTTCCGCTCAGAGCGGGAGAGACGATGAAGTGGAAGCTGGTGGGTAATGAATAGATGGAACATCCCTAGTTGGCTAGAGCGAGAAGTCATCGAAAGGGACGTGGCCTGCATTTATTGTGGCGTAGAGTTTGTGTCTGCGAATGAGGGAAGAAAGTCCAAGCCAACATGGGAGCACATCGTCAACGACGCAAGAATTGTAAATCGCGAAAATATCGCGAGATGTTGTTGTTCATGTAATGCAAGCAAGGGTGCCAAGCATCTTGCTATCTGGCTCGAATCTGATTATTGCAAGAAGCGCGGGATAACGAAGGATACCGTTGCTGAAGTTGTGAAGAGGGCTCTTGTTTATTCGCTGAGAATTGAATCGTCGGTATAAAAGTGTCCGGTTCTAATTAACTATATAATTATTAAGCGAAATATATTGTCTTTATCAAATTATCTTAATACCTCGCCCGTTATCGGTGACCGCGTTTATCTGCATCCCTCCTGTCAGGTGATCGGCGAGGTTACGATAGGCGACGACAGTTCAATCTGGTGCAATACGGTGTTGCGCGGAGATGTGAACCGTATCGTGGTCGGGCGCGGCAGCAACGTGCAGGATCTGACCGTGGGCCATGTGTCGCACAAGACGGCGGAGAAGCCGGAAGGTTCAGCGCTGATCATCGGCGATTATGTGACAGTCGGCCATTCGGTTATCCTGCACGGCTGTACCATTGGCAACGAGTGTCTGATCGGTATGGGCTCGATTATCATGGACGATGTTGTTATTCCCGATCATGTGATGATAGGTGCCGGCAGTCTTGTGTCGCCAGGCAAGGTGCTGGAAAGCGGCGTGCTCTACATGGGCCGTCCTGCCCGTGCCGTGCGCGCTCTCACCGTCGAAGAGATTGCCTACCTGCGTTATTCCGCCGAGCATTACATGCGGGTGAAGGATAATTACCTGGCGGGATTAAAAACGTAATATGAACCTGAAAACTTATTTGTCCGCATAAGTAGTGGCTTAGATGCAGTTTTGTTGCGTCTTATTAGCAGTGGCTTAGGTGCGGCCTTATACACCTTAGTCCACTGTTTAGTTGCTCCATCAGTCCAATACTTAGTAGTTTCTGGATTAATTGGATTAATCGGATTGTATAATATTAATCAGATACTTATATAAATAACCCGACCAGCCCAAAGAGTGAAAATCGAACTTTTTGTGGCTATATAAAAATCTGCGGAATCTGTGGATTGATTCGAGGCTTTAAGACGAAAGAACAAGAAAATGACAGCAAGCAACCCAAAAGAAATCATACGTGCCAAGGTGAATCTGGAAACCGCGCAAATGCCCTGGCGCGACATGCAGCGCTATTTCGCCAGCGGTGCCGCGCTGTTTGTATCCCCTGATCTTGACCTGGTTGAGACGGCTTTCCAGATGTCAGAGGACAATGCAACGTTAATCGGGCAGTGGATGGCAGCAGGCCAGTTCGGCAAGGTTACGGATGAACAGGCACGCAGCTGGCTTGAGGCCGATGCGTCGCTTTGGGCCGTGGTCGTCAGTCCGTGGGTGCTGGTACAGCCGGTTAAATAATCGGGAGGTAGCGATGTTGTCAGTGCATGGTTGGTTCTACTGGGCACTGCTCTCGGCGGTATTCGCGGCAATGACAGCTATATTTGCCAAAATTGGGCTGCAAGGAGTGAATTCAGATTACGCCACGCTGATACGCACCTTTGTAATTCTGTTGGTGTTGTCAGGCTTCGTGTATTTCACCGGCAGCTGGAGCGATCCATTCGCGCTGAGCCAAAAAAACTGGCTGTTTCTGACGCTGTCGGGCCTAGCTACCGGTGCATCCTGGGTCTGCTACTTTCGCGCCTTGCAGATGGGGGACGCCTCCAAAGTGGCACCCGTGGACAAATTCAGCGTGGTGTTGGTCGCCTTCTTTGCAGTCATCTTCCTGAACGAACGGCCAAGCTTGAGAGAGTGGCTGGGAATAGTGCTGGTTACTGCCGGTGTGGTGGTGCTGAGCTTCAGGAGATAAACCGTTGTTGGCACTCGTCCTTCGATTTGTTTCTTGCTGCGCACAGGAGACAGCGCTTGCAGTGTATCGACATGAAAATCTGTTTTGAAATTCTATATTGTTATCAGCTAGTTACATTGTTATTGCTGAGTATTGAGCATTTTAAGGAAAACATTGAATTTCAATTCGAGTGCTTTATTGTGCCTTTTAGATGCGAGCGATATTAATTCGTCAACATTCCTGCGATTAACGTACGCCCACACGCTGTTTTCACCCGCGTCCAACGATTGATAAATATCGTTTATAACGAAATTATTGCTCATCAACATTCTCCTTCAATTCGTGATATCACTTGGCTCTTAGCTGAATCAGCCATACGCACAAATTTGTGGTTGCATGGCTGCTCTGAACTGAGTCAAATTTTCTGAACTAGCAAGTAAATGTTACTTTATCAATCTGACATAAACCTGACAGATGAATGGGTTGGACAAATTTCGGTTCAGATCTTCACGTTAGAACCGTGTTCGCACTCAGAAGAATATGCATGGATGGTGTATGCGTTATTAAAACTCGATCCCTTTTTTCTGCAACATTGTTTCAATATGCTGGCACAGCGTTTTTAGAATCTTGATGCGGGCGAAGTACTTGTCATTGGCTTCAACCAGCGTCCACGGTGCGATTTCGGTGCTGGTCCTGTCCACCATGTCGGATACGGCCTGTTCGTAATCGTCCCATTTTTCGCGATTTCGCCAGTCTTCCTCGGTGATCTTGAACTGCTTAAAACCGATTACTTCGCGTTCTTTGAAGCGTCGAAGCTGCTCTTCTTTGCTGATGGACAGCCAGAATTTGACGAGGACGATATTGTGTCGCAGCAGTTGCGCTTCGAAATCATTGATTTCGCCGTAGGCGCGCATCCAGTCGGCTTCGGAACAGTATTTCTCGACACGCTCTACCAGTACGCGGCCATACCAGGAGCGATCGAAAATGGTGACACGGCCGCGCCTGGGGATGTGCCGCCAGAATCGCCAAAGGTAGGGCTGGGCGCGTTCTTCTTCGGTTGGGGCCGCGACCGGAATGACGTTGTAATAGCGGGCATCCAGTGCGCCGGTAATACGGCGGATGGCGCCACCCTTGCCGGCAGCATCGTTACCTTCGAACATGGCGATAACGGTGATGTTCTTGAACTTCGGGCTGCGGGTCAGCAGTGCCAGCTTACCCTGGTATTTTTCCAGTTCAGCCTGATAGCCTTTTTTGTCGATTTTCTGACTGAGATCCAGCGTCTTCAGAATGTCCAGCTTGTCGATTGAAGGAAGCGGAGGAGGAGCCGAGACGTCTGTAATTGGCTTGTCGGCGTCCGCCAGGCGTTTGCGGATGGCATCAAGAATGACCTTTCCCACTGTCAAGCTGCGGTAGCGTGAGTCATTACCCTCAACGATGGTCCACGGTGCTTCAGCCGTGCTGGTGTGGCGGATTACGCTTTCAGAAACAACACGGAATTTGTCATACTTTTTGTGATGCTCCCAGTCGCGTTCGGAAACGCGCCAGCGGGTTTTCGGGTCTTTTTCGAGAAGTTTCAGGCGTTTTTCCTGTTTGTCTTTGGACAGGTGCAGCCAGAACTTGAGGATTAGCGCACCTTCATCGAACAGCATGGTTTCCAGGCGCCTGGCCCGCTCCGAACTCTGATCGAGATCGGCAGTCTTGGTGCGACCATTCACCCGGTTGATAATTGCCCAGGTATACCAGGAGCCCAGAAAGATGCCAATTCTGCCTTTTGGCGGCAGTTCGCGCCAGAAACGCCACATCATCGGGCGGTCCAGCTCCTCATCCGATGGTTCGCCCATGCCATGTGTCTGTAAAAAGCGCGGATCCATCCATTCGTTGAGCAAGTTGACAGTCTCGCCCCGGCCCGCGCCATCAACCCCGCCAACCAGAATAATGACCGGGAATTTGGCCAGTTTGGCCATTTCCATCTGCACGTCCAGCAAAGCTTCGCGAAGAGCAGGTACTTCTTTGTCGTAGGTATCCTTGTCTATCTTGTGACCGAGTTCAGCAGATTCAAACATGATGTTCTCCCACAGTTCTTGAAAAAGATCTTAAAGAAATTCCGGCGTGATAACCAGGCGCAAGGTAGTTTCAGATGAGCCTTCGCGGCGGCTCAGCCACCATAGTCCGCTTTTTTTGATGCGCAAGGATTCATGATTGCAGCCCAGCAATTGCGCGGCGACCGAACCTAATGTGGGCTGATGACCGACTACCAGCACTGTACCACCTGCGTTCGGCCAGCGCACTGTCTGTAATACGGTGTGCACGGAAGCGCCGGGTGCAAGGGCTGCCACCGTTGTGAAATCGGCTGTGAGAGCAGCAACAGTCTGTTGCGTGCGGATAGACGGACTCACCAGCATGCGTGTATCAGCGGGTAAATGCTGGCGCAGAAACGTCGCCATTGTGCGCGCCTGCTTGCGACCTTTATCAGTCAATTCACGTGACAGGTCGGCCAGACCATCTTCAGCTTCAGCGTGACGCCATAAAATCAAGTCCATAATGACCCCCGAATATTACATTGCCAAAATAAAAACATACCGTATATACTATTTACCCTATTCTAATCCGAGGAGCTTGACATGAAAACTAAAAAAACCGAAAAAACCGAAGAATCTGTTGTTCAGCCAGTCCCAGTTGCTGCCAAGCCGCTGAGTAAAATATCGCCCGTTAAGGCGAGCAAACCTGTCGTTAAGGCCGCTAATCCTGTCGTGAAGACAGCCGTCCCTGAACCCGTCGAAGCCGCTAAGGCGGAAAAAGTGGTTAAAGCGAAAGTGGCTAAAAAACCAAAAGTGGTGCGCGACAGTTTCACTATGCCACAAAGCGAGTATCAGAAGATTGCCGAGATCAAGGCGTTGTGCCTGAAAGCCGGTGTCCAGGTAAAGAAAAGCGAAGTGTTGCGAGCCGGCGTGATTGCGTTGTGCGCAATGAGCGAGCCGCAGCTGCACACAGCATTGAGCGCGCTGGATAAAATCAAGACCGGACGTCCGAACAAACACTAAAACCAAGTTTACAGTTTGCAGTTTGCTGTTCTCAGTTCAGAGTTTAAAAACCGTAAACCGGCGTTAGTTTACCGTTGTACTGGCGAGTTGCCCGAGTAACTCGCTTTGTGCGCATTTAATGGCTGCGCGGCGTGATTGTTTGTGGAAATATTGGCCCTCGCCATCCATGTCCCACGCCTGACAATTGTCCTGCAGGTAGGTCTTCAGGCCTTCATCGATCACACGTTTCTTGAGCTTCTTGTCTAGAATAGGGAAGCAAACTTCGATACGCCTGAAAAAATTACGGTCCATCCAGTCTGCGCTGGCCAGGTATACGTCGTGCTGCAAATCATTGCGGAAATAGAAGATGCGGGTGTGTTCCAGAAAGCGTCCGATGATGGAGCGCACCTTGATGTTTTCGGATAGTCCCGCGACGCCGGGGCGTAGCGCGCATACCCCGCGCACGATTAAATCTACTTTTACGCCAGCCTGTGAAGCCTCATAAAGCGCGGCAATGGTATCCGGTTCCAGCAGTGCATTCATCTTGGCGATGATGTGCGCGCGTTTTCCTTCTTTTGCGAGTCTTGTTTCGTTGTGTATGGAACGCAGCACCTCCGGATGCAGCGAGAACGGCGATTGCCACAGGTGATTGAGTTCGCGTGCCTTCCCTAAGCTGGTGAGCTGGCTGAATACCTCGTTGGCATCGGCGCATATCGCTTCGTTGCTGGTGAACAGCCCGAAGTCGGTATAAAGGCGTGCGGTGCGCGGATGGTAGTTCCCGGTGCCCAGATGTACATAACGGCGCAGTTTTCCATCTTCGCGACGTACCACCATCAGCATCTTGGCGTGGGTCTTGTGTCCGACCACGCCATACACCACATGCGCGCCAACTTCCTCCAGACGGTTTGCCCAGTTGATGTTGGCTTCTTCATCGAAGCGCGCCAGTAATTCCACGACCACGGTT
The DNA here is from genome assembly GCA_041671725.1 of Gallionella sp. Lineage (GTDB taxonomy): Bacteria > Pseudomonadota > Gammaproteobacteria > Burkholderiales > Gallionellaceae > Gallionella. Next base: position 153,354 of record JBAZAY010000002.1, on the reverse strand, counting down.
ACTTCCTTGCCACGCTGGGCAGCGGCGATTAACGCCTCCATCAGCGCGGAATCAGCCCCGGTGCGGTACACGGTCTGTTTAATCGCAACCACGGCAGGATCGCTGGCAGCCTGCTGGATGAAATCAATCACGGGTTTGAAGGATTGGTAAGGGTGATGCAGCAAGATATCGCTCTTGCGGATCACCTTGAACATGTCTGCGCCCTTTTTTTGCAATACGCCGGGCACGCCAGGGACAAAGGGAGGAAATTTTAGGTCATCTCGCTCTACCATCCCCGGTATTTCCATCAGGCGCACCAGATTCACCGGCCCATGTACGCGATATAAATCGTCAGGCGTCAGTTTGAATTCTTTTAGCAGCAAGGCTTCTATCTGGGGCGAGCAGTTGTCGGCAATTTCCAGGCGCACTGCGTCGCCGAAATGGCGCTGCGGCAACTCACCTTGCAAGCTGAGGCGTAAATTTTTGACTTCTTCTTCGTCGACGAACAGATTGCTGTTGCGCGTCACGCGAAACTGGAAACAGCCGAGCACTTCCATGCCGCTGAACAGCTCACCGACATGCGCGTGCAAAATCGAAGAAAGAAACACGAAACCATATTCGCAGCCGCTCACTTCCGGCGGAAGCAAAATGGTGCGCGGCAACACGCGCGGTGCTTGCACGATGGCGCGGGTGGAATTCCGCCCGAACGCGTCCTTGCCCTGTAATTCGACCGCAAAATTTAAACTCTTATTGAGTACACGCGGGAACGGGTGTGCAGGATCCAGTCCGATCGGCGTTAACACCGGCATCACTTCACGAAAGAAGTAATCCTTCATCCATGCCTGTTGCGCCTCATTCCAGTGCGTGCGGCGCAGGAACTTGATTCCCTGTTCGGCAAGTGCCGGCGTTATTTCGATATTGAATAACTGGTACTGGTGCTCAATCAGTTGATGTGCCTGTTCGCGCACCCGTTTGAGCGTCTGCTGGGCGGTCATGCCATCTGCACCGGTAGCGATGCCGCCCAGCTTGATTTGCTCCATCAATCCGGCTACGCGGATTTCGAAAAACTCATCGAGATTGCTGCTGCCGATGCAAAGATATTTCAGCCGTTCCAGCAGCGGAATTTTGGCATCCTCGGCTTGCGCGAGTACGCGACGGTTGAACTCGAGTTGACCGAGTTCCCGGTTTAGAAATTGTTGCGGGGTGAAATTATTAGGCAAGTTGTTACCCTTAAAAAAGCTTTTCATCCACGGCGCGGATGGTCTGCTTAACCCATTTCGTGATTGTGCGGGTTATTGCTCAAATACAATAGCTCTGCAAGAACCACTTCGTGGACCACTATGATTTTTACATTTTATTTCGGCGGTACAAAACCTTCCGGCATTTGCGTGCCTGAACCGAAGAAATAGTTGTCCATTTGCGCAGCCAGATATTTACGGGCTGCCAGATCAGCCAGATTAAGGCGGTTTTCGTTCACCAGCATGGTCTGAAACTTGATCCAGCCCTGCCATGCTTCTTTTGAGACGTTTTCGAAAATCCGCTGACCGAGCGGGCCGGGATAGGGCAGGCGATCCAGTCCTTCGGCTTCACGCCCCAGTTTTACGCATTGAACCATTCTTGTCATGTTGAATATCTCCGTGAAGGTAATTATGTGACGTAATTATGACATTAACGTGACGGTCCCGCGTGTCTGGTTAATGCAGTCGGGTGAAAAAAGGTGCTACAGATGCGATAGAAACAAAAAAACCGCCTTTCGGCGGTTTTGTAAACGACGATCCAGCCTGCTACCATTTAACCAGACCGCTGTAGTAGGTGATCAGCACCATCAGGCCGAACGCGATGCGATACCAGGCGAACACAGTGAAATCGTGGCTGCTGATGTAGCGCAGCAACCAGCGCACGCACAGGAACGCAGAGATAAACGAGGCGATGAAACCCGCCGCCCACATACCCAGATCATCAAAGTTGAGCAGCGCACGTTCTTTGTATATTTCATACAGCGTCGCGGCGATCAGCGTGGGCATGGCGAGAAAGAAGGTGAATTCCGTTGCCGCTTTTCGACTCAGACCGAAGAACAGGCCGCCGATGATGGTCGCCCCTGAGCGCGACGTGCCGGGTATCAGTGCCAGTGCCTGGGCAAATCCAACTTTCAACGCATCGCGCCATGACAGGTCGTCCACTGTTTCCACGCTCACGGTGTGTGATCGTTTCTCAGCCCACAGGATGAACAGGGCGCCTACGATGGAGGTGACGGCGACCGTGATCGGGTTGAACAGCGCTGCCTTGATGTGTTTGCCGAAAGCCAAGCCGATCAGTGCCAGCGGCAGAAAGGCAATCGCTACGTTGGTAACGAAACGTCGTGCTGCTGCTTCACCCCGCTGTAACCCACTAAACACCGAAGTAATCTTGGCCCGGTATTCCCACATCACGGCCAGAATAGCCGCAGATTGGATAACGATTTCGAACAGCTTGCCACGCTCGTCGTTGAAATCGAGCAGGCTGCCCACCACGATCAAATGACCGGTTGAAGAAATGGGCAGAAATTCGGTCAGTCCCTCGACGATGCCGAGAATGGCGGCTTTAAGTAAAAGAATAATGTCCATATTTATCAGTTGGTTATGATGGGGTATTGCCCGCCATGTTGAGTATGGCCCAAACGGGTTGAGCGAATCAGCATTCCACGGCGAGCATCGCGATGCGCTGATTGACTGCACAGCGCTCATCGTCCTTCATTTCCACCCAGCGCGTAATCTCCTCGAAGGTGCGCAGGCAGCTGCGACACACATCATCGCCCAGCACCGTAGTGCAGTAACCTACACACGGACTTTCTGCTGTCGCGGTCTGAGTGGATATCGGCTGCATGGATCAGGATTTGCTGTAGAGCTGGCTGCCCTTCTTGACGAACTCGATGGATTTGACTTCCATACCCTTTTCCAGTGCAGCCTGTTCGGAAATACCTTCCTTGGCGGCGAAGTCGCGCACATCCTGGGATATTTTCATCGAGCAGAAGTGCGGGCCGCACATTGAGCAGAAATGCGCGACCTTGGCGGATTCCTTGGGCAGGGTTTCGTCGTGGAATTCGCGTGCGCGGTCAGGATCGAGACCGAGATTGAACTGGTCGTCCCAGCGGAATTCGAAACGTGCCTTGGACAGTGCGTTGTCGCGAACCTGTGCGCCGGGATGTCCCTTGGCCAGGTCGGCAGCGTGCGCGGCAATTTTGTAGGTGATGATGCCTTCCTTCACGTCGGCCTTGTTCGGCAGTCCCAGATGTTCCTTCGGCGTGACATAGCACAGCATCGCGGTGCCGAACCAGCCTATCATCGCAGCGCCTATGGCGCTGGTGATGTGATCGTAGCCGGGTGCGATGTCCATGGTCAGCGGCCCGAGGGTATAGAAAGGCGCATCGTTGCACCACTTCGCCTGCAAGTCCATGTTTTCTTTGATTAAATGCATAGGCACGTGGCCCGGACCTTCGATCATCACCTGCACGTCGTGTTTCCAGGCAATCTGCGTAAGTTCGCCCAAGGTCTTCAGCTCGCCTAGCTGAGCTTCATCGTTTGCATCGTAAATCGAGCCTGGACGCAGGCCATCGCCGAGACTGAAGGTGACGTCATACGCCTTCATGATCTCGCAGATATCTTCGAAGTGGGTGTAGAGGAAGTTTTCCTTGTGGTGCGCCAGGCACCATTTCGCCATGATCGAACCGCCGCGCGACACGATACCGGTCATGCGATTCGCGGTCATCGGTACGTAGCGCAGCAGTACGCCGGCGTGGATGGTGAAATAATCCACGCCTTGTTCAGCCTGTTCGATCAAGGTGTCTCTGAAAATTTCCCAGGTCAGGTCTTCGGCTTTGCCGTTCACCTTTTCCAGCGCCTGATAGATAGGCACGGTGCCGATCGGCACAGGCGAGTTGCGGATGATCCATTCGCGGGTTTCGTGAATATGCTTGCCGGTAGACAGATCCATCACCGTGTCGCCGCCCCAGCGGATCGCCCAGGTCATTTTCTCGACTTCTTCCTGAATGCTCGAACCCAACGCCGAATTGCCGATGTTGGCGTTGATCTTCACCAGGAACTTGCGCCCGATGATCATCGGTTCGATTTCCGGATGGTTGATGTTGGCGGTAATCACGGCACGACCGGCAGCCACTTCATCGCGCACGAACTCAGGGGTGATTTTCTTTGGCATGGAGTTGCCGAAGTTTTCCCCGGGATGCTGGCGGAGCATCATTTCGTTCATGCCATCAACCTTTTGATTCTCTCTGATGGCGATGTATTCCATTTCAGGCGTGACGATACCCTGACGTGCGTAATGCATCTGCGTGACGTTTTTGCCGGCTTTTGCACGGCGCGGTGCGCGGCTCAGGTTGAAGCGCATCTCGGTTAATTCAGGATCGTCCAGACGCTGCTGGCCATAAGCGGAAGTCAATTGTGGCAAGACTTCGGTGTCGTCGCGTTCGACGATCCAGGCTTCGCGCATCGCGGCAAGTCCTGAGCGGATATCGATTTTGACAGCAGGGTCGGTATAAGGGCCGGAACAGTCGTAGACGTAAATCGGCGCATTTGTTTCTGCACCCATGCCATCTGGGGTGTCGGCCTGCGAAATTTCACGCATCGGCACGCGCAGGTCAGGGCGGCTGCCCTCTACATAAATCTTGCGTGAATTGGGTAATGGCTTGATAGCGGCGGCATCAACGTGCGCTGCTTCAGCGAGGAATTTGGTGTTGGCGTTCATCTGATGCTCCTAAATATAAAGGGAAGCATCGTGCTTCCCTACGACGGCATTACCCGTACAGGTTCAAAGGGTGTTTCTCACTTTGCTGCACAGCAGACAAAGACCCCCAGCGAGTTGCGCAACTTACTGGAAAAGTAGGGGAAAAGCAACCCTTGCCGCTCAGTTATGTTGAGCCTGGCGGGGTGTGTTGCTATACTGCCAAAAATAATATCTAAACACACCGGGATGGAGATCAAAATGCAGAATATGGAACAGGCACGCTTCAACATGATTGAACAGCAAATTCGCCCGTGTGACGTGTTGGAAGCGCGGATTCTGGAGCTGCTCCATCACGTTCGCCGCGAACAGTTCGTGCCCGAGGGAAAGAAGGCCATGGCCTTTATGGATATGGAAATTCCGTTAGGATTTGGCGTGTCCATGTGGCAACCCAAGCTGGAGGCACGTGCGTTGCAGGAATTGCATTTAGGTCGCCGTGACAAGGTGCTGGAAGTTGGCACTGGCAGCGGTTATCTGACTGCGTTGTTGTCGGCGCTGGCAGGGTATGTCACTTCGGTCGAGATCGAGCCTGAACTGAGTGAAATGGCCAGGGCGCATCTGCAACCCTTTCATCGCGAAAATGTGACGCTGGAAGTTGGTGACGCATCTCGCGGCTGGGGCAATGGTGAAAAATATGACGTGATCGTTCTGACCGGTTCTGCGCCCGTGTTGCCGGTCGCGTTTCAAAACAGTCTTAACATTGGCGGGCGTTTGTTTGCTATCGTGGGCGAAGCGCCTGTGATGGAGGCGAAGCTGATTACACGTGTTGCGGCGGATATCTATGAAACCGTCAACATCATGGAAACCAGTGTTGCACCGCTGCAAAATGCGCAACAGCCCGAACGGTTTGTATTTTAAGTATCGTTTGCGCATTGTGGCGTCAAACGATAATATTAGTAAAATCTAATACACTTTGTGCAAAACCGATGAAAACTAAAACGCTGTCATTTTTTTGGGTCACGGCACTCAGTGCCGCCGGCTGTGTGCAGGCGACCGATCTGCTGGATATTTATCGTAGCGCACAGACCAATGATCCGGTGTATGCAGCTGCGCGTGCCACGCAGCAGGCAGGGCAGGAAAAGTTGCCGCAAGGCCGTTCCTTGTTGATGCCGAACGTGAATCTCAGTGCGAACAGCACCTACAACGATCAAACGACGCAGTATCGGGGAAACTTTCTTATTCCCGGTGCGGGTGGCAATCATCGCTATAACAGCAACGGCTACGGCGTGACGCTGGTTCAGCCCTTGTTTCGTCAGCAAAACTGGCTGAGCTATTCTGAGGCCGAATTGCAGGTTGCGCAAACCGAAGCGCAATTCAGGGTTGCCGAGCAAGATCTGGTATTGCGTGCCGCCCAGGCTTACTTCGACGTGCTGATTGCACAGGACAGTGTACAGCTTGCCCAAGCCCAAAAGACCGCTATTTCCGAACAGCTGGCTCAGGCCAGACGAAATTTTGAAGTCGGCAGTGCCACCATTACCGATACCCATGAAGCGCAGGCGAGGCATGATCTGACCAGCGCGCAGGAAATTGCCGCGCAGAATAATCTGGAAATCAAGCGTAATGCACTGCAACAGTTGATTAATGCGCTGCCGCAAGACCTCAAGCCGATCGGTAAACAATTCAAGCTGGAAACGCCGCAACCCGCTGATATGGAAAAGTGGGTCAACGATGCGCAATTGAACAGTCCGCAACTGGCGATTGCTCAGGCGGGAGCCGAGTTGGCCGAAAAGGACGTGGCGAAAAATCGCGGCGGACATTACCCCACCGTTGATCTGGTGGCTAATTATTCTAAAAACTCCGCTAACGGTGGCGGCTTCGGTCTGGGCAGTGATAGCACAAACAAGAGTGTCGGCGTACAACTCAATTTTCCGCTATTCCAAGGGGGGGCAATCAATTCCAGATGGCGCGAAGCGGAAGCTAATAATGAACGCGCAAAACAGGAGCTTGAAAATGCCCGTCGCAGTGTCGCGTCACAAACTCGTCAAGCTTATCTTGGTGTAGTGAGCGGTATCGCACAGGTCAAGGCATTGCAACAAGCGCTCACCTCAAGTGAAAGTGTGCTGGAAGCCAGTAAGCTGGGTCAGGAAGTGGGTATTCGAACTAATTTGGATGTACTCAATGCGCAACAACAACTCTATTCAACCCGCCGCGATCTGTATCAGGCCGAGTACAGCTACCTGTTGAGTCAGTTGCGTCTGAAAGCGGCAGTAGGCGCGCTTGGTGAAGCAGAATTGGCCAAGGTCAATCAGTCGCTCAACTAACTTTCAAGCTTGACACCCGTTGCGTCTGGCTGGTTAAATGCGCGCTCATCAAATGAACGCACTGCATGCTTGACGATATCACCAGTTCCGGTCTGCTTAACTTCCTGGAAGACAACCCAAGCCTTTTCCAAAGAAATTTGGTGAAATGCCTGGATATCGGACTTGGTAAAGTCAATTCCTGTCAGAATGCGCGGGTCGAAAAAGTTGCCTGAAAGTCAGCAGTCTTCGCAACAGCAAACTTGCCTATGCCTATCTGCCCACTCAGCGCGGTGTCGAGCAAAAATCGCGCATGAACGTAGTTTTTTGCAAAATAAGATGCCGAAATATGAGCGGTTGTGGGCAGATATGGTGGAATTAAAATTCGAGGCGTGGACAAGTTTTGGAGAATATTCATGAGTAATGTTTATGCAGTTATTCTTGCTGGTGGCACGGGCAGTCGTTTGTGGCCGCTGTCGCGTCAAAATTTGCCCAAGCAGTTTTTGGCGCTGGATGGCAGTGTGTCGTTGCTACAGACTACTATCAACCGTTTGTCTCCACTGATTGAAGCCGGTAACGTTTTGATTGTCACACAGGGGTCTCATGCTAAGGGTGAGGCATACCACGCACTTGTGCACTATCAGTCGTTGTTTGAGCCGGTAGGGCGTAACACTGCACCCGCAATTGCACTTGCGGCGGCTCGTTTGATGGCGGATGGCACAGATCCAATCATGGTTGTGCTGCCGGCGGATCACGTTATTAAAAACGAGGCGCAATTTCATACACATTTGAAAGTTGCGATTGAGGCGGCAGAACACAACAAGCTGGTCACCTTTGGAATTCAGCCGAACCGGCCCGATACTGGTTTTGGTTACATCAAAACCGTGACTGATTTCTCGCCTGTTGATTCTCAATCCGGCATATATGAGGTGGAGTGCTTTACCGAAAAGCCTGATCATGCGACAGCCGTGCGATTTCTGGCAGAAGGCAATTATTTTTGGAATTCCGGCATGTTTGTCTGGCGCGCCTCGGTGATTCTGTCCGAAATAAAGCAATACCTGCCCGATGTTTATCAGGTTGTTCAGAACATCATTGCCGAGAGCAGTGTCGCAGGAGCTTTTCAGCAAGCCGTCGACAAGCACTTCGCCGCGATGCCATCCATTTCCATCGATTACGGGGTGCTGGAGAAGTCCAGTCGTGTTTCGCTGATTCCCTGTGATGTTGGCTGGAACGATGTCGGCAGTTGGCAAGCCGTGCATGAGATTGCGGTTAAAGATACAGATGGCAATGCGCTGCAAGGCAATGTGATTGCGATTGGCTGCAAGAACAGCTTGATACGTGCCGAAAAACGCCTGGTGGCGGCCATCGGCATTGAAGATATTTGTGTGGTCGAAACCGCCGATGCCATACTCATTTCCAGGAGCGATCAAACCCAACGGGTGCGCGAAGTGGTTGATACCTTACAAGCGCGCGGCGCATCCGAACACGTTAATCACGTCAGGGTGAATCGTCCATGGGGAAGTTACACCGTGTTGGAAGAAGACCCGGAGGGATTCAAGCTGAAACGCATTGAGGTTGCGCCTGGTGCGCGGCTTAGTCTGCAAAGTCATGCGCATCGTTCCGAGCACTGGGTAGTTGTATCTGGCACGGCCACCGTCACCAACGGTGATGAGATCATCACTGTGAATAAAAACCAAAGCACCTATATTCCCATGGGCACAAAACATTGCCTGGAAAACCGTGGCAAAATACCGCTGCACATTGTTGAAATTCAGGTGGGCGAATACCTGGGCGAAGACGATATTGAGCGTTTCGATGATAATTACGGTCGTTAAACATACTGCATAAGGTAGCTATTAAAAATGAGCCAAATAAACAAAGTTGCATTGATTACGGGTATTACCGGTCAGGATGGAGCCTATCTGGCCGAGCTGCTGCTGAGCAAGGGTTATGAAGTGCATGGCGTCAAACGCCGTTCTTCGTTGTTCAACACCGACCGTATCGATCATCTTTATCAGGACCCGCATGTCAATAACGCCAAATTTAAGCTGCACTATGGTGATCTGACCGACTCCACCAATTTGATTCGTATCATTCAGCAAGTGCAACCCGACGAGATCTACAATCTCGCAGCGATGAGTCATGTGGCCGTGTCGTTCGAAACACCTGAATATACCGCGAATGCTGATGGGATAGGTACGTTGCGTATCCTCGAAGCTATCCGCATTCTCGGACTGGAGAAAAAAACCCGTTTCTATCAGGCATCCACCTCCGAGTTGTACGGTTTGGTGCAGGAGACTCCGCAAAAGGAAACCACGCCGTTTTATCCGCGCAGCCCCTATGCCGTCGCCAAGATGTATGCCTACTGGATTACTGTGAACTACCGAGAAGCCTATGGTATTTACGCCTGTAACGGTATCTTGTTCAATCACGAAAGCCCGATACGCGGTGAAACCTTCGTCACCCGCAAGATCACCCGCGCGCTGGCGCGTATCAAACTCAACCTGCAAGACTGCCTGTATCTCGGTAATATGGATTCCCTGCGCGACTGGGGGCATGCCAAAGACTACGTCGAGATGCAATGGCTGATGCTGCAACAGGATCAGGCTGAAGATTTTGTGATTGCCACCGGTGTGCAATACAGCGTACGCCAGTTTGTTGAGATCGCTGCGAAAGAGTTGGGCATCAACATCAGCTGGCGGGGCGAGGGCGTGGATGAGAAGGGCTATGACGAACAAGGACGCTGCATTGTCCAGGTTGATCCTCGCTACTTCCGTCCTACCGAAGTCGAAACCCTGCTGGGCGATCCGACCAAGGCTCATCAAAAACTGGGCTGGAAACCTAAAATAACCTTCCATGAACTGGTTGCCGAAATGGTGCGTGAAGACCTTAAGGGGGCTGAGCGCGACGAGCTGGTCAAGAAGCACGGTTATGCTGCATACGACTACAACGAATAAGAAGTCTGCAGATGAATAAGAATTCAAAAATCTATATCGCGGGTCATCGCGGCCTGGCAGGCAGTGCCATCGTGCGTGAGTTGCAGAGGCAAGGTTACACCAACATTGTGACACGCACGCACGCGGAACTGGATCTGGAAGACGCAGCCGCGACGCAGCAATTCTTTGAGCAGGAGCTGCCCGAATTGGTATTTCTGGCCGCAGCCAAAGTCGGCGGTATTTACGCCAATAATACCTATCCGGTGGACTTCCTGATGAGCAACCTGCTCATTGAGGCCAATATTTTCCGTGCCGCTCATGCGGTCGATGTTAATCGACTTATCTTTTTGGGTAGTTCCTGCATCTATCCGCGCGACTGTCCGCAACCAATCAAGGAAGAATATCTGCTTACGGGTCCGCTGGAAGCCACTAACCGCCCTTATGCGCTTGCCAAGATTGCCGGCGTAGAAATGTGCTGGGCATATAATCGTCAATATGGCACAAAATGGTTGGCTGCGATGCCGACCAATCTGTATGGGCCTGGCGACAACTATGATCTGAACAATTCACACGTGCTGCCTGCGCTGATACGCAAGATGCACGAAGCCAAGGTGGCGAACGCTGAAGAGGTTGTCTTGTGGGGTAGCGGTACACCGAGGCGCGAATTTCTGTATGTGGATGATCTGGCGAACGCGCTGGTGTTCCTCGCTACACTTGATGACGAACGCTTCGACACACTGGTCAATCCTGCACAATGTCCGCTGATCAATGTTGGCTCAGGCGTGGACCTGACCATCCGTGAACTGGCAGAAACTGTAGCCAAAGTCGTGGGATACCAAGGTGGATTTGTGCAAGATACTAGCAAGCCAGATGGTACGATGCGCAAGGTTATGGATGTGTCCCGCATCAATAACCTTGGCTGGCAACGCAAGATGTCACTGAGCGATGGTATTGCCTTGTCCTACCAGGATTTGATGGGTAAACTGTAAATAGTCTTTGCCTTTTTCTTACCCATCCGTTTGTTTATCACATGCACCACCATTTGGTGGTGAAAGCGTTTTGCAACATTGAAGAGAAGATAATTCTATGAAGATAGCAGTCGTTGGTCTGGGTTATGTAGGTTTGCCATTGGCAGTCGAGTTCGGCAAGAAATTTCCAACGGTTGGATTTGATCTTTCGGTAGAGAAAGTCGCTGCATACCGAAATTATGTCGATCCGACAGGCGAAATCAGTTCTGATGATTTGCGTGCCGCAACGCAATTGAGTTGCCACACCGATCCTCATGTGTTGAGTGAAGCGGACTTTATCATTGTTGCTGTTCCTACTCCGGTTGATGAGGCTAATCAGCCCGACTTCTCTCCGCTTGTTTCATCCAGCACAACGGTCGGTCGCTACATGAAGCGTGGCGCAATCATCATTTATGAATCAACCGTCTATCCCGGTGCAACAGAAGAGATTTGTATTCCTGTGCTGGAAAAAGAATCGGGTATGAAGTGGAAACAGGATTTTCATATCGGATATTCGCCTGAGCGAGTTAATCCGGGGGACAAGGAACGGACAATTACCAAGATTGTTAAAGTGGTCTCGGGGGATGATGCAGAAACGCTCGAAAAGGTTGCGCAGTTGTACGCTTCAGTAATCGTGGCTGGTGTACATAAAGCCAGTTCTATCAAAGTTGCCGAGGCATCCAAGGTGATTGAAAATACTCAGCGCGATTTGAATATCGCGCTTATGAACGAGCTGGCGATTATTTTCGAAAAGATAGGTATTGATACATTGGAAGTGCTCAATGCGGCGGGAACCAAATGGAATTTTCTGCCATTCCGACCAGGTCTTGTCGGCGGTCATTGCATCGGCGTTGACCCCTATTATCTTACGCACAAAGCGGAAATGCTGGGCTACCACCCGCAGGTGATTCTGGCAGGACGCCGCATCAATGATGGAATCGCTTCTTATGTAGCCAAGCAAACTATCAAGCAAATGATTAATGCAGGCTCGATGGTGAAGGGCGCAAAGGTTATCGTTCTGGGCCTGACCTTCAAGGAAAACTGCGCAGACCTGCGCAATTCCAAGGTGGCGAATGTCGTTCGTGAGTTGGAGTCGTTTGGATGCGATGTCGTGGTGCATGATCCCGTTGCAAGTGCTGCAGAAGCTATGCATGAATATGGCATTGAGCTGACAGCATGGGAGAATTTGCCAAAGGATGTGGATGCGGTAGTGGCGGCAGTTATGCACAAAGAATATTTGGCAAAGCCCATCGACGAGATTCTTGGCTTGATGAAGAAGGGCGGGTCTTTCATTGATATCAAGTCCTCTTTCGATCAGGAAAAAATACGTGCTGCTGGTTATGGGCTGTGGCGTTTGTGATAACCACCAAACCAGACAGGGTGAATTTATGTATAAAACTGTAAACAACAGGAAGATTCGCACCGCCATAGTAGGTTGCGGGCGTATTTCCAAGAATCACTTTGCTTCAATCGCGAGCCATCTGGAAAACATGGAACTGGTGTCGGTCTGCGACATCGACAAGCTGGCATTGGAAATTGCGACCAAAGAGCATGGCGTAAAGGGATATCAATACCTCGAAGAGATGCTGCAGCAAGAGCAGCTTGATCTGGTGGTTTTATGTACTCCCAGCGGTCTGCATTCGATGCAGGCGCAAATGGTTGCCAAGTATAAAATTAACGTAATGACGGAAAAGCCAATGGCAACACGCTGGCATGATGGCGTGAATATGGTTAAGGCTTGTGACGAGGCCGGGGTGCGGATGTTCGTGGTCAAGCAGAATCGTCGGAACGCCACGTTACAGTTGTTAAAAAGTGCTGTTGAAAAGCAGCGCTTTGGTCGCATCTACATGGTCAATATCAACGTTTTCTGGACACGTCCACAGGAATATTACGACAGTGCCAAGTGGCGTGGAACCTGGGAGTTTGACGGCGGTGCATTTATGAATCAGGCCAGTCATTATGTTGATTTGGTGGATTGGTTGATAGGTCCTGTCGAAAGCTTGCAGGCTTACACCGGCACTTTGGCGCGTAACATCGAAGTGGAAGATACTGGCGTAGTAAGTATCAAATGGCGCTCTGGCGCGCTTGGTTCAATGAACGTCACCATGCTGACCTACCCCAGGAATCTTGAAGGCTCCATCACCATCATTGGCGAGAAAGGCACAGTTCGTGTAGGAGGACTGGCCGTGAACGAAATTCAGCATTGGGAATTTGCCGACGCGGATCCCGATGATGAGCTGGTAAAAACAGCCAGTTATCAAACCACATCGGTTTATGGTTTTGGACATCCGCTTTACTACAAAAACGTGATTGATGTATTGCGAGGTATGGCAGAGCCAGAAACGGACGGGCGCGAAGGCTTGCGTTCTCTGGAAATGTTGATTGCGACCTATCTGTCTGCGCGCGATGGTAAACGCGTCTCATTACCTCTGGATTACTAAGATGGCATTCACCGTTCACTCAACTGCAATTGTCGACGAAGGCGCTCAGATTGGCGAAGATACCCGCATCTGGCATTGGGTGCACATCTGTGGTGGCGCAAAAATCGGCGAACGCTGTTCACTGGGGCAAAACGTTTTTGTCGGCAACAAGGTTGCGATTGGCAACAACGTAAAAATCCAGAATAACGTCTCTGTTTATGACAATGTCACGCTTGAGGATAATGTTTTTTGCGGCCCCAGCATGGTGTTTACCAACGTATATAACCCGCGTTCTGCCGTATCGCGCAAAGATGAATATCGCAACACCCTGGTAAAACGTGGCGCGACACTTGGGGCAAATTGCACCATTGTTTGCGGAGTCACCATTGGCGAATCTGCTTTCATCGGTGCCGGGGCTGTAATCAACCGTGACGTCAAATCTTACGCCGTGATGGTCGGCGTACCAGCCAGGCAAATCGGCTGGATGTGCAAGTGCGGTGTGCGACTTAATGGACATGGAAAAATTCGCTGCGGTTGTGGCAGCGTTTATCAAATCGACGAACTAACCTGTACAGCCCTATGAACACAAAAATCGAATTCATCGATCTCAAGGCACAATATGCCGCTTTGAAGGAATCCATCAATTCACGCATTCAGCGCGTACTCGACCATGGACAGTACATCATGGGTCCGGAAGTTAAAGAGCTCGAGGAAAAACTTGCTACCTATACGGGAGCAAAACACTGCATTGCCGTTGCATCCGGGACGGAAGCGCTGTTGATGTCGTTGATGGCTTTAGGCATCAAGCCGGGAGACGAAGTCATCACGACGCCGTTTTCGTTTATCGCCACAGCTGAAGTAATAGTGCTGCTGGGTGCAAAACCGGTTTTTGTCGACATTGAGCCCGATACCTGCAACATCAATGCTCAGCTAATTGAAGCCGCCATTACTTCGAAGACCAAAGCTATCATGCCGGTCTCCCTTTATGGGCAGCCAGCTGATATGGATGAGATCAATGCTATTGCCGCGCGGCATGGCAATATCCCGGTCATCGAAGATGCCGCCCAGAGTTTCGGGGCGAATTACAAGGGCAACAAAAGCTGCAACCTTTCAACTATCGGCTGCACCAGTTTCTTTCCGAGCAAGCCGCTGGGTTGCTATGGTGATGGTGGCGCGATCTTTACCAGTGATGATGCTCTGGCCCAGGCAATGCGGGAAATTCGTGTACATGGCCAATCAAAACGTTATGTCCATACCCGTGTAGGTGTTGGTGGACGTATGGATACTATTCAATGTGCCATCGTACTAGCCAAGCTGGATCGTTTTGACTGGGAAGTTGAACAGCGCCTTAATATTGGCGCTCGTTACAACGAATTATTTTCAGGTAAGCTTAATACCATCAAACAGCGTTCTGACCGCACCAGCGTTTTTGCCCAATATACCGTCAAAGTAGAAGGCCGTGAGAAGCTGCAAGCTGCTTTAAAAGAAGCGGGTATCCCAACGGCAGTCCATTACCCTGTGCCGATGCATCAGCAGCCTGCTTATGCGCATCTGAGTTGTGCAGAAAGCTGCCCTGTATCTGTGGAGATGGCTCGGGTGGTGATGAGCCTGCCGATGGGCGCTGATCTTTCAATGGAAGACCAGGATCGCATTGCCGAGGTTCTGCGAGGGATCCAAAGCGTAGAAGGGTGAAAAGCGATTGGTTCTGTAATTTTGTGTTTTACAACATGGAAGGAATGCGCCCATCGATTGGCTACGGTACGCTGCATGAGGTCTACCGCACAGCGATTGCGCGAGGCAGTAGCAAGGGTTGTAGATAAATTCAGTGAGACAGAAAGTTCCTTCATGAATGGAAGCAATACTGGATAGCGCTGATCTGGTTGATTTTCCGTAACTACAAACGGCTGCAGGCTGTAATGCAACGATGGTGTTGGAGCAAATTGGTTTGCGTTACAGTTGAAGGATGGTATGAAATATGGAAAATAGGGGGTAAGGTTAGGTGAGATTTTTGTCGAATATCATGAGTTCAGGTAAATATTGAAATGGCGCTGTATGGTCCGCGCCTTGATCGGTTGTTAAGTGTACTAGCCTGCCCAAGATGCAGGGGAAATTTGGTGTTTGATGCGGAGGGAGGAGCATGCCGTAGTTGCGCCAAACATTACCCCGTTCGCAATAGCAAAATTTATTTTGTTTCCCCTCCAGCGCATATTGAAGATAATCTGGATCGCATTAAATACCGCCTGAAGGGTATGTTTGGTAAATATTATTACCGCATAGGTGTGGACATCATTGCGCCGACTTATCCGTTCAATTTTTCCGGAGAAATTCGTCGAAGAATTGATCCTAGTCAAAAAATCGTGGTAGATATTGGATCTGGTGCGAGCAGAATTGATCCAGATATTATTTGCATGGATTTGTTCGATTATGAGAATGTGGATGTAGTTTGCGATGTTACTGCAATACCGTTTCATGATGGTGCAGTAGATGCATTTGTGTCACGTAGTATGCTGGAGCATGTCCCTGAGCCACAGCAGGTTGTGAGCGAAATAAAGCGATGCACGATGATAGGGGGGTATAGCATGCACCTGATTCCATTCATGATGCCATTCCATGCATCTCCCTATGACTTTCAGCGCTATACGCATAAAGGAGCGCTTCAACTGTTCAGTGGGTGGGAATGTGTGGCACAGTTTGCGCCATTTGGTCCTGTCACATTGTTGATGCAATCCACCATTGAGTGCCTGTCTGCCATGCTCAGTTTTGGTAGCGAACGGGTGAAGACATTTCTGTATCTTGGATTTTGCCTTGTTCTTTTTCCAATAAAATTCCTTGATGCTCCCTTTGTTCGGCGACCCAGATTAATCGGTATCGCGCCGAGTATTTTTACCGTTGTTCGAAAGTTGAAATAGTAGTGGAACTGCCCGGTTTTATAGCTGGCATAACATTGCATTCTCATTAGATACCCCAAATCGTTGATTTGTTATCTCACCGATTTTGTGCAACATTCATCAAAAAGTGCGCACGATATCCCAAGATAATTATCACGCGCAGCATATGAGAGTTAGGCGGTTTTTTAAAATGGATAATATGAAATTATTTTTTAATAAAATTCCTAGAGGTGTGATATATCACAAGGTGCTTGAAAGCGTCAGGTATGTTCTGACTTCCATTTTTTCCGCACTCAACGACCAGAGTGCAATCAAAAAATTTGAGAGCAAATTCGCGGAGTATTGCGGGCGTGAATATTGTGTGGCGTTTCCTTTTGCGAGAACTGCAATTTATTTCACGTTAAAAAATCTCAATCTGCCAAGCGGCAGTGAGGTTATTCTGCCGCCCGTAACAATTAAAGGAATAGTGGATGTGGTTTTAGCGTTAGATCTTGTCCCCGTTTATGTTGATTGGGACTTTGATACGTTAAACTTTCAACTGGATGATCTCCATCGCAAGGCAAGCCCTAAAACAAAGGCCGTAATTATTACTACCTTGTTCGGGTTGGTGCCTGACATGAAGGTGTTAGTTGATTTCTTCAGAGACAATGGAATTTTTATTATTGAAGACTTTTCCCAGTGTTTGAATGGCAGTTTCGATGGAAAACGTGTCGGGACATTTGGGGACGTCGGAATATATAGTTGCTCCTCAATAAAAACGCTGGATACCCTAGGCGGAGGCCTTGCGGTCACAAGCGATGCAGCACTGCATGAAGCGCTAAGAAAATCGCAGGCGGGCCTTTTTCCGGCCGACCGGAAATTTTTAATCAAAAAGGCATGGGTGAATCTGGTAAGAAATGTCGCGACAACCAGGTTGGTTTTTTCCCTTGTCGTGTTTCCATTATTGCAAATCATGCGCAAGGCGAATCCGAAATCAACCTTGAAACAGACTGGTTCACGCAATAAAGAAAGGCTGCCCAAGCTACCGAAGGTGTGGTTTTCCAGCTACAGTTCCCTGCAGGCAAAAATCGGCCTTGCTCATATTGACGGCGTTTTGGCGAGTGATCAGATTCGCATTGCTAACGCGAATTTTTTGAAAACCAGATGCGAACCAGGTAAATTTCCAAAAACAACTGAAAGCTCCGCCAATGTTTATTGGCAGCTTGTGATGTTGCAAGATCCACAAAGGGCGCAAGAAGTCTTTGCAAGACATGGGATCGATACCGCAACAACTAGTTTGGAACTGGTTTCAGCTCTCGAGAAATATCCCAACAAGACGAAGACGCCTGTGGCCGAGAAAGTTTATTACAACGGAATTTTTCTTCCATGTTTCCCGGGTTTAAGCAAAACAGACCTGGAACGGATTGTGAATGCGACAAACGAGCTGGTCTGACAAATGACTATTCAAGTTGCGGTAATAGGCAGCGGGCTGGCTGCAATAGGTGCGATAAAGGCTTTGCAGAAACTAGGCTATAAACCTGCTGTACTGGATTGCGGGGAAACACTGGATTTGGAGCGATCCAATCTGGCAGAGGCTCTGTCAGCTAAACAGCCGGGCGAATGGACGGAGCAGGAACGAAAGGCGCTCAGCCAGAATTTTACTGTTGATAAAGGTGATCCGATACCGAAAAAGTTGCTTTTCGGCTCTGATTATTTCTATGGTAAATCCAGAAGTGATGCGCCTGTGGAGTGCAATGGAAATTTGCCGCCATTCAGTTACGCGCAGGGAGGCTTTAGCGTTGGTTGGGGTGCGGCATCACTGCCACCCCAAAAATGCGATTTGAACGACTGGCCCATTGAGGCAGATGAGATAAATAAATACTGCGAAATCGCGATCTCAGACCGGCCCTATTCAGCGCGGGCAGATGGGCTAAGTTTAAATTTTAAAATTTTACAAGACAATCCACAGGCGCTTCACCTCAATGTGGCCGAAAGGATGATTCTTGACCGCCTGAATAATGCTTCGATCCTTGAAAAAGATAAGCTTGTCTTTGGTCAGTCGAGGCTGCTTGTAAGACCGGAAGATACAGGTAAGTTCGTTGGTTGCAAGTACTGTGGTCAGTGTATGTCCGGTTGCGTTTATAAATCAATTTATAAAGCCAGCGATGATATTTTACAGTTAAGCAACAGCGGGGCTATTGATTACCAACCTGGAAGTCTTGTTTTTGAAATAGCAGAGGCAGGTGAACGGGTTTCAGTTAAATACCTCGATGCTGATGGTCGCGAGCATACCAAGGAATTCGACAGAGTGTTTCTTGCGGCAGGTGCTGTAAATAGCACGAGAATAGTTCTGAATTCTTTAAAGATTTTTGATAGGAAGGTGAAGCTCAAGGCCAGAGGTGGTTATGTCATGCCGGTATTTAGTTTTAAAAAATTACTTATCGACTGGCCAAACTGCAATACTCAGCCCGGGATATTTTTAGAGTTCAAAGGAGGGTGGCTCAAGCATTGGGTGCATGTACAAATATCAACGGCCAATGAACTGCTATTCCAGAAACTCAAGATACAACCGGGCGCCAGTGGCTTAGTAGCTCGCATCAAGAAGTTTATGGCCGAGCATGTAATGCTGCTTTTCGTCAATTTACATTCTGATTATGCGGGTTATTACGAGCTTTGGCTCACCGAGTCTTCAGGAAAATCGCAGACTAATTGCCTGCATTCAAGTCACCACAAATCAGCTTCCCATTTGTTGATATTTACTTTAACGGCTTTTAAGCTGTTGAAAATATGTTTGAAAATTGGCTGTTTGCCCCTGATTCCGTTTGCAAAGAATAACAGCGGCTCGTACCATGTGGGCGGCACGTTGCCGATGAAGGCGGATGTCGGCGACAATCTTGAAACTGATGAACTGGGGCGGGTTAGTGCCTGGCAACGGGTGCATATTGTGGACACGAGTACATTTCCCTCTTTGCCCGGAACCACTGTTGGTCTATTGGCAATGGCAAATGCGATGCGTATCGTAGAAAAAATTCGTTGGTAAAAATCACAGCTCATCCCAGTGTTGGCGCCAGGTTTCAATCCTGTATCCAAGCAAATTTTCCAGTCGTTCCAAGGACTCACGGTACTCAAGCGCAAGTGAACGTAAGGCATGGGATTGATTTTGTTCTTTTTGGACGGTGGGATTGAAAATCTTACCTAAAGACACTGGCTTAAATTCGTCATCAATAGCCAACCAGCGGTAAAGGCGCTGCACACTTTCCGGCTTACAAACGAACTCTTCGAAAATTAGAATTTCGAGTTGGCTGCGGTCAAAAATTTTGAGGTACGCCTCAATGTAATCTATGTAATGCCCGCGTTTGCAGTAGGAGTAGGGATTAACCGATGTCGAAAATGTGGCCTCAGCTAAGCGAACCGGCTCTGCCTTTAACGCATCTTCAAATGTCAGTTCCTCAAGCTGGTGCGCCACACTGAAGCGGTAGTTTGAATAGGCACGAACCACCGGATCGCGCAGAATCATCAAGATGCGTGCATTTGGATAGAACTGGTAAATCCTGTTTGCGGCTGCCATACTTTCAATATAGGACGTACTTTTTTCGCCTAGATATCGTGTTTTCTCACTCTGACCGCCGAAGTAGGTGTCTTCATAATATGCGCGACCTTTTTCAAAAAGCTGGTCATTTAGGAAGAATTTCGGCTCAGGACGGACCGGTCGCGACATGGAAACTTCTGGATGCTCGTCGAGTATGTGATACAGGTAAGTCGATCCTGATCGTTGAGCACCGACAATAAACAAATGATTCATTGGCGGATGACCTCGTCGATTTCGTAACAACTCTGAGAGCCGACTTCCCGTAACACACGGACCAGATATTCACCAATCACACTCAACAGCAAAATCAAAACTCCATTGAAGAAGGATATTAAAACCACCAAAGAAGCCCAGCCCGGAGCCTTTGTGCCACTGTAAATAGCCTGCAATAAGAAGAATAAGCCTAATAAAAAACTAACGGTTGCAACCATGAAGCCAAAGGCAGAACCGTAACGCAGCGGAATTGACGAGTGGTTGAATAGAATAGTCGTCATCAGGCGCAGAATCTTTCGCCATGTGTAATTAGAGGTGCCCACCAGCCTAGGTTGATGACGCACCAAGACATTGCAGCGGTGGGCGGAATACTTGAGCACGAGTCCAGGTATATAGGGCGAAAATGAACGATCCCGGCACACGCGGTCAACGACATCCCGACGTATGATACGAAAATTGCTCAGCGTCAGCTCTTCATTCACCTCGAATATCTTCCGGTTCAGCCAGCCGACAAGACAGCTGCCTGCGCGGCGAACGAATGAATGCTGCTTGCTTTCAAAGCGTCCCATGACAAGATCATAACCGTTCACAACGGTATCGATCAATTTGTCG
>JBAZAY010000002.1:0-132711 GCA_041671725.1 Gallionella sp. | reverse complement strand
CATCGGGGGGATTTTGCAGATCATCATCCATAGTGATGAGGTAATCGCCCTTGGCCTCCCGGAAGCCACAGAGATTGGCGTGGTGCTGGCCATAGTTTTTGAGCAGATTAATTGCAACTACTTCCTGAAAGTCTCTCGCCAGACCGGAGATTACTTCCCAGCTACCATCCCGGCTGCCATCATTGACCAGAATGATCTCAAAACGCAGCGCTTGAGCGATAAAAAAATCGCGTACCAAGGCGACTGTTTTTGCCACGACAGTTTCACTGTTATAAACAGGAATTACAACGCTGTATAAATAATTACTCTTTGACATTTCTTTACCCATGGCTTGTATTCATCATGCCGACTTGATCACGCAACGTGAATTGGTACAAAACTGAAGGACTGAACAGGATGTGTATTTTACGTTACTTTGGGAAGACAAGATTTCGGTGGGATCTCAATCTCTTTCAATACCGCCCCAATAACCCCCATTAGCAATATTGCAACCGTCAGCGCCAGATAGCCAACTACAGCCAAAGCAAATCCTGCTTCGCTGGAAGCTCCAACGAGGGTAAAAACGTAGGCATATGCACCTTCCCTTAAACCTATTCCTTGCACGGAAACCGGGAGCAGTCGTATCAACTCAGCCAACACTACCACGATACCGAGAGCTGACGGCGCAATCTTGATCTCCAAAACGTTTGCCAGATACAGTATCGCAACATACCAGATACTTAAGGCTGCCATTGAAAGAAAGAAAAGGCTTGCGAATTCCTCCTTAGATTTAAACCGGGACGCTCTCCAGCAAACGTCCATAATAGCCTTGGTCTTGTGCCGCTTCGTAAACCATCCATGCCGCCTGATTCGCTTCAATAGCATCGGCAGACCCCATAACCCCGCCTGCGCAATCAAGATAGCGCCTGCCAACAAATCAAGAATCGGGGAACGCTGCCCGCCAATGGCCACATAACCGAACCAGAAAATTAGATAACCCAGTAAGTAAGAATGTAACCCCAGCAGCCGCTCGCGAAACAGGGCCAGTAAAACAAAGTAGCGCCGCCCATCACGTCGCAACATTACGAAGCGATAAACGTCACCACCAATATTCGCCGGTGTAAAGGTATTCAAAAAAGTTCCTGTGCAAAAATAGCGTAGATGCCACAAAAATCGCTCCGGTCGCACTGCCCGCACGAGCATAAACCAACGGTATGCTACAGGGAGGAATTGAAAGGCCGCAATTAGTATTGCAGCGCAAAATGCAGCCGGACTCAGCTCGGTCAGTATGCGCGCCAGCGCTCGCCAATCCAGAAAATAGGCGGCGACCCCCAGTAACACGACCGAGGCTGTCAAACGCAACACAGACTTCATTTAAGCATCTTTCCTGTATGCAACCAGCAGATGCCTAGGCTGAGCCAGGCTGGTGTGTGGTTCCAGTTGTTCTCGCTCAAGCCTAAGACCGTATCGCTGCGTAAGCATGTCGCGCACAGCATGTCCCTCAACACGTTCGGGCAACATATACATATAAATCACCTGTTCGCGCAGCTGCTGATCGTTAAGCTTGTTTCGTGCCAGAAGCTTTCCCATTTGCAATATTAGGGCATCGGTGAACCGGCCACGGCAAGCACGAAATGCGCGCCGCACCAGTAAAAGCGCCCGATTAAAAAAACATTCGAATGGGATGACGTTGATGAATACACCGCCCGGTGCAAGTTCATTGGTCAGTTTTGAAAACAGCTCCACATCTGAAGCTGGTATAAGGTGCAAAGTGGAATATGAAACGATAATGTCAAAACTGCCGAGCTGCTGGGTGACGTAGTCCGCCTGAATTACCACAATGCGATCGTTGAAAGCTTCTCGCTGCAGCAAATCACGTGCAACTGCAATATTCTGGCCTGATATGTCGATTCCTGTTAGGTTGGCATGCGGAAATTTTCGGGCCAAGGTAACCAATTGCTCACCCGTACCGCAGCCGATTTCCAATATGGAAAGAGGGGCACCTGTCGAAGCGCACTCAGCGACCACGCTCGCTATTCGCTCGCAGCGAGCCCAATTGCCGTGGAAAACAGCTTCATCAAAATTTGTCTGTGCAACCATTATGTCCATCCTATTGGCTAACTTGCCTGACAGCACTTAGAAAATAATGTCGAAGTGCGCCGTAATATTTCTAAAAAAATGGTGCACTTGATTTTTGAGCGCGTGATGTTTTTTATGCATACGTCATAGCCTGATTTTGCGTGAGCCACTAATACTCGAACCGTGGCCGATTTTACCCCAGAACAATGACCTTGCTCGCAAATTCTATATCTCATATGGATCAAGGGGAATAAGTTAAAAATGGTCCTATTTCTTCGCTTGGCAACAGCAAAGGAAGAAAATTGAGCGATGCATATTGGCTATATTACCGCCAACTTGCGAGGCAGCCAGCTGATTATTCGGCAAGTTGTAGCCAATTGATCGGTGAGAACTACACAGGAAAAAATGACTTCCTAGGATGGGTTTTGCATCAACGTGGCTCTTTCTCCAGCGTTCAGGATAATGTTTTTATCGGCAAGGTTATAGAGGCCGCTTGGCCGAGTTATCGGTATTTTTATTTATGATCTGGTGGCTTGAAAAGTTCTACCTTGCGTTCGACAGGCACGCAAGGAGCATGTCGGTGATTCTTGTCGAGCGCGCCGTGTATAATGGAAAAATCAGGTCAAGGATAATCGATAATGCATCGACAAATTCCGATCTAAGATGAAACATATTAAACATAGCGAATTCAAATAATGGTCATACGTTTCAACTTTCCCCACCAAGTTGGTACTGAAATTGAATATATTCAAGATGCTCTTAAGTGCGGGCGACTCGCAGGTGATGGACCTTACACCAAAAAATGCTCGGAACTGCTTGGCGCATATTTAGGCGTCAAAAACGTGTTGCTTACCCATTCGTGCACGGCGGCACTAGAGATGGCGGCCATCTTGTCAGATATTCAGCCGGGTGATGAGGTCATCATGCCGTCCTACACTTTCGTTTCGACTGCAAATGCTTTTGTATTGCGTGGAGCCCTTCCCGTTTTTGTCGACATCCGTCCGGATACGCTGAACATAGACGAGAGCTTGATCGAAGCGGCGATTACTTCCCGCACCAAGGCTATCGTTCCAGTTCATTATGCCGGAGTGGCGTGCGAGATGGACACCATCATGGAGATCGCGCGTAAGCACGGTCTGCTTGTTATTGAAGACGCAGCGCAGGCACTTGGCAGTACCTACAAAAACCGAAAGCTCGGTACTATTGGCGATTTGGCTACTTTCAGTTTTCACGAAACTAAAAATATCGTTTCTGGCGAGGGTGGTGCTTTGGTTGTTAACAACCCTCAGTTTTTTGAAAGGGCTGAGATAATTCGCGAAAAGGGCACCAATCGTTCGAGATTTTTTAGGGGCGAGGTGGATAAATATACTTGGGTAGACGTGGGTTCATCTTATCTGCCGAGCGAACTTGTGGCAGCTTTCCTCTTTGCTCAACTGCAACATATCGATGAAATCAACGGCAGGCGAATGGCCATTTGGAAACGATATGAGTCAGGAATGTTGAGCCTGAAAAACGACGGCCTCATCACTTTTCCGGTGAGCCCTTGCGAATGTATCCACAATGCTCACATGTTCTATTTATTGACCCGGACTCACGCCGAACAGGTTGGCCTCATTGCTGCGCTGAAAGCCAATGGGATCAATGCGGTGTTCCACTATGTTCCACTACATGCGACAGATGCGGGGCGAAAGTTCAGCCGAACCGGTTCCGCCATGACGGTTACCGAGGATCTTCCTGATCGGTTAATTCGACTTCCACTCTATCCAGCTTTGCATGAAGACAAAATTGCATTTATCTGTGCGACTATAGAAATGTTCGTAAGGGGTTGGAGGGGGGCTTATGATGAACGCCAAAAATAATATCCACTGGCACGAAGCGCTTGTCACCAGGCCGCTGAGGGAACGGATGAATAAGCACAAAAGTTTCATCCTCTGGTTTACCGGGCTATCCGGATCAGGCAAGTCCACGTTGGCTCACGCCGTTGAGTGGGAGTTGTATGAGCTTGGTTGTCGAACTTTCGTGTTCGATGGTGACAACGTGCGCCATGGTTTGTGCGCTGATTTAGGTTTTTCATCGGAGGATCGCGTGGAGAACATTCGACGCATAGGTGAAATGACCAAGCTGTTTACTGATGCTGGCGTCATTGCGCTGACTGCTTTTATTTCACCTTATCGTGCTGATCGCGCGCGGGTGCGCGCGCTGGTCGCTCAGGAAGATTTCATTGAAATTTACTGTTATTGTCCGATAGCGGTATGTGAGGAACGCGACGTAAAAGGGCTTTATGCGAAGGCGCGGCAAGGGCTGATCAAAGACTTTACTGGTGTTTCGTCTGATTACGAGCCCCCGGAAACACCGGAGCTAACGCTTGATACGAGCAGCCTGTCACAAGAGGAATGCGTAGCACAGGTTCTTGCTTTACTGAGTAAGCGAAGAGTTCTCCCCAGTTCATGGGCAATGGAGGCTGAGAATTGATGCATTGTGTCGTTTTAATTTTTGACGTGATATCCAAACAACATTAAAAAATGGTTATATC
This sequence comes from Gallionella sp., assembly GCA_041671725.1. GTDB lineage: Bacteria > Pseudomonadota > Gammaproteobacteria > Burkholderiales > Gallionellaceae > Gallionella. The sequence continues at coordinate 128,120 of JBAZAY010000002.1, read as the reverse complement.
CAATAGGCAGATGCATTTGTTTTTCTGGGGAATAGCTTTTGTTTATATCCTGGTTCTCGGCGTATTTTTCGGCCGCGGATTTGATATTACTGATGAGAGTTATTATTTGCTCAATTATAAATATTGGAGTGAGATAGCCGGGAACGTCAGTTTTTTCGGTGCTTATCTGGCGGTTCCCTACCACCTTTTTGGTGAAAGTATCTGGGCTATCCGTTTTTTCGGGCTAGTTATGCTCATGGCGGGAGCTTATTTTTTTGCCCTGGAGTTCTTCAAAAATCTGTCTATAAATGAAACCGACGAAAATGACGTAAAGGTTGGAGCAACAGCAGTTTCATGTGCGGTAGTCACATTCTATTCTGTTTTTGGAACGATTTACTCTCCCGGATACAATCTTCTCAATCTGGTTTTAATGCTTTTTTCAACGGGATTGTTGCTGCGGTTATCCCGAAAAACAGAGTCGAATATTGCAATTTATTTTTTGTATGGCATCTGTATGGGGGCAATATTTTTCACTAAATTCCCGTCGTTTTTTACCACGCTCGCTGCCCATTTTTTAATGGTGACGTTGGTACGCGCCAATGGAAAATGGGGGGTGTTGGCAAGACTGTTAGTCGCGATTCTGGCAGGTATGCTGGTGAATTATGGGTATCTTGCATTGCAGGCGGATGATGTATTAAGAAGGATTTCCATTGGCATGGAAAATGGGCCCCTGTTAACCCATAGGGATGTAATCAAGGAAACGCTTCACTTGGTTATTTCGGATATTCCAGACGTCATAATGGGAAGCGCGGCAAAATTATTGGCAATAATTTTGCCAGTAGTAACAATTGCAGCATTGGTTTTGTTCTTTGCTAAACGAATAAAAATATGGCCTGGCTGCAGTTCGGTTTTGATTATTGCCATAGCCTTTGGTCCACAGGGTTTTTTATCTTCACGATATCTTCTTAACGGTTCAACCTGGACCGCAATCGGATTGCTTTGGGCAATCTTTTTGTTTGGGGTATGGAAAAATAATCATCATTATCCCTCCTCAGTGGTCAAAGGCACCTTGCTGGCCGCAATAGTAGCTCTGCTTCCTGTTGCTCACTCATTTGGAACCGGCAATTCAGTCCAGCTTGCAGTTGGGATGGGCGTGGTTTTCCCAATTGCGGTTTGTATTGGGCTATTAATTATTCTTCGTTCTGAAAATTTTATTGGACAATGGGCATTCTTCGTTTGCCTGGCAATGATTTCTCTTGCGCCGCTTTTTCTGATTAACATGCAATGGACTCAGCCGGACAAGACTTACAGGTTATCGTCAGGGCTTAATGGACAGAATGTAGACGTCAGGATTGGAAAAACCGCAATTGCAATAGATGGCAAGTCTGCAAGGGCATTTGAGGAATTCAGGACTATTCTGCGCGAGCATGGCTATACGGAAGGGACGCCTATACTGGATATGACAGGTTCACCCGGGCTCGTTTTAGTGGCCAACGGGAAACCGCTTGGATCAGCATGGATGCTCGTAGGCTATCCCGGCAGCGAAGCCGCAGCATTAAGATTGTTGGAAAATTATGTAAGAGCTGAAGATATTAGGTCGGCGTGGATATTGTCAACTCCCATGCCAAAAGCTGGACTGGACTGGACGGGTATAATGCGACAGGTGTTAGGGAGTGTGCCTTTCAAAAAGGCAGGAAGTTTCTGTTTGCCTGTAACCGAAGGTACTAACAGTTGTGATTCGGCAGGTGGGCTTTCCACGACTATAGACGTATGGGCTCCACTACATTGACGATATTGATAAAGAAGTATTATCCGGTGTGAAAAAAAAGTATATCGACAATTTGAAAGCTTTGCGCAATAGCACCTTCGTTACTAACGTGGTCAAACTCGCCGGCGGCAGCGCCATCGGCCAAGCTCTTGTCATGCTCTCTACCCCCTTGATTACCCGGCTTTATGACCCCGCCGATATGGGAGTATTCGGCTTGTTCATGTCTTTTATCGCATTTGCTAGTGTCGGCGTGGCGTTGCGTTACGACCTTGCAATTGTTGCCGCCCGCGACAAATTTGAAGCCGATGTACTATTGATAACCTCCATTGCATTGGCGGTTCCCTGTGTTTTAATTGCCTCCGTCGTTTTGTCCGGCATGATCCATTTTAGTCTGTTGGGGTTCGCCGCATTGCCCGGTTGGAGTGCGCTGGCGATGTTCGTTGCCCTGCTCGCGACAGGTGTTTTTTCAAGCCTTCGATTCTGGTACGTAGGCCGGAGAAAGTTCGGTGAAATCAGTCTGGCACTGGTTTCCCAAGGCGCCGGGCGCGCAATAATCCCTGTCATACTGGGTTGGCTCTCTTCCGGTTGGACAGGTTTGCTCGGCGGTGAAATTCTCGGGCGCATGCTGGGAGTCGTCAGGCTGGTTCGCGGCGCGTGGCCCGAAGTTCGAACCACTTTCGCGGCATTGGACGTCAAGCAGGGTACGCAGGTTTTGCGGCGGTATTGGAAGTATCCGGCAGTATTTTTACCGTCATCAATGATAGATGCCCTAGCAACATCGCTGCCCTTGCCAATCATATCAAGTCTGTTTGGTGTAAGTGCCGCAGGCCAGTATTTTCTTGTCTATCGTCTTGCATCCGTTCCGGCTGCGCTGATAAGCGCGGGAGTGGCCGACGTCTTTCACGCCAAAATTGCCGAGGCAGCCAGAAACGATAAGTCATCGGTTCACCGCATAATGAAAGCTGCCATGCAAAAACTGACGGTCGTCAGTATGGGGATATACCTTCCGACTGCGTTTGCTTCCCCTTTTTTATTTGCGCTTGTATTTGGTGAGTCTTGGCAACAGGCGGGAATTCTGATGGCAATTCAATCGTTGGCTTGCATGACGGGACTCGTTGTGAGTCCACTTAGTCGTGCTTTGGCAATTTCAAAAAATCCGGAGCTCAAACTGTTACCTGACATCGTTCGATTAATTGTGCCGGTGTCTGGCATTTGGATCTGTTATCATTTTGGAATGACTTTTCTTCTCACTATGGTTGTATTTTCTCTCTTATCCGCAATTGCAGAGATTTTTTACATGTTCATTATCTGGTATGCGACGGCTGAACAACGTCATCTGCCCTTGCACTGACCATGTGGAACCGGCAAAATATTAACGCGCGTTTTCTCCTGATATTAGGCGTAGTTGCCTACATCTTCGCTTTTCTTTTTAGCTACGAACAGTGGGTGGCACCGCGTTATGCAGGCTGGGGATTGTTGTACCGTGATGTTCCCGCAGGATACATTCTGATTTCGTGGACTTTGTGTCTCATTTCCGCGCTCTGGATGCCGCGCGATTTGACTCGTCCGTCACAGTTGTTGTTTTTTATTCAGTATTTTTAATATTCATTCCGGCAAGTTTCATACTCTATCATTCAGGCAGGCCGAAGTTGCCTGCTGAAGAGGTTCTCGTAATTGTTATTGCTCTCTTTTCAGGTATAACGATTCTGCAGGCAAGCTATAAATTTCCTCTCCTTGTCATCAGGAGGGATGGTCTTTCACCTCATGCTTTCTGGAAAATCTTCTGGTGCATTGCCGCCGGACTGGTTATCTATCTCTTAACCGTTTTTGGCAGCCACTTTCAATTAGCCGATTTCAAAGGAATATATGATGTCCGGCGTGCCTCAAGCGAGCTTGTGACCGCTTCAGGCAGTTCATTCGTTGGTTATGCCCAAACGTGGCTGTCTGGTTTTATCTTGCCCTTTCTGTTCTCAGTGGGTGTTTTTCAGAAACGGTGGGGTTTTATCGCCATGGCTGCGGCTGGTTATCTCTATCTACTGGGTATTGGGGGTAGCAAATCCGCCATGTTAGCGATAGTTTACCTGTCAGCGATTTATTTCCTCGTTCGCTCCGGGGGTGGAAATGCAGGTGCGAAAATTGCCATATGTTTGGCTGCCCTGTTATTGTGCCCGGCAGCTTTTGAACTGACAGGTGCGGCAGGTGGAGCCATCGATACCTGGTATGTGGCTATTATTCATTCGCGTATTTTTAATATTCCGGCGCTTTCGATTGGACAGTACTACAATTTTTTCGAGAATCACCCGCTAACGTATGGTTCACATATTACAGGGGTTAATCTGCTCGTGGCCTACCCCTATGATATGGATATTCCGAGAACAGTCGGCAAATACTTCTACCACGCCGAGCTTACCGCTAACGTCAATATGTGGGCGCAGGATGGTATTGCATCGTTCGGCCTGATTGGCATACCCGTTGTGTCGGCAATAGCAGCCGTGGTATTCTGGCTGTTCGATAGCATTGCTAGTCGGCATGACTCGCGTTTTGTTGCTGTTGCTCTCGGCAGCATTGCCCTTAGTTTCGCGAATATATCATTGTTCACGACCGTCATTAGCGGGGGGTTGTTTTTGTTGATCGTCGCGCTTTATTTTTATCGTAAGGAATAATTCTTGAAAGTCGTTACTATAGTTGGGGCGCGCCCTCAATTCATCAAGGCTGCCGTAATTAGCAGAGAAATCGCTAAGCATCAGGGAATAAGAGAGGTAATTGTCCATACAGGGCAACACTTTGACGAAAATATGTCTGACATTTTTTTCGAGGAGATGCAAATACCGACACCGCACTATCATCTTGATATTAATTCGATGAGCCACGGTGCCATGACAGGAAGAATGCTTGAAAAGATAGAAGAAGTGCTTCTGTTTGAGCGTCCGGATTTCGTCATTGTGTACGGCGATACTAATTCAACACTTGCCGGAGCACTTGCTGCAAAAAAACTTCATATTAGAGTCGTTCATATTGAAGCAGGTCTCAGGAGCTTCAATATGTCCATGCCCGAAGAGATCAACCGAATTCTGACAGATCGTATCAGTGATATTTTATGTTGCCCAACGGAACAGGCAGCCAAAAACCTGAACGACGAAGGTTATTCTAATTTCCCGTCAAAGGTTGTGATAACTGGTGACGTGATGCAGGATGCGGCGATTTTCTATCGAGAACGGGCGGTTGGCGATAACAGTATCATTACTAGGCTAGGACTTGAAGGAAAGGCATTTGCTCTTTGCACCGTGCATCGCGCGGAAAATACTGACAATCTTGACAGATTGCGTGGAATTATCGGGGCACTTAACGAGATATCAAGCGAAATGGAGATCGTTTTTCCTGTCCACCCACGAACACAGAAAATTATTGCAGAAAACAAGCTTGCGCTTTCCTGCAAGACCATAGATCCGGTAGGATATTTGGATATGGTCAATTTATTAACCCACGCAAAAATCGTGCTAACGGACAGTGGCGGTCTTCAGAAGGAGGCATTTTTCTTCGCAAAACCTTGTGTTACTTTGAGAGATGAGACTGAATGGGTCGAGCTGATTGAAGGTGACTTCAATACCCTTGCGGGAGCGAATCAGGAAAAAATTGTTTCTGCATTCAAGAAGATGTGCATGGTCAAACCGGACTTTACCAAAGATCTGTATGGTGCCGGAACATCGGCCAAACGCATAGTTGCCTTGCTTGAGCAATATGCTTGATGAGCAATCCGGCAACATTTTGAATGCGTACCCTTGAGTAAATAAATAAAATGAAAATTGTTATTCTTTCTGAGACTTTTTCGAAAAATATGGGCTACATGGTGGCCATGCTTCCTAAATATCTTGCTCGATTAGGTGCTGATGTACACGTCGTCACAACTGATTTGTCGCCGTATTATCAAACTCAAGATTTTGCTAAGACGTATACGGAGTTTTCCAGCAAAAGTCAGCTGGCGCTCGGGTCTGTTGAATTGCACGATGGATATACGCTTCATGCGCTTCCGCATCATCGTGTTTTTGGTCATCTGCGAATTAAGGGCTTAAGAAAAAAACTTGCTGAAATTCAGCCAGATATCACTTACTCACTACCGGCTATAGGGTGGATTCCACTCGAAGCAACTTTATTAAAGATGCTATTTGGTTACAAACTTTTCACCGGAAATCATACTACCGCTTCTGTTTTTCCTCTTGCCCGGCGTACAAAAACACAATTTGATCTTGCATATGTCAAAAATTTTCTTACTCGTGTAATTCCCGGTAGGTTTACGAGTATTTTCACAGAAAAATGTTATGGAGCAACCAAGGACTGTGCTGATATTGCTGTTCGTTTTTTTGGCGTTGAAAAAAGCAAGATTGATGTTTGCCCTCTTGGTGTAGATACCGACCTCTTCCACCCTCTTAAGACAGAAGAAGATTTTATTGAGCGTGCTAATTTTAGAAATGAACTTGGTGTCGGGGATGATAAGATTGTTTGTGTGTACACCGGGCGGTTTTCTGACGACAAGAACCCACGTGTTCTCGGCGAGGCTATAGCGCGGTTAGTTGCACAAGGGGAGCCCTACAGGGCGATTTTCGTTGGTCATGGCGTGCAGGCAGAAGCGCTCAAGCAATTGCAGGGTTGTACAGTATTCCCATTTACCCCTGTGGAGAATCTTCCTCAATATTATCGTTCAGCTGACATTGGCGTGTGGCCTACACAGGAATCAACATCAATGCTCGATGCCGCTGCCTGTGGTTTACCTTTAATTGTAAACGATACTATCATCGCCACTGAACGGATTGAAGGGAACGGTTTGACCTATCATCTCAACGATGTAGATGACATGGTACGAGTTCTCCTATTACTTAAAGATCCGTCACTCAGAAAGAAATTAGGTGATGCAGGTGCTCATAAAATGGCAATGGAGTTCAATTGGGATTCAATAGCACGACGACGTTTAAACGATTTTAAGGCCGCACTAAGCAATTCACAATAAATCGGCAAATTCATACTGCTGCGTTAGGCAATAAAATATCTGAGAAGAAGACTGTTCTGTTTTTTTGCGTGTTAATGGCAGAAGGATGACTGAATACAACTGTGAAGCGGTAGTAGTTCGAGTTGATTTCCGTATAGGGTGTGAATGTAATCAGGGTAAGCTCGTCAGTGAATTCGTATATGTAAGCCATACAGGTATGGTGCGAGACTAAAAAAATTATAGCGCCCATATCATTTTCAATTTGGAGATAATTAAATGAGTAACAAAGTGACTTGTCCATTATGTAACAGCGAATCGTCGGCAATATTAAAGACGTTTCAGGTTTCTTCTCTCGCGCAGCTCTGGAAGAAAAACATGGGTTTCAATCCTTTTCTCAAAACGAAGGATGAGGAATTGGAGAAGCGTTTGTGTGTCAATTGCGGGTTGGTACACTTTTACCCTTCAATAATTGGCGACGCATCGTTTTATAGCAGGCTATCTACCGACGAAGGTTACTATCCTGACAATAAGTGGGAATTTGACAAAGCAATTGAAGTAATCAGTCAGTTCAAGCCTGCAAGCATTTTGGAAATTGGTTGCGGTGAAGGTCATTTTCTGTCACGGATAACGGCTTGTGCTAAGAGAGTTTTGGGCGTAGATATAAACAGCCGTGCACTCGCTATTGCCGAAAAGAAAGGATTAAATGTCAGCAATCAGTCTATTGAGGAAATAGATGAAAAATTTGATATGGTTGTTCTTTTTCAGGTGTTAGAGCACTTAGAGCTGCCTAAGGACGTTATTTCTGCCGCAGTAGATAAATTAAATCCAGGCGGTGTGCTGATGCTGGCCGTTCCTAATCCTGACGGTTTCTTGAAATATGTTGATATACATCTTCTTGATATGCCGCCTCACCATTCTACAATCTGGTCAAAAAAAGCTCTTTGTTATCTCGCGGAACAATGCGGTCTGACGACAACAGGATATGAAACAGAACCCCTACGTTTTGAGCATTTGCGTGTCCAATTATTCTCTCAAATCAACCAAGACAAAAGAATGTGGAGAATAATAAAATTTATGCAAAAAATAACTGTTTTATTATGCCTGCCGATTTTGTATATGCTGCATAAACCGGTAGATAATTTAGGACAGTCGCATATGATATTGGCTAAAAAGGTTGTGTTGTAAATATGTTTATAAAGCAACCACTGCAGCAAAACCGAACAAGCTTGAAAGCTTCGTTAAAGGCTTACTATATTGCGATTACCTTCAGTCCCACTTGGCTCGGGATGTTCGTTAATCCGTTTTGGCTCTGCCGCAGGGAGCTGGCGCTGGCTCTAGCGGATATGGCGCCTCGTTTAACAGGAAAAGTCTTGGATTTTGGTTCAGGCAGTCAACCGTATCGGCCTTTGCTTACGAACTGTGCCCGTTACACCAGTCTGGAATACGATACGCCACAAAATCGCGAGCGTAAGGTGGCTGATATTTTCTACAATGGGCAGAGTATACCCGCTGAGGATAATAGTTTTGATGGACTTCTTTCTACCCAGACTCTTGAGCATGTACCAAACCCGGACGTGATTGTTGCCGAATGGGCCCGAGTACTAAAAGATGGTGGGATGTTGCTGATCACTATGCCCTTCATGTGGCCTGAGCATGAGATGCCTTATGATTTTCAAAGGTATTCCAGCGGTGGTTTGCGCCTTGTGTTGGAAAAATCCGGCTTTGAGATCGTTGAACAACGCAGGTTATTAAGTGATTGTCGTGCTCCTGCGCAATTGTTCCTGGCCTGGATTTTTGACTCTGTTCTGGCGAAGTGCCGTCCGAAGGCATTGCGATTTGTTTTGATTCCATTGATGTGTACCCCGATCTCCATTCTTGCGAGCGTATTAGCGGTCATCTTTCCAAAAAATTCAAATACTTATCTCGATAACCTGGTTTTGGCCAGACGCAACAAGACTGCATCTGAAAATTAATATAATAAGCGCCCAGACATTTTTTTAACAAATTGTCTGGGCTGAAGGGTTGGGCATGCGGCAGGTAACTTTGCCGTGGATTCGAAAACTGGAGAAATAGTAATGGGGAATAATATTTTCGCCGGCAAGCAGGTTCTGATAACGGGTGGTTTGGGTTTTATCGGTTCTAATCTGGCTAGGAAGCTAATTAGCGAGGGTGCAAATGTCACCCTGGTAGACAGTCTGATCCCGCAATATGGCGGAAACCTGTTTAATATCCACGATATTTCAGAAAAAGTGAAAGTAAATATCAGCGATGTACGTGATCCTTTTTCGATGGCTTATCTGGTACAGGGTAAAGATTACCTTTTTAATCTTGCAGGACAAACCAGCCATCTGGATTCGATGACTAATCCGCAAGCCGATCTTGAAATTAACGCTTCCGCGCAATTGTCAATTCTGGAGGCCTGTCGGCAACACAACCAGAAAATCAAGATCGTATTCGCCAGTACTCGCCAGATATATGGCAAGCCCGAGTACCTGCCGGTCGAGGAAACGCACCCGATAAGGCCGGTGGATGTGAATGGTATCAACAAATTAGCAGGAGAGTGGTATCACTTGCTGTACAACAATGTGTATGGCATTAGAGCTTGTGCATTACGCCTGACGAATACATACGGCCCCGGTATGCGCGTAAAGGATGCCAGGCAAACTTTCCTTGGGATATGGATCAGGAATGTCATTGAGGGTAAGCCCATCCTTGTGTTTGGCGATGGTTTGCAGTTGCGCGATTTTAATTATGTGGACGATGTGGTGGATGCTCTGATGATGGCGGCACTTGATGAGAGGGCAGATGGACAAGTATTTAACTTGGGTAGCAAAGAGGTGGTGAGCCTAAAACAACTGGCACAGATGCTCTGTGAATTGAGCCCTGAGTCAAACTATGAAATCGTGCCATTTCCACCTGAGCGCAAAGTAATTGATATTGGCGACTACTACAGCAATTATGACAAATTGCAAACGACTTTGGGTTGGCAGCCAAAGATTGGCCTTAGCCAAGGACTGGCAAATTGTCTTGCCTATTATCAAGAACATCAGCAAGCATATTGGAGCGCAGCATGATTTTAATGAATGATTTTAAGGCCGAGCCCGAGGATTTGCGGGTTGCCGAATTGGCAGCACTGGACAGGGTGCTGCGCTCCGGTTGGTATGTGCTGGGAAACGAGGTGGCGGCGTTTGAGCTTGCATGGGCTAAGCGTTGTGGTGTCGAATATGCCGTGGGTGTCGGCAATGGCATGGATGCCATTGAAATCGGCTTGCGTGCATTGGATATCGGCGAGGGAGATGAGGTCATCACTACGCCAATGACCGCTTTCGCGACTGTATTGGCGATTTTACGTGCAGGTGCAATTCCGGTATTGGCGGATATTGATCCAGAAACTGCATTGCTCGATCACGCGAGCGTTGAGCGTTGTATCAGCCCGAAAACCAAGGCAGTGCTGCTGGTACATTTGTATGGGCAAATGCGGGAGATGGAGCTCTGGACAGCGCTGTGTGAGAAGCATGGCATTGCGCTGTTGGAGGATTGTGCTCAATCGCATTTGGCGCAATGGAGCGGGAGGATTGCCGGTAGTTTTGGTAGTTTTGGCGCCTATAGTTTTTATCCTACCAAAAACTTGGGTGCAATGGGAGATGCAGGTGCATTAGTCAGCAATAATAGCGTGCTTGCAAAGCGCGCCGCAGTGCTTCGCAATTATGGACAAAGCGTACGCTATCACCATACGGAAATTGGGCTTAATAGCCGATTGGACGAGTTGCAAGCTGCGCTATTGCGAGTCAGATTGGAAAGGTTAGATGGGTTTACTGTGCGTCGTCGCGAGATAGCCCGGGCCTATCGGGAGGGAATCGCAAATTCGCAATGCAAATTGCTAGCCAAGCCGATTCAGGCAGAGAGTCATGTGTATCACCTGTTTGTGGTGAGCTGTGAGGAGCGGGAGAAGTTGGCGCAACATCTCAAATCTTGCGGTGTGGAAACATATGTGCATTACCCTGTCCCGGTTCATATGCAGGCTCCATGCAAGGAGTTGCGATGTGACCCGAACGGTCTTTCTGTTGCAGAGTCGCACGCCCGCGTGTGCCTTTCCATTCCGTGTCATCCGCAGATGAGCGATGCTGATGTTTCAACCGTGATTGATGCTATTAATGCTTTCAAATAATAAGAGCGTTGGTGTTGAACATTTTATTACGCTGTTCGACAATAACTTTCTGCCTATAGGTTTGTGCTTGCACGCGTCTCTGCTTGAGCACGGACAGCCTTTCCATTTATGGATACTCTGCATGGATGAATTGGCTGAGCAGAATTTACAGCGCTTGGCATTGCCACATGTAAGCCTGATCCCCTTGCGTGAAGCTGAGGATGCGCGCTTGCTGGCTGTCAAGCCGACCCGCAGCAGAGGCGAATACTGCTGGACATTGACGCCGTTCACACCGCAATTTGTTTTTGACCGTGATACTCAGGTTGACCGTGTCACCTATCTCGATGCGGATCTGTTTTTCTTTGCGCCCCCGAAATTATTGCTGGATGAATTTGATCGTTCGGGCAAGCATGTGCTGATTACCGATCATGCTTACGATCCTCGATATGAGCGCTCAGGCAGGGCGAAAAGGGGAGGCAGATTTTGCGTTCAATTCATGACATTCAGGCGGACTCCGGAAGGTGAGAAAGTTATGCACTGGTGGCAAGATCGCTGTCTTGAATGGTGTTATGCCAGAGTTGAAGACGGAAAGTTCGGTGACCAGAAATATCTGGATCAGTGGCCTGAAATATTCGAGCCGGAAGTGCATATCCTATTGCAGAAAGAAAAAACGCTGGCGCCGTGGAATGTGGCTAATTTCGAGAAGCTCGGTGGCGGAAAACTGAACCCCGTTTTCTATCATTTCCAAACGCTCAGAATTATTTCACCTGATGAAATATTGTTATATTCTGGTTGGCGAGTGGGAAAAGCCTCTGCAGCGCTTTACCAAGCTTATGTGGACTGTCTGAGAAATGTCGTTTCCAGGATGAAGCAAGAAGATATTCCGGTAGCCTGTTTGCCGAGGCGAAAAGATCTGATCGGCAGGCTGGTCACCCTTAAGCACAAATACATTGACGGTGAGCAAAGTGTTCCAGTGCAAAGTTACGTGATCAAATCCATTGAATCTCCTTCATGTCAAGTAATGCCTGTTGAAACGGGCAAGGTAGAAGGTGGCGGGCGAATTTCTGGAAAAATGACGAAACAGTCCATGCCCGCCCTTCCTTTGGTAAGCATTGTTACTGTGGTTTATAACGGTGCGGCGACGCTTGAACATACCATACGTAGCGTTATTGAGCAGACCTATGAGAATGTTGAATACATTGTTATTGATGGCGGGTCCAGTGATGCAACTGTGGACATCCTGCGCAAATATGAGAGCAGCATTGATTATTGGGTGAGTGAGAAGGACGCAGGTATCTATGATGCAATGAATAAAGGCATCTCCCTGGCGTCTGGCGAGATTGTCGGCTTAATCAATGCTGACGATTTTTATGCATCACCGGATGTATTGGCGAGAGTGGTATCGGTGCTGGCCGACCCGGATTTGGACGCTTGTTACGGTGATTTATGCTATGTAAAGCAATACGATACCTCTTCGGTCGTACGCTATTGGCAATCTTCCGAATTTCGCCCCGGAGCGTTTGAGAGCGCCTGGTGCCCACCGCATCCGACTTTCTTTGTCCGACGTAAGATTTATGAACGTTCCGGAGTATTTGATTTGACTTATAAAATTGCGGCAGATATGGAATTGATGCTGCGCTTCCTGGAGTTATGCAAGGTGCGCGCAAAGTACATTCCAGAGGTGCTGGTCAAAATGCGTATTGGGGGTACGACCAATCGCAGTTTGACGAACATTATCAAACAAAATGCTGAAATTCTACGGGCGCTGAGGCAGAGTGGGCAGCGAGCATCCATGTTGCGATTGACATGCAGCAAAGTAGTCTCAAAAGGATTGCAGTTTTTTGTGAGGCCAAAATAAGTCGTGGATTGAAAAAGGATGAATATGCTAGAAGAAAAGAAGCAGACAGCAAGCGTTGAAATCAGCCTGAAGGATATTGTTAAATTTTTCAAGCACAATCAACGTGTTATTGTATTTTTTTGTTTTGTCGGACTATTGCTTTCCATAGTTTACATTTTATTGGCACCCAAAAAATATGAAGTGAGATGGCAAATGGAGATGACGCAATTCGGCATGAACGCCAGCGCCAATGCTAACAACATCGAAGAGCCTGCGGCCTTGATTCAGCGTTTGAAATTTTCATCATCGTATCCGGTTGCTGTACAGCAAACTTGTGGTATGCCGCAAGATGCGGAGTTTGGTGAATATCTGGGTGGTGCACTGGAGGCTCAAGCGGTCTCAAGCGTTGACAAGGCGGTGGGTATGAAATTGCGTGCTCATAACGCTAAGCAAGCCAGGCAGTGTGCAGATGCAATTGTGGCGATGATTATAGCCCAGCAACAAGGCTTGGTCGAAGAGCGTATGGCTGGAAGAAAAGAACAGTTGCTGCAATATCAGCAAGCCATGCTGGAAGAGCAGCAGCAATTGGAGGAGATAAAGAAATCTGAACTTGGTGATATCGCCTATTTGGCCAAGCTCGACAAACTAAGTTGGCTACGCACGCGTATCGATGCGTTGAAGGAAGAGGCTTTCCTTTCAAAAAAACACCCAGCGAAATTGACTTTTCCAATGATCGTGTCGGATAAATCTGTTTCTCACAAGGCGGGGCTGGTGTTGCCGTTGGGAATGCTGCTTGGTTTGATGCTGGGAGTGTTGTTTGGCTTGGTTCGTGATAAGTGGCGCAGAGAATCATAAGGGGTATATAGCTTTGCGAATATCAATAACCGGAGCCAATGGTTTTGTTGGACGGAGTTTATGTGCGCAGGTGGTGCGGCAAGGTTACGCAGTCAGAGCTGTTGTTCGCAAACAAGGTGAGTTACTAGTAGACGGGGTTGAATTCGTTGTTGTTGGTGAAATCAACGGTGCAACAGAATGGAACACCGTTTTGTGCGATGTTGATGTGGTCATTCATCTTGCTGCGCGAGTACATGTGATGTGCGATGATTCGGACGATCCCCTGGGAGAGTTCCGTAAAGTTAATGTTGCGGGCACGGAACGTTTAGCAAGGGTTGCCGCAGCAAGCGGAGTGAAGCGATTGGTTTATGTCAGCTCGATTGGCGTAAATGGTTTGCTAACTGATTCTGGCCGGCCATTTTCAGAAATGGATAGTCCTCACCCTCACAATGCCTACGCACTTTCCAAATGGGAAGCCGAACAGCGCTTGCTGCAGGTTTCCAAGGAAACCGGATTGGAAGTGGTTATCGTGCGTCCACCTTTGGTTTATGGTATTGGTGCGCCGGGTAACTTCGCGCAAATGCTCAAGGCACTCAGTAAAGGCTTACCTTTGCCACTTGCCGCCGTAGAAAACCGGCGCAGCTTAGTCTATATCGAGAATCTGGCTGATGCCCTGATACTGTGTGCTACGCATCCCGCTGCTGCCGGACAGACCTATCTGGTCAGCGATGGGGAAGATATTTCCACGCCTGACCTGCTGCGTCAGTTGGGGGCGGCGATGGGGCATCCGGCGCGCCTGTTTTTCTGTCCTTCGCTACTTTTTAAACTGGCTGGGCGATTAACCGGAAAATCGGATCAGGTTGAACGTCTGCTGGGTTCACTACAGATCGATAGTGGTAAAATTCGTCGCGAACTGGGTTGGGTGCCGCCGTACACCTTGCAGCAGGGCTTAAGTCTGACTGTAGGAAGTAAATAGAACCAATTTTTAGCGAGGTAAGTAGAGTTATGATTTTAGTGACTGGTAGCGCAGGATTTATAGGCGCAAATTTCGTTCTGGATTGGTGCGTACAACATGACGAAACCGTAGTCAGTCTGGATAAACTGACTTACGCGGGTAATCTGGAGAACCTCGCCTCGCTCAAGGACGATCCACGGCACATCTTTGTGCAAGGCGACATTGGCGATGCGGGGTTGGTGTCTAAATTGCTGGTGCAATATCGTCCGCGCGCGGTGGTCAATTTTGCGGCAGAAAGTCATGTGGATCGATCGATTCATGGTCCGGAAGACTTTATTCAGACCAATATAGTCGGGACTTTCCATTTACTGGAGGCGGTGCGCGACTATTGGTCTGGTTTGGCTGAGGCTGAAAAAACGGGTTTCCGTTTCCTGCATGTTTCTACCGACGAGGTGTACGGTTCTCTTGCCAAGGATGAGCCGGCGTTCAGCGAGACACATCGCTACGAACCGAACAGTCCTTATTCTGCCAGCAAGGCGGCCAGTGATCATCTTGTGCGTGCCTACCATCACACCTACGGGCTGCCGGTGCTGACCACCAACTGTTCGAATAACTACGGGCCATACCACTTTCCTGAAAAGCTTATTCCTCTGATGATCGTCAATGCGCTGGCAGGCAAGCAACTGCCGGTGTATGGCGATGGTCAGCAAATTCGAGACTGGTTGTACGTCAAGGATCATTGCAGTGCGATCCGTTGTGTCTTGGAGAAGGGCAAGTTGGGCGAGGTTTACAACGTTGGAGGCTGGAATGAAAAAGCCAATCTCGATATCGTGCATATCGTCTGTGCGCTGCTTGACGAGTTGCGTCCACGCGCCGACGGAAGATCCTATTCCGAACAAATTACCTTTGTCACTGATCGCCCCGGCCATGACCGCCGCTATGCCATTGATGCACGCAAGATCGAGCGCGAACTGGGCTGGAAACCCGCAGAGACATTCGAGACCGGTATCCGCAAGACGGTGCAATGGTATCTGGATAATCAGGGCTGGGTGAACAATGTGCTGTCGGGAGATTACCGACAATGGCTCGAGAAAAATTACGCCGAGCGTACATAGTGAAAATCCTGCTGCTCGGTAAAAATGGTCAGGTCGGCTGGGAGCTGCAGCGCAGTCTTGCACCGTTGGGTGAGCTGGTGGCGATGGGGTCTGACAGTGCCGATTTTACCGATCTTGGGGGATTGGCTGAAACAGTGCGGGCAGTTGCCCCGGATATCATCGTTAACGCAGCCGCTCACACAGCGGTGGATAAGGCCGAGAGCGAGCCTGATCTGGCACGAACCATCAATGCATTAGCCGCCGCAGTACTGGCACAGGAAGCCAAACGGTTAAATGCCTGGCTGGTTCATTATTCTACTGACTATGTGTTTGATGGAAGCGGCAATAAGCCTTGGCTGGAAACCGATACGACTGCGCCTTTGAGTGTGTATGGTGCAACCAAGCTGGAGGGTGAGCAACTTATTCGGCAATCTGGTTGCAAGCACCTCATCTTCCGCACCAGCTGGGTTTACGGCGCGCGCGGCAGCAACTTTGCCAAGACCATGTTGCGACTTGCTCAGGAACGAGAAGCTCTTAATGTAATCGATGATCAAATCGGCGCACCGACGGGAGCCGATTTGCTGGCCGATGTGACTGCACACGCGATACGCACTGCTGGGCTGCGCCCGGAAGTTTCCGGGCTTTATCACTTGGCAGCCGGAGGCGAGACCTCGTGGCATGGCTATGCCAGCTTTGTGCTCGATTTTTCTCGGCACATAGGCGTACCGATCAAGGTCGCACCCAATGCCATTCAACCTGTGCCAACCTCTGCCTTCCCGACACCAGCCAAACGTCCTCATAATTCACGTCTAAACACCGAAAAACTGCAAAACACCTTCGATCTGCATTTGCCGCATTGGCAATCAGGTGTGGAACGTATGCTTACAGAGATTCTGGAGAAATAATCATGACTCAACGAAAAGGTATTATTCTCGCTGGTGGTTCAGGCACTCGTCTGCACCCCGTCACACTGGCTGTGTCGAAACAATTGTTACCGGTGTACGATAAGCCGATGATTTACTATCCGTTGTCCACACTGATGTTGGCGGGGATACGCGATATTCTGATTATCTCGACTCCGCAGGATACGCCTCGTTTCGCTCAATTGCTGGGTGATGGAAGCAGTTGGGGATTGAATTTGCAATATGCCGTTCAGCCATCGCCGGATGGGTTGGCGCAAGCCTTTATCATCGGCCGGGAATTCATTGGTAAAGACCCCTCGACGCTGGTCTTAGGTGACAATATTTTTTACGGACACGATTTTCAGAATCAATTGCTGAATGCCGCGCAACGCAAGCAGGGTGCATCGGTATTCGCATACCATGTGCGTGACCCGGAGCGTTACGGTGTAGTCGAGTTTGATGCAACAGGGCGTGCTATTTCGCTGGAAGAGAAGCCGCTCAAACCTAAATCCAATTATGCCGTCACCGGTCTTTATTTTTACGACAATGACGTGTTGGATATTGCGGCCGATCTTAAACCCTCGCCACGAGGCGAGCTGGAAATCACGGATGTCAATCGTGTTTATCTGGAACGCAACCTGTTGTCGGTAGAAACCATGGGACGCGGTTTTGCCTGGCTGGATACCGGTACACATGAATCACTGCTGGATGCCAGCCAGTTCATCCAGACTATCGAGCATCGCCAGGGGCTGAAAATTGCCTGCCCGGAAGAAATCGCCTACAGCAACGGGTTTATCGATGCTGCGCAGTTAGAAAAGCTTGCTGCACCGCTGATAAAGAGCGGCTATGGCGCATATCTGATGCAGGTACTCAGGGAAAAAGGAGTGCCAGCATGAAAGCGATACAAACTGCTATACCTGATCTGCTGATTATCGAACCCCATGTATTTGGCGATGAGAGAGGTTTCTTTTATGAGAGCTTCAATCGCTTAAAATTTGCCGAGCTGATTGGTCGTGATGTGGACTTTGTGCAGGACAATCACTCTCGCTCAGTCAAGGGCGTATTGCGTGGTCTGCACTATCAGATTCAACATCCGCAAGCCAAGTTGGTGCGCGTGGTGCAAGGCTCGGTGTTGGATGTGGTTGTAGACATACGCAAGAGCTCGCCGACTTTCGGGCAACACGCCGCTGTGGAATTGTCAGCTGAAAATAAGCGTATGGTCTGGATGCCGGAAGGCTTCGCGCATGGTTTTGTGGTGCTGTCCAATTCTGCAGAATTCCTATATAAAACAACTGATTACTGGTTTTCGGAGCACGAGCGTTGCCTGCGCTGGGATGATCCCGAATTGGCGATAGATTGGCGGTTGCAAGGAGAACCGGTTTTGTCCGCTAAAGATTTGCTCGGTAAAAACCTCAATGAGGCAGAGTTGTTTGAATGAAACGTCTTTTGGCGGTCTCACTTTTGAGCCAATGACAACATGAATCGCTTATGAAAATTCTTGTCGTAAGATTGTCGTCGCTGGGCGATATTCTGCATTTGTTTCCTGCTATCAGCGATTTGCGCCGTCGTTTTCCCGCTGCTGAAATTCACTGGCTGGTGGAACCATCTTTTGCTGAGATGGTGAGTTGGCATTCGTCTGTCAATAAAGTGATTGCGGTACCGCTACGCAGCCACAAGAAAAACTGGTGGAAGCTTCCGCAATTACTGCGCGATCTGAAGCGGCAACTAAAAGCGGAAAAGTACGATCTTGTACTGGATGCGCAGGGTTTACTCAAAAGCGCGCTGCTGGCGCGGCTGGCAGGAGTGGATGTATACGGTTTTCATGCAGATAGTGCGCGCGAATCATTCGCGGCTAAGTTTTATCAGAAGACAGCTAATATGAAGTCCGGGTTGCATGTCGTTGAGAAGAACCGGCAACTCGTGAGGCAGCTCTTCAATGCAGATATATCGCAACCGGCAGACTATGGTCTGGAGGTGTTTCGCCAGAAGCAAATGTTGGATGGACTGCCCGGTGTTCTTGAAGATTTTGCAGGCCAGCCTTGCATTGTGCTATTGCACGGTACAACCTGGAACAGTAAATACTGGCCTGAGTCATCTTGGCTGGAGTTGGTACAATTGCTGACACAACATGGCTGGCGTTGTCAGTTGCCGTGGGGCAACCAGGTAGAGCACCAGCGCGCGAAGCGTTTGCAGTCGGCCGGAGGGGAACTGGCTCAGGTTTTACCCAAGCTGTCGTTAACCGAATTGATGGGCGTGTTACTGCACGCGCAAGGTTTCGTCAGTGTTGAAACGGGCATCGGTCATCTGGCTACCGTACTGGATATTCCCGGTATCATGCTGCATGGACCGACAGATCCGGACTATAGCGGGATATTGGAAAAATACTGTCAGCACCTTACCAGCGGCCTTGATTGTTCGCCCTGTTTTAAACGTGACTGTCCCAGACTGACATCTCCGGGGGATATTCCACCTTGCCAGTTGGAAATCACTGCGCAGCTGGTTTTTCAGCGGTGTCTGGCACTTATTAGCAACAGAACCTCAGATTCTTTGGATAGTAGCGAACAAACTGCTAAAATTCACGCTGTTTAATCTGAGGTAGCATCGCATGACCCACTATTCCCCGCTGATCTCGGTGCTAGTAACACTGCTCCTGACGTTGATTCTGACCTTGAGCAAGCATGGCACGATCCAGGATATTCCTAACGAACGCTCTCTGCATGACGTGCCCGTTCCGCGTACCGGAGGTATCGCTTTGATGGCGGGAATACTGGCCGGTTGGGTGCTGCTGTTTCAGTCATGGGCATGGTGGATTATGTTGCCCGTGTTGGGGCTGTTCGTGCTGTCTCTGGTTGACGATGTACGCAGTTTGCCACCCAGAACGCGTTTGATTGGTCACTTTATTGCAGCCGTGATTGTGATATTGGGAGCTGGAATAAGTTTGCTGTGGGCGCTGCCGGTATTGCTGTTTATCGTCTGGATGACCAATCTGTATAACTTCATGGACGGCTCAGATGGCATGGCGGGGGGTATGGCGCTGTTCGGTTTCAGTTTCTACGGGATTGCCGGGCTGATGGGGGGAAATGAAGCCTTCGCGATGCTGAACTTCTCAATCGGTGCAGCGGCGCTGGGCTTTCTTTACCATAACTTTCATCCTGCAAAAGTATTTTTGGGCGACGCAGGTTCTATTCCGCTTGGCTTCCTGGCCGCAGCATTTGGCATTTTGGGCTGGCAAAAGGGCTATTGGCCTTTATGGTTTCCAATCTTGGTGTTTTCGCCGTTTGTGATGGATGCAACCATGACGTTGATCAAACGTGCACGAAACAAAGAAAGGCTTTCAGAGGCGCATCGCAGTCATTATTACCAGCGCTTGGTACAAATGGGTTGGGGCCATCGTAATACCGCCATTGCGGAATTTGTGCTTATGTTTACGGTGGGGATATCGGCTTTGTTTGCTCTCAGCCTTGATGCTAAGGGGCAGGGCAATTTGCTGGCATGGTGGGGTGCAGTTTATTTGGGTTTGAGCATGTGGATAGACAGGCGTTGGCGGCGCCATCAAGCATTGAAGGAAGAGGTTAGTGATGTTGCGTAAATCCGGGACGCGCACTGTACTGGCTATATTGCACGACATTACGGCGACCATTCTCGTGTGGATGTTGGCCTATTTGTTGCGCTTTAATTTTGAATTGCCATCCAACTTTAACATTGAGATGCAACAGACTTTGCTGTGGGTCGTTCCGCTGCAAATCGCGATATTCTGGAAATTTGGACTGTATCGCGGCATCTGGCGTTATGCCAGCCTGAATGATTTGCGACGCATCGTGCTGGCCGTCTTGCTGGCGGCGTTAGTTATACCGTTTATGTTGTGGATGTTGCGCAGCAATTTCGTTGTGCCGCGTTCGGTCCTGGTATTAAATCCGCTGCTGCTGATTTTATTCATGGGTGGCAGTCGTCTGTTGTACAGGATCGGAAAAGAAACTGGATTTCATGGACGAATGAAACTGTCCAGTGAACCTGTGCTGGTACTGGGTGCAGGGGATGCCGCAGTGATTTTGTCCAAAGATTTGGCGAAGAATCCAGCCTGGCAATTGGTGGGGTTTCTGGATGATGATATCAACAAGCAAAACCGCATCCTGAATGGCGTGAAAGTGCTGGGGCGATTGGATGAACTTGATCACTGGGTGGACTGTTTTGGCATCGAGCGCGTCATTATTGCCATGCCATCAAGCTCGCATCAGCAGCGCCAGCGAGCCATTCAGTTGTGCAATGCGGCGAAGGTAGAGGCTCTCACCGTGCCTTCTTTTGACGATTTGATGAGTGGCAAGGTGGCAGTTTCGCAATTGCGCGCGATTGAGCTGGATGATTTGCTGGGGCGTGATCCGGTGGTGCTGGATACAGATGGACTGCATGGGCTGCTGACCGACAGGGTGGTGATGGTGACTGGTGCGGGTGGCTCGATCGGTTCAGAGCTATGTCGTCAGATTGCGCGTTTTTCTCCCGCCAAGTTGGTGTTGTTTGAAGCCAGCGAATTCGCGCTCTACACCATTGAGCAGGAATTAAAACAAACTTTTCCTGCGTTATGTTTTATATGTCTGGTGGGTGATGTGCGCTGTGCGTCGCGGGTAGAAGAAGTCATGCAAATCCACCAACCCGCAGTGCTGTTTCATGCAGCAGCTTACAAACACGTGCCGCTGATGGAACAACACAATGCCTGGCAGGCCATCCGTAACAATGTGCTGGGTACTTGGACGGTGGCTCGCGCCGCACAGCGCTATGGCGTTGACAAGTTTGTGATGATTTCGACCGACAAGGCGGTTAATCCGACCAACGTGATGGGTGCTTCCAAGCGCTTGGCCGAGATGGTGTGCCAGGCATTGCAGCCATCCGGCAGTACTCAATTCGTCATTGTTCGATTCGGCAACGTATTGGGCAGCACCGGCAGTGTGATTCCGAAGTTTCGTGCTCAGATTGCACAAGGTGGCCCGATTACTGTCACCCATCCTGAAATAACACGCTATTTCATGTCCATCCCCGAAGCCGCACAACTGGTGTTGCAAGCCGGACTTATGGGGCAGGGCGGTAAAATTTTCGTGCTGGATATGGGGGAGCCGGTGAAGATTGTAGATTTGGCGAAAGAGTTGATCCGACTATCCGGCTTTACCGAAGATGAAATCAAGATTGAATTTTCCGGTTTACGTCCTGGTGAGAAGCTGTATGAGGAGCTGCTGGCAGATAATGAACACACTCTGCCGACCCCGCACCCAAAACTGCGCATTGCCCAGGCACGGCAAGCCGATGCGGCGTGGCTTGAAAAGCTGCTGGAATGGACAGGTGATGCGACCATGGCTGATGCACAGGTAAAGTCTGCACTGGAGAGCTGGGTACCCGAATATCAACCCAGCCCGCAACAGTAGTCACCGAAAAACTAATGCCCAAACTGTCGGTCATCATCATTGCCAAGAATGAGGCAGTTAACATCCGCGCTTGCATAGACACTGTTTCATGGGCGGATGAAATCATCGTAGTAGATGCTGGCAGCACAGATGACACGATAAGCTGTGCCCGTGAAATGGGTGCTCAGGTGTATGTGCATGCCGATTGGCCAGGTTTCGGGCCACAAAAAAATCGTGCGCTTGATTATGCAACCGGTGAATGGGTGTTCTCAATCGACGCGGACGAACGCGTTACGCATGAACTTCGTGCTGAAATCGAACAGGCGATGTGTGTGGCAGAAGTTGACGGTTATTACTGCCCGCGCCTGTCGCAGTTCTGCGGGAAATTTATCCATCATTCAGGCTGGTATCCGGATTATGTGCTGCGCCTGTTTAAGCGCGGTGCCGGCAGATTCTCTGATAGCCTGGTACATGAAAGTGTGTTGCTCGCAGGAAGGGCTATCAAATTGACAAGCCCGTTGCTGCATTACAGCTACCTGTCAAAAAAAGACGTAGAGCGCAAGGTGGAACATTACTCGACGGCTGCTGCACAGCAGATGTTTGAAGCCGGCAAAGAATCTGGTTATATGGATGCAGTGCTGCGCGGAGGGTGGGCATTCGTGCGAACGTATATGTTGAGGTTGGGTGTGCTGGACGGAGTTGCTGGGTATGCAATCGCCTGCATGAATGCGCGCACGACTTACCTTAAATATCGCAAACTAACCGCGTTGCATTCCAATAGACCTAAAAATGACAACTGCTCACGCGGAGGCGCGGAGAACGCGGAGAAAAACTAAATGTTAAAAACAAACCATGATGCTAAATTAAAACGATTCGTCCCATTGAAGGTAAATTAGCTTTTGATATGGTTTTGAACTTCTCCGCGTTCTCCGCGCCTCCGCGTGATAATTAATTTTATCAACAACTCATTGCGACAAAGCTTTTTATAAAGGTCAACTGACTGCGCGTTTCAGTTTGCTGCGCAGCAATTGCCAACGAAATGCGCGCGTGTCTTCCGGTTCATCCAGCGCCAATCCCTGTGCCGGCTGGCCGCGCCTCAGAAAATAGCGGTCGAATACCGACTGGCGCATTCCCCACTTGTGCAAAAACTGCTTGCCGCCATCGTTTTTCTTCACCTTGCCGGTGGATTTGCACTGGAAGTGATAGACCAGAGAGTCGCCCACGCCCAAAAAGATGCGGCAGCCCGCATGCCATAACTTCATCGAAAAGTCATTGTCGCTGCTCATGCCGGGCGAGAACTCGCTGCTGTAACCCCCTACCTTGAACCACCAGCGACGGCTGACCAGCGTAGGCGGCCAGGTTGCGCCATTCCAATCACCTTTGTGATGTTGCGGTAATTCAGCGAGCAGTTTGGCCTCATTAAAACTTTCAACATCACTGCCGTAATCGTGCACGATCACGCATGGGTTGTTAGTGTTGCGCGGCTCTATCATCGTGCCTGACAACATGAACAAATCGGTATCGACTCCTTTCAGCTTGGCCACCAGCGCAGTATCCCATCCGGGGCAGCAATACATGTCATCGTTCAGGTACAGGATGTAATCCATCCGTGCATGCATGGCCGCTTCGTTCACCGCCAGGCAGATGCCGATGTTATCGGGTGAGGCTGTATGGTCGAGCTGTTGTTCACGTACCCATGCCAGACTACCGTCGCTGCCATCATTTACGTGAATGATGATTTGGTGTTTATAGGCCGAATTTTGCTGAATGCTGCGCACGCAGAGCTTGAGCAGTTCAAGGTTGTTCCAGGTTGGAATCAATATAGAAAACATGGGAAGGTACCAAGCAGATGGGTATGACGGGTAAGCCTAATTCTACTGCACAAAGCAGATGGAAAGGGGGTGTCGTTGGCTGCTATGGATTCGGCTAAATAATTGTAAGCCATTCGATTTGATTGCTATCTTGCTGTGTTTATAAGCTGGAACTGTAATCAGCATCAAAATTAAATGTGCAAACTAGTTCGTGCAAATTTGCCTCTGGGCTGGATGGTACAATACGAAAAGTTGTGGATATGACTAAAATTCGCTATCAGGGATGCGAGCTTGGAATCGATTTTCGCAGAGGAATTACAAATGGTCTACAAGGTTTTAGACAGGGATAAGCAATGAAGGCAGTCATTCTTGCAGGTGGTTTGGGAACGCGGATCAGCGAGGAGACTTCCACGCGACCGAAGCCGATGGTGGAGATCGGAGGCAAGCCTATTCTCTGGCACATCATGAAAAGCTATTCTGCGCACGGTATCAATGAGTTCGTGGTGTGCTGCGGCTACAAGGGCTACGTCATCAAGGAATACTTCGCCAATTATTTCCTGCACATGTCAGATGTAACATTCGACATGCAGAATAATCAGATGGAAGTACATCAGCGTTTTGCCGAGCCGTGGAAAGTGACGCTGGTGGATACCGGTGAAGAAACCATGACCGGTGGTCGCCTGAAGCGCGTAGCCGAGTACGTCAAGGATGAAGAGGTATTTTGCTTGACCTATGGCGACGGTGTAAGTGACGTTAACATCACTGAACTGATCGCCTTCCACAAGGCGCAGAAGGTCAAGGCGACGCTGACGGCCACCTTGCCGCCGGGTCGTTTTGGCGCACTCGATATGCAGGGCAATAAGGTCAACAGTTTTCGGGAAAAGCCTCAGGGCGACGGCGCCATGATTAACGGTGGATTCTTTGTGTTGTCTCCGCAAGTTATTGATTATATTGTGGATGATAAAACAACCTGGGAGCGCGAACCCATGGAGCGGCTGGCCGAGGAAGGAAATCTGGCTGCGTTTCATCATGCTGGTTTCTGGCAACCGATGGATACCTTGCGCGACAAGATGCATCTTGAGGAGTTGTGGCAATCGGGCAAAGCACCTTGGAAGGTATGGAATTGAACGCCGGATTCTGGAAGGGTAAGCGTGTGCTGCTGACAGGGCACACAGGCTTCAAGGGAAGCTGGCTGTCGCTCTGGTTACAGTCCATGGGTGCACAAGTGACAGGGTTCGCGTTAGCGCCTCCAACCAGGCCAAGCTTATTCGAAGTTGCCGATGTGGTCAGCGGCATGACCAGCATAGTCGGAGATGTCCGTGATCTGGCGCATTTGCGTGCGGTATTCGCCGAGCATAAGCCGGAGATCGTGATTCACATGGCGGCTCAGGCACTGGTGCGCTATTCGTATATCGAGCCGGTCGAAACTTACTCTACTAACGTGATGGGCACGGTGAACCTGCTTGAAGCGGTGCGTGGTTCGGGCAGCGTAAAAGCCGTGGTGAACGTGACCTCAGATAAGTGCTACGAGAATCGCGAGTGGGTGTGGGGCTACCGCGAGAACGAAGCGATGGGCGGCTTTGATCCGTATAGCAACAGCAAGGGCTGTGCCGAGTTGGTGGCATCGGCCTATCGCAGCTCATTTTTCAATCCCGGGAAATATCAACAGCATGGCGTAGCCCTCGCTTCGGCCCGTGCCGGCAATGTCATCGGTGGCGGCGATTGGGCGGAAGACCGGCTCATCCCGGACATTATGCGCGCCATCACAGAAGGTCGCGCGGTCAATATCCGCAACCCGCACGCGATCCGTCCCTGGCAGCATGTGCTGGAGCCATTGTCCGGTTATCTGTTGCTGGCACAAAAGCTCTATGAAGAGGGCGTGGCTTTTGCTGAAGGCTGGAACTTTGGCCCGAACGATGAAGATGCCAAGCCGGTGCAATGGATTGTTGAACGGCTGACCCAATCCTGGGGCGAGGGGGCGAACTGGGCGCTGGATGGCGGCGATCACCCGCATGAGGCGCATTACCTGAAGCTGGATTGTTCCAAGGCGAAAGCGCAGCTGGATTGGCATCCGAGATGGCATCTGGACGATGCGCTGGGCAAGATCGTGGAATGGCATCGTGCCTATCAGGATGGAAAAGACCTGCGTGAGATAACGCTCCGGCAAATCAACGCGTATAACGCGTGATTCGCACGATGAATTTGAATTGAAATTAGCAGAGGTCGGCGTGAATAAAGAAACCATTAAGAATCAAATACTTGGCTTAGTTGAGCAATACAGTGCGCTGCAATATGCCGAAAAGGCGTTCACGGCTGGCACATCAATTGTTCCTCCCTCCGGCAAAGTGATCGGCGCTCCCGAACTCAAAAACATGGTCGAAGCCTCACTGGATGGCTGGCTCACCACCGGGCGTTTCAACGAAGCTTTTGAGAAGCGTTTCGCCGAGTTTGTCGGCGTGCCTTATGCGCTGACCACCACGTCCGGTTCATCGGCTAACCTGCTGGCATTCACTGCACTGACTTCGCACAAACTGGGCTCACGCGCCTTAAAACCGGGCGATGAAGTCATCACCGTAGCGGCGGGTTTTCCCACCACCGTGAACCCCATGCTGCAAAACGGCATGGTTCCGGTGTTTGTGGATGTGGACATCCCCACCTACAACATTGATCCTGCCAAGCTTGAAGCGGCGGTGACGGATCGTACACGCGCTATCATGGTGGCGCACACACTGGGTAATCCGTTCGATCTGGATGCCGTCATGGCACTGGCCAAAAAATACAATCTCTGGGTCATCGAAGATTGCTGCGACGCACTCGGTTCGCGTTACAAAGGACAGCACGTCGGCAGCTTTGGTCACATTGCCACCTGTAGCTTCTACCCTGCGCACCACATCACCATGGGTGAGGGCGGCATGATCTTCACCAAGGATCGTGATCTGCGCACCATCATCGAATCGTTCCGCGACTGGGGGCGTGATTGCTACTGTGGTCCTGGCTGTGACAATACCTGTGGCAAGCGTTTCGGCCAGCAACTGGGTTCATTGCCGATGGGCTATGACCACAAATACACCTATTCGCATCTGGGCTACAACCTCAAGATCACTGACATGCAAGCCGCTTGCGCATTGGCACAAATGGATCGGCTGCCGGGGTTTATCGAAGCGCGTAAACAAAACTTCGCATTCCTGAAAGAGCGCCTGAAATCCTGCGAAGAGTTTTTGATCCTGCCGGAAGCCACCGCAGGCAGCGAGCCATCCTGGTTCGGTTTTCCGATCACCTTGCGCGAATCGGCTGGCATCGACCGGGTCGAGTTGTTGAAATATCTGGATCAGTACAAGATCGGCACGCGCCTGTTGTTCGCGGGCAACCTGACACGCCAGCCGTATTTTGAAGGGCGCAGCTATCGTATCAGCGGTGAGCTCACCAATACCGACAAGATAATGAATGACACACTTTGGATTGGAGTGTATCCCGGACTGACCGAAGAAATGCTGAGTTTTGTGGTTGAGAAGATCGAAGCGTTCTTTGGCGTGAATTTCTAGAACGAACAGGATACGCATTGAAAGCATCTGACGCAGTTGCCAAATTTCTGATTGCCCACAAGGTTCAAACCTGCTTTGAACTGGTGGGCGGCATGATCACTCACCTTCTGGATAGCTTCGCAGAATCGGGGCAGTTCAACATCGTCTCGGTGCACCATGAGCAATCGGCGGCATTTGCGGCAGAAGGCGTCGCCAGGCATACCAAGGGTAAAACCATCGCGGTCGCGATGGGAACCAGTGGCCCGGGTGCAACCAACTTGCTGACCGGTATCGGCAGCTGCTGGTTCGATTCCGTACCCTGTTTATTTATCACGGGACAGGTCAACACCCGTGAGCTCAAAGGCGCTCGGGCCATCCGGCAGCAAGGATTTCAGGAGCTGGATATCGTTGCTGTCGCGCACTCACTGACCAAATACGCGGTCAGAGTCGATGATGCCGAAGCTTTATTGCCCCAATTGTACAAAGCCCTGTCGATGGCGCTGAGTGGACGCCAAGGGCCGGTGTTGCTGGATATTCCCAACGATGTTCAGCGAGCCGAAATACCCGATGCGCTGGTTGAAAAATGGTTGAACAGGCCATTGGAACTCGGCAATGGATCAGAAATTACCTCTGCTGAATTGAAGCAATTAGAAGCGCTATGCCAGGATGCGCAACGCCCGCTGATCTGCATTGGCGGTGGGGCGCGCTGGGCCGATTCAATGGACCCGTGGCTGTTGGCGGCCGATGCGCTGGGTATCCCGTATGTATCTACGCTGATGGGGCATGAGCGGGTGGTTGCGCGCCGAAATTACTTCAACATGATCGGCAGTTATGGCAATCGCGAGGCCAACTGGGCGGTGCAAAACTGTGATCTGCTGATTGTAGTGGGGGCGCGACTCGATGTCAGGCAAACCGGTTCCGATGTGGACGATTTTGCCCGTCAGGCGCGAGTGGTGCAGATCGACATCGATCCAGCACAGCTGTGCAACCGGGTTCAGGCGGATCTGAGTATCTGCGCAACGGCTGAAAGTTTCTTTAAATCATTCCCGCTCAATACATCCACCTTCAATAACCTCGATAAAAACTGGCTGGTCGACTTGGCAAAACTGCGCAATCGTGCCGAACCCAATGAGTACGCGGATTGGGAGATCAGCCCCAGCGAGTTGTTCAAGAAACTGAATCACAGCCTGGCTGAGCACCCGGTCGATTACGTATGCGATGTCGGCAATCACCAGATGTGGGCGGCGCAGAGCCTGCGTCTGTCGCCCAATCAGGCCGTTCACTACAGCGGCGGGATGGGCGCAATGGGCTTTGCCCTGCCTGCCGCACTGGGAATCGCCATTCAGTCACAGAACAAGGTGGTGGTAATTACCGGCGACGGTAGTCTGCAAATCAACATCCAGGAGCTGGACACGCTCAACCGCCTGGGACTGGATCTGACCATCATCGTTTTGAACAACTCGGTGCTGGGCATGGTCAAGAATTTCCAGGATATGTACTTCGATGGCCGGAACCAGTCTACCAAGAAAGGCTACAGCAGCCCCTCATTCATCGATATTGCGAAAGCCTATGGAATCGAGGCGCATCGTGCCGGGAGTGCTGCGGAGATGGATCGTGTGTTAAATCTGATTGCAGACCATAAAGGTCCGCTGTTGATTGAGCTCATGATGGAGGGCGCAACGGAATGCCGCCCGCGCCTGGCTTTTGGCTCGAAGCTGGATGAACAGTTTCCAAAACTGAACGGTTAATCGGCCATCAACATGATGAACATAGCCATTCTCGGTGCGACCAGCCAGATAGCCCGCGACCTGATCGTATCTTTCTCTGCTGAGGAAAAGCAGCATCTGCACCTGTTTGCACGCCGTCCGGATGAGGTGAGTAAATGGCTGGCATCGGTCGGGTTGGCAAGACGCTATCCGGTTGATGATTTTGCTGAATTCGCTCCGCATGAATTTGATGTCGTCATTAACTTCGTCGGCGTCGGTAACCCCGCTCAGGCCATGGCAATGGGCAATTCCATCTTTGAGGTTACCCTGCGCTTTGATGAGATGGTGCTGGACTACCTGAAGACGCATCCGGCATGCCGCTACCTGTTTTTAAGCAGTGGTGCCGCATACGGTTCAAGCTTCAACGAGCCGGTTAAACGGGATACGCCAGCCATTGTGGCGATAAATAATCTGACGCCGCACGAATGGTATGGTGTGGCGAAGCTGCATGCGGAATGTCGACATCGTGCGCATTCCGAGCTAGCCATTATCGATATCCGTGTGTTCAATTATTTCAGTCGCACTCAGGATATTGAGGCGCGCTTTTTGATCACTGACATACTGCGCGCCATTCGCGACAACATGGTGCTGAAAACGTCTTCAGAGTATATCGTGCGCGACTTTCTGCATCCGTCCGATTTCTACGGGTTGGTCAGCGCACTGCTTGCTGCACCAGCAGCCAATGCCGCAGTTGATTGTTACAGCCGTGCGCCGATCGACAAGCCAACTTTATTGGCCGCCATGCAAGAACAATTCGGATTGCAGTATGAAATAACCGGGGCAAGTGTCGCAGTTAACGCAACGGGTAGCAAACCACATTACTATTCGTTGAATACTCGTGCTGCGGATTTTGGGTATCAGCCCAGACTCGCATCTCTGGATGGAATTCTGATTGAGGCAAGAGGAATGCTGCTGTGCGAAGGCGCCTGTGCATGAGGGAGCCGCATGGAGAAGCTGTTTGCATCAATCAAAAGATGGCGAAATTCGCTGGTACTGGGCCAACAAGTGCCTTTGAGAGCCATACAATTTGTACATTTTGCCGATGTATGAACAAAAAGATTAAGATCACTAGTACGGTTTTTTTTCTGCTAATCCTTGCAGTGTTTATAGCTTTTACCGTAATAAATGCACCGGTTAAGATTATTCACCCTGATGCGCTACGTTTCATGGCCATCTTCCAGCAACAATATGAGGCTGTAACTTCTGTCAGCGAAGTTCCGCAGGCGATATTCAACGGCTTCAAAAGTGCAAATGAGTATGACTTCCATCGTGGTCGTTTAACCAACTACGCAGCATTCGGCTTGGAGGCAATGATACGGAGTCATTTACCTTTCCCGTTTATAAGCTGGTTGACGATGGCGATTTTAATTCTCAATTCCATCCTGTTCGCAAGCCTTGTGACCAGAGATTTGACGTCGCGAATGACCCGGCTACAGCTATTTTACCTGGCAGTACTCACTCTCCTGATGAATCCGTTATTCATCGCCAGTTATGAGATGCAGTTCATTTATTCGAAATACCTATGTGTAACCTTCATGCTCCTCTTCATGTTTTTCAAGAGACCTGGCTTCAGGGGGGCGGCACTGACAGGGGCGGTTTTTTCTGATGAAATAGGGCTGGCATTTGCCATGATCGCTGTATTTCTTATTGTCTTCAATAAAAAATACGGCGCAGTTCAAAAAGTGGATTGCAAGCTGAGCGGTTTACTAACGCCAGTTGTCTTTGGTATAGCTGCGGCATTTACCGTTCTGCTGTTGTATTTTTGCACGCTCCAATTATTTTTTCACCATATCGCGCACTACATTCAACATGGGGGATTTGAGTATTACGTTCCATTCAACATCGTCATTGAAAAAACAATCAGTTATCTGGTTCGTTTGGTAAGAATTACGATGGGAGACGTTGGTGTCGCGTTCATTTTGCTACTTCTGGCATTTCTGTTAATTACGAAAGTGCAACTATTTCGCACCGGCAATGTGTCGCAACGGCTGCGAACAATGCCGGTGCTGTTATTAAATAAGCAATTTCAGGAAGTAAGCGTGGCAATATTCCTAGCCTTATTTATCGTTGTTAAGATGTATAAGGGAGGGGTGGATATATTTTATTACGGTTATCCCGTTTATATGCTGTTCATGTTTGTTGCGCTAACTTTGCTTATTAAAGCGGGTTACCCGAGGTTAGCAATAACAGTTCTGTCGGCAGTAGTGTTGTCATTAATGGTACATATTCCTAGCGGATTTACGCTGTTAAAAAATGAGACTACATCGGTTTGGATGGTTGATAAGGCTGTTTCCATAGAAAGTTTTAATTCCGCTGAATTTGCGATTAATGACCTCAAGGGGAAAAAATGTACTGTCAATTTTGATGCCATCACTAACGGCCAAGACAACAATTTTGTAGGTACAGATTACAATTACGGAAAACAATATTTTCCACTTCTGGGAATTGTTAAAGTCCTGGCCTGGCCACACAAAGTCAGTCGTTGTGTACTATTTTCACCGTTGGCGTCTTGAATGCACTGCTCAAACGCTGGTCACCAAATTTCATGAGTAAATTCAGCAGTCTTGCCGATCAGATACTGGTCTCGGGCGGTAATTTTCTGACCATCGCAATTTGCGCACACGCATTGCCTCTCTCCGAGCAGGGCAAGTTCACCTATGTTTTCGCCAGCTACATGGCCTTGTTGTTGCTGAATGTGGCAGGAATTTTTCAGGGCGCGGCAGTTCGTGCCCCCGCGCAAGACAGCACATATCAAACATCCCTGGCCAGATTGCAGTTGCTGCAAGCATTGTTGCTGTCGCTGCTGATCTGCATGACGTGGTTCGGGGCAGGAAATATTTTTGGCTGGCAAGCAACAGCGGCAGAAGCCGGGTTATTGTTTGCATTCCTGATCCTGCAACAACTGGCGGATTTTGACAGGCGTTCCGCCTACATATTTTCAGGGTCGAGGAGAGCGGTATATTCCAGTGCCGCGCTCTATCCGTTGCGTATCATCGGGCTGCTGGTCATCAGGCCCGATACGGTAAGCGGGGTGTTGCTGGTGTTGATAGTCAGCGTACTTATTCCTGCGGCGTTAACTATTGCTGCCGCCAGTAAAAGCAGATCCGAAGCGGCCCCGTCCTGGCTCAATGCGACAAAGGCACACCTTGCATACAGCAAGCTATTCATCGCAGGAGCACCATTGGGCTGGCTCTGGTCGTACATCCCGATCTTTATGCTGGGAACCATGCATGGCAAAGAACAAGCAGCCGTGTTAGCGAGTATTCGGGGTATATCCAACATAGCGAACGTGTTGATGGAGCAACTCGAAACCAAGGTCGTGGCTGATTGGGCGCGCGTGCATCATGGGTCAGGTACACATGTCATGAAGGCCGGCGTGTCCCGTTTGCTCAAGATCGGGATGATTTTCTGGTTATCAGGTATGACGATTGTTGTTGTGTTTGGCCGGGAAATCGTCACTCTGGTATTGGGCAACCTTTATGCACCGCATTGGCATTTGCTGGTAATCGGATGGGGCGGATATGGCGTGTATTTTCTTGCTCGCGTGTCGGGTATCAAGCACCGAACATTAGGTGCCAACCAGGTTGAGTTCATCGGAAATTTGTGCGGCGTACTGGCTGCACTTGCGGCGGGCTTCGTGTTGATTCCCGCTTTAAAAGCGACGGGTGCGGCATGGGTGTATGTGATAATAGCGACCGCCATGTTAGCCGGCCAAATGTACTACGCGAAGAAATCGGTGCAAGCATGAAAGACTTATTGTCAGTATATATTCCTACCCTAAATGAAGAGATTAATCTTCCTCAGTGTTTGGCAAGTGTGAGCAAGCTAGGCGCCACGGTTTATGTGGTGGATTCTAATAGCACAGACCGAACGGTCGAGATTGCAAAAGCGGCTGGGTGTGAGGTCGTCACGGGTAATTGGGGTACTTTTTCCGACAAGATGAATTGGGCGATAAATGCATTACCCATCAAAACACCATGGACTCTGCGTATAGATGCTGACGAATGGATGACGGATGAATTAATTGCAGAATTAAAGTCCACGCTGCGTGACACTGCGGAAGAAGTAGGCGCATATAGCATTAATCGCAGGGTCTATTTTTTGAAGCGCTGGATTCGACACGGGGGTATGTATCCGCTTTGGGGCGTCAGATTGTGGCGAACCGGCAGAGCACGATGTGAGGTTAGAGAGCTCGACGAGCACATGGAAATAATTGGGCGCATTGAAAATCTTAAACACGATATCGTGGACGAGGGGCAGCGTGGCCTATCTCACTGGGTGCAAAAGCACAATCAATATGCGGACGCGGAAATCAGGGAAATTTTTAGAATACAGCAACCAACGGATTCATCCAATACGCTGACCCATCAAGCGGCAAATAAGCGCTGGATGAAAGAAAATTTGTATTATCGTTTTCCCAAGTTTTGGCGAGCATTGTTTTTCTGGATATATAGGTATTTTTTTAAACTTGGATTTCTGGATGGTATTCCAGGATTGATTTATCACACCCTGCACGGTTTCTGGTTTCGCTTTTTGATTGACTCGAAGCTTTATGAAATTGAAAATAAAAAAATGGTTAAGAGGTGACGCGACAGAAATTTCCAGGATGGCACACTTAGATGGCGAATACTCATCATGATGAAAAAGTGGGAAATTATCTGTTGGCAAACAACGGAGAGAATCACAGTATGAATATCATAACGCAGCGAATCTCCCTGTCCAATATTGGCTTTGGGCTAATCATTGCTGCCTATCTTTTGCTGATGTTCAGTTCACCTATGCCGGTCAAAATAGGCGTGATAGAAATTTTAATGGGAGTTGGTTTAACTGTAGGTGTCTCGCTTTTAGTATTCTCATTCATTGCGCGGAATGATGGAAATTTCAAGCTACCAACTTTGTGTATGGTGTACTTTTTGTTGGCACCGCTGTTGGTCGGAGTCGTGCGAGGGAATGGTGTTTCTGACATAGTTCGGGATATTGTCCCGCTAATGTTTATGACTGCGCTTCCATTGATTCTCTCTCAAGACCGAAACCCGCTTCATTTGCGCATCCTTTTAGTCGCTATATTTGTCGTTGGGCTTGTAAGCGCTGTTCAGTTTCATATCGGAATAGTGCAAAATTTGGGTTCGATGGATTCCTATATCTCCAGATTTTCGCCGTCTCCTGTGGCGCCGGAAAATGGGGTGAGTAAACTGAGTCTTATTCTGCGACTGCTTAAGTTGGATATTGCAAACTATGCAATTACTTTATTGAAATGCCAAGACCCCGCAGTTTTGTTTTCAGCCATATATATGCTCTGTACCGGAATTGGGTTTGTATTGACTAAACCTAGACGGTTATTTTTCGGATTGCTGGCTTTGGGTGCTGGCGCGTTTTGTGTTTATGAATTTTCTGCACTTGGTATGCGGGCATTTGGCGGATTGACCCTGCTTGCGTTAATAATTTATTTATTACATCTGCTCAGGGTAAGAAGATTGCCGCTAGGAAACCTGATCATTGCGGGAATACTGGGTTTGATTCTCACATATAGTCAGATAATAAATTTTGCGGGGCAAATGTGGGCAAAAAACCAAGCTCTGGGTTCAGGTCATCGGCAAGAGGAGTTGTATGCGGTATTTAACTGTGTTTCGCAAAGCTTCACTACTTTGTTGTTTGGTATTGGCTGGGGTGGGGTATTGATCAATCCAATATACGGCGGTGAAACCACTCGTTTTACGCATTCCCTGATTTCATTCTGGTTGCTTAAGTCTGGCTTGGTCGGGTTCGTAGTGTTGGTGTTATTCGTGATTTTGCTGTTTCGTCGAATTGATTTAACTGGCGTATGGTCTTCTGGTCATCGGCTGGCTATTTTTCTTGCCGCATTCGCAGCAATAGCCATTGGTTTGATTTTTGAGCCAACATACAAAATGTTAAGTTACGGCATGGTTTTAGGTTTGTTGGTGGCAACGCTTTCTTTGCCAACTACGCCGCCTGCGCAAGCAGTTTGTCGTTATTAATTACGCTTCATGAATCACGAGCATCGTAATATACATTCGCGAATGATGGTGTAGCTAATGTTGCCATCTTTCATATTCGAAAAGAGAGCTCGGTGAGTTCAGCAGTTGAGGGATATAAGCAGCCATCAAGAGTCGAGGCATTGGACTCGGCTCGCGGCTGGGCGATCCTGGGTGTAATCGCCATACATGTTTCGCAAGCAGCTCCGTTGCCTGCAGGTATTTTGCATTCTCTTGCTGTTAATGGCGACATGGGGGTGGAGTTGTTTTATGTATTGAGCGCTTTTTCGTTGACCATGATGCTGCATGCTCGTGAGATGGCCGGTCAACATAACTTGACAGGATATTTTATCCGCAGGTTTTTTCGAATAGCGCCAATGTTTTGGGTTGCTTTACTGCTCGCTTCCTTGATGTTTTTTGGCAAGCACTCCTTCTGGTCTCCTGACGGAATTGGCTGGGCTGAGATCGTGTTGACAGCCACCTTTTTGCACGGGATTCACCCAAATTCGATTAATGCAGTTATACCCGGCGGGTGGAGTGTCGCGGTCGAAGTAATGTTCTATTTACTGCTGCCTATATTTTTCAAGTACGTAACTACAGCAATTTCCGCATTAAAATTGTGGCTGGTCAGTTTGGGGATTTATTTTTTATTTGGCAATATCGCGCAGGCATATTTTATTCAAGCCCTTCCGGGAAATGCACGGTATTTAGCAGATATTTATTCCTGGTATATGTCATTTCCTGCACAACTGCCGGTGTTTATGATGGGTATTTTGGCTTTTTGGGTAGTCAAGGAAGAGCGTTTCAATCCTGTTTACGCCTATGTAGTTGCTTGTGTGTGTGCTTTACTGTTGATCAGCATGCCAATTCAGGCTGAAAACCACACGTTACCCAGATATTTTTTATGGGCAGCCGTATTTACCTTGTTTATCGTTGCAAACGTTCAGCGTCCGTTCTTTTTGTTCGATAACCCGCTGATGCGATTAATTGGACGCATAAGCTACAGCGCCTATTTGTTGCACTTCTTTGTGCTGATCTATGTTGGCAAAATATTCAGGCATGCAATGATTCAAGCAGAAATAAAATTTGCACTGCTCTATTTTGTCGTGGTTGGCATAACTTATTTTTTGGCGGTCTGGAGTTACCGAGTCATTGAATTGCCGGGTATGAAAATAGGAGGTCAGTTATCAAGACGCTTTGAAATTAGTACGGTTGATTTTAAGAAAGAACGAAATGGAAAATAATTGCTTGGCATGTGGCGCACCGCTGGATCAAGTGATGGATGGGGTTTTTGATACACGTTTTGGTATTAAAACTCCATACGTTATTTCAAAATGTAAAGTCTGTAACCTTGAGCAAACTGCTCCACTACCCAACCAGAAAGAACTGAACGGGCTTTACGAGCGATTCTACAATTTCAGCGGTGAGAGAAATACTCGTTATACTCAACTGAGAGCTAAATTCATCAACTCATTTTTTTATCGGATTTGGCTGGCAATCGACGGTGATATTTCCTTTCATTTGGCTAGCGGCGCGGGAAGTTTGCTGGATGTGGGTTGTAATGAAGGGCGCGGCTTGGAGTTCTATCAAAAACACGGTTTTTCTGCTGAAGGCCTGGAACTTAACAGTAAGGCTGCAGGGGTGGCTCGCGGCAAGGGCTTTGTCGTGCATGGCAGCACTTTGGAAGGATTCTCTACAGATAAAAAATATGATGTGGTTGTGTTGTCCAACGTGCTGGAACATTCACTGAGTCCAGCAGATATGCTTCAGTCAATTCACCGATTGCTCAATCCCGGTGGTCAGGTGTGGATCAGCTGTCCAAACAGTCAGAGTTGGTTGCGTTCTGCATTTGGTCGCTTCTGGATAAATTGGCACGTTCCCTTTCATGTTGTTCATTTTTCATCAGACACGCTGCGAGAGGTGTTGAAAAAGTCTCGATTTGAGGTTCTTGAAATGACGCAGGAGACCCCCGCGTTGTGGGTTTCTCACTCAATTATCGCCGGATTATTCGCCAAGCCAGGTCAGCCTACCAGTCAACTTAGATCGGCAGTGTTGGTGGCTACACTGATTTTGCTGATTCGTGGTTTGCTCTTCCCCTTGTTATGGCTAGGTAATCTGAGCAAACAGGGTGACTGTCTGGTTGTGGTCGCCCGGAAGACGTAGTATGCGCATCCTGATCGTCGGTATTAATTACGCACCCGAACTTACGGGTATCGGAAAGTACACCGGAGAAATGGCCGAGTGGTTAGTGGCGGCTGGTCACGAGGTGCATATCGTAACAGCACCGCCTTATTATCCGGAATGGCGGGTTGCAAATGGTTATGCTGCTTGGCGTTATAACAGGGAGCTTCAAGCAGGAGTTGCTATCTGGCGTTGCCCGATATGGGTTCCTGCCCGACCGTCAGGTCTGAAACGTTTGCTGCATTTGGCGAGCTTCGCTTTATCGAGTTTACCGGTTATGGTTCGTCAATTATTCTGGCGCCCAGAGGTGATTCTCGCCATTGAGCCCCCCTTGTTCTGTTCGCCTGCGGCTTGGATGTGTGCAAGATTGTCGGGGGCTAAGGCTTGGCTGCATGTTCAGGATTTCGAGGTGGACGCGGCTTTTGAGTTGGGAATATTGCGTTCTCCGTGGTTGCGGAATCTGGTCAGCAAGCTGGAGAGTTGGTTGATGCGCCGTTTCGACCGGGTATCGACGATTTCGCCCAATATGGTGCGACGATTGATTCAAAAGAAGGTTGCAGCTGAAAAAACGGTGCTTTTTACCAATTGGGTTGATATAAAGGCAATATTTCCCTTGAGTGTTCCAAGCGCCATGCGCGGGCAACTGGGTATTTCTTCGGATATGACTGTGGCATTGTATTCCGGGAACATGGGAGAAAAGCAAGGGCTGGAGATCATTCTGGAATCAGCTGCCAGGTTGGTTGGCGAAAAAGACATTCAGTTTGTCCTTTGCGGAGATGGTGCGGTGCGTCAGCGTTTGCAGCAGAAATATGCAGGTCTCCCGAACGTGTCATGGTTGCCGTTGCAACCATTGCAGCGTCTGAATGATCTTCTCAATATGGCAACTATTCATCTTTTGCCACAACGCCCAGGCGCAGAAGATCTGGTTATGCCCTCAAAATTGACGGGCATGCTGGCCAGTGGTCGCCCGGTCATTGCTACGGCGACTAAGGAAACGCAGATTGCCGAGGTCTTGCGTGATTGCGGTGTGGTGGTCGAGCCGGATAATGTCGAGCATTTTTCCAGTGCGATTCTTCAGCTAGCCAGAGATGAGGCAAGGTGTGTTGTTTTAGGTGCGCATGCGCGAGAGTACGCGCTCAAAAATTGGGCAAAAGAAAGTGTGTTACAACAATTCGATAGACAATTAAAGGGGTTGTGAATGGGTTATCGAAAAGGAACGATGCGTCAGCATGGCAGTGAACTGAGCATCTTCCACCGTATGTTGGACGTACTGTTGATATTGGTGGCTTTGTGGGTATGCGCAAAGGGCTACGGTGTTACGCTTGGGCTGCAATATGGGCTTGCCGGGACGGTTGCAGTGGTTTGTTTTCAGTTTTTTGCAGGTTGGCATGGGCTCTATAGTTCCTGGCGAGCCGATTCAATCAGGCATGAGGCATGGATGATCATGTCGATATGGATGCTGACGTGCTGTGTGTTGCTTGCACTGGGTTTTTTTAGCAAATCGTCAATACATTTTTCGCGAGTCACAATTCTTGCATGGACAATGACCACCCCAATCTTGCTGGTTGGGGAGCGGGTCTTGCTACGTTATGTGCTGAGACGATTCCGGAAACTTGGATTTAATACTCGTTCGGTTGCAATTGTAGGAGGAGGGAAGAGCGCCTCTCAATTGGTCGATGTCATTTCTGGCTCTCTCTGGATGGGGTTAAAGATAGAGGGGATCTATGACAACATGGAAAGTGCACAGCAAGATACCCATCTACCGTGCATGGATGTTGAAATGCTCTTGCAGCACGTACAGGAGCAACTCGTCGATTGCGTCTATATAACCTACCCGATGCAACAGGATGACAAGATTCGTCAGCTGGTCGAGCGGCTTGCCGACAGCACGGTATCGGTTCATGTTGTACCGGATGTTTTTGTTTCAGAGTTGCTCCACGCACGCTGGAGCAGTCTGGGCAGAGTCCCTTTGGTCAGCGTGTTTGAGAGTCCGTTTTTTGGGGCCAGCATGTTCCTGAAGCGGGTAGAGGATGTGCTTCTGGGCAGCCTGATTCTTTTACTTATATCTCCTGTGATGTTGTTGATTGCGGCAGCAATTAAATTGACAAATCCTGGTCCTGTTATATTTAAACAAAGGCGTTATGGCTTGAATGGGCAAGTGATCGAGGTTTGGAAGTTTCGCAGCATGTTTGTTCAAGAAGATGGGGAGCATGTCCCTCAAGCCCAGAAAAATGATCCTCGGGTAACACCGTTAGGTGCATTTTTGAGGAAAACCTCCCTGGATGAACTGCCTCAATTCATTAATGTGTTGCAAGGGCAAATGTCGATCGTCGGCCCGCGACCACATGCCGTGGCGCACAATGAAGAGTACCGTAAATTGATACATGGTTACATGCTTAGGCATAAGGTTAAGCCGGGCATAACAGGGTGGGCGCAGGTCAATGGTTGGCGCGGTGAAACCGATACGATGGAAAAGATGGAGATGAGGGTGAAATATGATCTTGAATATTTCAACAACTGGTCGCTCTGGTTCGATCTGAAAATCATCGGCATGACGATAGTCAGCGGGATGCGAGGAAAAAATGCCTATTAACCAGAGTTCTGGCCGCCTTGCTCCTGGGTGGAGTGCTTTCTAATCCTTCTTGTATGAGTATGTTTGGTTTTTTGAAAGTTGTTTAGACGCATGGCTTTGGCAAAGAATGACTATGTGATGCCGTGATAAACTGCAAAACAGGCTTGGGAGGTGAACTGGCCATTTTTTGTGAATAGCAGAGTAAGGAGTTAAGGATGGCTAGAGACTTTGGTGCAAAGGGTGCAGAGGATGTGGTGGAGGTTTACGGCAGGACTTTTCCTAGCTATTCGCGTTCAGAAATACACCCTGCGATCTCAAAAGTATTAAAGGACATGCCAAGAGGCAGTCTGCTGGATTTTCCGGCAGGTACGGGAAGTCTGGCTTGGCGTCTGCAAAGCGAAGGATTTGACGTAACGGCTGCCGATATTGCGCCGGAAGCTTTTAAAAATCCGGAAATCGAAATTTTGCGCGGGGATTTGAATGGTACCTTTCCCTTCGAGCAAGGCCAGTTTGATTATGCCTGTTTTGTTGAAGGTCCAGAGCATGTTGAGAACGTGTTTCAATGTTTACGTGAATTCGCACGCGTATTAAAACCGGGCGGGACGCTGGTGGTTTCGCTTCCGAATTATTCGAACCTGCAAAATCGAATCAAACAATTCCTCAATGGAGTCATTGAGCCGGTCGTTTCATATGAATCCCTGAAGTCGGATTACATAGACAATGAATTTATGATTCATATCAATAGGCTACCCTACCCAATGATACGAATGGCGCTTGAATTTGCCGGTTTCAAGATTGAAAGCGTTCATGAAGATCGTCCCAAGAAAAAACAGCGGCTGTTATGGCCTGTTGCGTGGGTAATTCAGATGCTTACATCGCTCAGGGGCGCGAAGGCGCAGGAAAAATACTGGATGAAGGATAACAATGCTACAGAAGTATTGATGGGTGGAAATACGCTCATTCTTGTGGCAAAACTAAAACACAAATAGGCGCTGCATAAAATTGAAATTGCTTCATGTAGTGCGTTATTACGGCCCGGTCGGCGGGATGGAGCGTTACGTCTGGGAGACGACACGTGAACTCGCGAAACTCGGCCATCAAGTACAAGTGGTATGCGAATGTTGTCTTGCTGAAAAACCTCACGACATCGAAGTGCATGAGCTGGGGAAGATGTTCTATCGCCCGCGCTGGCTTTATTACTGGCGCTTCAGTCGTCGCGTAAAGAAGTGGCTGGACACACATCCGCAACCCGGTTGGTTGGTCCATAGCCACGAGCGCGTCGGGGTACATCATGCTACTACCTTTCACGGGCCACCGTTCGCTTCCGTGCGTGATAAACCCTGGTGGAAAAAAATCTCGCTACGCGTGGCGATGCAGCTCTATATGGAGCGTCGCGAGTTGCGGGTAGCACAGCGCATCGTGCCTAATTCCGGGATTATTTCTCGCC
The DNA here is from genome assembly GCA_041671725.1 of Gallionella sp. Lineage (GTDB taxonomy): Bacteria > Pseudomonadota > Gammaproteobacteria > Burkholderiales > Gallionellaceae > Gallionella. Next base: position 86,942 of record JBAZAY010000002.1, on the reverse strand, counting down.
GACTGGCACATTATTATCCGGAATATGCGAACAAGCTCACCTCGCCTGTTGTGCCTGGTGTCTTTCCATGCACTGTGCGAGTCTCGCGCAGCGTGCCGCAAACTGGCGGTGTCATCGGTTTCGTTGGCAAAGAGTGGAAGCGTAAAGGTTTGCCCTTGGCGGTAGAAATCGTTGCCGCATTGCGTCGCACTCGTCCTGATTTGCAATTCTGTGTGGTGGGGCCTGCTGCTGCCGATGTGCAGCATTTATTTGCCGGTTGGCAAGATGGTTATAAATTAATGGGCTTGAGCAATCAAGTGCACTACGACGAGTTTGACGTTTTGTTGCACCCCGCTCGCGCCGAACCTTATGGTATGGTTATTTCAGAAGCAATGGCGACGCGCGTGCCTGTAGTGATTTCGGATGAGTGCGGTGCAGCTGCACAGGTAAATATTGAAGCCGGTGAGGTTGTGCCGTTGGGTGGGCCTGTGCAGCAGTGGGTGGAGGCAGTTGTAAGGCAGCTGGATCGAACGGAACCGGCACCAACCTTCGTACGTGGGTGGGATGTTGTTGCTCACGAGTATGAACAAATTTATTTGACTGTATCTGTGTAGTCGCCGGATTGCTGAAGAATTATCCACTATAAACAGACTATTACGCGTTAATCCGAACAAGGACAATCACTATGTTTAGCATCGTCATCCCAAGCTGGAACAACTTGGCTTATCTCAAACTGTGCGTCGAGAGCCTGAAGAAGCATTCTCAATTTGAACACGAGATTCTGGTGCACCTGAACGATGGTTCGGATGGCTCGCTCGAATGGGTCAAGTCTCAGGGCATCAAATACACGCAGTCCGACAAGAACGTCGGCGTTTGCCTGTCGGTGAATCATCTGGTGGCTCAGGCAAGTCATGATTGGGTGTTGTACATGAATGACGACATGGTGGCCGCACCCGGATGGGATGCTGCATTCATTGATGCCATCGCATCGGTGGATAGCGATCTCGTCATGTTCTTCGGTACGCTGATTCAACCGGAAATCGGCAAGAATGCCAATATGATCAAGCAGAACTTTGGCGAGACACCTGAAGCCTTCGATGAGGCGCAATTTCTTGCACAGTACAGGATGGATAACCGGGGGGATCGAGAGGGCTCGGCCTCTCAGCCCACGCTGGTGCATCGAAAATGGTGGAGCATGCTGGGTGGCTACAGTCTTGAGTTTAGCCCCGGCATGAGCTCAGATGACGATCTGCTGATGAAATTCTGGGTGGCTGGCTGCCGCACTTTCCGCATCGTAGGCGGAAGTCGCTTCTATCACTTTGGCTGCAAAAGTACCGGGCGCATCAAGCACAATCTTGGCGGTCGCATCTTCGTGATGAAGTGGGGCGTCACTCAGATCGAATTTCATCGCCTTTACATGCCTTCGCTCAGAAATCCAGATGGTGGCAAAACTGCAGGCAATCCGCACAATTTTGTGCGCGGTTCCTGGTTGGGCAAGTTAAGGCGTGTGGGCTATGCGCTGCGCTTTAATTATCCGCTGGAGGACATTGAGGCTTGGGATCCGCTGCCCGGAGCAGGACGCTGGGAAGAGGGCGGCCCCAAGTAATTTAGGCTGCCACCTTTTCATGGTGTGTTGCTGCGGCCAGCAATATTGCCAGCGTGAGACTGTAAAACGACACGAGCATTTTGATGTTGAAGGTCTCGACCGTCAGGCCAAAAATGAAAAAACCAAGCGTCAGGCATATTCCCATCATCCCGGCCGTTCGCTTGGCATTGGAGCTGGATTTTGTCGATCTCATAAAGATGAAGAGCGGGACGAAATAGATAGACAGGATCGAAAACAGTCCGGGTATCCCCAGTCCGACCAGATTGGCCAGTATCTGGCTATGTACTTCCCCTCTGCCTAGCTGAGCAGCCTCTTCCGTGATGAATCCGGATTGACTGAGTGCCGTCATCGAATTTGCGAAGCCTTCTGGCCCCACGCCAAATACGGGGTTGTTGCTATAAAGGTAGAGGGCGGCCTTCCAGAGTTGCAATCGTTGTCCTACCGAAGTATCTGCCTGACCATTTGAGAAAGCAGCCAGGTCTAAAAAGATCCGATCGATTCGTTGTTGAACGATATCGACAAAAAAGTAGCTGGCAAGGAGTGTGATCAGCAGTAGCGGGAACGCATAGGATAATTTGATGATGCCGCGTTTTTTGTTTTGCATAACCAGCCAAACCGTTAACAATATTGGTATAGCTATCCAACCTCCCCTGGATTGGGAGATGATGGAAACATATATTCCCGCCAGGCAGCCGAACGTTTTTAGAGTAACGATCGAAGTGCTGTCCCGACTTAGCCAATTGATTGAAAACAGCGAAAGAAGCCCAAGCATCAAGGCCAGGTCGCCAAAATAGATTGGGTGTAAAAATGCAGTTGATGCCCGATCAGAATTGGCATAGTGACCGGGTATGAGTAATACCACCAGCAATGCTGAAATTGCGCCTAACGGCAGCCCGTATTGCAACCATGACAGGGTGCGTATATTGGCGTTTCTGAGCACAAGGTAAACCGGGATCGCCAGCAATAGTCTGGAGGCAGCATCGTAGTGGCGGGCGGAGAAATTGCCATGGTAGAGTTGGCTGAGAAAGATGGCCGCGACGCCCGATGCCATGACCAGCATGAAAGCGATGGCGCTGCCGTCTAAGTATTGCGGACGCTCCCGTCTGCTTTTGAAAATCGTGAACAGTGATAGCGCGACCAACATGAAAAACAGGGTGTTCATTCCCCCTTTTACGGTCAGCAGCAAAAGTGGATAACAGAACAACAAGATAGCAAGGATGCGTTCCTCGGACGTGAGTTTGTTTGCGGGCACTTAATGAGCCTCCTTCAATTCAGGATGGACGCTGGGCGCGATGGCTTGATAGACCGCATCACCCATCAGCAAATAGCCTGTCGTTGAAAAATGCGTATTGTTCGCGGGATAAAGGTCGACGATCTTGTTCTGGATAGCTTGTTGTGTCATGTGCAGAAGGTTGGGCGCAGCAAAGCGTCGTTCCGCCTCATCCCAGAATTTCTTGGTCGAATATAGATAAGTTGTTGATTTATTTGGAACAAATACCCATATTGGCTTGATTTCGGGCAAACGTTCGTTGAGCTTGGCAATATTATCCAGCGTATTTTCGGGGAGCTCTTCTATGCGATCGTGTACAAGGAACAGGGCATCGTTGCATTTTGCATGGCTGAATAAATCGCATCCGTGATTTACGCGAGCCATCTTGACGCCGTTTGGTAAATCCCAGCCTTTAAAGTCAGGGGTGCGACTCAGTCGCTCATACTGCCAGGACCTGATTAGTGTTTGTATCCCGACCGAGAGTTTCCCTGAATAGTCACCCTGGTTGGGATTGAAAGATGTCATCGGGGTGCCGCGCGGCATATCGGCGTAAATGCTGGGATGGAATTGCATTTGCTTGCATGCGACAGATCTTGCAACTCCGTCGGCAATATTACGTTCCACTGATTCAAACACAATGTATTTGCCATTGAATCCTTGCTCGCGCACCCAAGGCATGAAATCCTCGCAAATGCCGCGCACACTGTCCCAGGATTCGGTGCGCACGCGCAGCCCGGCTTTGGTCAAGATGGTCTGCCAGATGCGGCCGTCGGAGAAGCTGTCGCCAACCACCAGCACGTCGGCTTCACGCCAGGAGGATTGATGCATGAGTGCGGGGTCGATCGCAGGCTGGGGTTTTGTCCAGCCGAACATCGCTTCGGGCAACATGGCCATCCGCGTTAACTCTGCCTGAAAAGTTGCCAATGGCAGAAAGTAGAATCCCGCAGCGCCGTAGAGCGACATGATCGAAAACACGAGGATGGAAAAAAGCTTGGCGTATTTCATGGCGTTAACGTGAAGCTCACATAGCGAATCGTTTGCACCTTCCCCTGCGAGCGGGGGATAACCAGCGACTTGGCTGGCGTTGTTTGCCAGCTTAGTCGAATGGCTAGTTGTTTCATCAGGGTTGGGATGGGGAAAACGGGCATAGCGGGTTTAATTATTTCGAGTGGCATATTATCCTTGCCCGTTAGAACTGGAAGTAGAGGAAAGGGCTGTAGCTGCCGAACTGGTCTATGGCGAGGTACATGAAGTACACCACGGCCAGCGCTTGTGCCAGCGCCAGGATGATGCTGCCCTTGATAAATTTGAGTTTGCCGGAGTTCGGCAGCAGCCAGACCCAGGCCAAAGACAAGACCAGCAATTTGGAGAGGTCGCGCCCGGAAAGATCAGTGACCAGCAGCAATTGGCCGTGCAGCACCTCGTTAAGTGAAATGGGGCGGGAATGGATGCCGAACATCGCTTCCAGCATGATTTTGGCATGAGCGATATCACTCGAACGGAATACCACCCATGCGGCGACCACCGCGATGAAGGTAAGCAGGCCTCCCGTTAATGCACTTATCCAGTTGGGCACCCAGCGTAAGAAGCGTTCGGCGATTGTTTCGCGCCACAGGTGGTTGATGGTCAAAAACACGCCGTGCAACGCGCCCCAGATCACGTATGTCCAGCCGGCACCGTGCCACAGGCCGCCCAGCAGCATGGTTGCAAAGAGGTTCAGGTAACGTCGCAACTGGCCTTTGCGGTTGCCGCCCAGCGGGATATACAGATAGTCGCGTAAAAAACGTGACAGCGTCATGTGCCAGCGCCGCCAGAAATCGATGATGCTGGTCGCCTTATAGGGCGAGTCGAAGTTGATCGGCAGTTTAATATTGAACATTAGCGCTATCCCCAGTGCCATATCGGTATAGCCGGAGAAGTCGAAGTAGAGCTGAAAAGTATAGGTCAGCGCACCCGCCCAGGCTTCGTAGCTGGTCGGCAATAACCCGTTCTGTACGCCGTTGAATATGCCGTTTGCATAGGGTGCCAGCGCATCCGCACCCAGTGTTTTCTTGCATAAGCCCAAGGTGAACAGCATCAGTCCGGTGGCGACATGCTCCCAGTTGATTCGGTAGCTGGATGAGTGTGCAAACTGGGGCATCATCTCCTTGTGATGCAGGATGGGGCCTGCGATCAGGTGCGGAAAATAGGTGACGAATAGTACGTAATGGATAAAGTTGTATTCTTTGACCTTGCCCTGATAGGTGTCTACCAGAAAGGCTATCTGGGTGAAGGTAAAGAATGAAATGCCCAGTGGCAGAATGATTTCGCCCAGGCTCCATTGCGTGCCGGCAACAGTATTGACGCTGCCCATAAAGAAATTGGCATATTTGTAATAACAGAGCAGCAGTAGGTTGGCGGCGATCGCCACGATTAATAACCGTTTAGGGTTTACAGTTTGCCGTTGCCGGCCTCCCTGAACTTCGGGCCTGTTTCCTGTTTCCTGTTTCCTGTTTCCTGAATCCTGCATCCTGTTTTTGGCTATCCACAACCCAAACGCGTAGTTGCACACGATAGAGCCTAACAACAGTCCGATATAAGCCGGATTCCAGTAGCCGTAGAAAAACAGCGAGGCCAATGCCAGCCAGCCGGCGGCAAAGCTGTGATTGACTCGCGCCAGCCAGAAAAAACCCAGCAGCACGACGGGCAGGTAGAGAAAAATGAAACTATAGGAATTGAATAGCATTCGATTGTTCTAATATTATGTTAATAAACATGTAGATAGCTTGTGTTTTAAAACGGAGGCGTTTGCAGTTGGTGTTTGCGCTTTAGCGCTGTGTACCGGCCAAGCAAGCCGTACCGCGACAGAATAAATAAACGGCATCTTTCGCCACGACGATTTTTTCGACCAGTTGACTGCCCTCATCAACTGGTTCCATGGACAGCAAAAATCCGTTATTCCAGCGGACAGGCGGGTAGTAAATCGGCGGCAGAGGCAGCCTGTCGATGTCGATTTGTCCTATGATGTTCATGGAAATTGAACGGACATCGCTCACATAAAGCGGATAGCCACGGGTTTTGTTGCTGATATCCCGTGCGGTCGAAACGTAATTTTCTCCGCGATAATGGCTTTGGTAATAGGGAAACACGGCCAGCGCAAACACGAACTTCAAGGCAATTAAACCCGTAAACCAGCGCAACGCCAGTTGTTGACCCGCATCGCCGCTGCGCCAGATCAGGCGTGCACTGATCAGGGCAATCAAGGGATAAATTGGCACGAGATAGCGGATGCCGCCTTGTGGTGCTAACCAATAAGGCAAAATAGACAGCCCCGTGATGAACAAAGCCGTATGAAAATGATGGCGATGAGATTCCGGTTGCCAAATCCGTTTGCGCAACAGCAAATACAAGGCCAGCAACGGCGCGGGCAACAGCCAAAGCAGTGTTTCCAGCGGATAGGTGAACAGGCGTTGCAGATAAGCCATCCCATTCGACTCAGACAATTTACCCGCGATTTCACCCGCCATCGAGCCGCTTTGCCCACTGACTTGCGGCAGACTGGTAAACCAGATAAACGGCACGATCAAAGCCGAACTCAGTATCAGCAGGGGTGCGGGCGATAGTAAAAACCGCCGGTAGCCGGGTTGCCAGAACAACACCAGCAGGGCGGTTGCATAAAAAATGTAGGCGGTGAACACTTTGGTCAGCAGGGCGCAGCCGATCCATACTACCGATAGCCCTAACCAGCCTTTGTGTTTCTCTTCACAACCCGCCCACAGACTTGCGATTGCGGCAAAGATGAAAAAACCAAACAGCGGGTCGGTGTAAGACAGCCAGCCGCGATATAGCAACAAATCCGCCAGCGACAAACAACTCAACGCAGCGAACAGCGCGAATGCTTTATCGCCAAACAGTTTTCGTGTCAGCCAATACAACCAGGCTGCCATGCCTAACGTTGCCGCGACAGTTATCATGCGGACTGCAAGCAGAACATGTGACCAGCCTGTCAGCGTGGCAATGGGCACGGTTAACCAGTTGATTAACGGCGGGCGTTGCAGATGTTGCCCGTAGATTGTCTGGCTTAACCAGTCACGGCTATGCCACATTTCCAGCGAGCTGATGGTGTAACTGCCTTCTTCCCCCACCATGTAAAACCCCAGTGTGGGTAAAAAGCTCAATGCGGCAAGCAATAAAAGTATTAAGGTGCGGTTCATGTGTTATCCAGTTTGTCGCGGTTGGGTGCCTCAAAGTTCACCCTTTCCATTTCAACCACCAGCGGCATGTTGCGCACCTGGGTATGAATGGAGCCGATATATTCGCCGAGTACACCGATAAAAAATGCCTGAATCGCACCAAAGAAGAAAATGCCAATAATAATCGGTGCTATTCCCAACTGAAATGAATTCCAGAACACCAGCTTGGCGACCAGGAAGAACAACGCGACAAGGATGCTCAAAAAGGCGAGTAAAAAACCACTCATAGCCATCAGGCGTAACGGCACCTTGGAGTGATTGGTAATCCCCAGCATCGCAATGTCATACAACGTGTAGAAGTTATTTTTCGTGATGCCGCGTTGCCTGCGCGGTTGCTTGAACGGAACCGTCGCAACGGGGAAACCGATTTCACACAGCAGGCCACGGAAGTAAGGATAAGGGTCGTTGATCTTGCGCAGGATGTCGATGACCACTTTATCAAACAGGCCGGCCCCGGTCGCGTTCTGAACCAGTGGTACCTCCGAAATCCGGGTAATCAGGCGATAGTAGATTTTCCTCAAGCCGAACATGATTGAGGATTCTTCGCTCTCCGGTTTGACTGCAAGAACCGTCTTGTATCCCTGCTCCCACTTATGGATAAATTCGGTGATCATTTCCGGTGGATCCTGTAAATCCGAAGCGATCAGGATGCATGCATCGCCATTGGATTGCAGAATGGCGTGAAAAGGCGACCTGATGTGGCCAAAATTACGCGCATTGACGATCAGCTTGATGCGCTTATCAGTTGCCGCTTTTTCCTTGATCTTGCGCACCGTTTGATCTGTTGAGCGGTTGTCGATGCAAATGTGTTCGTAGTCGTAGGGGAGCGCCGCCATCACGTCTTTAATGCGCTGGCATAGCTCATCGATGTTGTCTTCTTCGTTATAACAAGGGGTTACGATACTGATCAGTTTTTTCACGCCATCAACCATTTTTGTAGACCCAACAATTCATTAAAAGCCAGCTCATTGCCACATTGGGCGGGATACACAGCATCTGCCCGAGGTATGGGCTCAGGTTAAAATTTACAGTCAACAGACTGAGTAGCGCTGCATTAACGATATATACGACAACATAGGCCGCAATGAATTTTCCAAATGCCAGCCATCCGCCGCGCGCCTTGAAGACGATCCTGCCAATGCTGAAATAGTTAAAGATAACGCCGGCAACGGTCGCTAAAAACAGTGCGATCAGGTACGGCAGTTCGATAAAAACAAGCGCCGCATATATGCCATAGCCAAACGCCGTATTGAGCAGCCCGACACCGAGGAATTTTAGCATGCGCTGTTTGTGCCCATTGTCCATCACAAATCCTTTATTTCCGGCAGTTTGAATGATTGCGCTCTCAAATTCAGCGCCCGCTGCCCGGGCATAGCCGGGGCAGCGAACCGGAAAAGCAATAGCAGGCAACAAGTCGTAGAAATTAAATCGCACGCGATTACACTAACCCATCAAATTTAATGCAAAATCTGGTACGCTATTTTACAGATAAACAGGGCGGGAAGGCGCGATGGCGATATATGCGGTAGGCGACATTCAGGGCTGTCACACGGAATTAGTGCAGTTGCTGGAAAAAATACGCTTTGATCCGGTCTCGGACAAGCTGTGGCTGGTGGGCGATCTGGTCAATCGTGGCGCCGATTCGTTGCAGGTATTGCGTCTGGTCAAGTCGCTGGGCGATAGTGCGATCACTGTGCTCGGCAATCACGACCTGCATTTGCTGGCGGTAGCGAGCGGCACGAGCAGATTGCACAGGGGTGATACGCTGGATGAAATTTTGAACGCGCCGGATCGCGATGAACTGTTGAACTGGTTGCGCAATCAGCGCTTGCTGCATGTCGAGGGTGAGTTCGTGCTGGTGCATGCCGGATTGTTGCCTTGCTGGACGGTGCAACAGGCGGCCAGATTGGCGCGCGAAGTGGAGGCGGCTCTGCAAAGTCCCGACTATGTGGATTTCCTGTCGCATATGTATGGCAACCAGCCCGATGCCTGGGATGATGGGCTGACCGGATTCAAGCGCCTGCGCGTGATTACCAATGCGCTGACCCGGATGCGCATTTGCACTGATCGCGGTGAAATGGAGTTCGACTTCAAAGCGGAGCAGGAAAATATACCGCGAGGCTACCGTCCCTGGTTCGATGTACCCGGTCGTGCCAGTGCTGATGCCACCGTGATATTCGGTCACTGGTCGGCGCTGGGGCTGATGATCAAGGAAAATGCCATCGCGCTGGATACCGGCTGCTTGTGGGGCGGGCCGCTGACGGCGATTCGTCTGGAAGACCGCGAGGTGATACAGGTGGACTGCGCCAATCCCGCTGTGGCCAAACACTGGTGAGATTTCTTTATACATTAGTGCTGTGGCTGCTGCTGCCGTTCATCTTCGTGCGTCTGGCGTTGCGCGCCCGCAAACAGCCCGAATACCGGCAGCATCTGGGCGAGCGCTTCGGCTTTTATCCGCCCCCTCCCCCTTGCAGGGGGAGGGGTGGGGTGGGGGTGATCTGGCTGCACGCGGTGTCGGTTGGCGAGACGCGCGCCACGGTGAGTCTGGTTGCACAACTACGATCTGCCTATCCCGACCATCAGATCTTATTGACTCACACCACGCCTACCGGGCGCGCCACCTCTGAACAACTATATGGCGATGGCGTATTGCGCGTGTATCTGCCTTACGATTATCCGTTCGCGGTGCGGCGCTTTCTGCGCCATTTCAGGCCAAGGTTGGGCATCCTGATGGAAACCGAGATCTGGTTCAACCTGATCCATGAAGCTCATGAGGCCGGCGTTCCGATGCTGTTGCTCAACGCGCGTCTGTCGGAAAAGTCGGCTAAGGGCTATGCGCGCGTCGCCCAACTTACCCGCCGTGCATTGCAACAACTCAACGCCATTGCGGCGCAAACCTCAGACGATGCGGTGCGCCTGACCAGTCTGGGCGCGCAGCATGTGACCGTGATGGGCAACCTGAAATTTGACATCGCACCGCCGCAAGCGATGCTGGAACTGGGGCACTCCCTGCGCCGACAATTCGGCACGGAACGCAAAGTATTTCTTGCTGCAAGCACCCGCGAGGGCGAAGAAGCCTTGTTGCTGGATGCGTTTCAGTCTCAGGGTTGTTTGCAAGGTGCGCTGCTGGTCATCGTGCCGCGCCATCCGCAACGTTTTAATGAGATTGCCGATATGCTAGGCAAGCGTGGACTGAGTTATCAGCGTCGCAGCGAGAACAGGGACGTTGCGGCTCAAGTGCAGGTGGTGTTGGGCGACAGCATGGGCGAGATGTTCGCCTACTATGAGGCCGTCGATATCGCCTTCATCGGCGGCAGCCTGCTGCCGTTCGGCGGACAGAATTTGATCGAGGCCTGTGCAGTCGGCACGCCCGTGCTGATCGGCCCGCACACTTACAATTTTGCCGATGCCACGCGACTGGCTGTCGAAACCGGTGCGGCAGTGCAGGTGGGCGATGCGGCGGAATTGATACTGGTCGCTCAAAGGTTGCTGAATGATGCCGGCGCGCTGGCTGCGATGCGGTCGCAAGGTGTGCATTTCGTCGCCGCCCATCAAGGCGCGACAGATAAGGCGATGGCAGTAATTGCTAAAGTGCCAGGTTGGCAGGGGGCTTGCCAGGCGTAGCCAGAAAGAAGTGATTATCTCAATGCCATGGGCATGGAATTTAACGTCTGAATTCAGGGACGCGCGCTTTTACGGCGTCCCGCGACCAAAGGGAGCGAACTTCATTGACGAGTTAGGTATTTTCACGCTGCCGCCATGTCGTTTTGCGACCTGTCATGAATTCAACGAGAAACCAAGCAACGCAACAAATGAAGCTCAGAATGAGCACAAATATTATGGCGAAGACAATCTGGTACAGGCCCATCCAATTCAACTGAGCAAAGAGAATAGCCAGCGCCATGAGTATAGCCGCTGCGAGCCAAAGGAAAAGACCCAACACCATTGGCTTTGGGGCACTGTCCGGGATTTTGTCGGTGAGTCGTTTGATAGAGGCGAACATTGCATACACCTAACGTAAAAATGTATTTAATATCAATAAGTTGGGTGTTTTTAGTGCGCCTTGCTCGCAAATAATGAAAACATGAAACACACCGTTGCCGACGGCATAAGACGGGCGCAGCGAAAAACAAGCAAGGCGAACTCTAGCAGTTCTTGAGTGATGCGGGTTATCTTTAAAATCGCAGTTCTATCCGCAGATTATGCAGATTCACACAGATTAACAACAAGTTACGAAATAACTGCTCGTCACCCAAATGGTGAACCAAGCGTGCGTATAAGTATTTGTTTAATCGGCGTTAATCCATTTAATCTGATGAAACTACTAAGTGTTGGACTAAGACGCAACAAAACTGCATCTAAGCCACTACTTATGCGGACAACAGCTTTTTCTAGGTTTATTGGCAAAACAAGGTAACCAGCTGCCAATCCGCCACCGGCAAAAAAAGAGCGGGCCAGGCCCGCTCAAACATTACGTTAACTTGTGCCGATTCAGGGGGCTGGGTGCGTGTCCAGTTCAACGCGCATCTCGCCCTTTTTCCGCACGATGCGTACGCGGTCGCCGACTTTGAATGCATCCGGTTTGCCGGGTTGCATCACATAGGTGCTTTGTTCTGCCCCGTCCAGTTTTACCCATAACTCCAGACCCTGTTTGCTGGCGATGCCGGCCTGGTGTCCGAGCGTGCCACCGAGTACTGAGCCGAATACCGAGCCTACCACCGAGCCGCGACCGGTTCCGGTGTTTGCTCCGCCAACCTGACCGAAGATGCCGCCAGCCATGGAGCCTGCATTGGAACTGGCATCCATTTCGATGGGCGCAACGCTTTCGATCACGCCCAGCTTGATGACCTCTTTGGCAGGGTCGTTAGCGCCGATGCCACGCTTGCCGCCGGCACAGCCGGCCAGCAGCAGGACGAAGATCAGCAGGAAAAGGACACGACCCCGCATTTACAGTTCTACTTCGAAACCGAAGTGTTGCTGGAATTGCGCCGCAATTTCATTGCGGGTAGGTGCATGGTTCTGGCCGCCGCGACTGGCGATCTTGATCGAACCCATCAGCGATGCCAGACGTCCTGTAGTCTCCCATGCCCAGCCGCGCTGGATGCCGTACATCAGTCCTGCGCGATACGCATCGCCACAACCGGTCGGATCAACAATCGCCGCAGGCTTTGGAGTCGGTATCGCGATCTCACGGCCTTCGGTGTAAATCATGGAGCCGTCCGCGCCTAACGTTACGATCAGTGCTGTCACGGATTGGGCGATTTCCTTCAGCGACTTGCCGGTCTTTTCTTCCAGCAGTTTGGCTTCGTAATCGTTCACCGTCACATAGGTGGCCTGATCGATGAAGCGCAGCAGATCGGGGCCTGAGAACATCGGCATGCCCTGACCCGGATCGAATACGAATGGCACGCCCGCTTCGACGAACTGCTCAGCGTGTTCGATCATGCCGGTGCGCCCGTCCGGCGATACGATGCCAAGTGTCACGCCGCTGGCGTCAGAAACCTTGTTCTGTTCCGAGAAGCCCATCGCGCCCGGATGGAAGGCGGTGATCTGGTTATCGTCCAGATCGGTGGTGATAAAGGCTTGTCCTGTGAAGCTGTCCGGCACATGGCGGATATGTGTCTGTGTGATGGAGAGCTTTTCCAGACGTTTTGCATAGGGTGCAAAGTCGTCGCCCACGGTCGCCATGATCAGCGGTTTGCCGCCCAGCAGGTGCAGGTTGTAAGCGATGTTGCCCGCACAGCCGCCGTATTCGCGGCGCATTTCCGGCACCAGAAACGCGACGTTCAGGATGTGGATCTGTTCGGGCAGAATGTGTTTCTTGAATTGGTCCTTGAACACCATGATGGTGTCGTAGGCCATCGAACCGCAGATGAGTGTATTCATAATTAAATCCAGTCGTTAGTTGTTAGTTGGTAGTCGAAAACCGTTAACTGTTTACCGTTAACAGTGTTTGAAGAGCCGCGTCGTAGTTCGGCTCGTGGGTGATGTCGGAAACCAGTTCTGCGTGCAACACGCGGTCATGCTCGTCCAGCACCAGCACGGCGCGGGCGGTCAGGCCTGCCAGTGCGGTGTCGGCGATTTTCACGCCGTAATTGCGCATGAAGTCGCGGCCGCGCATCAGTGACAGCGGGATGACGTTTTTCAGTCCTTCTGCCACGCAGAAACGGCTCATCGCGAATGGCAGATCAGCGGAAATCACCAGCACCACGGTGTTATCGAGATGGCTGGCGGCTTCGTTGAACTTACGCGTCGAAGTCGCACATACGGCAGTATCAAGGCTAGGGACGATATTCAGTACCTTGCGTTTGCCCTCGAAGCTTTGCAGAGTCACATCCTTCAGGTCTTTATCCACCAGGGTGAAAGCCGGGGCAGTCTGTTTCACGACCGGAAAGGTGCCGTACAAGGTGACGGGCGCGCCATCCAGCGTGACTGCAACTTTATTGGATGCTTCTTTTTTACGGGTCATGTTATGTGTCCTTATTCTTAGTTCCTTCCTCCTAACAGGGGGAAGGGTAGGATGGGGGTTGAGTTGCGTGACCTCAATGTATCTACCCCGTCCCTAGCCCTCCCCCTGCAAGGGGGAGGGAATATCGAGTGTTAAATGGATGACTCGACCGGCGGACAGGCGCAAACCAGATGCTTGTCTCCGTACACATTATCAATTTTTGCAACGACCGGCCAGAATTTATTCTCGCGTACCCAGGGTAGCGGGTAGGCCGCCTGTTCACGCGTATAGGGGCGATCCCAGTCGCTACATACCACCGCCTTCGCGGTATGCGGTGCCAGCTTGATGACGTTGTTCTTCCGGTCGGCACGGCCTGCGATGATTTCGTCGATCTCGCCACGAATGGCGATCATCGCCTCGCAAAAACGATCCAGTTCGGCCTTGGATTCGCTCTCGGTCGGTTCGACCATCAGTGTATCGACCACCGGGAAAGAGGTGGTCGGCGCATGGAAGCCGAAGTCCATCAGACGCTTGGCGATGTCGGCAACTTCGATGCCGGCTTCTCGTTTAAAATCAATACATTGCAATATCATCTCGTGCGCGCAGCGGCCGTTTTCACCCGCATATAGCGTAGCGTAATGATCCTTCAGCGATTCCTTGATGTAATTGGCATTGAGGATCGCCATGCGGGTTGCCTGAGCAAGTCCTGTGCCGCCCATCATCTTGATATAGCCGTAGGAAATCATCAGGATCAGCGCGCTGCCGTAGGGCGCAGCCGATACCGCGTGTATGCCCTGCTCGCCGCCGGTTTTGACCAGCGGGTGCGAGGGCAGGAACGGCGTTAGATGCGCCGCCACGCCGATAGGGCCGACACCGGGTCCGCCGCCGCCATGAGGGATGGCAAAAGTCTTGTGCAGATTCAAATGGCACACGTCTGCGCCGATATTGCCGGGGCTGGTGAGACCTACCTGCGCATTCATGTTCGCGCCGTCCATGTAAACCTGGCCGCCGTTCGCGTGGATGATGCCGGTGATGTCGATGATGGATTCTTCATACACGCCGTGCGTGCTTGGATACGTCACCATCAGGCAGGACAGGTCATCCTTGTGGAGTTCGGCTTTCTCGCGCAGATCTGCCACGTCGATGTTGCCGTTTTTGTCGCATTTCACCACCACGATATTCAGTCCACACATCGCCGCGCTGGCAGGATTGGTGCCGTGCGCCGAGGAGGGAATCAGTGCCACATTGCGCTGACCTTCGCCGCGTGAACGGTGATAGGCCTGGATGACCAGCAGGCCGGCATATTCGCCGGACGCGCCGCTGTTGGGCTGAAAGCTCATCTGTGCGAAACCTGTGATCTCGGACAGCGCCGCATCAAGACCTGCGATGAGTTCCTGATATCCGGCGGCCTGTTCTGCCGGCACGAAGGGGTGCAGGTTGGCGAATTCAGGCCAGGTCAGTGCCAGCAACTCGGAAGCGGCGTTCAGCTTCATCGTGCAGGAACCCAGCGCAATCATCGAATGGGTCAGCGACAGGTCCTTGTTCTCCAGTCGCTTGATATAACGCATCATTTCGGTTTCGGAATGATAGGCATTGAATACCGCATGGCTGAGAATGGCTGATTTGCGAACGCTCAGATGCATGGTCTGAGCCGCTACCTGTGCCTCGCTTAATCTTACCGCAGGTTTGCCAGCGGCCTGCGCAAATACCGCGAGAATGGTGTTCAGGTCGGCGATCGAAGTGGTCTGATCCAGCGCGATGCCCAATCCCTCGCTGCTGTAGCGGAAGTTGATCTGTGCCGCTTCAGCCAGCGCACGAATCTTCACGTTGTCGGTGTTCACCAGTTTCAGCGTGTCGAAGAATGTGTCGAATGCGATGCTGTAGCCTAGCTTCTTCAATTCATTTGCCAGCGCCACCGTGGACAGGTGAACCTGTCTTGCGATGCCGCGCAATCCTTGAGCACCGTGATACACCGCATACATGCTGGCCATGATTGCCAGCAGGGCTTGTGCGGTACAGATATTGGAAGTGGCTTTTTCGCGACGGATGTGTTGTTCGCGGGTTTGCAGCGCCATGCGCAGCGCGGGATTGCCGTCGCTATCCACCGACACGCCGATGATGCGCCCCGGCATCGAACGCTTGTAGGCATCGCGACAGGCGAAATAGGCCGCGTGCGGGCCGCCGTAGCCCATCGGCACGCCGAAGCGTTGTGTGGAACCGAGCACAATGTCTGCGCCCCATTCACCCGGCGGTGTCAGCAAAACCAGACTCAGAATGTCGGCTGCGACCGCGATGGTCATATCGTTTTCTTTGGCGCGACTGACAAAATCACTATAGTCATGCACCACGCCATTGGCAGCCGGGTATTGCAGCAGTGCGCCGTACAGCTTGTCGTGCAAGGTGACGGTCTTGAAATCGCCGATTACAAGCTCGATGCCCAGCGGTTTTGCGCGGGTTTTGAGCAATGCTATGGTTTGCGGGAAGCATTCGTGCGACACGAAAAAGCTGTTTTTCCCTGCAGCAGCGGCTTCGCGGCTACGCAGACTATGCATCATGGTCATTGCCTCCGCAGCGGCGGTCGCTTCATCCAGCAGCGAGGCATTGGCGATCTCCATGCCGGTCAGATCCATCACCATGGTCTGGAAATTCAACAGCGCTTCCAGACGACCCTGTGCGATTTCGGCCTGATAGGGTGTATAGGCGGTGTACCAGCCCGGATTTTCCAGCACGTTGCGCTGAATTACCGGCGGCAGAATCGTGTCGTAATAACCCAGACCAATGTAACTCTTGTACAACTTGTTCTTTGCCGCGATGCCCCGCAGATGCTGCAAGTACGCGTGTTCCGACATGCCTGCGGGCAGATTCAGCGGTTGCTTTAAACGGATCGCAGCGGGGATGGTCTGATCGATCAGCGCATCAAGCGATGGTGCGTCGATTTTTTTCAGCATGGCCTGAACATCCTGTTCAGAGGGGCCGTTGTGACGGTTTACAAATTGGTCAGTGTGGGTCATAGGATTCGGGATTCTGGATTCAGAGGGGTGTTGTTGCGGGATTCATGATCGAAGAAACGGTTTTCGTATCCTGACTCCTGAATCCCGCATCCTGCGTTTAGTGTGCTTCGCTGTCGACTACAGCCTGATAAGCGGCAGCATCGAGCAGTGCGTCGAGATCGGCGGCATTGTCAGGTTTCATCTTGAACATCCATGCGCCGTAAGGATCGCTGTTGATGGCTTCCGGACTGCTGTCCAGATCGCCGTTGATTTCGGTAACTGTGCCGGATACCGGCGCATAGACGTCGGCTGCAGCCTTCACCGATTCGACTACTGCACATTCTTCTTTTGCTTTCAGGTGACGGCCGACAGCCGGCGCTTCGACGAAAACCATGTCGCCCAGCAATTCCTGTGCATGTTGCGTGATGCCGATGCTGATCGTGCCGTCCGCTTCCAATTTGACCCATTCGTGGGAGGCGGTGTATTTCAGGTTGGATGGATTGCTCATTCAAAACTCCTCTAGTCGTAAGTCGTAAGTCGTAAGTCGTAAGTCTTAGCTGGCTTTAGCTAATAACTTACGTCTTAAGTCTGCTTTATAAACAGCTTTTCCCATTGCGCGCGAACGGATACTTTACCACCTGCGCGTTCAGCATTTTATCGCGAATTGCTACCTGCACCGTGTCACCGATGGCAACTTCTTTCGGCAGGCGCGCCAGCGCGATGGATTTTTCCAGCGTGGGCGAGAAGCTGCCGCTGGTGATCTCACCGATGCCGTGCGGGGTGTGGACTTTCTGATGGCCGCGCAACACGCCGCGATCCAGCAACAGCAGGCCTGCCAGTTTGCTGGTTGGTGGATTAGCCAACAATGCCGCCTTGCCGATGAAGTCGCGGGCGCTTACCAAATCAACCGTCCAGGCCAGACCCGATTCCAACGGACCGACTGTTTCGTCCATGTCCTGTCCATAGAGGTTCATGCCCGCTTCCAGACGCAGCGTGTCGCGTGCGCCAAGACCGATCGGCTTTACGCCTGCCTTGTTCAGGTCATACCAGAAGGCTTCGACCTTTTCTTTCGGCAGCATCACTTCAAAACCGTCTTCGCCGGTGTAGCCGGTGCGTGCGACGAAGTATTCGCCGCAGTCGGCTGCCTGAAAGTTCACCAACCCTTCGGTAGTTAGCTGGGTTTGTGGCAATACCTGCCACACCTTGGCGCGCGCGTTCGGGCCCTGCACCGCGACCATCGCCAGATCATCACGCGATGTGATGGTCAATTGCGGCGCGTGAACGGTGGCTTGTTCCTTCATCCACGCGATATCCTTGTCTGCCGTGCCGGCATTCACCACGATGCGGAACCAGTCTTCGCTCATGAAATAAATGATCAGATCGTCGATTACGCCGCCATTGGGGCGCAGCATCGCGGAATACAGCGCTTTGCCGGGCAGGGTGATTTTGTCGGCGTTATTCGCCAGCAGATAGCGCAAGAAGGCTCGAACGCCTGCGCCCTTAACATCCACCACGCGCATGTGACATACGTCGAACATGCCGCAATCATTGCGTACCTGGTGGTGTTCGTCGATTTGCGAGCCGTAATTCACCGGCATGTCCCAGCCGCCGAAATCCACCATTTTTGCGCTCATCGCGCGGTGAGCTGCATTTAAAGGAGTCGTTTTAAGAGTCGTCATGTAGGCTTTCTGGATTAACTGCTATTAAATTAATAGCATATAAAAAAAGGCACTGCATGAATTCATGCAGTGCCCCATCTGTCCTTGGTACCTGAGAGATTACAAATTGTCATTCCGGGCTTGACCCGGAATCCAGCAATTTAACTGGATTCCCGCTTGCGCGAAAATGACGACTTTGTGTGCCCCTTCGGTGGCAGGTTTAGCCTGCGCTCTCCAGATTTGCCTGTGCCAATAGTTCTTTGTGCCTGAGCGGTTACGGGTGTTACGCCTTCGGCGGTGGTAGCAAAACCACGCTCTCCCATTGGTCTGAACGGCGAGGCGGATTATGCTGGATTAGAAAAAACCTGACAACGATTATTTAATTCGCACCTGTTATCCACGAAAAATACTAAAATCACGAAAAATGCCAAATAATCAATAAGATACAAAACAAGACATGTCGCATGTCGGGCAGAATGTCGTATTGAAGTCGTTTACTGGTTTGTTCGTGAATTTCGTGTCTTTGCGAGTTGGGCAAAAACCGCCCATCCCTGCTTAACCCACTTCGTGGATAAAAAGCCTTTTTGTGCTTATCCCGCCAGTTTCTTCAGCAGCACTTCGTTCAATTGCGCAGGATTGGCCTTGCCCTTGCTGGCCTTCATCGCCAGACCCACAAAAAAGCCGAACAGTTTGTCTTTGCCGGAGCGGTATTCGGCGACCTTATCGGCTTGAGCCGCGATGATTTCATCTACCAGCGCTTCAATCGCGCCGGAGTCGGAAACCTGCTTCAAACCTTTGGCTTCGATAATCGCATCGGCTTCTCCACCTTCCGCCCAAAGGGTGCGGAATACTTCTTTCGCGCCGGAGTTGGAGATGGTGTTGTCCGCGATGCGGGTCAGCATGCCGATCATTTGTCCGGTGGAAACCGGGCATTGCGCCATTTCCAGTCCGTCGCGGTTGAGCTGGGCGGAAAGTTCGCCGATCAGCCAGTTGGCGCACAGCTTGGCATTGCCAACAGTCGTCACGCAGGTATCGAAATAATCTGCCATTTCGCGTGAACTGGTCAGGTTGCTGGCGTCGTAGGCGGACAGGCCGAGTTCGTTCACATAGCGTGCGCGGCGTGCCTCGGGCAGTTCCGGCAGCGTGGCGCGCATCGCTTCCAGCATTGCAGGCGTGATGTCCAGCGGCAGCAGATCGGGATCGGGGAAGTAGCGGTAGTCGTGCGCATCTTCCTTGCTGCGCATCGCGCGCGTCTCGCCGGTATCCGGGTTGAACAGGATGGTGGCCTGGTGAATCTTGCCGCCGTTCTCGATAGTGTCGATCTGCCACTGTACCTCGTAGTCGATCGCCTGTTGCATGTATCTGAATGAATTGAGATTTTTGATCTCGCGGCGTGTGCCGAGTGGCTCGCCGGGTTTGCGTACCGACACGTTCACGTCGCAACGGAACGAGCCTTCCTGCATGTTGCCATCCGAGATGCCGATCCAGCGCACCAGCGTGTGCAGGGCTTTGGCATAGGCGACCGCTTCGGCGGCAGAGCACATGTCCGGTTCGGAGACGATTTCCAGCAGCGGTGTGCCGGCGCGATTCAGATCCACGCCGGTCATGCCTTGCGATGCGCCATGTACCGATTTGCCGGCATCCTCTTCCAGATGGGCGCGGGTGATGCGCACCACCTTCTCGTAGGGTTTTGCATTACCGGACAGCGGTTCAACCTGAATAGTCAGGCTGCCCATGCCGACGACCGGCAGGTCGAACTGGCTGATCTGGTAGCCCTTGGGCAGATCGGGGTAGAAGTAATTCTTGCGTGCGAACACCGAGCGCGGCGCGATGTGGGCGCCAACTGCCAGGCCGAACTTGACGGCGCGTTCGACGGCTCCCTTGTTTAATACCGGCAGCACGCCGGGCAGCGCGATGCTGACCGCATCCGCCTGAGTGTTAGGCTCAGCGCCGTAAGTTGTTGATGCGCCTGAAAATATTTTGGTGTGGGTGGACAGTTGCGTATGCACTTCCAGCCCGATGACGATTTCCCAAGACATAGTGTTCCCTTAAAAACCTTGCGGTGCGCGACTGTGCCAGTCGGTCGCCAGTTGATATTGATGCGCGACGTTCAGCATCTGCGCTTCCTTGAAATAATCGCCGATGATCTGCAGGCCGACCGGCATTGCATTGTCGCCAAAGCCGCAGGGGATGGACATGCCGGGGAGTCCTGCCAGATTCACTGCGATGGTGTAGATATCGGACAGATACATCTGCACCGGGTCGTCGCCCTTTTCGCCCAGATTGAAGGCGGTGGAAGGGCTGGTCGGCCCCATGATGACGTCGCACTGTTTGAATGCATCGGTGAAATCCTGCGCGATCAGGCGGCGGATTTTCTGCGCTTGCAGGTAATAGGCGTCGTAATAGCCGTGGCTCAGTACATAGGTGCCGATCATGATGCGGCGTTTTACTTCCTCGCCGAAGCCCTGTGCGCGGCTCTTCTCATACATGTCCGCCAGATCGGTATATTCCGGTGCGCGATAACCGTAACGCACGCCGTCGAAGCGCGACAGGTTGCTGGAGGCTTCTGCCGGCGCCAGCACGTAATACACCGGTACGGCCAGGCGGGTATTGGGCAGGCTTATTTCGACCAGCGTTGCGCCCAGCTTCTTGTATTCTGCAATCGCTTCCTGCACGCGGCTCCCTACATCCGCTGAGAGGCCTTCGGCAAAGAATTCCTTCGGCAGTCCGATGCGCAGTCCTGCCAGCGGTTTGTTCAAATCGCGGGTGTAGTCTTCCCTCTCGCGTTGCAACGAAGTCGAATCGCGCTCATCGAAGCCGGTCATCACGTTGAGCATCAGCGCGCAATCTTCCGCGCTGCGCGCCATCGGGCCTGCCTGATCGAGACTTGAGGCGAACGCGATCATGCCGTAACGCGACACGGTGCCGTAAGTCGGCTTGATACCGGTGATGCCGCAAAGCGCAGCAGGTTGGCGGATCGAGCCGCCGGTGTCGGTGCCGGTCGCTGCAGCACACAGACGGGCTGCGACAGCCGAAGCTGCGCCGCCCGAGCTGCCGCCGGGTACGGCCTTCTGATTCCACGGATTTCTGACCGGGCCGAAATATGAGGTCTCGTTGGACGAACCCATGGCGAATTCATCCATGTTGGTCTTGCCCAGATTGACAGCGCCTGCCTTGTTGAACTGCTCGATCACATGCGCGTCATACGGCGCGATGAAGTCACTCAGCATCTTCGAGCCGCAGGTAGTGCGCCAGCCCTTGGCGCAGAAAATGTCTTTCTGCGCGATCGGAATCCCCGTCATGGCTTGTGCGCCACCATTGGCTATCAGCGCATCGGCGGCGTGAGCCTGTGTCAGGCTGGTTTTTGCATCAACGGTGATGTAGGTGTTGTATACCGGATTGTGCGTGGCGATGCGGTCGAGATAGGCTTGCGTCAGCTCGACGCTGGAAATTTGTTTGGCGCGCAGTGCAGCGCCCAGTTGGGTGAGGCTGGAATTCAACATGGCATTTACTCGATGACTTGTGGGACGAGATACAGGCCGGCTTCGACTTGCGGAGCAATGGACTGGAACAGTTCGCGCTGGTTGGTCTCGGTGACGATATCCTCACGCAGTCGTTGCGACAGGTCCTGTGCATGCGACATCGGTGCGATGCCGGTGGTATCGACGGCCTGCATTTCGGCGATCAGTTCAAAAATGCCGGACAGCTGGGTTCGGGCGGCTTCGATTTCGGTGTCGTTCATGGCCAGTCGCGCAAGGAGCGCTACTTTCCGAACGTCGGCAGTGCTTAATGACATAGTAAAAGCTTTATGTAAATGAGGCCGATAGGGTATCATAACGCGTTTCTTCAGCACACCATTTTAGACTTTTCGGGAATCAACATGTTCGGACTTTTTAACGGCTATTTTTCTAACGACCTGGCAATTGACCTTGGTACAGCCAATACGCTGATCTGGGTACGCGGGCAAGGTATCGTGCTGAACGAGCCTTCGGTGGTGGCCATTCGCCAGGAAGGCGGCCCAAACGGCAAGAAGATCATTCAGCAGGTTGGTTTGGGTGCCAAGCAAATGTTGGGCCGCACGCCAGCCAACATCACGGCGATTCGTCCGATGAAGGATGGTGTGATTGCCGACTTTACCGTGACCGAGCAAATGCTCAAGCAATTCATCCGCAAAGTTTACAAGGCCAGCATCTTCAGCCCGAGCCCGCGCATCGTGATTTGTGTGCCCTGCGGTTCTACCCAGGTTGAGCGTCGTGCGATTCGCGAATCCGCAGTCGGTGCCGGTGCGCGCCGCGTGGAATTGATTGAAGAGCCGATGGCAGCTGCGATTGGCGCCGGTTTGCCGGTCGAAGAGGCAACGGGTTCGATGGTGGTGGATATCGGCGGCGGCACAACCGAAGTCGGCGTGATCTCGCTGGGCGGTACGGTGTATTCGGGTTCGGTGCGCGTCGGCGGTGATAAATTCGACGAGGCGATTATCAATTACATCCGCCGTAACTACGGCATGTTGATCGGTGAGACTACGGCCGAAGAAATCAAGAAGACCATCGGTTCGGCCTTTCCGGGCTCTGAAGTGCGCGAGATGGAAGTGAAGGGGCGCAATCTGGCCGAAGGCGTGCCGCGCAGCTTCACCATCTCCAGCAACGAAATTCTCGAAGCGCTGACGGATCCTTTAAACAACATCGTCAGTGCGGTGAAAATTGCGCTCGAACAAACGCCGCCGGAGCTGGGTGCGGACATCGCGAACAAGGGCATGGTGCTGACCGGTGGCGGCGCGTTGCTGCGCGACATCGATCGTCTGTTGATGGAAGAGACCGGCTTGCCTGTGCTGATCGCCGATGATCCTTTGACTTGCGTGGTGCGCGGCTCCGGTCGTGCGCTTGAATATATGGACAAATCGACTGGCATGTTCACCACGGAATAAATCGGTGAGCAGGAAGCGGTGCGCTAGACCGTGCGGTTCCCGCAGCTGAAGCTAGCGACCGCTACAGTGGGGAGTGAGGGGAGCAGTTTCCCTCACTTCCCATTTTCTGCTTCCTGCTTACGACTGCCTACTTACGAGTTATTACTGACGATCACCGATGGACAGCACGCAAACTTTTCAGGTTTTTAAACGGGGCCCGAGTCCTGCAGCAAGACTCGTGTTTTTTGCGGTGTTGTCGGTGTTGCTGATGTTTGTAGATGCGCGTTTCCGCTATCTTGAAACCACCCGCAGCGCGTTGTCTGTGCTGGTCTCGCCGATACAGCGCCTGGCAACGCTTCCCTTTACGATGATGCAACAAGCCGGTGTTTTTTTCGTCACGCAGAGCAGTTTGCTGGAAGATAAAAAAGCGCTGCAACGTCAGCATGGGCAGGATGCCATTCAATTGGTGCAACAGCAATCCTTGCAGCAGGAAAATCTCCAGCTGCGTAACTTGCTGGCATTGCAACAGCGTAATCAATTTACCGGTCAGTTCGCTGAAATTGTCTATGCCGAGCGAGATGTTTTCAGGCGTAAAGTGCTGATTAATAAAGGCAATACGGCTAATATTCAGGCAGGCCAGGTGGTGATGGATGACAAGGGAATTGTCGGGCAGATTACCCGTGTTTTTCCCTGGCTCTCCGAAGTTACATTGATTACCGAAAAAGATCATGCCGTGCCGGTACAGGTGCAGCGCAACGGATTGCGCAGTGTCGCCTTCGGTGCCGGCGATACCAGTCAGCTGTCTCTGCGTTATATGCCCGTCAGCACCGATATTCAGAATGGCGACATATTGGTCACTTCCGGTATCGATGGCCTCTACCCTCCGGGTATACCGGTTGCAAGGGTCGAAAAAATTGAGCGCGATGCGGCTTATCCTTTCGCACGCATTATTTGTACGCCTGTGGGCGGTGTGGACAAGTACCGCCAGCTGCTGATCCTGTCCTCTATCCCAAAACAGCCCGAACGCCCCGAGCCGGAACCGTTGCCTGCCAAATTGAAATCAAAGAAGAGCGGGATTCATTAATGCCATTTCTCGATCATACCCAACCGGAAATTTTACGTCCTGTCAGCACGATGTTTATCGTGACCAGCATCGTCGGCGCACTGTTGCTAAATGGCTTGCCGTGGCAAGGACTCTGGTTGACGCTACGCCCCGACTTTGTGGCGGTGGTGCTGCTTTACTGGTGTACGCACAAGCCGCTGCGCGTCGGAATTGGCATGTCCTGGGCGATAGGAATTCTGGCTGATGTGGGCGATGCCAGTTTGTTCGGACAGCATGCCCTGTCCTATACCTTGCTCGCGTTTGGCGGCGTGGTATTGAACCGTCGCATACGGATGTTCGACCTGCGCGAGCAAACGACGCAGGTATTCGTGATATTGCTGTCGACTTATGCGGTGTATGCAATGGTGCATTGGCAGGTGAACGGCCAGGTTGTGTGGATGTATTTTCTGGGTTGCCTGACTTCGACGCTGCTGTGGATTCCGACCAGCTTCCTGTTCCAGTCAATGCGGCAGATGCGCGTGGATAGGGAATGAATAACAGGATTGAGCTAAAAAATCACCAGCAGGAGATTTTTAATTTTCGCTTGAGGCTGTTTATCGGCATTGGTTTTGCCTTGCTGTTGCTGGGGATTTTGCTGGCACGCTTCGTCTATCTGCAGGCGATCCGTCATGACTATTACCAGACGCTGGCTGAAAAAAATCGTATTTCTATCATGCCGATTGTGCCCAATCGCGGTTTGATACTGGACCGCAACGGCGTGGTGCTGGCACATAATTTCTCTGGCTACACGCTGGAAATCACGCCCAGCAAGGTTGCAAATCTGCAAGCCACCATAGACGATCTGGCCACCCTGGTCGACATTCAACCCAGAGATCGCAAACGCTTCAGGAAGCTGCAGGCCGAGAGTCATGATTTTGAAACGCTGATGATACGCAGCCGTTTAAGCGACGAAGAGGTGGCCCGTTTTGCCGCACAGCAATATCGCTTTCCAGGAGTCGAAATCAAGGCGCGCCTGTTCCGTGAATATCCATTTGGCGAGAAAACCGCACACCTGCTGGGCTACATCGGCCGTATCAACCAGACGGATGTCGACAGGCTGGAAGAAAACGATTCATTGGCGAACTACCGTGGCACCGATTACATCGGCAAGACCGGGCTGGAACAATATTACGAAAATGAATTGCACGGCACGACGGGTATTGAGCAAGTCGAGGTCGATTCGGCGGGGCGTGCGGTGCGCATTCTGTCGCGTACACCACCTGTTTCCGGTAATTCCTTGATGTTGAGCATAGATGCGAAATTGCAGGATATCGCCGAGCAGGCTTTTGGCGAATATCGCGGTGCGCTGGTGGCGATCGATCCTGCCAACGGGGAGGTGCTGGCTTTTGTCAGCCGTCCGGGCTATGACCCCAGCTTGTTCGTTGACGGGATCGATGCGGACAGCTGGAAAGAGCTGAACGAATCGCTCGATCATCCGTTGAACAATCGCGCGCTGCGCGGGCAATATCCTTCGGGTTCCACGATCAAGCCTTTTATGGCGTTGGCGGGGCTTTATTACAATACACGCTCACCGAGTCAAACAATCAGTGATCCGGGTTTCTACACCTTGTCCGGCAGCAGCCACCATTATCGCGACTGGAAAAAGGGGGGGCACGGCACGGTGGATATGTTCAAATCCATCGTGATTTCCTGTGATACCTATTATTACGGTCTCGCGGTAGAGATGGGCATAGATAATATTTATAACTTCCTGTCGCGCTTGGGGTTCGGCAAGAAAACCGGCATCGATCTGGAGGGTGAAACATCGGGTTTGTTGCCTTCCCAGGAATGGAAGATGAAACGCTTCAAGCAGAAATGGTTTACCGGCGACACGGTTTCGGTGGGTATCGGTCAGGGCTATAGTCTGGTGACCCCTTTACAACTGGCTGCTGCGACGGCGACACTGGCGAATGACGGTATCGGCTACCGGCCTCATCTGGTCAGGGCAATAAAAAATTCGGTCAGCAACGAAATACGCGAACTGAAAGACAAGCCGGCATTTGATATCAAACTCGATCCGGCGCATATCGATCTGGTCAAGCGTGCCATGCAGGCCGTGACCCAGCCCGGCGGCACTGCGGCGCAAGCTTCTGCGGGTGCGCCCTATACCATTGGCGGTAAGACCGGCACGGCTCAGGTGGTCGGTATGAAGCAGGGCGAAAAATATGATGCCAGCAAGATAGACGAGCGGCATCGCGATCATGCATGGTTCATCTCCTTTGCGCCTGTCGATAAACCCAAAATTGCGGTGGTGGTGCTGGCCGAAAACGGCGGTCACGGCGGCGGAACGGCAGCGCCTATCGCACGCAAGGTGATGGACTACTACCTGCTGGGCAAAGTGCCGCAGCCCGTGGTACCGGCAGTAAAACCAATGGCAGAGGCTACCCCGGCAGCTTCGGGTGTTCCGGAAGTTGAGGCAGAGCATGACTAGACGACAACTTTGGCAACGCTTCATCGCGCATCTCGATCTGCCGCTGCTGGCAGGCATGGCTTTGCTGATGGCAGCCAGCCTGCTGACGCTGTATAGCGCAAGCGACCATAATTTCGAACGCGTTCTGGCTCAGGGCGCGAATATTCTGGTGGCATTTTGCTGCCTGTGGGTAGTGGCCAATCTGCCGCTGCACTATTTGATGCGCACGGCCGTGCCGATCTATGTGCTGGGCATGCTGCTGCTGATCGGGGTAGCATTGTTCGGGGAAATCAGCCATGGCGCGCGGCGTTGGCTGAACATCGGGGTGGCCACCATACAACCGTCCGAGCTGATGAAAATCGGTGTGCCGCTGATGATGGCCTGGTATTTCGAGAAGTATGAAGCAGCGCTGACACTGAAGAACTACGTCGTGGCCGCCTTGTTGCTATTGCTGCCGGTTGGTTTGATTGCGCGGCAGCCTGATCTGGGAACCGCGCTGTTGATTTCAGCCAGCGGATTTTATGTGTTGTTTCTGGCTGGCCTGAGCTGGCGAGTGATGGGTGGATTATTCGTAACCGGCATTGCCAGTGCGCCGTTGTTGTGGTCCATGATGCACGACTATCAACGCCATCGCATCGAGATGTTGTTCGACCCGTCGCAGGACGCGCTGGGCAAGGGCTATCACACCATCCAGGGCATGATAGCCGTCGGTTCCGGCGGTATTCTGGGCAAAGGCTATTTGAACGGCACGCAGACACACCTCGACTTTTTGCCGGAGCGCACCACCGACTTTATCTTCGCCGTGTATTCGGAAGAGTTTGGCCTGGTCGGTAATTTAATATTACTCGGGATGTATTTCTTTGTGATTGCGCGTGGTTTTGTTATCACGGCGAATGCCTCTACCTACTTCACCCGATTAATGGCAGGTTCGATCACACTGACTTTCGCCACCTATGCTTTCGTCAACATGGGCATGGTCAGCGGTATCCTGCCGATTGTGGGCGTGCCGTTGCCGCTGGTCAGTTACGGCGGCACATCCATGCTGACGCTGTTGCTGGGTTTTGGTATGCTGATGAGCATTCAGACGCACAAGAAACTGGTTAAAAGCTGAAAATCAGTTGTCCGCATAAGTAGTGGCTTAGATACAGTTTTGTTGCGTCTTAGTCCAATACTTAGTAGCTTCATCAGATTAAACGGATTAATACAGATTAAAAGCAAAAGACGCACCATAGCCAGCTTACCTGCAGAGTGCGACAGTAAAAACATAGTTATTGAGAATCTGTGGAAATCTGCGTAATCTGCGGATTAAATCGTTGTTGTTGGGATCAAGGAGTAAGCATGAGTAAAAATATTATTGTTATGGCATTGGCAGCGCTGGTGCTCAGCGCCTGCGGCACGGCACCACAACGCCCGGAACAGAAGCCTATCATTCTCGCGCCGATTGAAGATCATTCAGCCGGACATGCTGTCCAGTCTGGCCAGAAACCGATTGCCGGTAGCGGCGGCTATCTTGCCGGCGACGGCCCAGGCGATAATCCTCCTGCCAATATCGATGCGATTCCCGATGCCGTGCCGGTAACTGAACCGCTGCATCGCTATGCCAACCGCCCCTATGCGGCACTGGACAAGAATTACACGCCGCTGACTCGGCCTGGTAATTACAAGCAACGCGGCATTGCATCATGGTATGGCAAGAAATTTCATGGTCAGCGCACTTCCAGCGGCGAGAAATACGACATGTATCGCATGACTGCTGCGCATCCCACTTTGCCCATTCCCAGTTATGCGCGCGTGACCAACGTTGCGACACAGAAGTCAGTGGTGGTGCGAGTTAATGACCGGGGGCCTTTCCTGCACGACCGTGTTATCGACCTTTCCTACACGGCCGCACACAAGCTTGGCATCACTGGCAACGGCAGTTCTGAAGTGGAAATCGAAAGCGTGACCGCAGACAGCAATGTTCGCCCGATAGCCAGAACAGAAACAGTACAAACGATAGCCAGAGCAGAAGCTGTACAAAGTGTGCCGCTTGAACCCGCAGCACCTGCTGTTGCAGCTCCCGTCGCTGTTAATGGCAGCAATGTATTCCTGCAACTGGGCGCCTTCAACACGACTGACGCTGCAGAGAAATTCCTGTCCGAAATGCGTTTGAAGCTGGGCGACGTCGGTAAACAACTGATCCTGTTCAGTCAGAACAACAAGACCCGGGTTCATATCGGCCCTTACGCCAGCATGGTGGAAGCGCGCAACAGCCGTGAGAGCTTGAGAGATAAGCTCGGCTTCATGCCGATGATGAATCTGCATTAAAAACAGGCGTAGCCCACCCTACAGGTGCATGGCAGTGTTGATGATTAAATGAACGAAACCACTGACAAGCTGCGGATCGACAAATGGCTGTGGGCGGCGCGTTTTTACAAGACGCGCTCTCTGGCTGTACACGCGATTGAAAATGGCCGCGTGCTGATAGACGGCGTGCGCGTCAAACCCGCCAAGACCATCGCAGTCGGCGATCAGTTGGAGCTGCATTTAGGGCAGGCGCGTTTCGACATCGAAGTGCTGGCACTGTCAGACAAGCGCGGGCCGGCGCCGGCAGCTCAGAAACTTTACCGCGAATCTGATGAGAGTATCGCACGCCGCGCCGCGCTTGCCGAACAACTTAAACTTCAGCCCGACGTTGTTACCTTCAAATACCGTCCGACCAAGCGCGACCGGCGCGAGATCGAGAAATTCAGACGTGGCGAATAAAAGCTGGCGCGGCCACGTTATCAATATTTTGCTGTTTGTATTGGTGGTTGCAGGCATCCGGTTCTGGCAGCAACGCGATATGGTGAGTGGCCCGGCACCGCAGTTACAGGGCGTCACACTCACCGGTCAGCCTTACATCCTTCCGACTCATCCCGACAAACCCGTGCTGGTACACTTCTGGGCAAGCTGGTGTCCGGTCTGTCGCACCGAGCAGGGTTCAATCGCCGCCATCGCGCATGACGATGCTAATGTGATCACCATTGCGATGCAGAGTGGCAAGCCGGAAGAAGTGAGTCGCCACATGCGCGAACAGGGAATCAATTTTCCGGTGTTAAACGATCCGGATGGCAGTATTGCCAGAGCTTGGGGCGTGCATGCCGTTCCCGTAAGCTTCATCATTGCACCCGACGGGAAGATACGTTTTGTTGAGGTCGGTTACACCACGGAAATTGGCCTCAGAATACGGAAGTGGCTGGCCGGGATTTAAGCAAACTACGTTCAGACTAACTGGATCGAGATGATGGCGATCAGTGCGCCGAGTGTGGCGCCGGCCAGTACATCGCTGGGGTAGTGCAGGCCAAGTATCGGGCGGGACAGGGCGACCAGCAGGGTAAACGGCACTACCAGCCAGATCAACATCGGGAAATATAACACGGCGATGATGCTGAATGACACGGCATGCAGGGTATGGCCGGACGGGAAGCTGAACTGATCCAGCGTTTTGCCGGTGCAGACGATGGCTGGATAAACGTTGAACGGGCGAGGCCGATGTGTTCTTCCTTTGATGAGCTTGTAAATCACCGTGCCGACCAAGGCGACGGAAAGCATGTGTAACACGGCGGGCAATGCCTCATGCTGATAGCTCAGCAACAGCACTGCCATCAGTATGTACCAGAATATCCCGTCTCCCAGACGGCTGATCAGACAGAACACACTGCGTACAAAAAGGTGGCGACTCTGCCGGTTGCAAAACAGGCAGAGTTCCACATCGTAATGGCTAATCCGTTGCAGTGACGAGTTCAGGTTGGACATGGTTTTTCCTCTGCGTGCGTACAGTCTCGAGCAGTACCGATTCCATCTGACCCATGATGTGATCCCAGCTCAGGGTCTTCATGGTGCGACGGGCCGTCTGGCGCAAACGCTGCACCTGATCCATGTCACCTACAAGCGACTTGGCCTGTGTGACAAATGCCTGCGTATCGCCGAACGGCACCAGCAAGCCGTTGCTGTTATGAGTGATATGTTGGCGTGCGGCGGCGTAATCGTAGGCGATGGGTGCCAGGCTGCTGGCCATCGCTTCGACAGTGACATTGCCATAGGTCTCGGTCAGACTGGGGTAGATGAAAATGTCGCCGGAGGCGTAGTGTTCGGCCAGCGCTTCACCTGTCTGCATGCCGGCAAAAATTACATCGGGAAACTGTTTTTGCAATGTTGCGCGCGCCGGACCGTCGCCTACCAGCACCATTTTTGCGCGCGGATTCACGTTGCGCATTTGCTCAAAAGCCTGAATGGCTACAGTCAGGTTTTTTTCTGCTGCGATGCGGCTCACCAGCATCACCACCGGTGTGGCATCATCGGCACCCCAGCAAGCGCGCAACGATTTGCTGCGCTTGATCGGATTAAACAACTCGGTGTCCACGCCCCGCGATACGACCCGCACGTTCTGGTAGCCTTCCTGCTCAAGTTGCAGTTGCAACTGTTTCGTCGGAACCAGCGTACAAGCTGCCTTATTGTGGAAATGGCGCAGATAGGCGGCGATTGGCCATTTCAGCAGGCCGATGCCATAGTGTTGAGTGTAGCTATGAAAGTTGGTGTGGAAATCCGTGCTGACTGGAATATTCAATTTTCGGGCGGCGGAGAGTGCAGACCAGCCCAGCGGCCCTTCGGTGGCGATATGCACGATGTCCGGACGTTGCTGCCGCCACAAGCGAAGTAACAAGCTTTTCGCGGGCAGCCCGGATTTGAGTCCGGAATAACCCGGTATAGGCATGCCGGCTACCAGCGTCTCGCGGTAACCCGGCTCTGCCGCAGCGGTATCTTGTTTATGCTGGCGCGGCCGGATCAGGTGGATGCTGTGTCCGCGCAGACAGAGGCCTTTGACCATGCGACCGATGGTGATAGCGACCCCATTTACCTCGGGCAGGTAGGTTTCGGTGACCAGCGCAATTTGCAGCGAGGCCGGCAAATCGATGATTTCATTTAATGTTTTCATGAAATGCATCGTGCAGCGCTGGCATGAAGCTTTAGTTATGTTTTCTTGAATAATTTATGACGCCAGCAAAACCAGTACCCAGATGACAATCGTATTGACCAGGCTGACCAGCACTGCCGCGCTGCCGATGTCCTTGGCGCGTTTGGCCAGATCGTGGCAATCCAGCGAGATGCGGTCCACCGTGGCTTCAATCGCTGAATTAAGCAATTCGACGATAATCACCAGCAGTACGCTGCCTATCATCAGCGCCTTGCCAATAAGGTTTACAGGCAACCAGACGGCGAGCGGGATGAGGATGGCGGCGAGCAGCACTTCCTGGCGAAACGCATCTTCGTGTTTATAGGCGGCGCGAAATCCAGCCAGCGAATAGCCAAATGCGTTGCATAAACGCCGCAACCCGGTTTTGCCTTTGTAGGGACTTTCCATTGGATGGTTCCAGAAGTAAAAAAGTCGAGTATGGGCTAATAACATGACAGCAAAATTTCTGCCCAAAAAAAACGCGCACCAAGTGCGCGCCAAGGGAGAAAATTTTTTAAACCGGGATAATTCATTGCGGCGCTATGACGACGCAGGCCGGTATAACACCGTTTTGTGTTAATAACCTTATCAACGCTATGACGCCTGGCGCATGAAGTGTTTGGCGAAACGTGCGTTGATGCGGGATACCGGCAGCAGGATGAACAGGTCGGCGCAATTGAAGTCAGCATCCCAGGTAGGTTCGCCGGCGATATAGGCGCCCAAGCGCAGATAACCCTTAATCAGTGGCGGAATGATTACGTCCAGATTCTGGTTCAGTGATTCCAGCGGCAGACGGTTATGCGGAATTACGCTGTATTCGGCTGGAGCGGCATGCAGCTTATAAACCTTGTTGAAGACGCTGGCGGCGTAGTGTCCCCCGTCGCTCATGCTCATGCTGGCGCAGCCTATCATATACTCATGACCGTTCTTCACGATGTAGTCCGCCAGACCTGACCATAAATGGGTGATCGTCGCACCATCGCGGTAATTGGCATCGACGCAGGAGCGGCCGACTTCTGCCATGCCGTCACGCAAATGGGCAAGGCGTGATATGTCGAATTCGGTTTCGGAATAGTAGCCACCCGCTATTCGAGCCTGTTCCGGCGGCAGGATGCGATAAGTGCCGACTACCTTGTCGTTGCTTTGGTCGCGCACCAGCAGGTGATCGCAGAACATATCAAAACGATCGATGTCGAGGCCGGTTGAGGCGCTGGGCAACTTCGCACCCATTTCTTCGCCGAATACCTGGTAACGGATGCGCTGGGCTTCCTGCATTTCGGAATGGGTTTTGGCCAGGTCACAGCTTAAGCGGCGGATCGGACTGGCATCTGGTTGGCGAATCAGGTCTAGCATGGTCGTACTCCCGTCGAGTTGATGCGACCAGCTTATGGGCTGCGTGTTGCGGCGCAGTTAAGCTAATGTGAATAAAAAATTAAACCAGGAAAAAGCCGTTCTCCACGAATCGGTTCTGGCAGGTATTTTGACGCAAGGTGAATTGGGGTTGGCAGGTATATCGCCATAGGCGATAACTCGCAAAGCTCGCAAAAAACACCAAAAAATTCAGATAGATACCACGATTTCGATTTTCACCTTGCCGGTGAGTTTCAAAATATAGGCAAGCATTTGATTTGTTGGATGTTTTACGTGATTTTGTGGCTTGAGCTGAGGTTGTTAGTTAAACTAAAAAAGCTGTTGTCCGCATAAGTAGTGGCTTAGATGCAGTTTTGTTGCGTCTTAGTCCAATACTTAGTAGCTTCATCAGATTAAATGGATTAACGCTGATTAAACAAATACTTATATGTACACTTGGTTCACCATTTGGGTGGCGAGTAGATATTTCGTAACTTGTTGTTAATCTGTGTGAATCTGCGTAATCTGCGGATAGAACTGAGGTTTTCAGGTTAAACGGCTCAGTCTATTGCAGGCCGTATTTCCTTCCTGGATAACGTAGAAAGAAGCAGCATACCATACAGCGATTGCAGATTTTCCTCGTGCCCGGTTTGTCGCTCTGGATACGGGCAAACCGGCAGGTTGTAAGCAGTGGCATGCAGCATATCGAGTGTCGTGCTGATCTGCTGATGAGCTCGGCGCGCAAGCGTCCGCCTGTCGCAGCCGGATGCATCGAGCGACGGTGTGGCGACCAGATGGACGTGCAAATTCCGGCAACGGAGAATGTTCCGCAGCGAACCGATCATTGTTAAATCGTCGATGTAAGCGGGCGCCGTGCTGTGCGCACCCGTTGCGTCATGATAACGGATGGCAATGGGATGAATGTGTGCGCTGGCATCAATCGAGGGCTGCAACAGCGAGGCGTGAAAAGTTCCAACCTGGCTGCCGTCGGTGGTCGTGCCTTCGGGAAACACAGCCAGGCATTCACCGTTTTGCAGCAGTCCGACCAGCTGCTTGTTGATCCGTGCCGCATCGCGCGCACGACCGCGTTCGATGAACAGAGTTTGCGCCCTCGCGCACAACCAGCCGATCAGTGGCCAGCGCCGCACCTCGGACTTGGCCACGAAGCGCATCGGAATCGCGGCATTCAGCACGAACACGTCCAGCCAGGAAATGTGGTTGGTGACGACGATGCCAGGTTGCAGACGGTGCATCGCTTCATCCGCAGTTATCTTGATGTGGATGTTGAATATTTGCAGCAATTCAATTGACCAGCGCTGCAGGATGCACCGCCGCACAGACTGGCCAAACCATGGGTAAATCAGCGCGATCGCCAAACCATAGGCAAGATGCAGCATTAGGCGTGTGGCACGAATCAGCGCAATCGCTTTATGTAGAGATGGATGCACGCTGAACCTTAAATATCAGTTGAACATTTAATATTCAGGCGGCCATTCGCCTGTTGCTAGGCAAAAAGTTTGCCATCGTCTGTGCCGTTGCTGTGAGCAATCGCGGTGAAGCGGAAGCGGGAAACGCTTCGGTGCAATACCTCGGAAGCTCTTGCCATTCCTGCCATTTCATCGCGTGTATTTTCGATGTCATTGCTGGTGCTGGTACTGATGTTGTGCACCTCGGCCATGTGTGTGGCAATGAGTTCTCCTGAGGTGGATTGTTCCTGCGTGGCTTGTGCGATTTGTTGCATGCGCACTGCAACCAGTTGCATGGAATCTCCGATTTCAGCCAGTACGGCATCGGTCCTCTTGCCGCGTTTCACACCAATTTTAGCGATTTCTCGCGCCGACTGCATGACGCTGACGGCATTACGGGCAGAAACCTGCACTTCCTTGAGCAATTCCGAAATGTCCTTGACGGAATTGGCAGTGCGATCCGACAGGATACGGACCTCGTCTGCCACCACCGCGAAACCACGACCATGCTGACCGGCTCTTGCGGCTTCGATGGCGGCATTCAGTGCCAGCAGGTTGGTTTGACCGGCGATGTCTTTAATGATGGTGCTGATATCGCTGACACGGTGCAGGGTCTGATTGAGTCCGTCCAAGGTTTGCACGGATTCATTCATGGTCATGTCAAGAGCAGAGATTGCCTCCAGCGTTTGACGGCCTGCTTCGCTGCCCTCTATGACCTGATCTCGCGTGCGGTTTGCGGCATCGGCTGCGAAGTTGGCGTTTTCGGCGATGGCAAAAATGGTACTGCGCATTTCCTGGATCGAGTCGTTGGCATTGGACGCTTTCTCGGATTGCGCATTCGCATTGGTGCTGACAACATGCGTCATTTGAAGCACCCGGCTGGTGGCCTTGGATGCCTGGTCAGAGGACAAGTTGACCTCGCGCAGGATGCCCTCGAAACTTTCGATGAATGAATTGACGGTGTTCGCCATTACGCCGATCTCGTCGGCATGGCTGGCAGGAAGCCGGTGAGTAAGATCACCATTGATCAGATGATCCATGGCGCGGATGACATCATCTACGCGTTTTTTCAGGTGGCGATTAAAACGCGCCTGAAAGGAAATGATGACGATTCCGGCAAAAAGCAAAGGCAATACGATGATCCAGATAATGCGATTGACGGCACTGTTGATCGATGCCTTGGCGTCGGCCCAGGTTGACTCGTTGGCAGCCAGCAGCGCGTCGATGTCGGCAATCATCGGTCCGGTATGCATGCCGTAGAGCATATCCTGCGCCGTGACTGCATCAGACGGACTGGTGCTTGCAATCTGTACGGCAAGTGCAAGCCCTTTGGCATATTCTTCCCATGCGCCCAGCGCATGTTTCAGCCTGGTTTGATCCACATCAGGCTGAGCGGCCAGCAGCGTGCCTTGATGCAGGGTGTGAATCTTCTTGTCCGCCATCGCCAGGGTTTGTTCTGTTTCCTGGAGGATGGGATCTGCACGCGAGATGGCCAGTGCTTCACTTTTGATAGCGGATAAATTGGCCGCAAATATCTGTTGGTTCTGATACTGGTCGAACGTATTGCGCAACATGGAAAGCTGTATGACGGCGAAGACGATTACGCCAGACAGACTGAGCAGTGTGATGATGGCGATCAGGCGTAATTGGGCTTGAAGCGTCATGACAGGTTCCTGTCAGTAATACGAAGCTCGCGTAGCGAATCGTTTGCCCCCTCGCTCGCTTGCGGGAGAGGGGTGGGGAGAGGGGAGCGAGCATGGCGTGCATCATTGTCTGGGGTCGCACCTTTGCCTTGCTCGTTATTACCGCGTTGCTCGATGAACAGGCTGTTGCCAGGTATTTTTTTTGCCATTTTTTTTGCATCTGACATCGCCGCAGAGACCTCGTGGTGTGACATGAACTGTCCGGGTGACACGGCGATCGCGCCTATCGACAGACTGGTGAGCGGATGGAAGTGAATCTGACCATCCCGGCCTTCGCTGGAATAGCCGCCGTCGATCAGGTGCTCTTCCTTGAACAGCAAGGATGCGGCTTGTTCAAATGATTTCAGCGCCTGTTCGCAGCGCGT
This sequence comes from Gallionella sp., assembly GCA_041671725.1. Classification (GTDB taxonomy): domain Bacteria; phylum Pseudomonadota; class Gammaproteobacteria; order Burkholderiales; family Gallionellaceae; genus Gallionella. Next base: position 50,485 of record JBAZAY010000002.1, on the reverse strand, counting down.
CTTCCAGTCGCGGCTTTGCATCAACAGGATGAAGTCATCGCCGCCGATATGACCGATGAAATCCTGTTTGTGATCGCATGCCCAGCCAAGCAGTCGGCCGGTGAGCTGGATCATTTCATCGCCTTTGCGATAGCTATAAGTGTCATTGAAAGGCTTGAAGTGATCGAGGTCGCAATAGCAGGCAATAAACGGTGTGTTCGCCTGCAACAGGCGTTCGATGTGCTCGTTGATCGGCACGTTACCCGGCAGCAGGCTGAGCGGATTGGCATAGCGCGCTGATTCCAGCTGCATCCGGGTCAGCTCACGCAACAGGTCTTGCCCGGAGGCTACGCCTATGTAGCGCCCGTTCTCGGTGATGATGAAGCCGTCGGCGAAATGGCGGGTATCCGCTTCCGCCAGATAATGGCTCAGTTCCTCGATCGGCATGCTTTTTTCCACCAGCAGGGGGACGCTGTTTATCAATGTGTTGCACGGCTTCTTGCCGATCAATTCTCGCTGGAATGGCTTGGAGTAGCAGTCGATGAACTGATAGCGGTTGATGAGCCCGACCGGTAGCCCGTTCTTGACCACAGGGATGATGTGCAAGGCTGGATTGCCGGAAAATCGATCAAAGACCTGGTCATTCGACGTTTCAGGCTGTACCGGTTCAACATAGCTCAACAGCTTCTGCGCCGTTAAATGCGAGCGATGACTCAGTTCGGCTGAGGGAAAAATGGAGATATTGTTTGAACTGATGATGCGGCTGGTTTCGCTGGAGGCCAGCAAGGGCGGTGTAGGACTCGGGCGTGCGATAAAATAACCCTGGCCGAGCGCGATGCCGATGTCTTTCACTACGCGCAATTCGCCTTCGGTTTCTATTCCTTCGGCAATGACCCGTGTGCCGCAACTCTCGGCGATCTGCTGAATGGATTTCAAAAATTGCAATTTGATCGGGTCGTGATCCACACCTTGCACGAAATGCATGTCGATCTTGATGTATTCCGGGCGCAATTCTGACCATAAGCGCAGGCTGGAGAAGCCTTCTCCCAGATCATCGATGGCGGTCTTGAAACCCATGGCACGATAGTGCAACAGCGCGTTGCGCATCTCGGCGAAATCATAAGTCGGCCGGTTCTCGGTGATCTCCATGACCACGCGCGCCGGATCAATGCCCAGCTTTCGCATGAATGCCAGCGTCTGACCGTTTTTGAAGCTGGGGTTGGTCAGCGTGTCGGGACTGATGTTGAGGAACAGACTGCCCGGCAATTTTTGTCTGGCAAAGGCCTCCAGTACGACCTGGCGCGACAGCATCTCGACTTCCAGCGACAGGTTCTGTTGTGCGGCAGCGCCAAACAGATTGATCGGCGAATGCAATGGGCTGTCTGCCGGACCGCGTATCAAACCCTCAAAACCCACTATTTCGCCGCTCTTGAGGTCGATGATGGGCTGAAACAAGGCGCTCAATTTGCGCTGAGCAATGATTATTTCAAGTGGTGTCATGGCATCCTCCTGCGCCAGAGCGAGGTTGCCCTGAAATTGCGGGTGCGGTGCGCGGGCAGTTGAACGATGGAGCTCGATGGGTAGGGTAGTGAGCATGAGGTAATTACCATAATCTGTCTTGAGTGGCGCACATTAGCGCGACGTTGTGACAGAAATATGACAATGCAGCACAATATTTTCTGCACGGGATTTTCTTTCGACAACGTTGCCGCAGGGCGCGATTTCCTTAACTTAGAAAAAGCTGTTGTCCGCTGATTAAATGGATTAACCAAGATTAAACAAATACTTATACGCACACTTGTTTCACCATTTGGGTGAAGAGTGATTTTTTCGTAACTTATTGTTAATCTGTGCGAATCTGCGTAATCTGATAAAACAACTAAGTATTGACTAAGCACGATGAAACCCGTGCAAAGTCACTACTTATGCGGATAGAACTGAGGTTTTCAGGTTTAACTAATTCAGACTCGCCCGGCAACATATGCCCAAGAAAATCTGTGCAATTGGCCGGTCAGACGCTAAAATCAGCCTATTCCGCATATTCATAAGTCCAGCATGGCCCTTCGGCTCCCCTCCCGCAAGAAATTAGCACTGATACTTATCGGCATCATTGTGAGCTGGCTGCTGTTCAGCTGGCAGCTCATGCCCCGGATTTTTCAGGCACAGGCAGAAAAATTTATCGCTGAGAAGACAGGCCATCATCTCGCCATGAACCGGCCGGAGTTCAATCCTTTTGAACTTAGCCTGCGCCTGCCGGGATTACGCCTGACTCAACCCGACGGAAAATCCTTACTGGCTTTTCGCGAACTGGTGGTCGATTTATCCGCAGCCAGCCTGTATTCCGGCGCACTGGTTTTCGACAATATCCGCTTGGATGGGCTTGAAGTCACGGCTGTTCTGCTGGCAAACGGCAAGTTGAATTGGTCTGCCCTGATCGGTGCGCTACAAAGTCGTGAGAAAAAAGCCGACTCACCCCTGCCCAGATTTGATATCCATCGCTTGATTTTGTCCGGCAGCAGGCTGGATTTTGCTGATAATCGGGTCGTGCCTGCCTTTGCCACCCGCATCGAGCCGATAGACATCGAGCTTACCGAGCTTTCATCCTTGCCGGACGACAAGGGGCAGTACAGGTTTTCGGCCCGCACCTCATCCGGTATACGGCTGGCGTGGCAGGGCGAGGCCCGTCTCGACCCGCTGGCTGTAACGGGCAGATTCAATATCGATGAAGTAAATCTTGTATCTCTTTCGACTTATTTCAGGGATAGTTTGCCGGTTGAGCTGACTGCGGGCAGAGCAGGGATGTCTGCGAATTACCGGCTGGGCTATGCCAGCGGGAAACTGGAAGTTAATCTGGAACAGATGGCCGGCAGGCTGACCGGCCTTGGGTTTGGGGAAAATGCGGGTCCTTCTGTCAGGGTAGATGCTATTGAGGCCAGCGGCGGCAGCTTCGATTTGGCGAAGAACAATGTTGCGTTTGGTTCGCTTCAGCTATCGGGCGGCAGTATCAGCCTGCCGTCTGCTCCAAAAGCAATGGAACTCGGCAGCCTCTCTATTGAAGAGGTTAACGTCAATCTGGCCGCACATCAGGCGACACTGGGCCGTATCGCGCTTAATGACGGTCATGTCCGGATTACACGGGATGCGCGTGGCCAGATCAATATTCTGGAAGCGCTGAAAGCACTGTCGTCCGCAGCCAAACCGAAAACTGAAAACGCTAAAACCGAAAACTTGGCTTCACCTTGGCGTTACTGGCTGGAAAAACTGGAATTGGCCGGATTCAATGCGGCCTTCAGGGATGAGACGGTTACCCCGGCTGCGCAGATAGAAGCAGAAGAAATTGCGCTGGGTATGGAAGGCATCAGCGAAGACTGGCATATTGCCGTGCCAATCAAGGCGTCTTTCAAAACGCCGGATGGGGGCAGTTTTGCAGCTGCAGGGCATGTTGTGCCCGGCGTGCCGACTGCGGATATCCAGCTCAAGCTCACAGATCTCGGCCTTAAACCGGCACAGCCCTATTTGTCCGCCGCTGCAAGATTGATACTGGTGGGCGGGCGGTTGTCCACAGAAGGCCGTGCCAGTTACAACGCACAGGGCGTAAGTTATCGGGGCGGTTTCGCGTTGCGCGACCTGCTGCTCAACGAGACTGACACGGGCGAGCTATTTCTGGCCTGGAAATCCCTGGGCAGCCGCTCCTTTGAAGTTTCACAGTCAAAACTGGAAATGGCCGAACTTGCTGTTGACGGACTCGACACCAAACTGATCATCAATAAGGATAAATCGGTCAGCTTCAAGCGCATTCTCAGGCCGTCCGGTGCAGCATCGACGGCAGCGAACCCGCCGGTTAAGCCTGTCACGCAGGCGCATGCATTCCTCGTCAATGTGGACCGATTGCGCTTCAGTCGAGGCGAGATGGACTTCGCCGATTATTCGCTTGCCTTGCCGTTTGGCACACGGATACATGATCTCAAGGGTGTAGTTGCGGGCCTCTCTACGCGACCCGATGCGCTAGGCCAGCTGGAGCTGGGCGGTCAGGTGGATGAATACGGTGTCGCTCGCGCTGTTGGCCGGATCGATTTGATGAATCCCACGGATTTCACAGATATTAAGGTGGTATTCCGCAATATCGAAATGTCCCGTCTGACGCCCTATTCGGCTACCTTCGCCGGACGGCGAATTGCTTCCGGCAAGCTTTCTCTTGATCTGGAATACAAGATCAAGCAGCGACAGCTGCAGGGCAAGAATCAGCTGGTCATGGATCAGTTGATTTTGGGCGAGAAGGTGGCGAGTCCTGAAGCCCGTGATCTGCCGCTGGATCTGGCTATCGGGATATTGCAGGATTCCGATGGGCGCATTGAACTTGGCCTGCCTATATCCGGCAGTCTGGACGATCCCAGTTTCAGCTATGGCGGCATCGTCTGGCAGGCGATTGCCAATGTGCTTTCGAAGATTGCCACCGCGCCTTTCCATGCGCTCGGTGCATTGTTTGGTGGCGACGAAAAATTCGAGAACATTGCATTTGGGGCCGGCAACGCGCAACTGACGCCACCCGAACGCGAGAAGTTGGTGAGGCTCGCCGAGGTGCTTGCCAAACGTCCGGCATTATCCATTTCCGTGCATGGCGTTTATGCCGATACGGATCGTGTCGCGCTGCAGGATATGCAACTGCGCCGCACGGTGGCCGGGATGAGCGGACAGCATCTCGAAGCTGGCGAAGATCCGGGGCCGGTTTCTACCCGCCAGCCCAAGGTTCAGAAGGCATTGGAAAGCTTGTTCTCGGATAGTCTGGGCGGCGCGGAACTGGCTGCGTTCAAGGAAGGGTTTCGCCGTGCCAATCCGGGGAAACTCGAAGAGAGCACCGCCGGTAAATTGATGTCCGGTCTGACGGGTCTGTTCCGTGAAAAGCGAATATTGAATGAGCAGGAAGTTGCCGGACTGAAGGGCGCTGATTTTTACGCGGTGCTGTTTGAACGCTTACGCGATAGAATTATGGTGGATGACAAGCAGTTGCAGGCCTTGGCAGCAGCACGCGGTGATGCGACAGCGGCAGCTTTGAAGGAAGCAGGCGTATCTGCGGATCGATTGTCGGTACTTGCAGCCGAGAAGGTGGCAGCCAATGGGCGTGACGTGCCGGTCAAACTGGTATTAGGTACGAGGGCGCCAGCGGTTACGGCTACATCGGCAAACTAAGTACAGGGGATGTGCTTGTCTGCAGTGAACTTGTGATCTAAGTTTGGCTGATCACAAATTTGCATGCGCTGCGCCAGACACGATGAGTCCGGGCAATGCAAAGTCAGTTGCTGTTCTTAACCATCTGCACGCAAGCGCGGCAAATGGATATGCCAGCGTATCGCCACCAGCCGGATGAAGATGATGCAGACCATCGATAACACAATGGCGATGTTGTGGTTGACGCTGTAGCTATCTAGTGCAATCAGCAATAGCGCCCCCGCCAGCGATGCGGTCGCGTAAATATCGGTGCGAAAAATCAGCGGAATCTCATTGCATAAAATATCCCTGATGACGCCCCCGAATACGCCGGTGATGACGCCCATCAACGCCGAAATCAACCAGTGGGTACCTAACTGGATCGCGACACTGGTGCCAATCACGGTAAACAGGGCAAGCCCGATGGCATCCGGAATGAGGAAAAAATTCTTGGGTAAACGCAGGTGGCGACCTAAGAAGAATGCGAAGGTCGCGGCGGTTGCGCCAACCACCACATAGATCGGATCGTGGATCCAGTATACCGGCAACCGTCCCAGCAGGATGTCGCGCAGCGTTCCGCCACCAATGCCCGCAATGACGGCAATAACGACCACGCCAAACCAGTCTAGCTCGCGACGGCGCGCTTCCAGCGTCGCCGTAATCGCGCACACCGCAACGGCGCACAGATCGAGCAGATAAATAAATTTCATTGTTCATGCACCTGTTGCGTCAAACAAACGCTATTTTTTCCCACGATAGCGGTATCGCAATTTCGTGACGTCTGCAGATGCATCTTAACTGACTGAATCTACTGAAAATTGTGAACGGAAGGCGCTAATGGCGAGTTTCGCTGGTCGCAACTGGAGCGATCGCCGAAAACAGCTGTGCCGCATCGACCTTGTCGAATTCGTAACGGTGATTGCAGAACTCACAATGCACCTCGATGATTTGACGTTCGGTCAGGATAGCCTCGACTTCCTCTACGCCGAACATCCGCAGCATCTGCCCGACGTTGTCGCGAGAACAGGAGCAATAGAAGGAAACCTGCTGTTCATCAAACAAGCGCACGTCTTCCTCGTGGAAGAGCCTGTGCAGCAACTCCTCCGTAGGTAACTGCATCAGCTCATCATCATGCAATGTATCGGCCAGCTGGGTGAAACGCGACCAGGCATCGGCATCATCTGTAGCCTGATCAGGCAGCTTCTGCAGCAGCAAACCTGAGGCCGAATGCTCGTCGACCGCCAGCCACAACCGGGTCTCCAATTGTTCGGAACGGAACATGTAGTTCTGCAAAATGTCTGCAACGCTTTCACCTTCCAGCGCCACGATACCCTGATACGCCGGTTTGCCATCCTTTTGGACGAGTGTGATGACGAAGCGCCCGTCGCCTGCGAGTTCCGACAAACTGCCCTGCAATGGGCCTTCCCACTTCGCGGTTGCACGCAGCTTCAGGTCTCCGCCACATTCCACCACCAACAATTTGATCGCCCCGGTCCCCTGTATTTGCAATACGAGTGAGCCGTCCAGCTTGAGCGTGGCAGCCAGCAGCACAGCTGCCGCAGTCAGCTCACCCATCATCTGACGCAACCGTGGCGGGTAGTCGTGGCGTTCCAGCACGCTACGCCATGAGGCATCCAGATGGACCCGTTCGCCTCGGATCGGTGCATGTTCAAACAAGAAGCGGCGTAGCGTGTCAGGATGAGATTTCATGGCGGCAATGATAACATGCAACTGCAATAACCCGGTTCAAGCAACTCTGACCTGTTCCCTGTTTTTATGTGCTCACCTCTATCTGGCCTCAACGGAAATGAGCCTTTTCAGGATGTGGTGCACCCGACACGATGAATGTGGGCACCGGTAAGAGGTAATTTCACTACCTTGAGTGTCAGCTTGTCTGCATGACGATTCTCATACAACCAATAACGACGGAAAGCTGGCTGTCGTTCGAGTAAACGGCAGCCAGTCCGCGATTCCGTTCCTGCTACAGCGCAGCCGCAACTACCGTCGCCAGCGGTGTTGTCTGTCTGCCGATGAGCTTGCTCAGTTGGTGTCCCTCATCGAACAGCGCGCCCCTGGACACGCCGGTGTCGGAGTTTGCCAGCAGTTCGGCCAGGAGTTCCGGCAGTCCCGCGCTGAGCAGCGCTTTTTTGTATTCCACTTCCTGAAGGTTGACGTAACTGATGGTCTTGCTGTTCTGGCGCGAGAGTTCAGCTGCGAATTCGCCCAAAGTGTAGGCGGCATCTCCTGCCAGTTCGTAGGTCTTGCCCGCCTGATTGTCGGTGGTCAGCACCACTGCTGCTGCCTCGGCATAGTCGGCACGCGCGGCGGAGGAAATGCGGCCGTCGCCCGCGCAGCCGTACACCGAGCTCAGCGACAAGGCAGCGGGGATGCCTGCGGCATAGTTCTCGGTATACCAGCCGTTACGCAACAATACGAATGGCACACCGGAAGCGCGGATGTACGCTTCGGTTTCTTTATGCTCGCCCGCGAGGCCGAGCACGGAAGTATCTGCATGCAGCACACTGGTATAGGCCAGCAGCTTCACGCCTGCACGCTTTGCGGCATCGATCACACTGCGGTGTTGTTGCGCACGTTGTCCGATCTCGCTGGAGGAGACCAGTAAAACTTTGTCAGCGCCTTTCAAAGCAGCATCCCAGCTTGCGGGCTGGTTGTAATCGGCCTGTCGCACCAGCACACCCAATGCTTCGATGTCTTGGGCCTTTTCCACGTTGCGCACGGCAGCAACGATTTTGGTAGCAGCCGTCTTTTTCAGCAGCGATGCAATGACGAGGCGGCCCAGTTGTCCGGTAGCTCCGGTAACGACGATCATGGTGTTTCCTTTCTGTTAATCAAGTTTGGGGAGCGAAGAATATCCGTTACAATAACTTTTCGTAAGTACGTACAAAAAGGTAAGTGTCATGCCGCAAGCCGATATTCGAACACTGTCTGACAAAATGCGACGCGGGGAAATCTTTGCTGTCGAATGTCCTTCGCGCGAAATCCTCAAGCACGTCACCAGCCGCTGGGGGGTGCTGGTGCTGGTCGCCTTGATGGAGGGCACGCATCGCTTTAGCGATTTACGCCGCAAGATAGGCGAAGTAAGCGAAAAGATGCTGGCGCAAACGCTACAGCAGCTGGAGCGGGACGGTTTTATCAACCGGGTATCTCACCCGGTAGTGCCACCGCATGTGGAGTATTCGCTGACGCCGCTGGGCGAGGGGATTGGCAAGCAGGTTGAAGCGCTGGCCGATTGGATAGAAATCAACCTGCCGGAAATTATGATGGCGCAACAGCGTTAAGTTGCAAAGCAGGTTTGGCATCCGCAGCCGAAGCTCAGGCTACATACGCGATGTCGTACATTCCCGCAGCCCTTCAATTTTTGATTTGGGTGCCCAAGTTTATTTTCTCGGACAGTAAATAAAAAGCCTTACTTCTCTTGAGAAATAAGGCTTTTGTATGATTTGGTGCGCTCGGCGGGAGTCGAACCCACGACCCTTGGCTTCGGAAACCAATACTCTATCCAGCTGAGCTACGAGCGCGTATGGTGAAAATTACGGAGAAAACTTTGAAATTACAGCTGACTAAAGCAAAGAAAGTGCCAGACGTATTTCAAATGCGTGCGCAGCATAGCCGTTTTTGGAGTTTTCGTCCATGAGGACCCTCTGATCATGACGGAAAGCACGCGAAAAGTGCTATCTTCGCACCTTTAGAATATCCTGTTTGCCACGCGATGTTTATCAATCCAGATACTGAAACAATCCGTCAGTTGCTGCAACAAATACACACAGTCGCGGTTGTTGGCCTTTCACCTGATGACTCGCGTCCCAGTAATCGGGTGGCGCGGGGTTTGCAAAGTTTGGGTTATCGCATCATTCCTGTGCGCCCGATGGTGACTGAGGTGTTGGGTGAGCGCGCCTGGCCGGATCTGGAAAGCCTGCCCGAGGTTCCCGACATCGTGGAAGTGTTCCGCGCCGCAGAGCATGTTCCCGCCATTGTGGATTCCTGCATTAAATCAGGCATTAAACGGCTCTGGCTGCAGGACGGCGTTGTTCATCAGGCAGCGGCGCAGCGGGCAAAGGATGCTGGCATCACCGTAATTATGAATCGCTGCATGTGGCGCGACTGCATGCAATTGTGCGAGCGCACGACATGAATCAGATCCGTTGTGCCTGGGCGGGCAACGATGCCTTGTACCGGCATTATCACGATACCGAATGGGGTGTGCCGATCCACAACGATCAGTCTTTGTTTGAATTCCTGATTCTGGAAGGGGCACAAGCCGGTTTGAGCTGGATTACCATCTTGCGTAAACGCGAAAATTATCGCGCCGCCTTCGATAATTTCGATGCCGCACGCATTGCGGCTTATGACACTGATAAAATAGCATCGTTGCTGTTCAATCCGGGTATCGTGCGCAACCGACTCAAGGTGCAATCGGCTGTCAGCAATGCGCAGCAGTTTCTTCGCGTGCAGGATGAATTTGGCAGTTTCGCCAAGTTCCTCTGGCAGTTCGTTGGCGGAAAACCTCGTCAAAATGCATGGCGCAGCTTGGCTGACGTGCCTGCCAGCACGCCGGAATCGGATGCGATGAGCAGCGAACTCAAGCGCCGTGGTTTCAAGTTTGTCGGGCCGACTGTTTGCTACGCGCTGATGCAGGCGACCGGCATGGTCAATGACCACACCACGGATTGTTTCAGGCATGAAGAATTACGCAATAAACCTGAAATATGTCCGCAGATTAAACGGATTAAACAAGATTAAACAATGGGTTTTCGCTGGTATATTGTTTAGTGGACAATAGCAAAGGGTTGTTACGATAACCTGTCAATCCATTGGATAAAGATAGTGCCATTTGAAAGCTTTATAAATCTGCAGAAATCTGCGTAATCTGCAGATTGAACTGGATTTTGAAGATAAATTAGGGGCTTACAGAATGTTATTGAAATTTACCAAGATGCACGGCGCTGGCAATGATTTTGTGGTGCTGGATGGCATACGCCAGCACATATCGTTAAGCACGGAACAGTTGCGCCTGCTGGCAGACCGGCATTTCGGCGTGGGCTGCGATCAGATATTGCTGGTCGAAAAGGCGCATGATTCAAGTGCTGATTTTCGCTACCGTATCTTTAATGCGGATGGCGGCGAAGTGGAGCAGTGTGGCAATGGCGCGCGCTGTTTTGTGCGTTTTGTGCATGAGCAAAAGTTGACCAGCAAGCCTGAAATCGTGGTCGAAACGCACAATGGTTTAATCAGGCCGCGTCTGGAAGAAGACGGGCGTGTGGTAGTCAATATGGGCGCCCCCGTTTTTAAGGCGGAACGAATTCCATTTTCAGGTGGTGCGGTTGAAGTGGTTCAACCGCTGATCGTTGCCGGTGAAACGCTGATGATCAGTGTTGTATCCATGGGGAATCCCCATGCGGTGCAAATTGTCGAGGATGTTGAAACGGCGGCAGTTGAAAAACTGGGGCCGCTGATCGAACATCATCCAAGCTTCCCCAAACGCGTTAACGTCGGCTTCATGCAGGTTATGGACAGGCAGCATGTGCGACTGCGCGTGTATGAGCGCGGTACGGGCGAAACGCTCTCCTGCGGAACCGGCGCCTGCGCTGCGGTGGTGGCAGGTATCCGGCGCGGCTTGCTCGATAGCCCGGTGAGTGTTGCCACGCACGGCGGAACCCTGAGTATTGCCTGGGGTGGTGAAGACACGCCGGTATTGATGACGGGGCCTGCGATCAGCGTATTCTCCGGCGAAATTAATTTATAAGGTATGACCATGAACTCAGAAGACGTTGCACACTATTTGCTGAACACACCGGAATTCTTCGAGGAGCATGTCGAAACGCTGGCACAGATCACCTTGCCTCACCCGCACGGCGGACGCACGATTTCCCTGAGCGAGCGGCAGCTGTTTGCCTTGCGCGAGAAGAACAAGGTGCTGGAAAAGCAGCTGCATGAAATGCTCGAATTTGCCAAGGAGAACGATGCGCTGCAAAACAAGGTGCACGAATTTACCACTTCGCTGTTTGCCGCCCGCGATTTGGAAACCTTACAGGAGATGATTCCACACTTGTTGCGCGAGATTTTTTCTGTGCCGCACGTGGCGATGCATCTCTGGCAGACAATGCCGCCCAGCATGGAAGTGTTGGTGTTTACCGATGATCAGGCAAAACCGGTCTGCCTGCATCAGGCGGCACACGACACCGCCAGCTGGTTCGGCGAAAGCGCTTCGCTGCTGCACTCTTTCGCCTATCTGCCGTTGCATGCCGGTAGCGTGTCCATCGGCCTGCTGGTGCTGGCATCAGAAGACAAGCAACGCTTCTACCCGGAAATGGGCACGGTATTTTTGCAACGCATCGCCGAGGCAGCAGGCAGCGCGCTGCATCCGTACCTCGAACATTAACCTAATAAACAGCTTTTAATCCGCAGATTACACGGATTCACACAGATTTAAAGGCGGTTTCTGATGGTGTAGAACACCAGCTCATCGATTGTCTGAATACCGCTGTTTTTTGTTTTAATCTCGATTAATCTGCGTAAAAATGCTTTTCAGGATCAACCATGCCCAATCAGCACTACCTTAACGGCTATCTGGCGTGGCTGCTCAACGAGAAGCGTTACTCGAAGCTGACTGCCGAGAGTTATGCGCGCGATCTGCAACATCTGTTCGAGCTGAGCGCAGGCGCATCATTGATCGATCTGAAGGTTCACCATATCCGTCGTTATATCGCGCAACTGCACAGCACAGGGTTGGGCGGGCGTTCGCTCGCCCGGTTATTGTCGGCCTGGCGCGGCTTTTATAATTATCTGCTGCGCGATCACGGCTTTACCGATAATCCCTGTATTGGCTTGCGCTCCCCCAAGTCGGCCAAGGCATTGCCGCACGTGTTGTCGCCCGACCAGTCGACACGCATGGTTGATCTGCCGGGCGATTCGCCGGACGCGATACGCGACAAGGCGATGTTTGAGCTGTTTTATTCTTCAGGTCTGCGACTGGCCGAACTGGTCGATCTTGAGCCGGAACAACTCGAACTGACGACGGGCGAAGTGCGCGTGACCGGCAAGGGCAACAAGACGCGCATCGTGCCGCTCGGCAGCTTTGCCATTAGTGCGTTAAATGAATGGCTGACTGTTCGTTCGCAATTGGCTAATGCCGGCGAGACCGCACTGTTCGTAGGCGCCCGTGGCGGGCGCATCTCGCCGCGCGTGGTGCAGTTGCGCATGAAGCAATGGGGCATCAGACAGGGCGTCACCAGCAATGTCCATCCGCATGTGTTGCGCCATTCGTTTGCCACCCATGTGCTGCAGTCATCCGGCGATCTACGCGCTGTGCAGGAAATGTTGGGCCACGCCAGTATCTCCACCACACAGGTTTATACTCACCTCGATTTCCAATACTTGAGCAAAATTTACGACGCCGCGCATCCGCGCGCCAAGAGAAAACTATGACCGATAAAAAGCCAAATAAATCAAGCGCTAACAAAAGGCCTTCAACCCCGCACCGTGCTTCCCAGGGCAATCGCGATTTTCGCAAACGCACACAACGCGAGGCGCGTCCGTCCGAGGCGAATGTCAGTCAGCCGCGCAGTGCACCTGTTGCAGGGAATGCAGGCGCGCAACCGGCTATCCTGCTCCGCGAGGGGCGTGAGAAATCATTGCAGCGTCGCCACCCCTGGGTGTTTTCCGGTGCAGTTGAGCGCATCGACGGCGCGCCTGCCAGCGGCGATACCTTGCCGGTTTTGGACTCTGCCGGGAAATTTCTTGCCTGGGCCGCCTACAACGCCGGTTCGCAAATCACTGCGCGGGTCTGGTCGTGGAATCAGGATGAATCGATTGACGCCGCCTTTTTCCGCCGTAAAATTGTTACGGCGATAGCCGGACGAACAGGACTCAATCTGGCGAAGGACAGTAGCGGCATGCGCCTGATCCATGCCGAATCGGACGGGCTGCCGGGGCTGATCGTGGATCAGTACGGCGACGTGCTGGTGATGCAGATCGGCAGTGCGGGTGCCGAACACTGGCGGGACGCGATTGCGGACATCTTGCAGGATATTTGCAAGCCTGCGTGCATCTACGAACGCTCCGATTCCGACTCGCGCACGCTGGAAGGGCTGGAGCTGCGCAACGGCGTGCTGCGCGGCAGCTTGCCGGAGACTGTGGAAGTTATCGAGCACGGTCTGCGTTTCGGCGTGGATGTGGCCGAAGGGCAAAAGACCGGTTTCTATCTTGACCAGCGTGACAACCGCGCGCTGACTGAAACGCTGGCGCGTGACAAAGACGTGCTCAACTGTTTCTGCTACACCGGCGGATTTTCGCTGTATGCGTTGCGCGGTGGTGCAAAGTCTGTGCTGTCGATGGATGCGTCCGCCGAGGCGCTGCACATCGCCGCACAAAACCTGACCCGCAACGGACTGGATGAGTCGCGTGCCGAATGGCAGGAGGCCGATGTGTTCCAGGCGCTGCGCAAACTGCGCGATCAGGGCAAAACTTTCGACATGATTATCCTCGATCCGCCTAAGTTCGCACCTACTGCCGCCTTTGCCGAAAAAGCTGCGCGCGGCTATAAGGACATCAACCTGTTAGGCTTCAAGCTGCTGCGTCCGGGTGGTTTGCTGTTCACCTATTCCTGCTCGGGCGGTATCAACGAAGAACTGTTCCAGAAAATCATCGCCGGTGCGGCACTCGATGCCGGTGTCGATGCGCAGATCGTCCATCACCTGCACGCCAGCGCCGATCATCCGGTGTTGTTGAGCTTCCCAGAAGGCGCATATCTGAAGGGCCTGGTGCTGAGAGTGGCAGGATAGCCTGACGGCTAGGCGGGGTGCGACCCCGCCGCTTCTTTCAGCCGGTGGCAGTGCTCGTAAAGGGTACGCCGCCAGACGCTCGCCCTTGCAGGCGGTCTTGGCGCGACCGGCTGCTGGTTACTTTCTTTTGCGTCGCCAACAGAAAGTAACCAAAGAAAAGGCGACCCCGGTTTGCCGTTCGGGCGGTATCAGCGAAGAACTGTTCCAGAAGATCATCGCCGGCGCCGCACACGGTGTCGGGTGCAAACTGGTCTTTGTAGTGCCATCATGATATAACTTCAAGTGATTGAGAGGCCGCGATCAGATAGGCGACATGCTCAATCAGTTCATCGACAAAGCCTGCTGTGACATCGAGCTCTCCTTCGTATTCGGCCAGATTGCGTTTGTTGTGCGCCTGATTGAGCAAGAGCCACTGTTCCGGGGTGAATCCGAGCGTATGTTCCAGGCATTGAAATACCATATAGCGATTTTCGCTGCGATAACCATGCCAACGCAGTGCAGACAATGCAGCTGCATGTGCGGCGTTGTAGGCAAGGTCAAAGCGGCTTTCCAATGAGAGGATGGTTTGTCTGGCATCCTGTAAGCGAACGGTAGCGGAGTGCAACAAGCCCGCTCTCTCACGTGCATCAGGTGGTTCAGTTTTGAGCTTGCCGATGCGCGCCAGATTCGCTAGCGGAACTGAATTTTGTAATATCATGCTCTGATCCTTTTACAAAAATTTTAGGTTGTTCCAGCACGCGCATGATAAATGACTTGCCATCGCGTACACGTTGCGCAAACTCGTCTGGCGTATACAGCGTCGGGTTCACCACGCGACCCAGCTGCGTATGGGTTGGCAACAGTGCTTCCAGTAATTGCGCGTTTGACGGCAGCGCACCGACCACCAGCAAGTCAATATCACTGCCGGCATGCTCAGTGCCCTTAGCCAGCGAGCCGTAGATAAATGCCAGTTCAATTTGTGACCACAGCGGTTGAAGTGAGGTGCGCAATGTATCGACTACACCGAACGTTTTCAGGACGATGCCACGCAACTCTGAATAAATCGGCGCGTCGTGATTAGCCTGGTAATGTTTCTGATTGCCTACTCGCCGCACTGTCACCAGGGCTGCGGCTTCCAGTCGTGCCAACTCACGCTGCACAGCACCTGAACCCGACGTCGCCAATGCAATGATTTCATTTGCGTAGAACGAACGGTGTGGCTGACCAAATAACACCGCCAGCACCCGCTGTTGTGTCTTCGTAAACAATGCGTCTGCATAAATACCCATAGCGGGCATGTTAGAACCCAATAAGGGTATTGTCAAGTCGAGACTTGGCTCAGACTAATTGTCCATTGGACAAGGCGGCAACTGCCGCCTTGTTTTGACTAGGCCGGGATCTTGGGAGCGAAAGTGAATGGGGCCGAGAAGGATTGCGCGCGTGAGGTCTATATTTGTAGCCTGTGTGCTGTGAGTTTCGCCCCCATCCCCTGTGCGCCGCCGAAGATAGCCATAAACAAGCGGTGGGGTTGGGCGAGCACTGTTTGAGCTCCGCAACGGGGCGCGATCTGTACGCCCCGTCAGGGCGAGTTGCGCAGCCCCGCTTGTTTATGGCTATCGAGGGAACGCCGAAGGCGCGGCAAACCGGGGTCGCCTTTTCTTAGGTTACCTTCTTTCGGCGACGCAAAAGAAGGTAACCAGCAGCCGGTCTGCCACCGGCAGAAATCAAGCTGCCGGGGTCTTGGGTGCGAAGGTGAATGCGTCCGAATAGAACGACTCATTCGGCAGGCCGCGCGTGGTGGTGAAGTCGGTGTGAGCGGCTTCGACGACGACAGGTGCGCCGCAGGCGTAGACTTCGTATGCGGACAGGTCGCTGTAGTCATCCAGCACGGCACAATGCACGAAGCCAGTGCGGCCTTGCCAGTTGTCTTCCGGCAGCGCGTCGGACAGTACCGAGGTGAATTTAATTCCCAGCGACTCCCACTGCTTGGCCATCTCCAGCATGTACAGGTCGGACAACTTGCGTGCGCCCCAGTAGAAGTGCATAGGGCGTTTGATGCCAATGTACAGTGCGTGTTCGATGATGGCCTTGATCGGCGCAAAGCCGGTGCCGGAGGCTACGAAAATGATAGGCTTGTCGGAGTCTTCGCGCAGGAAGAAGGTGCCGAGCGGCCCCTTGAAGCGCAGAATGTCGCGCTCCTTCATCTCGTTAAATACGTGATGGGTGAATGCGCCGCCTGCGATGTTGCGGATATGCAATTCCAGAAAGTCATCGCTGTGCGGTGCATTGGCCAGCGAAAAGCTGCGCGGTTTCTGATCCTTGAGCAGGATGTCGATATACTGGCCTGACAGAAATTGCAGGCGTTCATTGGCGGGCAGCTTGAGCTTCAGCACCATTACATCGTCGGCCAGCTTTTCCATGCTGTGCACGCGGCAAGGCATGGTCTTCACCTGAATATCCTTGACCGCATTGACCTCATGGCATTCAATCACCAGATCGGATTGCGGCTTTGCGCAGCAGAACAAAGCCATGCCGTTGTCTTTTTCGGCGTCCGTCAATGCGCCGCTTTTGCCATGATCAACCTGACCTTGCAATACTTTGCCCTTGCATACGCCGCACACACCGTCGCGGCAGCTGTAGGGCAGAACATAGCCATGTTTTAGCGCGGCTTCGAGCAGGGTTTCGTGATTTTCGATGGGGAATTGATGGCCGCTGGGCTGTATCGTGGTTTGAAAGGTCATGATCTGTGCTGGTGTATGGAGCTGTTACGCGAAAGGGCGAATTTTAACGCATAATTAGCTATGAAACGAATACTGATTGTCGGATGTGGTGATGTGGCGCTGCGCACCATCCCTTTGCTCACGAAACACTATCGCGTGTATGCGCTGGTGCGTAATCCTGCTTACTGCGCCGGACTGCGCCGTCTGGGCGTCGTGCCGCTTATCGGCGATCTGGATGATAGAGCCAGTCTGGCGCGCATCAAAGGGCTGGCTGATGCGGTGTTGCACTTCGCTCCGCCTGTTTCCGATCCCTCCCTCCCTCCCTTCGGGAAAGGGGGGCGAGTTGACATTCGCACGCGCAATCTGCTCAGCGTTTTGTCGCAAGCCGGTCCTGATAAAACTACTAGCCATTCGACTAAGCTATCAAAAAACGATAGCCAAGTCGCTGGTTATGAGCTGCGTCGAAGCAGGGCGAAGCCTGTCCGTCTTGTCTATATCAGCACCAGCGGTGTGTATGGCGATTGCGGCGGGGACAGGGTGAGCGAAACCAGGCCGGTTAATCCGGGGTCTGCGCGTAGCAAGCTCAGGGTGGATGCAGAGCGGCAAATCCGCGAGTGGGCGATACGCAATCAGGTGAACGCCACTATCTTGCGTGTGCCGGGCATCTACGCCGCAGAGCGATTGCCAGTTAGCCGTTTGCAGCAGCCGTGCATCGTGGATGCTGAGGATGGTTATACCAATCACATCCACGCCGATGATCTGGCGCGCATCAGCGTTGCGGCAATGCAGCGCGGCAAACCGTGCCGCGTTTATCACGCCAGCGATGACAGCCAAATGAAAATGGGTGAATATTTTGACGCAGTGGCCGATGGCTATGGCTTGCCGCACCCGCCGCGTTTGCCCCGTGTCGAGGTGCAGCGTGCCGTGTCGCCGATGATGTACTCGTTCATGAATGAATCGCGCAGGCTTACCAATAGCCGCATCAAGCGTGAGCTGAAGGTAAGGTTGAAATACCCGACGGTGGCTGATTGCCTTTTAGAGATGATGGGGCAGAAATGAAACGCTAGATGCGACAAGGCCGGATTGCTCCGGCCCTGTTGATAATTGATCTGAGAAAAACCTCCTCACGCGGAGGCGCGGAGAACGCGGAGAAACCCAAATTTCAGAACTAAAACCAACACGTAAAATATTTGATAGTTTTCTTTCCAACTAAATAAAAATTGGTTTTTTACTCTGTTTTGTTTTTTCTGTGTTTGTTTCTCCGCGTCTCCGCGTGAGAGCGGTTGTTAGTATTAACTTGCGTGCATTTCCAGCATCAGATGATTGATGCGCTTGACGAAGCCGGCCGGGTCGTCGAGTTGTCCACCTTCAGCCAGCAAGGCCTGGTCGAACAAGACCGCAGCCCAGTCATCGAAATGCTGGGTTTCAGCCTTCAGACGGATTACGACCGGATGCTGAGGATTGATTTCCAGGATCGGCTGCGATTCCGGGATCTTCTGGCCGACCGCTTTGAGCATGCGCGCCATGTTGCCGCTCATGTCATCTTCGTCCGCTACCAGACAGGCCGGGGAGTCAGTCAGGCGATGCGTGACGCGAACTTCCTTGACGCGTCCTGCCAGGCTGGTTTCGATCTTGCCGGTCAGATCCTTGTGCTCGGTTGCCTGTTTTTCCTGATCCTGTTTCTCGGCTTCATCTTCGAGCGCGCCCAGATCCAGTCCGCCCTTGGCAACCGACACCAAGGACTTTTCCTTGAATTCGGTCAGAGAACCCACCACCCACTCGTCCACGCGGGCAGAGAGCAGCAACACTTCGATGCCCTTCTTGCGGAACACTTCCAGATGCGGGCTGTTTTTCGCTGCGTTGAAGGAGTCGGCCGTGATGTAGTAAATCTTGTCCTGGCCTTCTTTCATCCGGCCGATGTAGTCAGCCAGCGATACGGTTTCGTCAGCAGTGTCGGTATGGGTCGAGGCGAAGCGCAGCAATCCTGCGATTTTTTCCTTGTTGGCGAAATCCTGTCCCACGCCTTCCTTGATGACTTGGCCGAATTCCCCCCAGAAGGTGGTGAATTTTTCCGCATCATTGGCCGCCAGATCTTCCAGCAGGCCGATCACCTTCTTGGTGCAACCTTCGCGGATTGCCTTGATGTCTTTGGATTCCTGAAGGATTTCGCGCGACACGTTCAACGGCAGATTGTTGGAGTCGACGATGCCGCGTACGAAGCGCAGATAGGACGGCAGCAACTGTTCCGCATCGTCCATGATAAATACGCGCTTCACGTACAGCTTGATGCCGTGCTGGGCGTTGTGATCCCACAAGTCAAACGGTGCGCGGGCAGGGACGTAGAGCAGCTGGGTGTATTCCTGACGGCCTTCGACGCGGGCATGCGTCCAGGCCAGCGGATCTTCATAGTCGTGGCCGACATGCTTGTAGAACGCCTTGTATTCGTCTTCGGAAATTTCATTCTTGGAACGCGCCCACAGAGCCGATGCCTGATTTACTGTCTCGTCTTCATCGGTTGTGATCTGATTGCCGTCCTTCCACTCCTCTTTTTTCATCACGATAGGCTGGATGATGTGATCGGAATATTTGCGGATGATGGAGCGAAGCTTGTGGCCGGAGAGCAGATCGTCCTGATCTTCGCGCAGATGCAACGTGATGCTGGTGCCGCGCTGTGCTTTGTCACACATTTCGATGGAGAACTCGCCGCCGCCATCCGACTCCCAGGAAACGCCCTGATCGATATTTTCACCGGCACGACGGGTTGTGACCACTACCTTGTCAGCGACGATAAAGGCGGAATAGAAGCCGACGCCGAACTGACCGATCAGCCCTGCATCTTTTTGCTGGTCGCCGGAAAGTTTTGAGAAGAACTCGCGCGTGCCGGATTTTGCGATGGTGCCCAGATTGTTGATGACCTCGTCGCGGTTCATGCCGATGCCGTTGTCGCTAATGGTCAGCGTGCGCGCTTCCTTGTCGTAGCTTATGCTGATTTTCAGCTCAGAATCATTCTCAAACATCGAGTCATTGTGCAAGGCTTCGAAACGCAGTTTGTCGCAGGCGTCCGAAGCATTGGAAACCAGTTCGCGCAGGAAAATCTCGCGGTTAGAATACAAGGAGTGGATCATCAATTGCAGAAGCTGTTTTACTTCTGTCTGAAATCCCATCGTTTCACGATTAGTGCTTGCAGTCATATCTGTCCTTTATCACGTTTTGAAAGAGTGGCGGGGAGATGGAGCAGATTTACAATATTTCAAGTGCCGCAGAGCCGATGTCGCGCAAATTCGGCGACTATGCGCCTCTGAATGATTCCAGTCGTGCTTGCTCGCGCTCCAATTCGGCGCGCAATTCCTCTTCGCTGGGGAGTAGTAGTTTGTATTTGCTGGCAAATAATTGCTCGTTGCCGTGCAGTACCGAATAGCGCACCACGGAGGCATCTTTTTGCGCACAAAGGATAATCCCGACCGTCGGATTGTCGTCCGGTGCGCGCTTGAGATCGTCGTACATGCGCACGTACATATCCATCTGGCCAATATCCTGATGGGTCAACTCGCCGCGTTTGAGATCGAAAATGACGAAGCATTTGAGCAGATAGTTGTAAAACACTAGGTCAATGTAGAAGTCACGACTCTCGGTGCTGATACGCTGCTGGCGGGCGACAAAGGCAAAACCTTTGCCCAACTCCAGCAGAAAGCCCTGCAACTGATTCATCAGTGCCTGCTCCAGTTCGCTTTCCAGCACCGAGCCCGCGTTGGGCAGGCCGAGGAATTCCAGCAAGACCGGATCGCGCACGAATTCGCGCGGGTTGCTGGCGATAGCTTGAATGTTCACCGAGGCTTCATTTTCGACTGCCGCGCGATCCTGGCTGGACAGCAGGCGCTCGTAATACAGCGTGCCGATTTGCCGTTCCAGCGCCCGTGTCGTCCAGTTTTGCGTGGCCGTTTCATTCATATACCAGCGCCGTGCGGCCTCATTTTCTATGCGCAGCAAGGTGCGATAATGTGTCCAACTTAATTCGGTACGCACTGCGTCCCAAATTGGAAAGTACAAGTAGAACCCTCGCATATGGCGCAAATTACGCTCATCAAAGCCCTTGCCGAATTCCTTGGTTAGTGACTTAGCCAATTCGGGCAACAGATGCTTTCCATAAGCGGCACGCGCCTCGCCGCCCTGCTCAAACTCAACGATATGACGACCGATTTGCCAGCAGGTCTGCACCTGAATTATGTCGACGGCACGCAGTGCCTGCTTACGCGCATCGCGTATCAGCTCACCCAGATTGCCCAAGAGTGTTTGTAATGGCGGGGCTGTTGGTGATGGCATATCGCTCATATTTCCCTCGTAACATCCGGCTCAGTAATGTTTGATTGTTAGATCAGCACCCGTGTGGCGTGCTTTTTCATTCGCCGAGATTAGCTTGTAGGTCTTTTCCGTACTTCAAGTGAGCGACATCGCAAGCCATTTCAATAATTCGTTCAATGGTTGCGCGGCTATGATTGGTACTGAGCCACCAGCCCGATGTCAACTGCATAGAATGATCGCGTACCAAGTCTGGGCGGTCAGGGTAAAGATCGTTTGAATTCCTTGCGAGATAGCGGCGAGTGCGCCCGTGTTTTGGCAGCGCTGCAAAGCGTTCAAGGATTCCTGCATCGCGCTTGGCTAGTGCTTCAAAAACACCTTTAAGCACATCAAGCGCGTTTCGTGCTGCGAAACTTTGTCCGTCAAGTATGAAGCCTACTGAGGAAGGCTTCTGACTTGAGTCGATGCGTGCTGCATTAGGAACGGCAACGGGCGCAGATGGTTGCGCACGGAAGGATGCGTGAAGCGTTGCCGCAGGAGCGGACTTGAGGGCAACATTTTCCTTCAGGAAGCGGGCGACGGTGTCAGGGGCTGGCTTATAGCCACAAAGATTCTCGACACGGTCGGCGACAAGTTCAATTAGAAGTTCGTCTTCTTCTTCCAATAGCCGTGCCCATGCCTTAGGTAGGGTGGCTTTCATTTGTCTGTCCCGTGAAACATTGCGGTAGTCTTCGCGTGCCGCTTCAATTGCGGCACCAGAAATGCATGCATCGTATTGCAGATAACGGGTCAAGCGGGCTACACACTCGGAAATGTCTCGTTCGACAATGTCGAGTTTGTACACCCGGCGTTCGCCGTAGTCCCCTTGTTCTCCAGGAAGAAAGAAGTTCCATTCTTGCCCATCCGTGAGGATGGCTAGTTGAACGCCAATGTGAAACGCGTACTCGAATAATTGCCTTTCAGCACCTTCGCTTTGCCCAATTTGTTTAACTTCTACAAAGGCTATTGGCCTGCTGGGTGGATGACAAAGCGCATAGTCAACACGTCGCCCTTGTAACGAATATTCTGGGCATACAACCTGTGTATCATAAGCGGGCCACGAAAGTGCGTGAAGTATGCGAAGTACGATTCCCTGGGAGATAGATGCCTCATTTACGAAGCGTCCAGCTTTGATGCCGAGGCGAATTTCTTCGATGTGTTTTGCCAAGTTCATTTGTTCGCCATCCAATCAGTGGAGCAGTGCAACATTAAAGTGGACAGAACGATGAAGGACAGTGTTTTGTAAAAGCCGTTCTAGCCGTTGTCGAATTAGTCGGCTTTTGAGAATTGTCCGCTGAATTCAATAAGTTGCACAAGTTTTTGTTTGGCCGCGCCACTGGCAATGATTTTGGCGGCACGGGATATGCCATCGGCTAGTGATGTGCTCAGACCCGCTGCGTAAATTGCCGCTCCTGCGTTCAGTTGCACGATGTCGCGGGGTGCGCCGGGCTGGTTGTCCAATACGCTCAGGAATTTATTGCAGGCTTCGTCAGCGTTCGACACACGCAGCAAATCGTTTGACGCGCAGGTCAGGCCGAACTGCTCGGGACGTACGGTGTAAACGCTGACTTTGCCGTCATTTAGCTCTGCAATGCAAGTGTCTGTATTTATTGATATTTCATCCATGCCATCCAGGCCGTGAACCACCAGTACATGGTGGCTGCCGAGTTCGCCCAGCACGTGTGCGAGTTTACTGGTCAGCGATTCATGGAATACACCCAGCACCTGATTTTGCGCGCCGGCCGGATTGGTCAGCGGCCCCAGCAGATTGAACAGGGTGCGCACGCCGAGTTCGCGGCGCACGGGTGCTGCGTGTTTCATTGCGCTGTGATGGTTGGGTGCGAACATGAAGCCGATGCCGATAGCATCCACGCACTGTGCGACTTGCTCGGGCGTCAGATTGACATTTACACCGAGCTTTTCCAGTACATCCGCGCTGCCGCAGGTCGAGGATACCGAACGGCCGCCGTGTTTGGCGACGCGTGCCCCCGCTGCTGCTGCGACGAATGCACTGGCAGTAGAGATGTTGAAGGTTTGCGCACCATCGCCACCCGTGCCGCAAGTGTCGATCAGATGCTCGGTATTTTTAACCACGACCTTATTGGACAATTCGCGCATCACGGCCGCAGCAGCAGCGATTTCGATGACCGTCTCGCCTTTCATGCGCAGGGCTACCAGCGTCGCAGCGATTTGTGCCGGGCTGAGTTGCCCTCCCATGATCAGCTCCATCAGTTCGCGCATCTCGGCGAATGGCAGGTCGTGCAGTTCAATCAGCCTGGTTAATGTTTTCGAGTAATTCATCATTTTGCTCCGCGCAGGAAATTCGCCAGCATGTCATGGCCGTATTCGGTGAGGATGGACTCGGGATGGAACTGCACGCCGTGGATGGCTAGTGTCTTGTGGCGTACGCCCATGATCTCGCCGTCATCGGTCCAGGCGGTGATCTCAAGACAATCGGGCAGGCTCTCGCGTTCGATCACCAGCGAGTGATAGCGTGTTGCGGTGAACGGGTCGGGCAGGCCGGTGAACACACTGTTGTTGTGGTGACGGATCATCGATGTCTTGCCGTGCATCAGCTGCTTGGCGTGAACGATCTTGCCGCCGAATGCCTGACCGATGCTCTGATGACCCAGACACACACCGAGAATGGGAATTTTTCCTGCAAAATGCTTGATAGTCGCAACAGAAATTCCTGCCTCGTTAGGCGTGCAGGGGCCGGGCGACACCACGATATGTTGCGGATTCATGAGTCCGATTTGCTCGACCGTGATTTCGTCGTTGCGATGTACTTCCACATCCGCACCCAGTTCAGCGAAATACTGCACCAGGTTGTAGGTGAAGGAGTCGTAATTGTCGATCATCAGAAGCATGATGTGCGGTTCCGGTCAGGTTGATTCTGTAAGTTATTGTGCCGATGCAATGGCGCTTTTCAAGGGCGGAGAGTTTACCTCAACTCATCCATTTTCGGTTCGATCAAAAACTTGCATTTGCCCAGCAGCCAGTGAATCAGCGCATTGCTGTGGCGGTAGTAAACAGCGGTCTCGATCAGATCAGCGCCAATCAGATGCTTGGCCTGATAGGAGGACACACCCAGTTCAATCCGCGTGCAGCCAGCCGTCATGCCGGCTTTTATGCCACGCAAACACATTGCAAAATACAGGAAATAGGGGCGGTTGTGCGCATGATCCATGCCCATGTACTTGAGGTTCGCTTTTTTGCCATTCGTTATTATCTGCAAAAAGCCGATCAGGCGCTCGCCTTCGAAATACAGATGAAAGAGTCCTAGTCCGGCTGCTTGCCTGAAATACTCTGGGGTGAGAATCTCGAAGCGTACCGTGGCGTGCATCAGCGTGTTCAGATAAAGCTGATAGACCGGCGTTATCAAATGCTCCGGCAATGTGCCATATTCTTCGATGCGCAGTGCACTGGCGGCTTGCAGCTTATGCCTGAAATCGTTACGCCGCCTGGCGTCCAGTTGTGAGTAGTAATCGCCCCGGATATTCAGCACCGACACGGGCAGGCCGCGCACTTTGATGAAGCCGGGTAACGGCAGGTTGCCGGCAAAGCCCTTGTAGGCAATCAGCGGAGCTTTTTTTGCCAGCGTTGCATTGACCAGCGCAAGGATGTCGGCAGAGATTTCCCCGTCTATCATGCCAAAATCTGTCGAGGGATGGCCAACACAGGCATAGCTTAATTTGATCCATGCGAGAGATTTTTTCAGCGGGCCATCGGGAAGCAGCGTGCCGAGACTGAAGGCGCTCAGGAAAAAGGGTGCAACGGCAATGCGCAAATCGCCCCTTGAAATTGCCAGATAGCCGCATTTAAAACCACGGATGCCGGAGGCCAGAAACGCTTTGTGAAACGCAGCACCCTCCGGTTCGTTGTGCAGAAAATCATCAGGAGGCAAGGTCAGTTCGATGACGCTCAACTCGCTCACGGATTGATCTCGTTAGCGCGTAGTGGCTGACAACATGCTTAATGCCACGGCTTCAGCAACCTCGATACCATCCACCGCCGCAGACAGAATGCCGCCCGCGTAGCCGGCACCTTCGCCGGTCGGGTACAGGCCACGGGTGTTGATGCTTTGCAAGTCATCCGCATTGCGCTTGATGCGTACCGGCGACGAGGTACGTGTCTCCACACCGGTCAGCACTGCGTCGGAAAGATCGAAGCCTTTGATTTGTTTGGCAAAAGCGGGGATGGCTTCACGTATCGCATCGATGGCGTAATCGGGCAGCGCGGTGGACAGGTCGGTCAGGTGTACGCCGGGCGTGTAAGACGGCTGCACTTCGCCAAATTGGCTCGAAGCTTTGCCCGCCAGGAAATCGCCGACCAATTGTCCGGGCGCCTGATAGGTGCCTCCACCCAGCTTAAAGGCTTGTGATTCCCAGCGGCGCTGGAATTCCATGCCGGCCAGCGGATCGCCGGGATAATCCTGTTCGGGTGTGATGCCAACCACGATGCCGGCATTGGCGTTGCGCTCGTTGCGCGAATACTGGCTCATGCCGTTGGTGACCACGCGTCCCGGTTCGGATGTCGCAGCAACCACCGTGCCGCCGGGGCACATGCAGAAACTGTATACGGCGCGGCCGTTGCTGGCGTGATGCACCAGTTTGTAATCAGCCGCACCCAGCAACTCGTTGCCCGCGTTCTTGCCGAAGCGTGCCCGGTCGATCAATGATTGCGGATGTTCGATGCGAAAGCCGATGGAAAACGGCTTGGCTTCGATGTAGATGCCGCGCTTCATGATCATCTCGAAGGTGTCGCGCGCGCTGTGGCCGACGGCCAGCACCAGGTGATTGGTTTTGATGCGTTCGCCGCTGGCGAGCACCACGCCTTGCACTTGTTTGATGTTATCAGGGCCATCGACGATCTCGATGTCATCCACGCGGCTCTCGAAACGGATCTCGCCGCCCAGTGACTGTATCGTTTCGCGCATTTTCTCCACCATGCCGACCAGACGGAAGGTGCCGATGTGTGGATGGCTCACATAGAGGATTTCTTCAGGGGCGCCCGCCTTGACGAATTCATCCAGTACCTTGCGGCCCAGATAGCGAGGATCCTTGATCTGACTATACAGCTTGCCGTCTGAGAATGTTCCGGCTCCCCCTTCGCCAAATTGCACGTTGGATTCAGGATTGAGCACGCCCTGCCGCCACAACCCAAACGTATCCTTGGTGCGCTCACGGACGGCCTTGCCGCGCTCCAGAATCAGCGGACGGAAACCCATTTGTGCCAGCAAAAGGCCGGCAAACAGACCGGCTGGCCCCATGCCGATCACGATCGGTCTTGAGGGCAGCTCGGCAGGTGCTTGTGCGACAAAGTGGTAGCGGGTGTCCGGCGCAATTTTGACATGCGGATCGTTTGCGAATTTCGCCAGTATCGCGGCTTCATCGCGCACTTCTGCCAGTAACGTGTAGGTGAACAGAATGGCGTGCGCTTTGCGCGCATCCACGCCGCGCTTGAACACGGCGTAGCTGATCAGTTCATTCTCTGCGATAGCCAGTCGTTTGAGGATTGCAGCCCTGATTTCACCGTCCGGGTGTCCGATCGGCAGTTTTATTTCGGTTAAACGTAACATATGTGCAAAAAACTATTTATTGACCGAATTTATTAATAAAGGATTGACGATGTTTAATTGCTCTTCGATACACTGACCGTGCTGCATATCTTCGCTGTAAAGAATCTCACACCCAGCTTCCAGCGCTGCTCCAACAATCAAACTATCCCAGTAGCTGAATGAATGTTGTCTGCGCAGTTCCGATGCGCGCAGAAAAACAGCGACATTCTCGGGGGAAACGTGACAGTCACTATGCATGGATATGACTAACTCCTGAATTGCAGGCTCATCATAAGAGGATTTTTTGAGCAAGTTGAGGCACAGTTCGCGGATAACCTGGCTGTTTACAACTGGGCGAGCGAGCGAGTCCAGCAAATAGTTGGCCGCGAGTCGCTTAGTTTCGTCGCCTGCGCTCAGTGCGTAGAACCAGATATTGGTATCAACGAAGACTGGCGCGGTCATATAATTCATCTCGTTTTATCGGTAAGCCGTCACCCCTGATCTGGGCGGGGTTGGCGCGCAGACGTGACAGAACACCTTGCGCAGGCACTTCTGTCTGTTCTTCGCTATACATTACGATAATCTTTGCCAAGCGCGACTGAGCCGGAAGCAGATCACTGAAAATGTTGAGTCTATGATCAATAATGGGCGCTTCGATTTCGACGGCAAGCATGAAGTTAACCTCCTGAAGTGTTCAAAGGACGAAGTGGCTGGTGCAGGGTGCAATCATAACCAGTCTGTGACTTTCGTGTGAAAAAACGAGGTTGGTCGCTTGACGTGATCAGCGATGCATTTCTGCGTCCAGTCCATCCAGTGCCATTTCGGCAGCGCGCAGCACGGCGCGAGCCTTGTTCTGCGTTTCTATCCATTCGCTGTCCGGGACTGAGTCGGCGACGATGCCGGCACCCGCCTGTACATACAGTATCTGGTCCTTCACCACGGCGGTGCGCAGGGCGATGGCGACATCCATGTCGCCGTTGAATCCCAGATAACCGACGGCCCCCGCGTAGATGCCTCGCTTGGAGGGTTCCAGTTCGTCGATGATTTCCATTGCGCGCACCTTTGCCGCACCCGACACCGTTCCTGCCGGAAAGGTCGCGCGGAGTACATCCATGGCGGAGAGTCCGTGTTTTAGTTTCGCTTCGACGTTGGAGACGATGTGCATCACATGCGAGTAGCGTTCGATCACCATCTTGTCGGTGAGCTTGACCGTGCCGTTCTGCGCTACGCGGCCGATGTCGTTGCGTCCCAGATCGATCAGCATCAGGTGTTCGGCTAGTTCTTTAGGGTCTGCCAGCAATTCCTCCGCCAGTTCCACATCGAGCTCGGGGGTTTTGCCGCGCGGACGGGTTCCGGCTATCGGGCGCACCGTGACCATGTCGCCCTCAAGACGCGCCAAAATTTCCGGCGATGAGCCGACCACGTGGTGATCGCCCATGTCGTAATAGAACATGTAGGGTGACGGGTTGATGCTGCGCAGCGCGCGGTACAGCGACAAGGGGTCGGTGGGGAAGGGCTGTGCCATGCGTTGCGACAGCACTACCTGCATGATGTCGCCGTCGAAAATGTATTGCTTGGCGGTTTCTACCGCAGCCTTGAACGCCGCTTCGCCGAATTCGGATTTTGCCTCATTGCGCTGTGCGGGCGGCGAGTAGGGGATGTCTACCGGCAGGCGCAGCATGCCGACGAGTTCGCGCAACCGTTCGCGTGCCAGCGGATACGCATCGTCTTGCGACGGGTCTGCATACACGATGAAGGTCAGCTTGCCGGAAAGATTGTCCACCACCGCGAGCTGCTCGGTGAGCATCAGCAAAATATCGGGTGTGCCTATGGCATCCGGTTTCTGAACCTTTGACAGGCGAGGCTCTATGTAACGTATTGTTTCATAACCAAAATATCCGGCAAGTCCGCCGGTGTAGCGCGGCAGGCCGGACAAGGGCGCAACCTTGAAGCGCCTCTGGTATTCCTCGATGAAATCCAGCGGATTAGCGACTTGCTGCGTGGTTTCACTGGTGCCCGTGGTCAGCGTGACTTGTTTGCCGCGCACCGTGATGCGGGTGTCGGCAGGCAGGCCGATGAAGGAATAACGGCCGAAGCGCTCGCCGCCCTGTACCGATTCCAGCAGATAGGAAAACGGTTTGTTGGCAAGTTTCAGATACAGCGACAGCGGCGTGTCCAGATCGGCGAAAGTCTCGGCGACCAGCGGGATGCGGTTATAGCCCTGTAATGCCAGGGCGTTGAATTCTTGTTCGGTAATGGGATGCAACATGAAAAACCTCCGGATCAGAAATCAGGATGCAGGGGGCAGGAGGCAGAAAAAACCGTGGTTTGTTCCCCATCAGTCAATCCGCTAGCTCCCGCTTGAATCCTGAATTCTGAATCCTGCATCCTGTTTTTAGGCCAGTTTTATCAGTGGCAGGGCGGCAGCCAGATTTTCGATCACAGCGTCCAGGTCCAGCGTTTCCACGGGTTCACCGTGGTTGTAACCGTAGGGCACGCAGAAAACCGGGCATTCAGCGGCTCTTGCGGCAATGGTGTCGTTGAGCGAATCGCCGATCAGCAGCAGTTGTTCAATCGGCACGCCAAAGAATTTTGCGGCGTGCAGCAAAGGCAGCGGATGCGGTTTCTTTTCCGGCAGGGTATCGCCAGCGAGTACGATTTCGAAATACTTTGCCAGACCGATGCCTTTAAGAAGCGGCGTGGTGTAACGCTCAACCTTGTTGGTGATGCAGCCCAGACGGAAACCCGCTGTTTTCATGGCTTCCAGACCTTCGATCACACCGTCGAAAACTTTGCTTTGCAGCAACAGTTCGGTGTAGTGCTTCTCGAAAATCGGCAAGGCGTGATCATACAAGGCAGCGTCCGGTGTGGCATGCATGTCGCCGGTCAATGCCCGCTTGACCAGCCAGCTGATGCCGTTGCCGATATAGCTCGCCAGCAGTTCCTGCGAGACGGGTGCATAGTCTATGTCGCGCAACATGCGGTTGGCGGCTTCGGAGAGTTCGGGTGCTGTGTTTAACAGCGTGCCGTCGAGATCGATGACGATGGCTTTGACGCTGACCGGTGTGGTGTATCTCTTGAGGTTATCTGGCATGAGGCTCTCCTTAGTTCGACTTGGTGGGTTTCTTTTCGGATGTTATTGCTTGATCCGCTGCCGGCGCCGATTCACCTTTGGGCTTCGCCACTTCCGTGGCGCCGGGTGCCGAAGCGGGTTTTACGTGCTCGGCGTAAGCGGGATCAGTACCCATGCTGGGGTCCAGCCTTTTATCCTGTATGTCCTTGTCGGCCGCTTTCCAGCCAGTCAGCACAGCGGTGGTACTCTGCGCCTCATTTTCCTTCATGCAGTCTTCCGGTTTTTTCAGCGAGACGCGACAGGCATAGCCTATCGATTCCGCATCGGAGGTTTTTTGATCTGCCACGCCCGTGATGCGGTCACAACCCGAGGTTGCGACCGCAATCAACAGCCATAAGATGGCGTGGCGGAACATTTTTATACCTTGGCCAGTTCAGCGCGCATTGCTGCGATCACAGTGTCGAACTGATGCTTGTCGGTGGCTTTACGTGCGTTGAAAATTGCCGAGCCTGCCACGAAGGTGTCCACACCGGCAGCGGCTACTTCACGAATGTTCGCAGGACCTACGCCGCCGTCGATTTCCAGCAGGCAGTTATAGCCGCCGGCATCGATCATTTGGCGAACTTTGCGTGCTTTGTCCAGTACGTAAGGAATGAACTTCTGACCGCCGAAGCCAGGGTTCACCGACATCAGCAATACCATGTCCAGCTTGGGCAGCATGTATTCCAGAATGTCCAGCGGGGTGGCGGGATTGAATACCAGACCAGCCTTGCAGCCCGATTCCTTGATCAGGCCGATGGTACGGTCAACGTGCTCGGAGGCTTCAGGATGGAATGTGATGAAAGTCGCGCCTGCCTTGGCGAAGTCGGGGATGATGCGATCCACCGGCTTGACCATCAGATGCACGTCGATCGGAGCGGTCACGCCGTGGGCGCGCAGTGCGTCGCAGACCAGAGGCCCGATAGTCAGGTTAGGCACGTAATGGTTGTCCATCACGTCAAAGTGAACGATGTCCGCGCCTGCGGCCAGAACGTTATCAACTTCCTCGCCCAGTTTGGCGAAGTTGGCAGAGAGAATGCTAGGGGCGATCTGGTACATGATGTTTCCTTAAAGTTTTAAAGTAGATGCACAGCGCGCATTCTAAACCGAATGCGAAAGTAGTTGTTAATTGGGCAGCGCAAGGCCAGTGATCCGGTAGAAGCTGGCAAGATCGCTCAGATCATCAAACACAGCCGCAGCGCCTGCAAAATCATGATTGCGCGTGTAATGGTTGGTAGTGACGTAGGTTTTAATTCCGGCCGAAAGGCTGGAGCGCAAGCCGTTTTCGGAGTCC
Source organism: Gallionella sp. (assembly GCA_041671725.1). Taxonomy (GTDB): domain Bacteria; phylum Pseudomonadota; class Gammaproteobacteria; order Burkholderiales; family Gallionellaceae; genus Gallionella. The sequence goes on along the minus strand of JBAZAY010000002.1, from coordinate 19,500 downwards.
TCCAGCGCGATGCAGTCGCTGGCGGATAGTCCCAGCTTTTCCAGTGCCCAGTAATAAATATCCGGTGCGGGTTTCTTGTGCGGCACGATATCGCCGCAACCGTTGGCGGCAAACAAGTCAGCCCAGTTTTTGCCTAGCCCCACTTCCAGCAACGCGGAAACATTCTCCGGCGTGGTGGTGGTGGCGATGGCAAGCGTGATGCCAGCCGCATGCGCATTGAGAATCAGCTGCTTGATGCCGGGACGCAAAGGAACGCCTCCCTGGCTTATCATGGTGGTGTAATGCTGTGTTTTGATTGCATGCAGATTTTTCACGAATCCGTCGAAATCGGCGGGTTTGGTAAAGCCGGTCAGAAAATCGCTGACGAAATACTTGATGCGCTCTTTGCCGCCGGTCACCTTGAGCAGCTTGTCATACAACGCTACATCCCAGTTCCAGTCCAGTCCAGAATCGGCAAAGGCTTTGTTGAAGGACAGGCGGTGCCCGTCTTCGGTATCGGCAAGGGTTCCGTCTACGTCAAAAATAATGGCTTTCAGCATAATTGATAATTGAAAGTTGTAAATTATGAATTGTTAATTGTTCTTTAGCGCATCCCGGGGATTTTGCCTGCCATGCTGCGCATCATCTTGGCCATGCCGCCGCCCTTGGTGAACATTTTCATCATTTTTTGCGTCTGCTCAAACTGGTTGAGCAACTGGTTGACATGCATCACCTTCACGCCCGCACCGTCGGCAATACGCTTTTTGCGCGAGGCTTTGATAAGCTCAGGTTTGCTGCGTTCAAGCGGCGTCATCGAGTTGATGATGCCTTCCAGCCGGTTGATGGCCTTGTCGTCCACCTTGGAATCGGCTGCTGCCTGGGAGAGTTGAGCGGGCAATTTGTCCATCAGCGCCGACATACCGCCCATCTTGCGCATCTGTACCATCTGCATCTTGAAATCATTCAGATCGAAACCCTTGCCGGTCTGCATCTTCTTGGCAAGTTTTTCGGCTTCACCATGATCCACGCCGCGCTGCGCTTCTTCCAGCAAGGACAGCACATCGCCCATACCCAGGATGCGTGAGGCCATCCGCTCAGGGTGAAAGGCTTCCAGACCGTTGGGTTTTTCGCTGACACCGATGAATTTGATCGGTTTTCCGGTGATATGGCGCACCGAAAGCGCAGCACCGCCGCGTGAGTCACCGTCCATTTTGGTGAGGATAATGCCGGTCAGCGGCAGCGCTTCGCCGAACGCTTTGGCCGTATTCACCGCGTCTTGCCCGGTCATCGCATCCACCACGAACAGCGTCTCGATCGGTTTCAGGCAGGCATGCAGCTGCTGGATTTCCTTCATCATCGCCTCATCGATCGCCAGGCGACCGGCGGTATCGACGATCAGCACATCGTGATGATGTTTTCGTGCAAAATCAAGCGCGGCCAGTGCGATGTCCTGCGGGCGCTGCGAGATGTCGGAAGCGAAGAAGTCGATGCTGAGTTGCGCAGCCAGCGTGCGCAATTGCTCAATCGCTGCCGGGCGGTAGATGTCGCAACTGACCAGCAGTGTTTTTTTCTTGTGATGGTCGTGCAGCAGCTTGGATAGTTTGCCGCAGGTGGTGGTTTTACCCGCACCTTGCAGGCCGGCCATCAAAATTACTGCAGGCGGGGTGGTGGTGAGATTGAGCGCGTCGTTATGCTCGCCCATCAGTTTGGTGAGTTCGCGATGCACTACGCCGATGAAGGCCTGTCCCGGATTCAGGTTGCCGATGACTTCCTGGCCTAAGGCGGCTTCTTTAACCTGGGTGGCAAATTCTTTTACGACCGGTAGCGCCACGTCGGCTTCGAGCAGCGCCATGCGCACTTCGCGCAGCGCATCCTGAATATTGCTCTCGGTAAGTCTGGCCTGACCGCGCAGATTTTTAATGACACCGGAGAGGCGTTGCGTCAAATTGTCCAGCATGTCTGTCCTTGTGGGTAATCAAACTGGCATGGCAAAAGCCACGCCTGATAATGTTAAGAATTCTAGCAGGGATGACGCCCGGCGGGCATCAACTCGCAAATGGTTCAAGCAGGGATGACGTCCAGTGGACGTCAACTCGCAATCGCTTCAGGCAGGGATGATGCCCTGTGGGCATCAACTCGCAAAGCATGTAGAATTCGTGAGTCTAAAACATCCTGAAGAAAAATGCCTAATCTTCTCCTTTCATTTGTTGCTTTTGTCGCTTACGTGCTCCTTGCCGGTTATTTCTGGCGTGCGACTGCATGTGTTGATTGCGATGCGCGCTGGCGTGGCGCGGTCGGTCATTTGTCGCTGATTCCAATCGCTATGCATGGTTATCTGCTTTGGCAGGGTATTTTTGCGGGCGGCGGTTTTGATCTGGGCGTGTTCAACGCGCTGTCGCTGATTGCCTGGCTGACCCTGCTAGTTTACTGGGTGGCGCGCTTCTTCTACCCGATAGGCGGTTTGCAGGCGCTTGTGTTGCCGCTGGCGGCAGTGACGCTGTTGTTGCCGGGTGTTTTTCCTGCCGATCATCAGTTGGCGCATACGGATATGCTGGCTTTTAAAGTGCACATCGCCGTCGCGATGCTGGCCTACAGTTTGTTTACCATCGCCGTGTTGCATGCGGTGCTGATTTCCCTGGTGGAAAAACGTCTGCGCCATGCTACCTTGCCGCGCGTGCTGCGCAATCTGCCTCCCCTGATGACGATGGAAAGTTTGCTGTTCCGTATGATAGGTATCGGTTTTGTGTTGCTGACGCTGACGTTGATCTCAGGTGTGTTGTTTTCCGAAGAAATTTTTGGCAAGGTCTGGCAGTTCAATCATAAGGTGCTGTTCGGCTTTATATCCTGGTGCGTGTTTGCGGTACTGTTGTACGGGCATCTTTTCTATGGATGGCGTGGCAAGATTGCCGTGCGCTGGACGTTGAGTGGCTTCTCATTCTTGCTGCTGGCGTATCTGGGCAGCAAGTTCGTGCTGGAGCAAATGCTGCACCGTTAAACGCTGAAAACATCAGTTCAAGTCTTGTCGATGATTGCATGAGCAAAGCTCCCGGCAAGAATTGATGTGGCTGACTGTTTTCAGTGGGTTAAAGCCTTTTATTATCAAGGCACTTGCTATCGATGTGGCTTCTGTCGTAGAATGCGCGCCCTTTCGTGGCGATAGGGTTCGTGCAGGCGAGCCTGTTGTTGGCGAATAGTAAATCCCCGGCGTTATGGGAGTCGCTTTCCTGTAACACCCTGCACCCAGTCTTTTAGACTAATAATTTAGATAGGTTTTTTATGGTCATCATTCGTCTTTCCCGTGGCGGTTCAAAGAATCGTCCATTCTACAATGTGGTCGTAGCTGATTCGCGCAATCGTCGTGATGGCCGCTTCATCGAACGCGTAGGTTTCTACAATTCGATCGCCAATGAAAAACAGGAAGCATTGCGTCTGGATCTGGCACGCGTAGCGTTTTGGCAAAGCAAGGGCGCGCAATTGAGCGACGCAGTTGCAAAGCTGGTTAAGCGGGCCGGCGCGGCAGTTGCTGCAGCATAAGGACTCCGAACCCATGGTTATCATGGGTCGCGTGGCATCGGCATTCGGCATACGCGGATGGGTGAAAATCCAGCCGTTCAGCGAATACGTCGATAGTCTGCTGGGTTACAAGACCTGGTATCTGGGGCATGAGAATGGCCCGTGGCGCGAAGTGACCGTTGCTCAGTGCGAAGCGCACGACAAGACGCTGGCCGCACAATTTCCCGATTGCCCGGACCGTAATGCTGCCGAGAAGCTGAAAGGCTTGTTGATCGCGGTGCCGCGCAGCAGTTTGCCGGCGCAGGACGAGGGCGAATACTACTGGGCTGATTTGATCGGGATGTCCGTGGTAAATGGGGCAGGTGAGACGTTGGGCACGGTGGCCGAATTGCTGGAAACTGGCGCGAATGACGTACTGATCGTGAGAGGTTCGGGGCCTGATGTTCTGATCCCGTTCCTGAAGAACGTCATCGGACAAGTGGATTTGGCGGCCAAAGTTATTCATGTGGATTGGTCGGCGGATTTGTGATATTTGACGTTATCACGCTGTTTCCGCAGATGTTTGATGCGCTGACGCAATGCGGCATCACGCGTCGCGCTGCAGAGCAGGGTAAGTATGTTCTGAAGACGTGGAACCCGCGCGATTTCACCACAGATAATCATCGCACGGTTGATGATCGCCCTTATGGCGGTGGTCCCGGCATGGTGATGCTGGGTGAGCCGCTGGCAGCTGCAATCAATGCTGCAAAGCAGCGTCAGTCGGCAGCCGGTGTGGCAAAGAGCCGCGTGGTGTATTTGTCGCCACAAGGAAAATTGCTCACCCATGCGCTTGTCAAGGAAATGGTGTCTCAGCCGGAAGAAGGGCTGATCCTGCTGACCGGGCGTTATGAAGGAATCGATGAGCGCCTGATCCGCCAGATGGTGGATGAAGAGATTTCCATCGGCGACTATGTGTTGTCCGGTGGCGAGTTGGCGGCGATGGTGTTGATGGATAGTCTGGTTCGGCAACTGCCTGGTGTATTGGGTGATGCCGATTCAGCCGAGCAGGATTCGTTCGTGCAGGGCTTGCTGGATTGCCCGCACTACACCCGCCCGGAACAGTTTAATGGTGAAGCCGTGCCCCCGGTGTTGTTGTCTGGCAATCATGCCGATATTCAGCGCTGGCGGCTTCAGCAGTCGTTGGGCAGGACGTGGTTGCGCAGGCCGGATTTATTGGTCCGTCGCGATTTGACAAAAGAGGAGTCTCGGCTTCTGGCGGCATTTCAGGATGCTTATCAGAAGGAACAAGACCCGATAACTAAGGAGCAGTAAAGTGAATTTAATCGGAATTTTGGAAAAAGAAGAAATCGCCCGTTTGGCCAAGGTCATTCCTGCTTTCGCGCCAGGCGACACCATTGTTGTCAGCGTGAACGTGGTTGAAGGTGAGCGCAAGCGCGTTCAGGCTTTTGAAGGTGTTGTGATTGCCAAGCGCAATCGTGGTTTGAACTCCAGCTTTATCGTGCGTAAGATGTCCGCCGGTGAAGGTGTTGAGCGTACATTCCAGACTTACTCTCCAGTGATCGCTGAAATCGAAGTTAAGCGTCGCGGTGCTGTTCGTCGCGCCAAGCTGTACTACTTGCGCGATCGTTCAGGTAAGTCGGCACGTATCAAGGAAAAATTGCCAGCGCGCAAAGTAAAAAATGTAGCAGCTGCATAAGTTGTTTGCATGATCCAAAAAACGGGAGCTTCGGCTCCCGTTTTTTATTTGCGCTATCTTTCTGAAAAGCCGATTTAATCCGCAGATTACATGGATTACGCAAGATTAAACAAAAACCTGTTGACTCTATAAGGCTAACCCGCCGAGTGAGCGTTTGGCTACCAGTAACTGTTTGAAAATCTGCGAGAATCTGCGTAATCTGTAGACAGTTGTATTTCAGGATCATTGCAACATGGACTATCAGGCAAAACTATCCGCACCGTTCGGGCTGCTCGGCATTCGTTGCGATAAGGATGTATTGACTGGCATCGATTTTCTGTCTGCGGCCGAACAGCCGCAGCGCGCCATCAGCCCATTCGCCGAGCGCGTATGCGAGCAGTTGCAGTGCTACTTTGAAGACCCGGATGCGCAATTTTCCCTTCCTCTTAGATACGGGGCGACATCCCATCAGCAAAGAGTCTGGCAAGCCATGTTGGACATCCCGCGCGGACAGACAAGAAGCTATGGCGAGTTGGCAATTGAACTGCATTCCAGCGCGCAAGCGGTCGGCCAGGCCTGCGGCGCAAATCCGCTTCCCATCGTCATACCGTGCCATCGCGTCGTCGGTAAAGCTGGACTTGGGGGCTTCATGAAAAGCAGCGGAGATACACAACTGGACATCAAACGCTGGTTGCTGAGCCATGAAGGCGCGTTATGAGATCCGTTTGCCTTGGAAAAATCATTTGGCCACAGAGGACACCGAGATCACAGAGTAAAATCATCCAGTTACAACGGTTTTTAAAATCACCTTTTGGGTGAGCGAATAAGGAGTGAGAAAACCTCATGCTTCTCTGTGTCCTCTGTGATCTCTGTGGCTTGAACGGTATTTTGGATATACGTGAATATGAATAATGCTGAACTGCTCGACGAATTCAGTGACTCACTTTGGCTGGAAGACGGCCTGTCTCGCAATACGCTGGAGAGCTATCGGCGGGACTTGAACAAGTTTGCTGACTGGCTGGAAAGTCGGCGCGGGCAGAGTCTTTTGCAGGCCACGCATGCAGACATACAAGGCTATTTAGCCGATCTGTTTGTGGTGCAAAAGGCAAAGTCCAGTTCCACGGGGCGCAATCTTTCCAGCCTTAAGCGGCTGTTCCGCTATCTGCTCCGGCAAGGAAAAATTGCCGCCGATCCCACACTGCAAATCGACACGCCGAAGTTGCCGCGCACCCTGCCAAAGACGCTGACCGAGCAGGATGTCGAGCAGCTGTTGGCAGCCCCTGATAGCCAGAGCCCATTGGGTCTTCGAGATCGCACCATGTTCGAGGTGCTGTATGCAACCGGTTTACGTGTTTCTGAACTGGTGAGTTTGCGCATCGGCCAGGTGAGCATGGATGAGGGTGTCGTGCGTGTGATGGGTAAGGGTAACAAGGAGCGGCTGGTGCCGCTGGGCGAAGAAGCACTGGACTGGCTGCGACGCTATTCGGCAGATGGGCGCGGCGTGCTGCTGGGCGGGCAGGTGAGCGACGACCTGTTTGTCACTGCGCGCGGGGAGGGCATGACCCGGCAGATGTTCTGGTATCTGATCAAGAAGCATGCGCGTCACGGCGGATTGAACAAACCGCTGTCGCCGCACACCCTGCGTCACGCTTTCGCCACGCACTTGCTCAATCACGGCGCGGACCTGCGCGTGGTGCAGATGCTATTGGGGCATGCCGATATATCCACCACGCAAATCTATACCCACGTCGCCCGCGAACGCCTCAAACAACTGCATGCGAACCACCACCCGAGAGGATAGGGAGCCGGGGCTTCCCGGCAACTAAGCGGGGTGCGGCCCCGCCGCCGGTTGCTTTTTCTTGCGTCGCCTAGAAAAAGTAACCAAAAAGAAGGCGCCCCCGGTTTGCCGCCCCTATGGGGTTCCCTCGATAGTCGCAAACAAGCGGGGCTGTGCAACTCGCCCTGACGGGGCGCACAGATCGCGTCCCGTTGCGAAGCTCAAACAGTGCGCGCCTAAAACCACCGCTTGTTTGTGACGATCTTCGGCGGCGCACAGGGGGTGATGGCAATGGGTAAAGGGCTTGTCCAACAAACGGTTCAGATTGTGGCTCGCTTCGCGATAACAATCTAACCTTACTCGTTAGGAAATGAGTTTGTCGTACTCTGAATGCAAGCCAATCCACATCCATAAAAACCCGCCTTCAATTTCAATTGCAATAGCACGGTGATGAATGCCGACTCGTGCAGACCATACCTTGCCAACTTTTTTGAAATGTAATGATGGATGCCGAGGATCGCTCTTGAGCAGTTTGTAGTTTTTGTCTGCGAGTGTGCGTACTTCCTCAGGAAGTGCGTCGTAGTATTTCCAGAATCGGCTGGCAGTCGAATGTTTCACAGAGGTCTTGTTTTTCCGGCACGGTGTTCGGCAAGTGCTTCATCAATCATAAAATCGAGCTTGCCAGCTTCAGAGTCAGTCGCAATTTGGCGATCCCAACGTGCATGTTCATATTCGATAAACCAGTTGCGCAGTGTAGCGAACGACTGGTTGTCAAGATGCTGAATCTGATCTTCAATTAATTGAATGCTTGCCATAGGTTAACTCCTTGAAAGTTCGGTTATTCTATCGCATCTCGCTATCTTATGCTTAACGCGAAGGGAGCTCAAATGCCGCAAGGGCATTCCCACGAAATATAGGCGATAAGACTGCCTTATTCCTGAATGAAGGGTCTTCCCCGCACAACTAAGGGGGCGAAGCCCCAAGTTGTTGCGTGAAGGATTTAGGATTCAGGATCGAGGATCGAGGATCGAGGATCGAGGGTTGAGGAGCGACGGCAAACGCGCATGGCGACGTGTTGCGCGAGTGAGCTGGTAAACAGCGTGTCGCGTACCGGGTTCATTCTAAATGCTTGATTATTCGTGTATTTTTAAACTGCAATAATCAGTGTGATACTTGTTGTTCTTTGCGACGAGATTTGTGTCAACGAAAGTTTTTGCCGGTTGTATCCCGGTTATCGCGTTGACTACATCTGCCACTCAAGGTAGGAATAGATGTAGTTCGATCCGCCGTTGACGTTGCCGAACAGGCGCGAAGTGCCGAAAATGCCTGAGCGGTGCGATACGCCAAGGCCAAGATAGGTTTCGCGCATTGACTTTGCGCCGATGATATCGCCGACGCTCACGTCGATGCTCGGATCGAGGTAGTTGAGCAGCTTCGAACTGCTGCGGCCGCGTGCCAACTGAGAGCGCATTTCGACGTAGGGTATTTGTCCTGCATATGAAATGCCGGCGCCGAAGCCCAGGCGCGTGCGGATGCGTTCGCTCCAGGGAAAACCGTAGTAATAAGCTTTCATATAGGCGTTGAATTGCCAGGAATCGGCCTGAAGTCCGCGCTCGCTGTGACGCAGCGCACCGACGTAGCCGACGAAATCGAGTGGCCAGTCGTTAAGGCGTTCGATGAAGGGACGCCCCAGTTCAAGCGCGGTTATGCGTGTCTGGTCTGCAGTATTGGTCGAGGTGCATTTGAGCAGCATTACCTTGGCCATGTCGCAATCGGTTGAGCTGCCGTACAGCACCTTGACGATCAGCGGTCGACCTTCGGGAAAAGCCTCCTGCTTGGGCGAAAAGTCGTAGGCCAGGCCCAGCTGCCCGGCAAGCTGGCTGCGGTCATCGACAATCGGACTTGCGCGTACGCCTTGCGACCAGCGTTTGGCTGATACGCCGCCGAGCAGCCTCCAGCGTTCGGAAAGCCGGTACACCGCAGACAAGCCGAGCTCGGTGTTAATACCGCTGCCCGGCATGTATGCAGCACGTGTTGCCGTAGCTTCGACCGGGCGCACGCCATAGTAGTAATTGTTCAGGTTGGCGTCGCGCGCGGCGAGTGCAAATTGGGGCTGTAACTGTAGCCTGCCGACTGTCCAGTCATAGCGGTAGCCGGCGCGAACTTCGGTGCCGTTTGATCCGGTGGAAGCATCGTGCAGCACTTCGCCGAACAGTGTGCCCCAAGGCTCGCGGTTCCGATAGCCAATCCCTATATCGATACCAGGGCCGCGATTGGCCATGCCGGACAGCACAACCGGGATGCGGTCGTACGGGTGGCCTTCGAAACGATAGGCTGAGAACAGGTCGAGGCGGGAGTCAGGCGTAATATTGAATTTCAGGCCGACGCGATAGGATTCAAGGAAAACATGCTCACTCTGATACATGTAGATCGGAACAAGGTCGTGACGGGTACCCCCGCCACGATAGGGTGAGTTTTCCATGCGCATCGCGATACCCAACCCTGCTCCGCCTGTTTTCTCCGGTATTGTCGCTGCCAGAATGGGCGTGTCGTTGCTGGTTTCCGCTGTCGCGTACCCGGAACTCAGCGATAAGCACAGCGCAACAACCGCCTGAAGTCGATACCCGAAAATCATAGTTTCATACTCCGCCACACAATTTATTGCAGCTTGAGGCTTAAAGCCGCCGACGTATGTACGTTAGCGAACAGAACGCAGGCGAGTCGCTGTCAGGTTGTGCCCGGAGACAGGCGGTACGGTGTTGCGTGCGCTACGGCCAGGTGGGGCAGATATTTTCGCTGAGTAGATCTATATGCAGGCTGCGTGCGAACGGTTTAAACAACCGCATGTCATGTGGTTGATGTTATGCAACTATATGATTAATATGGAAAATCTTGCTGATTCATTCGATTTTGTTGCGGCTGTCAGTGTATTAAGGACGGCCGTGTTGAGTGGCCGGCAAGCACGGGATCGTGTGTGACGGCACCCGGGTAACCGGAATTCGAAACGATTACCTCCGGGAGCAGTCGATTGAATTCCTTGTTGACCACCTTGTAGCATTCGCAGGCTCGCGTCTCCAGTCCGTGCCGATTCAGCACGGTGATGTGACCACGGTGGTATTCGATTAATCCTGCGTGCTGTAATTTCCCGGCTGCCTCGGTAATGCCTTCGCGGCGCACTCCGAGCATGTTGGCGATCTGTTCCTGCGTCATGACCAGCTCATGGGTATGCAGGCGATCCAGGATTAGCAGCAGGCAGCGACACAATTGCTGGTCTACCGAATGATGCCGGTTGCACACCGCCATCTGCGCAATTTGTATCAGCAGAGCCTGAGAGTAACGCAGTAACAAATTTTGCATCGTGCATGAGCGGCGTCCGCCGGCACGACTTAGTTCATCCCTCAGCAGTTGCGCCTTCATCTTGTAGGCGAGGCCGCTGCTTTGCACGACGGCCCTGCTGGGCGTGGTTTCGCCACCCATGAACAAGGAAACGCCGACCATGCCGTCGTTGCCGACCATGCCGTCGTTGCCGACCATGCCGTCGTTGCCGACCATGGCAATTTCCGTCGATGCACCCTCTTCCGTGGTGTGGAGCAGGGACACGATGGCGGTGGTTGGGAAATAGACATGGCGCAACTGGCTGTTGGACTCGTGAAGCACCTGGCCCAGTGGCATTGAGACTAGTTCAAGGTGAGGGAGGATGCGCGCAAATTTATCAGGTTGCAGGGCGGCGAGCAGGTGATTCTGCGGGGCGGGCTTAGAAGAATGCATGAATGATTTTCCTCATATGTGAACATCAGTTGCAGACGGTTAAAGATCACTTTTCTACCAGGTTGCATACTACGCAATATATTTTTAATTCATATAGGCCAATATATCTATATATTTCGGCCTAGTATCCTGGAACGTATCAACAGCGGCACACTGCTCCGGAATATTCTGGATGGCTTCATTCGCGTCGACAGCTTCGCCGAATAGGTTAAACTCGCAGTTGCTAACGCAAGGCAATCAGCTATGAGTGAATTATTTATCTCCGAATCCCGCGCAAGGCTGCGCACATTGCTGGCGGTCGGTTATGCGCTGTTCATCGCATATGTCAGTCTGTCGCCATTTTCCGGCTGGCGGGAGCAGGGGCTGAATTTTATCGATGTGCTGCATATGCCCTTGCTGGCAACCTTTACGCCGTTTGATGCGGTCGTCAATGTGCTGGCTTATATTCCCTTTGGCTTCCTGGTTGGTCTGGCATTGCGGGCGCGTTTTGGCGTCGTCGTCAGCGTGATTCTCGCCGCATCTTGTGGCATGGCTTTGTCGGCGGGCATGGAATATCTGCAGATGTATTTGCCGACACGCGCCAGTTCCAATCTGGATGTGCTGACCAACAGTACAGGCACGCTGATCGGCGCGTTGCTGGCGGTCAGCGTCGCATCGTGGAGCTGGTTTCGTTTAGGGCTGATGCGTTGGCGCAGCGGTATGTTTCATCACGGCAGTGAGATGGATTTCGGTCTGGCGCTGCTCACCCTGTGGGTGTTCGGCCAGATAAACCCGTCGTTGCCGATGCTGGGTAATGTGTTCATCACCGAGGCGGTTCGCCAGCCATTTGTTGCCCCCTTGCCGGAGCCATTCGGCTGGTGGGAAAGCGGTGTTGTCGCACTGAACCTGTTGATGCTGGGCGCGCTCCTTTTAACACTACTGCGTGCGTCGCGCCGTGTCGTGTCGGCGTTGCTGGCGGTGTTGAGTCTGGTGGCATTGGTGAAGTTTATCGCTGCGGCGGTGCTGCTGAAATCCTGGGCGCTGTTGCTGTGGATCAATGGCGAAGCGATGCTCGGCATTTTGCTGGGGCTAACGCTGCTGATTGCGTCGTTGTGGCTGCCGCGAGTGGCGGTAATCGGATTCGGGGCAGTAGTGGCTTTGGGATATTTGGTCATCGTGACTTTCGTGGCGTATGGCAACACCCCCGCCGCTGCAATGTCCGTGTATCACTGGCACTACGGGCACCTGCTCAATTACAACGGTCTGGCGCAGACCATTGCGCTGATTTTTCCGGTGTTGCTGCTGTTTCATTTATGGCGGATACGGAACGTATAATCCTAAAAAATGCGTTTACTCACGCGGAGGCGCGGAGAACGCGGAGTAAAATCAACACATTACTCAGAAATGTGCGTTCACCAAATTAGGTGTAATACAGATTAACTGTACTTCTTAGCGTCTGATGCCTATTTGCGCGATCAAGTACGGTTTTTAGGTTAAATTTTTATTCGTTTTTCTCCGCGTTCTCCGCGCCTCCGCGTGAGACGATTTTTCCAGGATAATCACGCAAAGTTAAATTTTTTGGAGTTGAATAATGAGTCATTTCGACAAGCATGTGTTTTTCTGTACCAATCAACGCGAGGACGGCAGCGATTGTTGCGGCAACCACGGCGCGCAAAAGGCGCGTGACTATGTGAAGAACAAGGTCAAGGAACTCGGTATTTCCAGTCGCCAGAACAGCATACGCATCAATTCCGCAGGCTGTATGGATCGTTGTGACGAGGGGCCGGTGATCGTGGTTTATCCTGAGGGCATCTGGTATACCTATGTGGACGAGTCCGATCTCGATGAAATCATCGAAGAGCATTTGAAAAACGGCCGCATCGTCGAGCGCCTGAAAATATAATGGCGACACAAAGCAGGATCACCTTGGCAGGACCAGCGGGGCAGCTTGAAGGCATGCTGCATCTGCCGGATGGAGAACCGTGTGCGATTGCCGTGGTGGCGCATCCGCTGCCGACGATGGGCGGCACAATGGAAAATAAAATAGTCACCACGCTGGCTAAGACTTTTGCCGAGCTGGGCTTTGCTACGTTGCGTTTCAATTTTCGCGGCGTAGGCACCAGTGAAGGTGTGTTCGACAGCGGCAATGGCGAGGTGGAGGATGCGCTGGCAGTGGTGCAGCATGCGCGCGATGCATTCGGACATCTGCCGCTGATTTTGTCGGGCTTTTCATTCGGAGGGTATGTCGCGGCGCGTGCCGCACAGCATATTCATCCGCAGCCGCACAAACTGGTGCTGATAGCCCCTGCGGTCGGACGTTTTGCCATGCCGCAGGTCGCGCACAATACGCTGCTGATTCATGGCGAACAGGATGAGGTGATCCCGCTGCACGATGCGCTGGACTGGGCCCGCCCGCAGCATCTGCCCATCGTCGTGTTCCCCGAGGCAGGGCATTTTTTCCACGGCAGGCTGAACCAGCTCAAACAGATCGTGCTGAATGAATTTAACGGGTGCCGTTTATGAGTAACGTTATTGTGGCCGAAAACCTGGTGAAGCAGTACGCCGGGCAGCGCGTGGTCGATGGCATCAGTCTCAATATTGTGCGCGGTGAATGTTTCGGTTTGCTGGGGCCCAATGGTGCAGGCAAGACCACCACGCTGCGCCTACTGCTGGGGCTGATTGCGCCGGATGGCGGCCATGTCGAATTGCTGGATCACGCCATCCCCCTGCAGGCCAGAGAGGCGCGTTTGCGCGTCGGCGTGGTCCCGCAGATGGATAATCTCGACCCCGATTTTACCGTGACAGAAAACCTGATGGTGTATGGCCGTTACTTCGGTATGACGGATGCGGCCATTGAGGCGCGTCTGCCCGAGTTGCTTGAGTTTGCCAATCTGACGCATAAGCGTGATGCGAAAGTGCCGACACTGTCGGGCGGCATGAAACGGCGACTGACGCTGGCGCGTGCACTGGTGAATGATCCCGATGTGATTTTTCTCGACGAGCCGACCACAGGGCTTGATCCGCAAGCGCGCCATCTGATCTGGCAACGTCTGCGTGAGCTGACCGCGCGCGGCAAGACGCTGGTACTTACCACGCACTTCATGGATGAAGCAGAGCGGTTATGCCATCGGCTTGCGGTGATGGACAACGGACGCATCATCAGCCAAGGTTCTCCACGCGAGCTGATCGCCGGCAATATCGAGCCGGAAGTCGTCGAAGTGTTCGGCGAGCAAGCGGCAGCCTGGGCGCAGAGTCATGCGGCACATCATACGCAACGGTTTGAAGTGAGTGGCGAATCGGTGTTTTGCTACGTGAATGACGCACATCCGCTGTTGCTCGAACTGCAGCAGCATCACGAATTGCGCTACGTGCATCGCCCCGCCAATCTGGAAGACGTGTTTCTGAAACTTACCGGCCGCGAAATGCGAGAATAAAAAAGGTAATGTTATGAGCAACATAAAACTTTTTGAATCCCAGCTGATTCGTTCCACTTGGGACGAAGCCGAGCAAAAATGGTATTTCTCCATCATTGATGTGGTTGCCGCTTTGACCGATAGCGCGAATCCGCGTGACTATTGGTATCGCATCAAACAGCGCGAAAAAATCAGCGGTATTGAACTGTCGACAATTTGTCGACAGTTCAAACTCGAAGCGCCAGATGGCAAATTGCGTGAAACTGATTGTTCGCATACTGAAGGCCTGTTACGCATTATCCAGTCCATTCCTTCGTCAAAAGCCGAGCCCTTCAAACGCTGGTTGGCAAAAGTAGGTTATGAGCGACTGGAGGAAATCGAGAATCCTGAGCTTGCGGCGGCACGGATGCGCGGGCTGTATCAAGCCAAAGGCTATAGCGACGAGTGGATAGAGAAGCGGGTGCGCGGTATTGCTATCCGTGACGAACTGACTAACGAGTGGCAGAAACGAGGCGTTAAAGAGCAACGCGAATATGCGATTCTCACCGCTGAAATCAGTCGCGCCACCTTCGGCATGACGCCTGCCGAATACAAAGAGTTCAAAAGTTTGGATAAATCTGCGGACAATTTGCGCGATCACATGAATGATTTGGAGCTGATCTTTAGCATGTTGGGCGAAGCTTCCACCACTGAAATTGCACGAAATAAGGATGCGCAGGGTTATGCCGAGAATCGCGATGCCGCCGTGGCAGGCGGTTCGGTTGCCGGAATGGCGCGGCGCGATCTGGAGCAAAAATCAGGTAAACGCATTGCCAGCAAAGAAAATTACAAGCAACTACCGGAAGCGGTGGTGCGTAAACGAGTGAAGAATGAAAACTAATTATTACGCGCTGCCGCAATTCAGCCTGCGCTTCATCCCGATCTGGCGGCGCAATTACATGGTCTGGAAAAAAATGGCCGGGCCATCGATACTGGGTCATCTCGCTGACCCGGTGATTTACATGCTGGGGCTGGGTTACGGCCTGGGCGGCATGCTGCCGGAAATTGGCGGCATGTCGTATATCGCTTTTCTGTCAGCGGGGACGGTGTGCTACAGCACCATGAACAGTGCCAGTTTTGAGGCATTGTATTCGGGCTTTGCGCGGATGCACGAGCAGCGTACCTGGGAGGCGATCCTCAATACACCGATCACGCTGGATGACATCGTGTTGTCGGAAATGTTCTGGGCGGCAAGTAAAAGCCTGCTGTCCGGCCTTGCGGTGCTGATGGTGATCTGGGTGCTGGGCTTGTCGCACTCGGCTATGGCTTTGTGGATCATTCCGCTCTCGCTGCTGGTCGGGCTGTGCTTCGCGTCATTGGGCCTGATCGTGACGGCCATGGCGCCGGGTTATGAATTTTTTATGTACTACTTCACGCTGGTCATCACGCCTATGACGCTCTTGTGTGGAGTGTTTTTCCCGGTTGATCAGTTGCCGGCGATGCTGCAGGTAGTCTCAAACGTGTTGCCGCTGACCCATGCAGTCAATCTGGCGCGCCCTTTGTTGAATGGCGCTGTTCCGGCCAGTATGCTGGCGGATATGGCGCTGCTGGCGGGTTATGCACTGGCTGGCTACTACGTATCGCTGGTGCTGTTCAGGAAGCGGCTGGCGCAGTAGGCACCATTTTTGCGCTGTCATTCCCGCGCAGGCGGGAATCCAGCGAGATAAGCATCCCGCGAAGCGACAATATTTTGGTTTTGTTCCGCCATGCGGGGTAATTATCAATTGACCGGGTTTCCGCCTGCGGGTGAGCGCTGCTATTCGTTTGAGTTAAAACTTTTATTTAATCCGCAGATCCACACAAATTTTTAAATAGTTATCGGATTTTTGTGTCACAACCAGCGGGTAAGCCGGTTTTGCAACATTATGATTTATCAGCATTAATCTATTTAATCTGTGGGCGAGTGCTTTTTCTGGGATAATTGAATCCCGATCGATTTCAAGTGGTAGTTCTCCATGCTTTGGCTCAAAGCTTTTCATATCATCATGGTGGTATCCTGGTTCGCCGGACTGTTCTACCTGCCGCGCATCTTCGTCAATCATGCGATGGCCACCGAACCTGCCGAGATTGCACGCCTGAAGCTGATGGAGGGCAAGCTGTACCGTTTCGTCACGCCGATTGCCTGGCTGGCAATTGTTTCCGGTATGGTGCTGTGGTTTGCTTACGGATTCAGCGGCGGCTGGCTGCACGCCAAGGTGCTGCTGGTGGCATTTTTATATGCTTATCATCACTATTGCGGCATGCTGGTCAAACGATTTGCTGCCGACGAAAATATCCGCAGCCACGTTTTTTACCGTTTTTTCAACGAAGTACCCGTCATTATTTTGACCGCAGTGGTCATTCTGGTGACCGTAAAGCCTTTTTAGAGATTCCCTTATGACTGATTTTTTTACTCCCTGCCCGCGCGGCCTCGAAACCGTATTGTTTAGCGACCTTGTCGAAATGGGTGCGCAGAACGTGCGCGCCACCGAAGGCGGCGTGCATTTTTCCGGTGACTGGCCGCTGTGCTATCGCGTCAATCTGGAAAGCCGTGTTGCCAGCCGCGTGTTGTGGCGCGTCAAGGAAACTTACTATCGCACCGAGCAGGACATTTACAAGGCTGTGTTCGATCTGCAATGGCAGCGCTGGTTTAATGTCACGCACACCATACGGGTGAATACCACGGCAATACGCTGCGCGTTGAAAAGCCTGGAATTCATCACCTTGCTGGTCAAGGATGCCGTATGCGACCGTTTTCGCGCGCATTGCGACGAGCGCCCCAGTGTTGACACTTTGACGCCCGACGTGCGCATTCATGTGTTCATCGAAGACGAAAAGTTGATGCTGTATCTGGATACCTCCGGCGATCCGTTGTTCAAGCGCGGCGTTCGTCAGCACACCAATATTGCACCGATCCGCGAGAATCTGGCAGCAGGGATATTGCGTCTGTCCGGCTGGAAACCCGGCACACCGTTGCTCGACCCGATGTGCGGCAGCGGCACGTTTCTGATCGAGGCGGTGCAGATGTCGTTGAACATTCAGCCCGGCATTGCGCGCAGTTTTGCCTTTGAAAAACTGCTCAATTTTGAAGCGGCCAAATGGCAGGCGATGCGTGAGCAGGCGATTGCGGCACAGTTGCCTGTGAGGCCGCTGGAAATCTACGGCAGCGATCTGTATGGCGATGCGATGAAAACCGCCTGGCGCAATCTGCACGACGCCGGACTGTCGGATTGCGTGGAACTCAATCAGGCGAATATTCTGGAAATTTCGGCTCCCGCAGATCACGGCATTATGGTGGCCAACTTGCCCTACGGCGAGCGGATGGGTGAGCTGGATGAACTGGCAGAGCTCTACCCGAAACTGGGCGATGCACTGAAGCGGAAATTTGGCGGCTGGACGGCTTATCTGTTTACCGCCGACAAGGCGATTCTGAAACTGATGCGCCTGTCACCCTCCAAGCGCACGCCACTGTTCAACGGCGCTATCGAATGCCGATTGCTGGAATATAAAATCGTATCGGGCAGCAACCGACCAAGCAAATAGAGTTCTGTCATCCGCCGGGCAATGTATATTGCAACTGTTTGATTGATAAATGTTTTATATATTTATGTTCAAGACGGAAGACCTGACCTAGATATCTGATTTCGTCGGAATGGCGAGTTGAAAGCTGTGGGAATTACTAAGAATTACTTCGAGGGAAATATGAGTAGATTTTTAAGAGTTGTTATGCCGTTTTTGATGGTTCTTCCTATTTGCGTTTATTCCGGAATCACATCAGCTGAGGACTTATCCAAACTTTCAGTTATCCAAAATGCGGATTCCTCCGGCGAACCTACGCGTACCCAAGTTACCTTCCTTAGTGTTGATGGTGAGATTTTTTACTTTTCTACTCCTGGTAAAAAAGTAAATGTTTCCCCCGGTAATCATAAGCTTCTTTTGACGCTTATATCTATTGATAACTTTAAGATTATTTCAACTGGAAGAGGAAGCGCCGACTGTATGACTGAGGCCGGATATGTTTATACGGTCATCGCTACTGGTTGTTCAAAAGACGGGCGGCGCACTGATTTCGAAGGGTCTAAAGAGTATTGGGATAAATTTGACGAAGATAAAAAACAAAAAGCCGAGGCCGTTGAGGCTGCGAAATATCAATCTGACAAATTTTCTTTAGCTAATGCGAAGTCGAAAATTGATATCCTGAATGTAATTAATTCCGTTGAAAAGAAAAAGTTAAGTGGCATTAACCGTGATGATCCTGATAATTTACTTGGTCAGGCCAAACAAAGTCTAGTTCCATATTTGCAAGCTGAGGCCGAAGAGAATGCCAGATTAGCCGCTGCCAGAGAAAAAGAAGCGACTCGACAAGCAAAGGAAGAAGAAGCAAGGAAGACTAAAGAACAGCGGCAATTAGTATCTTTCCGAAAGACTATTGCAGAAGGTGATGAAACCAATTGCGGCCCAGTGATTGAATCCAAGGGTAAACTTTTGAAGATATCTTTTGCCGTTGCCAATTATGGAAACGAACATTGGGTTCGACGTGATGAAATTTTCCCATCTGGTTATGGTTGCAGGTTTATGAACGGACAATATCAGCCACCGCAGTAACGTGGGGTTTTGTTGATAAGTCCGCACGCTATATAATCTTAGCGGCTAAACAAAATTCAGGACACCCTCTCTCACGGTGTTATTTTCATTCTTTATTTTTTGCTCCGTAGCTAATTAAATCCAAAGAGCGATCAAAAACCGTTCTTCTCGGAGAAAAACTCAGAGTCCACTGCTGGATAATGCAGGTATGGAGGCGGCAGATGCCAAATCTTACTTTTTTGGCGTGATGCACAACACAAGGCGTTTTCAGGTCTTAGTGGAATGGCGCTTTTGACTTTAAGCGGGCATCACGCTGAATTTTTGTACTTGGTGTTTGAAAAGTCATTGTGAAAGCCGAGCTTTATGAATAAAACTGAAACCCCCCCCTTATATTGGATAGCAGTTGCCTTCGGTATTACCGCTATCGCCTTGAACCTATGCGTCCCGCTGCTTGGTTGGGATGTATCAAACACTTTTGGTATTACAGGAATTTTTCTTAATCTCTGCGGAACAGTTAGCATTGCGGCTGGCGTGAAACTTTCCAGTAATGATTTGAAATTCGTCGAAGAACAAATTAAAAGTAAACCAAAACACATAAAGGCTATCGGAACGCTGTTGTCCAATGCATCGCAAGCCATCAATATAGGTATTGCTTATATTGTAGTTGGGTATCCGTCCTACCATCCCATCTGTTCAGGTGAACCAGTTTATGCAGCAGGTTTGATCGGCAGGAGTTCGTCGATGCGCCGCATGGTCCAGACGGGCAGTTTTTCCAGCGTGTCTTTGAGCCAGGC
>JBAZAY010000001.1:0-253449 GCA_041671725.1 Gallionella sp. | reverse complement strand
CCGCCGACGGCGGCTAATAGGATGAGATGCGTTCATGAAAGTGTCCACCAAAATTAGGTGGACACTATGCTCTTAGCTTTCGCTTACCCGATCAATATGGAACCGTAGGACGCATACGTAGTTGGAGCCATTTTTCAGATTATTTCATCTTTACATTTATTTTAAAAAACTAAACGGAGACCAACACCGAGCTGATCTTAGGTTAGTGCTTTATTTCATGCAGCATCGCTTCTCGCAGTATCGCATTGATGCGCGTCTGATAACCCTTGCCTTGTGACTTCAGCCAAGCCAAAACATCCGAATCAACGCGAACAGTGGTCGATGTTTTGGTGGGCTTGTAGAACGGATTGCTCACTGCGCTCTTCCAGAACTCATCAGGCAGCGGTGGAATATCGCTGTAGTCAATCTGGCTTTCCGGCAACTCGGACAATGCCTTAATTTCCGCCTCATTATCCCCGGTCAATGGCTTGGTCGCATCCAGTGCGTATTTAACGGTTTTCTTCATAATTTTTTCGCTCCTTTTTGTCCGCTTTTCGAGCTGAAATAATGCGGATAACTTCGCCACCTACATCATGGCGCACAGCGTGTGCCACCAGCAATACCAGGCAACCTTCTACCATGCCTAGAGTCTGCCAGCGATGCTCACCATTCTCGATGCGATCCTGATAGGCAAGCGCTAACGGATCGAAGAATACGCGAGCCGCAAGCTCGAAGCTGACGTGATGTTTTTTCAGGTTGGCATGCGCCTTGGCTTCGTCCCATTCAAAACTGATTTTCATGCTGTTATGTTACTACAATAAAGTAATTACAACCAAGAGATTGGAGCAAAATAAAATCGCCGAGACCAGATTGATTGCTGTCTCGTAAAGCGTGGGGGCGGATTAAAATGATGCGATTAAAAATACTTATGGATCAGGTTGCTGCATAAAATACGATTTTTACGCCGCAGGGCGAATCGGGATACGCTTGCGCAATCCGCAATCCTTCACGCAACAACTTGGGGCGCAGCCCCTTCGTTGTGCGGGGACGACCCTTGCGGTCGGAATCCCGAATCCTGCTCTTAAGTCATTTGCAGGTGAGAAGTTCCGCTCATCACGTCACGGTCTGTGGTGTGCTTGCTTTCCAGCTTGATTTTCAGGCGCAGGTCGTTCACCGAGTCGGCATTCTTCAGCGCTTCCTCATAGCTGATGGAATCCGACTCAAACAGATCGTACAGTGCCTGATCGAAGGTCTGCATGCCCAGTTCGCGCGACTTGGCCATCACGCCCTTGATGGCGTGCACATCACCCTTGAAGATCAAGTCGGAAATGAGCGGTGAGTTGAGCAGGATTTCCATTGCGGCGGATCGCCCTGAGCCATCCTTCTTTGGAATCAGGCGTTGTGAGACGAGCGCTTTGACGTTCAGCGACAAGTCCATCAACAATTGTTCACGACGCTCTTCAGGGAAAAAGTTGATGATCCGGTCCAGCGCCTGATTGGCGCTGTTGGCATGCAGCGTGGCCATGCACAAGTGGCCGGTTTCGGCAAAGGCGACAGCATATTCCATGGTTTCGCGGTCGCGAATTTCGCCGATCAAAATGACATCGGGTGCCTGGCGCAGGGTGTTTTTCAGCGCCGCCTGCCATGATTCGGTATCCACGCCGACCTCGCGATGCGTGACGATGCAGTTAGCATGTTCATGCACATATTCCACCGGGTCTTCAATGGTGATGATATGACCGTAGCTATTTTTGTTGCGGTGTCCAAGCATGCCAGCCAGCGTAGTTGATTTGCCGGAACCGGTTGCGCCCACCAGAATCACCAGGCCGCGCTTGGTCATTACGATCTCCTTGAGGATGGCGGGCATACCCATCGCATCGAGATCGGGAATCTTGGTCGTGATGGTACGCATGACCATGCCGACGTGCTGTTGCTGCATGAATACGTTGACGCGGAACCTGCCGATGCCGTGTGGGCTGATCGCAAAATTGCACTCGTGCGAGGCCTCAAACTCTGCGGTCTGACGATCATTCATGATGCTGCGCGCCAGTTCACGGGTGTGCTGGTGAGTCAGCGGCTGGCTGGAAACCGGTGTCATCTTGCCATCTACCTTGAAGGCAGGCGGAAAGCCTGCTGTGATGAACAAGTCTGATGCCTTCTTACTGGCCATGCCGCGCAACAAGTTGTGTATCAGTTCGGTGGCCTGATCTCTTTCCATGCTAATGCTCCAAAAAATGGGGTAACTACTCTAATAACGTAAACCGTGGACTGTGAACCGTAAACCGATTATCCCGGGAACATATCCTTGTTCATCGCCTTGGTGCGCGCTTCTGCTGGGGTAATCATGTTGCTTTTGACCAGATTGGTCAGGCATTGATCGAGGGTCTGCATGCCCACATTCTGACCCGTCTGAATGGCGGAGTACATTTGCGGAACCTTGGCCTCGCGGATCAGATTGCGGATAGCCGGGGTGCACATCATGATTTCATGCGCGGCCACACGGCCAGACCCGTCCTTGGTTTTTAGCAGGGCCTGCGAAATAACGGCGCGCAGCGATTCGGACAGCATGGCGCGTACCATTTCTTTTTCATCGGCAGGGAATACGTCGATGATACGGTCTATGGTTTTGGCCGCCGAACTGGTGTGCAGGGTACCGAACACCAGGTGACCGGTTTCTGCCGCCGTCATCGCCAGACGTATGGTTTCCAGATCGCGCATTTCGCCGACCAGAATTACGTCGGGATCTTCACGCAGCGCGGAGCGTAGTGCCGCGTTGAACGACAGCGTATCCCGGCCTACTTCGCGCTGGTTGATCAGGCACTTCTTCGAGTCGTGCACAAATTCGATCGGATCTTCAACGGTCAGGATGTGGCCCTGTTCCTTTTCGTTGACGTAATTGATCATCGCGGCCAGCGTGGTGGATTTGCCGGAGCCGGTAGGGCCGGTGACCAGCACCAGACCACGCGGGAAGCTGGCGATGTCGGTAAAAATTTTCGGGCATTTAAGGTCTTCCAGACTGAATACTTTGGAAGGAATGGTCCGTAGCACCGCCGCCGCGCCGCGTTGCTGGATAAAGGCGTTGACGCGGAAACGTGCAAGATTGGGAATTTCGAAGGAAAAATCCACTTCCTTGTTTTCCTCGTAGAACTTGCGCTGACCGTCGTTCATGATGTCATAAATCATCGCATGAACTTCTTTATGTTCCATCGCCGGCAAATTGATGCGGCGCATGTCGCCGTGTACACGTATCATCGGCGGCAGGCCGGATGAGAGATGCAGGTCGGAGGCTTTGTTCTTGACGCCGAAGGCAAGCAGTTCTGTGATATCCATTATAATGTTCCCAGTGTGGCGGCGGTCGGCCGCATGACATAGCGAAATAGCAGGTAAGAGATTATGACTACAATAGCTTCCAACTTGCAAGTTGTGCGCGAAGCAATAGCAGCAGCGGCAGTATCTGCGGGGCGAGCGGTTAATGACGTTAGTCTGCTTGCCGTCAGTAAGACTTTTCCCGCAACAGCGTTGCGCAGCGCCTGGCAGGCCGGTCAGACCCGTTTTGCCGAAAGCTATGTGCAAGAGGCTTTGGGGAAGCTCGCTGCGTTGCAGGATTTGAGCATCGAGTGGCATTTCATCGGGCCGATACAAAGTAACAAGACGCGTGCTATCGCGGAAAACTTTGCATGGGTGCATAGCGTGGACAGGTTGAAGATCGCCGAGCGGTTGTCCGCGCAGCGCCCCGTTCATTTGCCGCCGTTGCAATTGTGTTTGCAGGTCAATATCAGCGATGAGTCCAGTAAAAGTGGCGTCTCGCCGGATGAAGTGAGTGAATTGGCTCATGCCATCGCCCACCTGCCCAATTTGCAATTGCGCGGACTGATGGCGGTACCTGCGCCGAGCGACGATGTCGTCGTTCAGCGCGCTGCATTTGCACAGTTGCGCGAACTTTGCGATCAATTGAACGGGCAAGGCTTGCAACTGGATACCCTGTCGATGGGCATGTCGTATGATTTCGCCGCTGCAATCAAAGAGGGCGCAACGATGGTGCGCGTAGGCTCAGCCATTTTCGGCAACCGGATTTATCAACATTGAAACTGCGACTGAATCCGCAGATTACACGGATTTACGCAGATTTTAATGATGGAAATATCTACGTATTATCAAGAGACGATAATATCGTCCACGTCCATACTTGCTTTTAATCTTGTGTCATCTGTGTAATCTGCAGATTGTTTGCTTTTAAAAATAAATTATAAAGGTTGCAGCATGAATATTTGCTTTATCGGTGGTGGCAACATGGCGACGGCCTTGATCGGCGGTTTGTTGGGGCAGGGGTTTGCTGCTGCGCAGATCAGCGTGGTTGAAATCAATGCGGATAATCGCGCCCGCTTGCAGCGGGATTTTGCGGTACGGACTGTGGAAGCTCTGGCAGACGGTGTGGCAGGCAGTCAGATCATTGTGCTTGCGGTCAAGCCGCAACAACTGTGCGAAGTGGCGCTGCAGCTCGCACCGCTACTTTCCGGTCAACTGCTGATTTCCATCGCTGCCGGTATCCGTGCTTCAGATTTGGCGCGCTGGACCGGCAGCCAGACGATCGTGCGTGCCATGCCTAATACCCCTGCGTTGATACAAAGCGGCATGACCGGCATGTATGCGATGCCGTCGGTGAATGCCGTTCAACGTGAACAGGCGCAGAGCATCCTGACTGCGGTCGGCGATGTGTTGTGGCTGGATGACGAGGCGATGGTCGACGCAGTGACTGCGATTTCCGGTAGCGGCCCGGCCTATGTGTTTTACTTCATCGAGGCATTAGAAAGAGCGGCGCAGGAACTGGGTTTTGTTGCAGACGATGCGCGCCGCCTGAGCATCGCAACCTTTCTGGGTGCCAGTAAACTGGCTGCATCGAGTAAGGATGGCCCCGGCGTGTTGCGCGCCCGGGTGACTTCCAAGAACGGTACGACTGAACGCGCCCTGCTGAGCATGGAAGCGAATCAGGTGAAACAGCACATCATCTCAGCGGCAGAAGCGGCCGCCGAGCGTTCGCGTGAGATGGGCGATGAGTTGGGGCAGGCATCATGATGGATGAAGCGCTGCTGTTTTTGCTGGATGTCGTGTTGCAATCCTTTGCCGCGATATTGTTGCTGCGTTTTCACCTGCAATGGATGCGCGCGCCGATGCGCAACCCGATCGGCGAATTTGTCATGGTGTTCACCGATTTTATCGTGTTGCGCGCGCGTCGCTACGTTCCTTCTGCCTGGGGCTTTGATAGCTCGACCCTGTTGCTTGCATTGCTGGTGGAAACGCTCTACCTGACAGGTGTGATGCTGATACAAGGCTATGTCGGGCACTTTTTTCCGTTGGCGGGTTTGCTTGTGCTGGCGGCAGTCAAGTTGATTAAAATCAGTCTGTACCTGCTGATGGGCGCCGTGTTTGCTCAGGCGATTTTGTCGTGGGTTAATCCGCATACCCCTGTTTCGCAGGTGCTGGATGTTATTACGCATCGATTTCTGGCGCCGCTTCGCCGTGTGGTGCCGATGCTCGGGAGTGTGGATTTGACGCCGATGCTGCTGCTGATCATTTGTCAGCTGATTATGATCGTGCCGGTCGGCATGCTTGAGCGTATCGCGTTAAGGCTCTTCTGATGGAGCAATGGTATCGTTGTAGCGGTGAGGTAATCACGCTGACCCTGCATGTACAACCGGGTGCGAAGCGCAGTGAAATCACAGGATTGCACGGCGACGCACTCAAGATACGCCTGGCCGCGCCACCGATAGATGGTCGGGCCAACGAGGCGCTGTTGAAGTTTATCGGCGGGTTGTTCAACGTGCCAACGCGTCAGGTCGAACTCAAGCAAGGAGGGCAATCCCGCCATAAAGTGGTTGCCATTACGGGGAGCGTGGTTGCACCTGAGAGTTTGCTGATCGACAAATGAAAAGGCTGTGTCATCGTTAATTGTTGAGTAAAAACAATAGCTTGCGATTTGTATGGCAGCCTTGGCCGCCCAGTATTCGTAAGGCTTGCATGGATGCCACTTACTAACCGCGAAAGAGCCAAAGAAAAGCCCGGTCTATGCCGGGCTTTTCTGTTGAACAACAAGCCTGCTTGCGCCGGCTGCTTATTACTTATTAGTGATGCTTAACTGAATCTTTTTCGTCAGCAATGTCTTTGCGAACCAATTCGCTTTGCATTTTTGCAGCATCCGTCTGACCGTTAACATTGATCAGATTCAGCTTGCCTGGACCTTGCTTCATGTCGTCGGCAAAGTCATACACCGCACCGATGATCAGCAGATGCCCCTCTTTCACGGCATCGGCGTACTCTTCCATCGCATCGGCAATCTGGTTGTTGACGTTGGTCTTTACGCCGTCAATGCTGGCCACGCCTTTCCCTACCTTGATGGTATCCAGTTCCTTCTTGATGGCAGGTTCCAGTTTGGAGTAGTCGTTGCTGGCAGCGGCGATCGCGCCACAGCGCGAGTGACCGATGATCAGCAACAGGGAGGAACCCAAGTGGTTAATGCCGTATTCAACCGAGCCACGAGCGGTGGCGATCTGATTGCCGATGTCGCGGATCATGAACAGATCGCCTTCAGGACTTTGATCCAGCATATTGGTGTGTACACGTGAATCGGAACAGGTCACGACTGTGGCGCGTGGATGCTGGCCTTTGGACAATTCCTGGAAGAAGGTGGTGCCATGTTGCTGGGCATAGGTTGCTTCAACGGCCTGAATCTCTTTGAGGAATGAACGGGCGATGCCCGCTTCGCCATGCTCATGGGCAGTCGCCATGAAAGGGGTGGCCAGCGTTGCTGCGAACAGCAAGGATGCGAGTTGCTTCTTGATCATATTTTTTCCCTGAGTGTATTTTTAATTTTTAACGCGTCATGTGAAACGCGGGCGAAAGTCTAGCAGAGCCTTGTGGCTTGCGCGAGACTTTCACTATATTTACATCAGGATGACATCGTATTGTTCTTGATTGTATTGAGTTTCCACCAGCATTGAGATCGGTTTGCCGATAAAGTCAGATAACCCAGCCAGAGCTTGAGACTCCTCTTCCAGAAACAAGTCGATGACTTGCTGGGAGGCCAAGATGCGATATTCGCACGCATCAAACTGACGTGCCTCGCGGACAATTTCACGCAGGATGTCGTAGCAGACGGTTTGCGCGGTCTTTACTTCTCCGCGTCCTTTGCAGGTAGGGCAGGGTTCGCACAGTACATGAGCGAGACTCTCGCGGGTGCGCTTGCGTGTCATTTCAACCAGCCCCAGCGTAGAAAAGTTGTTGACGCTGATGCGGGTGTGGTCGCGCGCCAAGGCCTTTTTAAACTCTTCAAGTACCGCATCACGATGCTGCAGGTTATCCATGTCGATGAAGTCGCAGATGATGATGCCGCCCAGGTTGCGCAAGCGCAACTGACGGGCTATCACCTGAGTGGCTTCCAGGTTGGTCTTGAATATGGTGTCGTCAAAGTTGCGCACCCCGACAAAGCCGCCCGTATTGACATCAACGGTCGTCAGCGCTTCAGTCTGATCAATAATCAGATAACCGCCAGATTTCAAATCCACGCGTTTGGACAAGGCGCGTTCGATTTCTTCCTCAATGTTATACATGTCAAACAGGGGGCGCGCACCGGTGTAGTGTTCGAGCAACTGTGCCGCATCTGCATTGTAGTTTTGTGCAAATTCCAGCATTTTATTGCAGGTGCTGCGTGAATCAACCAGAATACGCACGGTATCCTGGCCCACGAAATCGCGTAACACACGCAGGCTGATATCCAGCTCCTGGTACAGCAGTTGCGGTGCGCTGGCCGTTTTTGCCGCCGTTTGCAGGTTGCTCCAGAGCTTGTCGAGATAGGCGATGTCGATGGCGAAGTGTGCGTCATTCTCGGCTTCTGCCACTGTGCGGATGATATAACCGCCATGGTGATCCGGGGGCAGGATGGCTTGCAGTTTTGCGCGCAACGCATCGCGCTGTTCTGTACCTTCAATACGCTGAGACACGCCGATGCGCATTTCCTGTGGCAGGAACACCAGCAGTCGCCCGGCAAAGCTCAGTTGCGTGGTCAGTCGCGCTCCCTTGCTGCCGATAGGCTCTTTGATGACTTGTACCAGCAGGTTCTGGCCTTCAAACAGAATTTTTTCGATGGGGCGGGCGTTTTCGCCGTTGTTGCTGTTTTCCCAGATGTCTGCCACATGCAGGAAGGCCGAGCGCTCCAGACCGATGTCGATAAAAGCCGACTGCATGCCGGGCAGCACGCGTTTGATACGACCGAGATAGACATTGCCTGCGATGCCGCGATTGCTGCCGCGTTCAATGTGCAGTTCCTGCACCACGCCAAGTTGCATCACCGCGACACGGGTTTCCTGC
Source organism: Gallionella sp. (assembly GCA_041671725.1). Lineage (GTDB taxonomy): Bacteria > Pseudomonadota > Gammaproteobacteria > Burkholderiales > Gallionellaceae > Gallionella. Next base: position 245,109 of record JBAZAY010000001.1, on the reverse strand, counting down.
GGGGTGACGTTGATCAGTATTTCTTCGCTCATGGATTTTAGATGTTATTAATCAAAGCGTTGTCGTGCGTAGTCATCCGGTCTGCCGGGTGAGTTGCGCTATTACGGTGCAGGGTAACCGAAGCTGCGCAGCAGTTGGACTGTTTCAAATAGCGGCAAGCCCATCACGCCGGAATAGCTTCCGGTAATGTGTTCAATAAATGCGCCTGCCTGCCCCTGAATCGCGTAACCACCGGCTTTGTCGGCGTATTCGTGGGATTGCAAATAGCGTTTGATACGCTCTTCCCCTAGCTGGGTAAACTTGACTGTTGAGGTCGAAAGCAGCGCCTCCACCCGGTCTCCCATAGCGACCGCGACCGCAGTCATCACCTGATGCTCACGACCTGAAAGTTCGCGCAGCATGGCTGCGGCGTGTTCGGCATTATCCGGTTTGCCGAATATCTTCCCATCCAGGGTGACGGTGGTGTCGGCGGCCAATACCGGAAGCTGTTGTAAATGACGAAATTTCAGGACATTAAAACCAAACTGTGCTTTTTCCAAAGAAAGGCGCTGAACGTAAATTTCCGGCGATTCATCCGGGTGAGGTGCTTCATCCACGTCCACCGGACGGCGTGCATCTGCGCGTAACAGTAAGGGGTCGAAATGAATGCCGATTTGCTTGAGCAATTCGCGGCGGCGCGGACTCTGTGAGGCGAGATAGATGCGAGATTGCCTGGTGTTCATGAGGGTAGTCTATTCACGGTGATAAGGATGGTTGTGCATCAGGCTGTGCGCGCGATACAACTGTTCGGCGAGCAGCACACGCACAAATGCATGTGGCAGCGTGAACGCGGATAAGGCCATAAGTTGCCCTGCTGCCTGTTTAACTGAATCGTGCAGGCCATCTGCGCCACCGATGATAAACGCAACATCGCGTCCTTCACCCATCCAGTCTTTCATTTGGGCGGCAAGCTGCTTTGTGGTTGGCATTGCGCCGTGTTCGTCCAGTGCGATGCGGCGGCAAGTCTGCGGCAGTGCGTTAAGGATGCGCTGCGCTTCGGCTTCCATGATTTGCAGCGTGGTCTTGCCTGTTGTGCGTGGCTCAGGCCTGATTTCCACCAGTTCGATTTTAGCCTCGCGCGGCATGCGCTTGGCGTATTCGTTGAAGCCTGTCGTGATCCAGTCAGGCATCTTGTGCCCGACGGTTACGATCAGCAGCTTCATGCTTATTCTGGCGCTTTTGCCAGTTTTGGGCGTGCGGCTTGTGCCTTGCTCCACAGCTCTTCAAGGTTGTAATAGGCGCGAGTAGCCGGTTGCATGATGTGCACCAGCACCTCGCCCAAATCCACCAGCACCCACTCGCCGCTTTCTTCGCCTTCACGGCCATAGACCTCTTCGCCCTGCTCCTTGAGCTTGACAACCACGTTGTCAGCCAGCGCTTTGGTCTGACGCGTGGATGTAGCGGAGGCGATAATCATGCGATCAAACAGCGAACTGAGTTTGCTGGTGTCGATTACGGTAATGTCAGTGGCCTTGATGTCTTCAAGGGCAGCAACGACGGCTTTGGTTTTTTCTTCAGTAGTTAGCATGGTATGTATAAATGATGTTGGTAAATGTAGTTTGCCACAGATGCGGGCAGCAGGTAACGAATGGTGCGTTTTTCAGCCACGCGACTGCGGATTAGCGTGGCAGAGATTTCAAGTTTTGGTATCGCCAACTCGGCGATGCCGCCAAATGCCTGTTGCGACAAGTAGCCCACGGTGCACAGACGTTGTTGATAATGTTGACGCAATTTGGCTGTCGCACTGTGGATACGTTTCTCCAGCGTAAAGCCGGGACGGTACCCCACCACGATGTGCGCCAGATCGAGTATCCGTTCCCACTCATGCCAGGTGTTCAATTGCAGAAAGGCATCGCCGCCCATCAGCAGGCAAAGTGGCTGCGTCTCGCCCAGCTCGGCACGCAATTCGCGTAACGTATCCACCGTATAGCACTTCGTGGCGCGCCTGACCTCCCGCTCATCCAGCACGAAGGCGGGCTGATCTGCTATTGCCAGTTGCACCATTGCACTTCGATGTTGCGCTGATACCTGCGGCGTGTCGCGATGCGGCGGATTACCCGTCGGAATGAACCGGATTTGCTGTAATCCGGTCAATTCCAGCATCTCTTCGGCGAGTCGTAAATGACCGTAGTGAATCGGGTCAAATGTGCCGCCGAGAATGCCGATAGGTTTTTGGCGCAAGTTACAGAGCCAGTCTACGGATATCAGACAGTACCTGCGCGAGATAGGCGGTGAAGCGTGCTGCTGCCGCGCCGTCGATCACGCGATGGTCATAGGATACTGACAGTGGCAACATCAGGCGCGGTACGAATCCCCCGTCCTGGTATACCGGTTTCATACAGGAGCGTGATACACCCAGAATCGCCACTTCAGGCGCGTTGATGATGGGTGTAAACGCCGTGCCGCCAATTCCGCCCAAGCTGGAAATGGTGAAGCAGCCGCCTTGCATGTCGTTGGCGGTGATTTTCTTTTCGCGTGCGCGGGCCGAGATTTCGCCAAGTTCGGTCGCCAGTTGCACGATACCCTTCTTGTCCACGTCGCGCAGTACCGGAACCATCAGCCCATCCGGCGTATCCACCGCCACGCCGATGTGGAAGTATTGCTTGAGTATCAGATTCTCGCCGCCCGCATCGAGTGAGGCGTTGAATTTCGGGAACTTTTGCAAGGCTGCAACCACCGCCTTGAGCATAAAGGCCAGCGGGGTAATCTTGATGTTTTGCTTGGCGTATTCCGTGCCCAACTGTTTGCGGAAGGCTTCCATGTCGGTGATGTCAGCTTCGTCAAATTGCGTGACGTGCGGAATCGTAACCCAGTTGCGATGCAGATTCGCGCCGGAAATCTTCTGGATTCTGGACAGCGGACTGGTTTCAATCGCACCATACTTGGCGAAATCGAATACCGGCATGTCCAGAACCTGCAGTCCGTTGCCGCCAACTGCTGCGCGTGGTTGCGCCAGTGCAGATTTGACGAATAGTTGTACGTCGTCTTTCGTGACGCGGCCTTTTTCACCGCTGCCTTTGACCTGGGCAATATCGACGCCCAGTTCGCGCGCGAAGCGGCGTATTGCAGGGCTGGCGTGCGCTTGTCCACCGGATGCAACAGGCGCAGCCGTTGGTGCCACTGCGGGAGCTGCCGCCTGGACGGCGATGCTGGCGGGCGCGGCTGCTACGGGAGTCGCAGCAGGCTGTACCGATGGTGCGGCGGTGTCGCTGCATTCCATCACCAGAATCAGTGAGCCACGGGAGACTTTATCACCGATCTCAACGTGCAGCTCTTTAACCACCCCTGCAAAGGGCGAAGGCACGTCCATCGCCGCCTTGTCAGTTTCCAGCGTCAGCAGGGTGTCTTCCTCGTTGATTGTATCGCCAACTTTTACCATCACTTCGATGACGTTGACACCCTTGTAGTCGCCGATGTCCGGCACTAATACCTGTTTTATTTCTGCCACGTGTCTCTCCTAACCTTAAACCGAAAAACCGAAAACCTTAAACTGTTACCGGATTTGGCTTGTCTGGATTGATGTTATAAAGTGCAATTGCCCGGCTGACCTCGGATACATCGATTGAGCCTTCATCAGCCAATGCCTTCAATGCAGCAACGGTAATGTAGAAGCGATCAACCTCAAAGAACTGGCGCAAGTTTTTGCGCGTATCTGATCGACCGAAACCATCTGTACCCAATACCTTGTAATGATTAGGCAGGAAACCGCGAATCTGGTCGGCGAATGAACGCATGTAATCCGTTGCTGCGATTACCGGGCCATCGCGATCGGCCATGCATTGTTCAACATGGCTGAAACGCGGTTGTTCTTCAGGGTGCAGCATGTTCCAGCGTTCACAGTCGATTCCGTCGCGGCGCAATTCGGAGAAGCTGGTGACGCTCCAGATGTCTGAGGCGATGCCGAAATCGCTTTCCAGCAAGTCCGCCGCCGCGATGACTTCGCGCAAAATGGTGCCGCTGCCCATCAACTGGACAACCGGCTTTGCCTGTTCACCGTCCTCGGTTTGCAGTTTGCTGTTCTCCGCGTCCTGCCCCTTGAACAAATACATCCCCTTGATGATGCCATCTTCTGCACCTTCAGGCATGGCCGGATGCGCGTAATTTTCGTTCATTACGGTGAGGTAATAGAAAACGTCTTGCTGATCGACGTACATGCGGCGCATGCCGTCATGAATGATGACGGCCAGTTCGTACGCGAAGGTCGGATCGTAAGATACGCAATTTGGAATCATCGCCGACATCAAATGGCTATGACCATCCTGATGTTGCAGACCTTCGCCATTCAGCGTGGTGCGACCCGCAGTTCCTCCCAGCATGAAGCCGCGAGCGCGCATGTCGCCAGCCGCCCAGGCCAGATCGCCGATACGCTGGAAGCCGAACATGGAATAATAAATGTAGAACGGCAGCATAGCCTTGCCGTGGTTGGCATAAGCCGTGGCCGCTGCGATCCACGAGGACATCGCGCCCGCTTCGTTGATGCCTTCCTGCAGGATCTGCCCGGTCTTGTCTTCCTTGTAGAACATCAACTGATCTGCATCCTGCGGGGTATATAGCTGACCCACCTGAGAGAAAATGCCGAGTTGACGGAACATGCCTTCCATGCCGAAGGTGCGCGATTCATCCGGCACAATCGGCACCACCTGGCGACCAATATTTTTGTCTTTGACCAGAATGCCCAGCATGCGCACGAATGCCATGGTAGTCGAGATTTCACGGCCTTCGGTGCTTTTCAGCAACGAGTCGAACGCGTCCAGACCAGGGATATTCAAGGCCTCTGTGGCGGGATTGCGCGCCGGTACAGAACCCATTTGTGCGGTGCGTGCCTCGAGATATTTCATCTCCAGGCTGTCTGCGGGCGGACGATAAAAATTCAGACTCGCTACTTCCGCATCGTTCAACGGCAGGTTGAAACGGTCACGGAACTGGAGCAGCACTTGCCCGGCCATTTTCTTTTGCTGGTGGGTAATGTTCTGCGCTTCGCCCGCTTCGCCCATGCCGTAACCCTTGACGGTTTTCGCCAGAATGACAGTGGGTTGGCCGGTGTGCTTGGTCGCTGCCGCATAAGCCGCATACACCTTGTGAGGATCATGACCGCCGCGATTCAGGCGCCAGATTTCATCATCGGACATGTCGGATACCATTTCCAGCAGTTCAGGATATTTGCCGAAAAAGTGTTCACGAACATAGGCGCCATCTCTGGATTTGTAGGTCTGATATTCGCCGTCCACCACTTCCTGCATGCGTTTTTGCAACAGGCCATTCTTGTCCTTGGCGAACAGACGATCCCACTGACCGCCCCAGACGATCTTGATGACGTTCCAGCCTGCGCCACGGAATACTCCTTCCAGTTCCTGGATGATCTTGCCGTTGCCGCGCACCGGGCCATCGAGGCGTTGCAGGTTGCAGTTGATGACAAAGATCAAGTTGTCCAGCTTCTCACGGCCGGCCATCGAGACTGCACCCAGGGATTCCGGTTCATCTGTTTCACCGTCACCCAGATAGGCCCACACTTTGCGTCCGTCGGTTTGTACCAGACCGCGATGTTGCAGGTAGCGCATGAAGCGCGCCTGATAAATTGCCATCAGCGGACCCAGTCCCATTGATACCGTTGGGAACTGCCAGAAGTTTGGCATCAGCCAGGGATGAGGATAGGAGGACAGGCCGTCACCCGCCGCTTCCTGGCGGAACTTGTACATCTGCTCTTCGGAAATCCGTCCTTCGAGGTAGGCGCGCGCGTAAACACCGGGGGACGAGTGGCCCTGGAAGTAAACCAGATCGCCGCCATGCGTGTCGGTCTTGCCGTGGAAGAAATGATTGAAAGCCACGTCATACAGCGTTGCGGCAGACGCGAAGCTGGCGATATGACCGCCCAGTTCGGAAGAGTCGCGGTTGGCATTCAATACCAGCGCCATCGCGTTCCAGCGCATCAGTGCGCGAATGCGATGTTCCAGCTCCTTGTTGCCACTCGAACGTTCTTCGTCGCTTAATGCGATGCTGTTGCAATACGGCGTGGTGGCGCTGAACGGCACCCCTGCGCCGGAGCTGCGCGCCTTGTCTATCAGTTGGTCAAGCAGAAAATGGGCGCGTTCTGCACCCTCATTCTTCAGTACCGACTCAAGGGCATCCAGCCACTCTTGGGTTTCTTGCGGATCATTATCAGGTAAGTTCGCCATCTTCCACTCTCTCACTAAAGTTATTCGTATGGAAATACTTAGCTGTTCCGGTTTGCCGGAATACAGCTTCAGTGATTTCCTATTGCATTGCAGTCTATGGTTTCTGCTTCGGTGACGATCCAGTCGATTTTGACATCCGTCGCTTCTTGCGGAATCTGTGTCACGATTTGTAGCCCGTACGCGGCAGTTGCCAGCGTGGGGCGATGTGGCGCATGCGCCATAACCTGCGACTTGGCGAGTGTTGTTTGCTCGCCTGGTCGAATGGCTAGTGGTTCCATCAGCAGCTTATCGTAAAAACCGCCACCGTAACCCAGGCGCGCGCCATCTCGGCTAAACGCAATTCCGGGCAACAGGACGAATTCTACCTCATTTATCGCATTCAGCCGTTTGCAGCGTTCGATGACCGGTTCGCGTATCCCCCACAAACCTGCTGCCAATTGATTTTCCAGGTCATCCACCCGATACAAATCAAGCGTGTTGGTGTGGCGGTTGACACGGGGCAGAACCAGGCGTTTACCATCTGCCAACACCTGTGATATCCAGAGGTCGCTGGCATACTCGCTGCCGAAATTCATATAGCCCAGCACGGTTTCGGCCCGGCGGTATTCCGGCAATTGCAATAAACGCTCGGTGATTGCCGCGTTGTAAGCGGCTCGCATATCAGGCAAAAGTTGATCACGGGCTGCGAGTATGCTTTTTCTGATTTGCTGTTTTTCAGATGAAAGTGTCAGATGTCTGTCGGATGGAGCCATGCTCAAATTCCAGGCAGCAATGCATCGTGCAGCAGTAAAGTCTGGCTGTATTGCAGAAATTCATCAAGGTGCGTCTGAATGATGCTCACGGTGATCGGCAGTTGCATGGTTTGGTAATCATGCACCGCAATGTTGCGAAACCCCACCATGTGCTTGAGGCTCTCTGCCAGCGCTGCTGTGATCCAGTTCCCTTGCGCCAGTAACGCAAACACATCGCGTGCGCTTTGCGGCACACCGAGTTTTTCGCGGCGAATCAGATGCTGACCCATGTCAAGCGCAGCTTCGCAGGCACGCTGAATGTTCAGGATAGCTGCATCCTGCCGGGTGTAATCGGTCGCAAAAGTAGCAGGGTCGTGGGCGTACTCCTCCCTTGCGCGCCTGACACAGCGTTCGATGGTGGCGGCTTTGTTGATCAGAACATCATCAGCCATAAACTTTCCCCTGTTTTTGAATGTCGTCCAGCAGTCCGGCGCGAGCCGTGTCGAGCGCTGTTTTTTCGCTCAGTATAGCGGACTCGAACAAAGCCGCCTGCACATCCCTGGCCCACCAGCGTTCACCGCTTGCGAGGATCCGGTATTGCATCACAGTAGAGGCTGCGCGCAGGTCAAGCAAGTCTACTGGACAGCCTGCCAGGTCAGCCAATTCACCCGACAGCTTCCACAGTAATACCGGTTCGGCATATCCTGCCACCAGTACCGCCAGATCGAGATCGCTTTGCGGTCCCGCTGTGCCTTGAACGCGGCTACCGAAGGCGTAAATAGCAAGTATATTTGGCACGCTGGCCTGCAAGGTTTGCACGATGGCGTCGCGGTTCATGGTAACTGGGGCAGGATTGCTCATGCCTTAATCTTATGCAAAATGTCGATTGCCATAATACAAGCTTTGTCCGCCAAAAATTCGCTTGCAGCACAGATAGGGAAGTGCTCCATTATCGTTGCAGCCCAATCGCCACTTTCCGAGAAGAAGCCAGAGCCGCTTCTAAATGTTCAATGATCTGCTGCTGTAAGACCTCTGGCGAAGGCAAATTATCCAGATTGTCTAGACTATTGTCTTTTAGACAAAAAATGTCGAGACTAGCCTTGTCGCGGGCAATAATTTCGTTATATGGGAAGTATTTGAAGCACTTCGATTCCTTACGCTCGTGGCGGTTTCCCGGCTTGTAGCTGGAAACGAAATCCAGTAAGTCCGCGTGCTTGAGAGGTTTGGTTTTAAGCGTGAAGTGTGTATTGGTACGCAAGTCGTAAATCCATACACCTTTGGTGCGTACTTTTCCGCCCTTTGGCTTGGCATCAAAAAACAGCACGTTCGCCTTCACTCCGTTGGCATAAAAAATCCCGGTAGGCAGACGCAGCAGTGTATGCACGTCGCAATTTTCCAGTAGCTTCTTGCGTATTTTTTCACCAGCACCGCCTTCAAACAGCACGTTGTCTGGCACCACCACTGCGGCTTGGCCGGTGTTCTTCAGGATCGTGACGATGTGCTGCAAGAAATTGAGCTGTTTGTTGGAGGTGGTTTCCCAGAAATCCTTCCGCTCATAGGTCAGCGCGTCCTTGTCTTCCTCTCCTTCCTCATTGGTGAAGGTCATACTGCTCTTCTTGCCAAAGGGAGGGTTGGCCAGCACGTAATCGTAGCGTTTGCCGGAATCCGCAATCAAGGCATCTGCTCGATCCACCGAAGGTTCGCCGTCCAGTTCGCCGATGTCGTGCAGAAACAAATTCATCAGGCACATGCGCCGAGTGCTGGGTACGATCTCATTGCCGTGGAAGGTCTCATCGCGCAAAAACTTCTGCTGACGCTTATTGAGCTTATTTTCTGAGCGATTTAGCCATTTATGCGCGCTCAAGAAAAACCCTCCCGTGCCACAAGCTGGATCGGCAATGGTTTTCAAGGGGGCAGGTTGAACACAGGTCACGATTGCATCAATCAGCACACGTGGGGTGAAGTACTGACCTGCACCACTCTTGGTGTCCTCTGCGTTTTTTTGTAGCAGACCTTCGTACAGGTCGCCCTTGATGTCTGCATCCATGCCAACCCAGTTTTCCGCATCGATCATCTGTATCAGGCGGGCGAGCTTGGCCGGGTCTTGAATCTTGTTTTGCGCCTTGAAGAAGATGGCTCCCAAAATTCCCTGGGCATTCCCAAGCTTGTGAAGAATTTTCAGATAATGTGCTTCCAACGGTACACCAGTTTTTTTGCGCAGCGAAACCCAGTCATAACCTGCGGGGACATGGGTGTCACGTCTATAAGGCTCTTGCGCGTACTCATGCGCCATTTTCAGAAACAGAAGAAAGGTGAGTTGCTCCAAATAGTCGCCATAACCCACACCGTCGTCGCGTAGGGTGTGGCAGAAATTCCAGATTTTTTGGATGAGGGAGGACGTGTTCAAGTTCTATTCCTTATGCGCATTGCAGTAACTCTTCAATCCAAAGCTTGCCTCGATAGCCGTCTACAATTCGTCGCGCAAAAACGGAAAATTCAGCTCCTTCACTCACGGATCTGCAAATGCTTTCTGCGAACTTCGAAAATGCGAGTTCAATCTTGGGGTCGCCTTGATCTATGATGGGATAAATGGCATCTGCGCCATCAATCCATTCTTTTATTTGAAGCGCGAGTTGACGTCTCGACTCCACAAGTTCGGGATGATCCAAGTGGTAGTAATGAATTGACCGTTCAGCTCTGGAGCATCGTTTCGGCTGTTCTGGATGACGTGCGCATGGTACTCCATCATCACGGAAATCTAGTAGGCCTGGATCAGAGCCATAACATGGATCAAGTAGTACGCGATCCTCAGTATTAAGTTCGGTAAAATTCGAGGCTCTTGGATCATTGAATAGTGGAAAGTGATTTCCTTTTCCTGCCGATTCACCAGTTTCAGGGTTTTTTCGGACACTGTTGCAAAAGGTGCAGGCATAGCGGAAATTGGATAACTTGAAAGCTAGCCATGGATAAATGCTCTTTGGACGGTAGTGGTCTACTGCATTGTCAGAACGTTCTTGGCGAGCCTCACAATACCAACACTTACCGTGCGATACAGCTTTTAGTCTGGCTTTTGCTGCGCCCCAGACATTGGCATAGTCATTAACGGCCGCGCCTCCACTTACTGCTAACTCGGCAGCCGCCGCACTTTCATTCCATGCGGCATCATTCGCAATCTTGTTTGGATCAATACGCCGCATTTCCATCACTTTCTTGCTCTTCGCGAACTTTTTTGGCTGCCTTCTCAATGAGCTCTTTCGCTTTCACCATGCGTTCCGCAGTCGTCAGGCTAGTCATTTGTTTCTCTACGGGCTGCTTTTCGTTAGCGCTATATCGGGCACGAAGGTATTCCTCATAAACAGGGTCACGCATTGAGTACCTAAAGCCATATCCTTCCAACTCAACGTTGATAGTTTCCAAACTCTTACGTTCTACTTCAGAGAGGGGCTGTTCTTTCAATGTAAGTTGACGCTTCTCTTCAAGCAGATCCTGCGTATGGGAATCAAGGGAGGATGCTAGGCCAAACATGTCGCTGGTAACAATACCGGCATAGCCCATACCACGCGGATCAAGTTCCGGCTTGAATGCGGCCACCCGTTTGGATTCCTCATCGCGCTTCAATATCTGCACCTGTTGTTTCTCCAACTCTGCAATTGCCAGTGGGTTGTGGGTGGTAAACACGATATGGCTGGTGGCGCGATCTTTTTCCTCTTTTCCAACGAAATCTTGTAAGTACTTGAGATAGTCGGCGCACCAGCGAGGATTCAGATGGGTGTCAGGCTCGTCCAGCAGAAACAGGCTTTCATTTTCAGAAGTGAATCGCAGCAAGCCGAGCACGGTGAGCAACTGTTGTTCACCTTCACTCAATTCCCGGAACGTTACGCTACCGTCATTTTTCTTGAGCCGTACCCGAATCCTGATCTCTTCGATCAACTCAGAAACATAGGTGCTCTCCAGATCGCGGAAGAATTTTGCTGGAGATTGATTGCCTACTAATTTCCTAAGTGATTCAATATCCTTGATATAGAGATACTGGAACTCAAGTTCTTTTTCATTCCATAAAGAAACAGGAATACGTCGTTTAATCTGAATTGGTGCTAACGCAATATCGTAAACTCGTGCCAGAAAATCGCGTACTACACCACGTGCATTCCAGAAACGAGGATCGCCATCTACAGCTTTTGATTTCCAAGGTGGCTGGCGCAGTACAAAAAGAACAGACTCAATTCCTTCATCAGGATCAAGGCCTAAATGTTTATCCAGGAACTTCCGCACTACATCTGTTTGTTGAATCAAGAATGCCAGCAGTACGAATTGACTATGCACCGGCATGGCGTAGAACAGGCGCTTCAAACCTGGGTCTTCGCCATTACGCAGCTTGTTGTCATAACTCTCCAGATAAGGCCGAAAGACCTCATGCATCCGCGTGCTCTCACCGGAGTAATAACTAAATACGTACTTGGGTAGATTTGGCTCATCCTCGGATAAAAACGTGGTGAGCTTCATCATGTTTCCGGGTGGCGTGTCGTCTGGGTTATCGAACTCCAACAGACTCGCAATGTGCGCAGCTTGATTGTATTCTGCCGCTGACGCAACGTGAATGATGAATGGGCTCTTTACGCGGTCTGGATCGGCATCAATGTGAATATGTCGCATCGCATTGCTGGAGCCCATGCTATAGGCCAGTTTGAAGGCAAATTCTGGAGTGCGTTTCTTGCCTATTAGATCGCGAAAAATAATGGCCAGCGCCTCTAGCACATTGGATTTTCCACTGCCGTTCCAGCCGATTACGACCGTTACCCAGTGCCCTTGATCGAAGTCGATAGTGACATTTTTCAGGTTCTTGAACTGGTGCGTCGGGCTGTCCTTCGCGCTGCCGATGGTAAACTTATCGAGTCGCATATTCAGGTCGTGACAATGAATTTTAATTGGTCGTAGAGCTTGCGGCCTTGCGTATCCTTTACTGATTCCACAGCGAGTTGATTGCTCTTATCCAGTTCGCGCAACTCCGCATATAGAGCCTCAACTTGGTCAGTGTGCGCGCTATCAGCCACACCACAACGGCGAAATGCCTCTTGCGCAGGTATCCAGTCCCCAGCCTCGGCGAGTACATCTTTCAACTTTGTGATCATTGCTAAAATCCCCTTTTTAATTTTTATCTTGCGAGGTTTGGGCTGTCTCTCCCGCACCTCCCGCTCGGCGCGGATATGCACCAGTAATTCTCTGGCCGATTCGTCGTTGGGGTCTTGCTGCACAAGTTGGCCGGAGAAAGCTGCTTGGAGGATGTTTTTGCGTTGGGCAGCAGATCGTTTGAGGCTAAGCTCGATATTGAAACTCTGATCAAAGAAACTTTTTCGTTGTTCCTGTAACAATCGCATAATTTCTGCTTGCTCTTCTGCTGGTGGCAAAGGGATCGCCAAAGTGGACAGTTTTGTTCCATTAACGTTTGCTTGGCCGGTTTGCTGGGTGACGACGGAATTGATCCATCGCCGTCCGAACACAGAATTGATGTAGGCGGCTGCGAGTTCTGGTACGAACCATGGCGAGAACCGTACTGCGATCAAATACGAGGCATAAGAGCACGGAACCACCTGTGAACGAAAGACCGCCGTTTTACCAACCAACTCAGAGCTATTTGTACGATTGAAAAGCAAATCCCCATCAGCAAGAAGCAGTGTGGGAAATTCTTCATGATCCACTGGCAAGTACTTCAGGTTCTGCAAATCAAGTTCGCCGTTCTGGATGTTGCCCATTCTGATAACTGGCACTCCGCTACTATCAGATCCCGTTTTTGAAGAAGAACCATACTTTTGTTCCAAGGAAAGCTGATCAATCGTTGCCCATAACCATCCATCCGGTAATGCAGGCAGGTCGGTGGTGTCGGATTGTACTGGCTCGGGGTATTTGTCCTGCCAGTTTTTTGGCGGGATTTTGCCTTGTTCCTTGAACTTGGCAAGTTGCATGGCTTCCCAGTGTACGCGGCGCTCTGTAAGAATGCGCGCCAGCAATTGCGCCCCCGATTCGGCTTCCTTTCCGCGCTGGGCTCGTTCGGCCCTCCACTCGGCAGTAAACGCGCCGTCAACTGTCGCTTTCAGTAATGATTGCCGATAATTCTCCAGCTTTTTTTGCGCAGCGTTGAGTTCATTTACACTGGTTTCAATTCCTGAGAGCAACTCATCAAGTTTTTCAACGATGCGGTTTTGTTCTGCACTCGGTGCTACAGGAATCAATTGAGTAAGAACGTCTACTGCCCGAACAGCTGGATAGCTGGCACCTCGTTGTAGCGGCAACAAACCATCAAGAAATGCATCACTCCGCACAAAGTAATACAAGTATTTTGCTGAAATTGAATTTTCTGGTCGTAGAACACAAAAGCCTGTTGAGGCCATTCCGTTCTCTGTGGGTGGTACTTGCGCAATACCACGCAGATACGGCCTGACGGTAGAGAACAGCACATCTCCTGCTTCCACGACTTGACGAGCCCGCGAGGGAGCTTTGCTGCTTAAAACGCGCTTCGGGTTCGTTACCACACCTAACTCGTTGTCAATCGAACCTATATCAAAATAGGTGATTTCAATGTTCGGTTCTTGGGTGAGGTCTCTGGTCATAACGGGCTGGATTAACTCGCCCAATGGGATCCACGACCAACCTTGTGGCAAGTCGGAATCGCTCATGCTATTAACTCCTCATTCGGTTTTCGCATCAGCCCTTTTGGGGGGGGTAGGTTATCGCCTTGCACGATGAGATTGCCGCTGTCGGCGTCACCGCAGGACAGTTCTGCTACTGGCTCCAGCAAACGAAACGGCACTTCCTTATGGTGTTTGACGACGGCTTCTTTGCCGATCCAGTTAAGTGTGGGCATGGGTTATTCGTGGTTTGTTTTGTTTTGATTGCCGCCAAGTAGTCCACCTGCATCCTTCTCATCCAGTTCCATTTTTGGAACGGCATTCTTGATGCGCTTTTCGACTTCCTTGATGTGTTCTGCGGGTGGAATCTGTTCAGGGAGTGTGCCGCCGATGCGTTCAATTGCTGCGCGTACTTCCTTGCCAACTTGTTCATGGGTGCGGATAGCTTGCTGCTGGCTGCTGATGCTATCGCGTGCGAGTTTGTCTCGGGTTTGGGTCATGCGGAATTGATTGGCAGCTAGTTCTGTGGAGTTCATGCGATCCAGCAATTGTTCCTTGACCGGAATGTTCTTTCTGGTTTTGATAGCATCGCCACCAAGACCGCCATACAATCCCTTGTAACCTGCATCGTGAAATACGCCAAACATTTTGTCTTGAACGCCTGCTTGCCGAGCTGCGCCGGAAAGCATCTTGAACTCTTCAGATGTTTGTTTTCTCAGTTCCAGCCGCTCCTGATCGGCGGCGAGCTGCTCACTGAGCTCTTGTTTGCGTGCCTGAATAGCAAAATACTTTTGCGCGTGGGCAATTTCCGGTTTGCGCGGGTCGCCGTTCTGGGCAATCAAGTAGCAGGCGAAACGGGACAATTGGTAGTCATCAACCGTTTGCACAGCCCCCTTGCCTCCAACGATCGGTTTGCCGGCGCCGGCAAAGTGATGCACAGGATTATTTCCTGATTGTTCGCAGGAGGTTATCGCGCGCTTGATGGCATCTTCAAAACGCCTCCATTGGGAGTAGCCCAGCAACGGTTGCAAGTCGCGAGCACTCCAGTATTCGGCATCATGCTCATTTGACTGCTTTAATTCCTCAAAGGATTGATCGCCTATGGTCGGTATGTTTTTTGAGATCATTTGCTATCACCTTGATAGAGATTGAATTTTGCGAACATTAGCCAAGAAATAACCGGTACGCCGGATTGTCGGTTTCGTCCCAGTAGCGATAGCCCAGGGTATTGAGAAACTCGGTGAATGCCTGTTTGTCGTGATCCGGCACTTGCATGCCGACCAGCACGCGGCCGTAGTCTGCTCCGTGGTTGCGGTAGTGGAACAGGCTGATGTTCCAGTTGTGATTCATGCTGTTGAGGAATTGCATCAAGGCGCCAGGGCGTTCCGGGAATTCAAAGCGGAACAGGATTTCGTCCTTGACTTCAGGCGCATGGCCGCCTACCAGATGGCGCAGGTGCAGCTTGGCCATTTCGTTGTCGGAGAGATCCAGTGTAGGCAACTTGTGCGACTGTAATTTTTCCACCAGCTCATCAGTTTCAGCCTGATTGCGTACCTGAATGCCGACAAATATATGCGCGGCTTTCGGGTTGGCAAAACGGTAGTTGAACTCGGTGATGTTGCGTTTCCCCAGTTGTGTGCAGAATTTGCGGAAACTGCCCGGTGTTTCGGGTATGGTCACCGACAATATGGATTCGCGTTTTTCACCGATGTCGGCGCGCTCGGCAACAAAACGCAGACGGTCGAAATTCATGTTTGCGCCGCTGCAAACGGTGACCAGCGCCTCATTGCTAAGCTGCTCGCGTTTTGCATATAGCTTGGCGCCCGCAACTGCCAGTGCACCCGAAGGTTCAAGGATGGAGCGAGTGTCCTGGAACACATCCTTGATCGCAGCGCACACGGCATCGGTATTGACGAGCACGATCTCATCTACATATTTTGTGCAGATGCGCAGCGTCTCTTCGCCCGCAAGCTTGACGGCGGTGCCGTCTGCGAACAGGCCGACATCGGTGAGCTGTACACGCCTGCCCGCCTGCATGGATTGGTTCATGGCATCTGAATCGATAGTCTGCACGCCGATGATCTTGATGTCGGGACGCAGTTGCTTGACGTAGGCTGCGACCCCCGCGATCAGTCCGCCGCCGCCGATTGCGCAGAAAATGGCGTGTATCGGCTGACTGCGTTGACGCAATATTTCCATGCCGATGGTGCCTTGTCCGGCGATGACATCAGGATCATCAAACGGATGCACAAAGGTGAGCTGATTTTTTCTTTCCAGTTCCAGCGCATGGTCATAGGCATCGTTGTAGCTGTCGCCGTGCAGCACGATTTCAACCGAGCGCTGGCCGAAGTGTTTAACCGCTTCGATTTTCACTTGCGGCGTGGTGGTGGGCATGACGATGATCGCACGGCAGCCCATTTTGTGAGCGGAGAGCGCAACGCCCTGAGCATGATTGCCAGCCGAGGCGGTGATAACGCCGCGTTTTAACTGCTCAGCGTTAAGCTGTGCCATCTTGTTGTACGCGCCGCGCAGCTTGAAAGAAAATACCGGTTGCATGTCTTCGCGCTTAAGCAGGATGGTGTTGCCGGTGCGTGCTGATAAATTCTGAGCGACTTCCAGCGGGGTTTCGATCGCCACGTCGTAGACGCGTGCGTTGAGGATGCGTTTCAAATAACTATTCATATTCTCGTCATGTTCTTTTGCTTTTCAGGCGAGAAGATTAGCATAAACTTGGAAACGGCGATTGAATCTGCAGATTTAGCGGATTTACACAGATGTTAAGGCGATTGACGATAAGATCTGCCTCAATCAATAAGCTATCAAGTTCAGTTCCGTAGTCCAATTGTTTTTAATCCCGGCTAATCTGCGTAATCTGTGGACAACTGTTTTTGGTTGGAAAATAGCGCGCTTTATCTCTTGCTAGCCTCGGTAAAATCGGTTCAAATGTTACGCATGGAAAAACAGCACGGCATTATCATCCAAACACAGGTGAAATACCTGTCCGATCAGTCCGATGAAGCGGCTGATCGTTTTGTCTTCTCCTACACCATCACTATCGCCAATCTTGGCAGCGTGGCTGCCAGGCTTATCAGTCGACACTGGGTGATCACCGATGCGTATAACCATGTTCAGGAAGTGCGTGGGCAGGGCGTGGTGGGCGAGCAGCCGATGTTGCAGCCTAACCAGAGTTTTGAATATACCAGCGGTACGGTGCTGGCCACTCAGGTCGGGACGATGCGCGGCAGTTATCTGATGCGTGGTGATGATGGTGCTGATTTCGAGGTCGAGATTCCCGAGTTTGTCTTGAGTGTGCCGCGTGTTCTGCATTAATTTGCTGGCTGACATGCGGTTAAAATTCGCGCTGTTGCCGCTGATCTTGCTGGCCGCCTGTACGGTAGCGCCCACGCCGCCGATTATCGTTACGCCTGTTTCTCCCGTTACAACTCCAGCTGCGCCGTTTTCGGTCAGCAAGTGGGAGATGTTGCCGGATTGGCAGAGGGTGGATTTGCAGCCAAGCTGGATTGCTTTTTTACAAAGCTGTCACGCATTAAAAAACAAGCCGGACTGGCAGGCGGTTTGCGCGAGCGCCAACGAGTTGGTGAATCCGGACAATGAGTCTGTGCGTTTATTTTTTGAGCAAGCGTTTACGCCCTATCAGGTGTTCAATCCGGACGGTTCAGATCACGGCCTGATTACCGGCTATTACGAACCCAGATTGTCTGGTAGTCGCGTAAAAACCGCGCGTTTCAAATATCCGCTGTATGCCGCCCCCGAAGATTTGCTGACAATTGATTTGAGCGAGCTCTATCCGCAGCTCAAAGACCTGCGATTGCGCGGCAGACTGGAAGGCCGTCGCATCGTGCCTTATTACAGCCGTGCGCAGATTGACGGGGGACGGGGGGCGCTACGCGTGCTGTTCTGGGTGGAAAACCCGGTCGATCTTTTTTTTCTGCAAATCCAGGGCTCCGGTCGCATCGAATTGGCCGACGGTCGTCTGGTCAAGGTAGGTTATGCCGACCAGAATGGTCATCCCTATGTTTCTGTCGGCAAAAAGCTGATTGAAATGGGTGAGCTCAAGCCCGAGCAAGCCTCAATGCAGGGCATCAAGCACTGGGCAGAGCAAAATCCGGCCAAACTGGCCGCGTTGCTGGAACAAAATCCCAGCTTCGTGTTTTTCCGTGAATTGCCGGAAGGATTATCCGCTCCACTGGGTGCGCTCGGTGTGCCGCTGACCGATGCATACAGTATCGCGATTGACCCGCGCACCATTCCGTTAGGTTTGCCGGTGTTTTTGTCTACCACCTATCCTAATACGGCAGAACCGCTGAATCGTCTGATGCTGGCGCAAGATACCGGCGGTGCGATCCGGGGTGCGGTTCGGGCGGATTTCTTCTGGGGCTTTGGCGATCAGGCAGGTAGCCAGGCGGGTCGCATGAAGCAGCGCGGACAGATGTGGGTGCTGTTTCCCAAGGGCGGAGAACCTGCGCTCAACTAACGATGTACTCGCAGTCGGACCCGCTCTTTTTGGCATTCTGCAGTGCGGTATCGGCCTGTTTAAGCAAGGCTGATGTCGTCGTGTCGCGTTGCGGGATCAGAGAAATGCCGCTGACACAAATTGACATTACGCCGTACGGCGAATCGCTATGTGGGATGTTCAGTGCGCGAATCTGGTCCCGGAGCCTTTGCAAATGCTGCTTCAGGCCTTCGATGCTGTCTCCCATCGAAACGACCGCAAACTCATCCCCGTCATAGCGTGCAACACAGTCCGACGCGCGTGCAAATGACCGTGCAATGCGCTCGCCCACCATGCGCAGGCAGGCATCTCCAGCCGCACGGCCATATCGGTCGTTGAACAGATGGAATTGATTCAGATTAATCAACAGCACCGATAGCAGGCTGTGCGTGCGTTGCGCGGTTTGCAGCATGCGATGGAGCTGATCGTCGAAATACAGGCGGTTTCTGATGTCAGCCGGTGGTTTGGTCTGGGTCAGGAGTTGTTGATTCAGCGCATGCAAATCCTTGTTGGACTGACGCAAGTGTTGATCACGCAAGACGCGTTCGGTGACATCCTTTTGTATGCCGATGAAATGTGTGAGCGTAGCTTCGTCATGTATTGCAGAAATGCTCAGTTCATTCCAGAACATTGAGCCGTCGCGGCGATAATTGCGCAAGGTAACCATGCAGCTTTTCCCCTGTTGTAGCGCGTCGCGCAGCACGCTTATTTCGGGCTGGAGGGTGTCTTCTCCCTGGAGAAAATTGCAACTTTTGCCGAGTACTTCGGCAGTCGGGTAGCCGGTGAGCCGCTCAAATCCCGCATTCGCATAAATCAACGGCCAGTCTTTTTGACGAGCATCAGCGATGGTGATGCCATCGTTCGATTGATCGACTGCCTGAGTCAGCAAGTCACGCGAAATTTCAAGCGGGATACTCATGGCGAGGTCCTTATTTCTTATTGGCCTGACTTAGATGTTTTTCAAGTTCTTCGGCAGGCAGGTAGCCGGGAACTTGCCTGCCATCGGAAAAAACCAGATTGGGCGTGCCGTTGACTCTTAGTTTTTTGCCCAATGCGACGACCTTGTCTGTTTGCGTCTTGCAGCTTGCATCAACAGGCATGATATTTTTCAACATCAGGTCGTCCCATGCTTTGACCGGATCTTTTGCGCAGCGCACGTTGCGCACGATTTCTTCCGAGCCCGGGAAAATCGGGTACATGAACAAATACAAGGTGGCATTGTTAACCTTGGCAAGCTCCTTCTCCAGTTTCTTGCAATAGCCGCAATTTGGATCGGTGAAATAGGCCAGTTTCCGGCTGCCGTTGCCCTTCGCTTTTTTAACCGCCAGCTCCAGCGGCAGTTTGTCGAAATCGATGGCAAATAGCTGGTGGCGGCGTTGTTCTGAGAGATCGGTGCGGCTCTTGACGTCGATGATGTTGCCATCGAACAAGTATTGCCCCTGCTCATCGGTGTACAGCAGCTGTTCGCCCACTACGACTTCATAAAGTCCGGAATAAGGCGTCTTGACGATATGTTCCAGCTTGCCAATGTTTTGGAATTTGCTTTGCAGGGACTGGCGAATTTCTGCCTCTCCGGCGTGGGCGGTGGAGCAAGCGGTGAGCAGCAATAAGGTGATTAATTTATTCATTATATTCATATAGTTAGTTAAGGGCGTGTTGCATAAGCAGCTTTTTCAATGGAGCGATTTGGTTTGTGGCATTCAAGCCAACATTGCGCAGGGTGCGCAAAAGTGGATCGTCATTGCAGAACAGATTCTTCAGGCCGTAGGTGGTGGCTTGCATGGTGTAAATGTCCTCGCGGCGCTTGCGGTCGTAACGGCGCAACAATTGCGCATCGCCGCAATCGCTGCATCCGCCGCGATCAATCAATAATTTGGCCAGTTGGCGTGCGTCCCGAAAACCCGTGTTTACGCCTTGTCCGGCCAGCGGATGCATGTTGTGCGCGGCGTCCCCGATCAATGCTACCCGATTCGCGCTGATCTGCGGCAGCGTCAGCAGGCGCAATGGGAATGCGGCGGCTGGCGTGATGAGTTGCATGTCGCCCAGCGTGTGTTGTGACGCGGCAGAAACCTGCGCGCAGAGTTGTTCTGCTGATAAGGCCAGCAATTCTTTTGATCTGTCAGGGCTGACCGACCACACCATCGAGACTCGGTTGCCCGGCAGCGGCAGCAGCGCAAGGATGCCGTCCGGCTGGAACCATTGGTGCGCGATGCCGCGATGCCGCAGTGTACAGCTGAAATTGGCAACCACACCGTGTTGCTGGTAGTCCACCGGCGCAGCACTGATGCCTGCCTGATTGCGCACCCATGAATCGCGCCCGTCGGCACCGACGATCAGTTTCGCGGTAAGGGTGCGACCGTCTTCCAGTGTGAGTTCGGCTGCCTGGTCGCTAAGCGTGAGTGCGGCGCAACGAGCAGGCTGAAGGATGGCAAGATTGTCCTGCTGTTGTAATACCTGCCAGAGAGCGTGTTGCAGCGCACGGTTTTCCAGTATGCAGGCCAGTTCGGCGACGCCCATCTGGTAGGCAGAAAATTCCAGTTTCGAGCCTGTCATGAGCATGGTCGACGGGTTGGGATCGCCGAATACGCGCATTTCTTCTACCGCTGCGACGCGGCTTTTGTCGAGCTGCGACCATGCGCCTGATTGTTCAAGGAAGCGGCGACTGCCCGGGCTGATCGCATAAATGCGGCTGTCCCAGTCATCGTCAAGGGAAGCCTCGCGTAGCGAGTCGTTCGCACCCGCCCCTTGTGCAGGGGACGGGTTGGAGTGAGGGTAAGCACCCGCTTCCACCAGTGCCAGAGACAGTCCGCTGTCCTTTAATGCAGCGGCCAGACTGGCGCCTACCAGGCCCCCGCCTATAATTACGACATCGTATTGCATCGAAGTTTTCATAAGCCTAAAAAATCAGTTGTCCACAGATTACGCGGATTAGAAAAGATTAACCCGAAGGATAGAAAAATTGATACTTTATAACCCGTTTGGTGAAGTGTTAATTGTCAGTAACGGCTATAAATCAGTGTGAATCCGTGTAATCTGCGGATTATTCGCCGTTGTTCGATACAGGGTGAATCATAGCGATATTTTCCATGCCTGTCCGCATGCTTTATAATCCGCAACCCTCTAGGAAATTTATCAATGCGCATCGGCCCTTACGAACTCAAAAACAATCTCATCGTTGCCCCCATGGCCGGGGTAACGGATCGGCCTTTCCGCATGTTGTGCAAGCGCATGGGGGCAGGCATGGCGGTGAGCGAGATGGTGGCTTCCAATTCGCTGCTGTATGGCTCGGAGAAGACAAAACGCCGCGCCAACCATGAGGGCGAGGTCGATCCGATCTCGGTGCAGATTGTGGGTGCCGATGCAAAAATGCTGGCGGACGCGGCTAAATACAACGTGGATCACGGTGCGCAAATCATCGATATCAACATGGGCTGCCCGGCAAAAAAAATCTGCAACGTGATGGCAGGTTCCGCTTTGCTGCAAAACGAACCGCTGGTAGGCCAGTTGCTGGAAGCGGTGGTCGGCGCGGTAAATGCGCCGGTGACACTCAAAATTCGCACCGGTTGGGATACGCACAACCGCAATGCGGTGCGGATCGCCCAGATCGCCGAAGCGGCGGGTATTCAGGCACTGGCGATTCATGGCCGCACCCGCGCCTGCGCCTACACAGGGGATGCCGAGTACGACACCATTGCAGCGGTGAAAGCCAGTGTGAATATTCCCATCATCGCCAATGGCGATATCACCACGCCGGAAAAAGCGCGCTATGTGCTGCAATATTCCGGCGCGGATGCGGTGATGATAGGTCGTGCGGCACAGGGGCGTCCCTGGCTGTTCCGCGAAATCGAACATTTTTTACAGACGGGCGAACATCTGCCTGCGCCTGAAGTGGCTGAAATTCATCGCGTGTTATTGGCGCATGTTATTGAATTATATGATTTTTATGGCGAGCATACCGGCTTGCGTATCGCACGCAAACATATTTCGTGGTACACGAAAGGGCTGGCAGGTTCGGCACACTTTCGTCATCAGATGAATCAACTGGAAAGCCCGCAAGAGCAACAGACAGCGGTGGATGAATTTTTTGCAGAACAAGCGCAGCGTGGATTGCAGCTGCATTATATTGAAGGGTTGGCAGCATGACTGAGCGCGCGATAAACGAAAACGAGATGGCGCGGCATGTCCGCCTTGCACTCACCGAGTATTTCAGTGATCTTGACGGCGAGGAGCCCGGCTGTGGCCTGTACGACATGGTGATGAATTGTGTCGAAAAGCCGCTGGTCGAGATGGTACTGGTACAGGTGGGCGGCAATCAGTCGCGCGCGGCCGCCATGCTGGGCATCAATCGCAATACCCTGCGCAAGAAAATGTTGCAGCACGGCATCGAATAACATGTCGGGCAGAGCCCGACCTACACCAAATTTATATTAACTGGAACTACCATGGCAAAGATCAAACAGGCACTCATCAGCGTTTCGGATAAATCCGGCGTACTCGAATTCGCAAGGGGTTTAAATGCCCTCGGCGTAAAAATTCTTTCCACCGGCGGTACGGCCAAGCTGTTTACCGATAACGGCGTTCCATGTATGGAAGTGGCTGATTACACTGGCTTTCCTGAAATGCTGGATGGCCGCGTCAAGACGCTGCAACCCAAGGTTCACGCCGGTATTCTGGCGCGCCGCGATCTGCCCGAGCACGTTGCCACGCTGGCGCATCATGGCATTCCCACCATTGATCTGGTGGTGGTAAATTTGTATCCGTTCGCCGCGACCATCGCGAAGCCGGGTTGTTCGCTGGAAGATGCGATCGAGAATATCGACATCGGCGGACCGACCATGGTGCGCGCAGCGGCCAAAAATCACGGCCATGTCGCGATCGTCACTGACCCTGAAGATTACAGCTCCGTGCTGGCCGAGATGCAAACCAATGACGGTGCGGTATCGGATGCGACCCGTTTTGATCTGGCGAAAAAGGCGTTTTCACATACGGCAGCCTATGATTCCGCGATCAGCAATTACCTGACCACGGTCAATAATGACGGTACGCGTACCGAATTCCCGGCACAAATTAATTTTAACTTCGCCAAGGTGCAGGACATGCGCTACGGTGAGAATCCTCACCAGAATGCGGCGTTCTACCGCGAACTGACAACGATTGCGGGCAGCATCGCCAACTACACTCAGGTGCAGGGCAAGGAGCTTTCCTACAACAATATCGGTGATGCAGACGCGACCTGGGAGCTGGTGAAGACCTTCGATCAGTGCGCCTGCGTGATCGTCAAACATGCCAATCCATGCGGTGTGGCCATCGCTGACACGGCGCTGTCCGCTTATAAACTGGCGTTTGCCACCGATCCGACTTCTGCATTCGGCGGCATCATTGCCTTCAATCGTACCGTGGATGCCGCTGCTGCCGAAGCGGTGGCGCAGCAATTCGTCGAAGTGGTGATTGCACCGGAATACAGCGCGGAAGCCTTGCAGGTGTT
The DNA here is from genome assembly GCA_041671725.1 of Gallionella sp. Lineage (GTDB taxonomy): Bacteria > Pseudomonadota > Gammaproteobacteria > Burkholderiales > Gallionellaceae > Gallionella. Next base: position 221,545 of record JBAZAY010000001.1, on the reverse strand, counting down.
CGCCGCCAAGCCGAACGTGCGCGTACTGATCGTGCCGTTGTCGAATGCACACAATATTTATGACGTGAAACGCGTCGGCGGTGGTTTGCTGGTGCAAACCCCGGACATCCTCAACGTTCAGGCATCACAACTGAAGGTGGTAACCCGTGCACAGCCGAGTGCTGCGCAGATGCAAGATTTGCTGTTTGCCTGGCGCGTCGCGAAATACGTGAAATCCAACGCCATCGTGTTCTGCAACAACGGCCAGACACTGGGTGTCGGTGCAGGTCAGATGAGTCGTGTGGACAGCACGCGCATCGCCGCAATCAAGGCGCAGAATGCAGGGCTGAGTCTGGTCGGATCGGTTGTCGCGTCGGATGCGTTCTTCCCGTTCCGTGACGGGCTGGATGTGCTGGCCGAGGCCGGTGCGAAAGCCGTGATTCAACCAGGTGGTTCGATGCGCGACGCGGAAGTTATCGCTGCGGCGGACGAACACGGCATTGCGATGGTTTACACCGGCTTCCGTCATTTCAGGCATTAAAGGCAGGATCGATGCCGCAAGGGCATTCCCACGAAACCACGGAGCTAAAGCTCCTGTTTCTGGGTGAAGGAGTCAGGAGTCAGAACGGCGCGTCATTCCCGCGAAAGCGGGAATCCAGTTATATGAACCATCCCAGCGTAGCGGGACAAAATCAAGGTTTTGTCCGCTTTGCGGACTGTATGTTTTGCTGGATTCCCGCCTTCGCGGGAATGACAATATTCCTCAACGCTTTACAACGATTCTGTGCCGTTATCAGCATTGTTGCCCGTTCTATGCACGATACTTATGAGTAAGATATGAACGAAATGGATAGGCAAAAACGTTTGAAACGGGTCGCTTTATTGTGTTGCCATTTCATAAGAAACCTTGCTTACTATGATGCTGGCAGGAATGAGGGGCGTTTTGTTATTCCTGCTTCTGAGTTTAACGTAACGGTTAATGGAAACTTTCTAGATATTTGTATATTGGAATGGTGCAAGCTGTTCGGCGATCATAATGAAGAACATCACTGGAAGAATATCGTCGATAACAAGCAAGAATTTAAAAAAGGTCTGCTTATTCGCCTTGAAACGGATGATAAGGGGCTGGAAAATTATTGGAAATTGGTGCGCACATACAGAGATGAGTTCGTAGCTCATCTTGACTCGGCGGAAACGATGAATCTTCCTGAAATGAATTTGGCATATAAAGCAGTGCTGCATTATTTCGGAGAAATAATTGAAGAGTATCAAACGGGGCCAACGCATCAAGGTATTCCAACAGATTTGAAGCTTTATTATCAAGCTAGGCTAGATGAGGCCAAATCGGTCTACCAACGTAAAACATAACCAAAAAAGGGAATTGCAATGCGATTGAATCAGTTGGTTAAGCAGATATTCCTGATTTTTATGTGTTTGTTTGCGTTGACTGGACAGGCAATGGCCGATGCGCTATCAGATGCAAAACGTGCCGCTTCTGCGGGAGATTATGCAAAAGCAGCAAAGTTATACAGGCCACTAGCAAAACAAGGAGTGGCTGCGGCTCAATATTTCCTTGCGTATTTGTATGACAGGGGATTGGGTGTGGCGCAAGATTACAAAGAAGCCGCGAAGTTGTATTTATCCTCAGCAAAGCAAGGTTATTCTAGTGGACAGGGTGGGCTTGGGGTGATGTATCAATTTGGACATGGAGTTCCTCAAGATTACGCTGAAGCTGTGAAGTGGTATCGACTATCAGCTAGACAAGGTAACGGTTCAGCTCAATGGAGCCTTGGGTTAATGTACGAAAAGGGGTATGGCGTTACACTAGATTACACAGAGGCTGTGAAGTGGTATCGGTTATCCGCTGAACAAGGCAATCCCTCTGCACAATGGAGTCTTGGGAGTTTATATGCACTTGGCCAAGGCGTTCCTCAAGATGACAATGAGGCGGCAAGGTGGTGGCAACAAGCAGCAGCACAAGGCGATACTTCGGCACAATCCATGCTTGCGGCAGAACGGGGTGATGCTAAAGGACAACTAATGCGTGGGGAGATGTATTTCTACGGGCACGGTGCGACCAAAGATTACGCAAAGGCCGCAAAATGGTTTCGGCTTTCGGCAGAGCAGGGTAATGCTGAAGCTCAATTTAATCTTGGACAGATGTGCTATCAAGGTAATGGCATTCCCCAAGATTATAAAGAAGCAGCGAAGTGGTATCGATTGGCGGCAGAGCAAGGAAATGATGACGCACAAGGCATGCTTGGAACCATGCTTAAAGAGGGTAAAGGGATTCCTCAAGATTATATTGAGGCAGTAAAGTGGTTCAAACTTTCGGCCGATCAAGGAAATCAACTCTCACAATTTGACCTTGGTGTCATGTATGTCAATGGTTTTGGTGTTCTCCAGGATGACAAAGAAGCACTAAAGTGGTACCGATTAGCAGCTGCACAGGGACTTCATTGGGCGCAGTTCAAAATTGGGTTAATGTACTATCAAGGAATAGCTGTTCTTCAAGATTACAAAGAGGCAGTAAAGTGGTTTCGATTGGCAGCAGAGCAAGGGTATGTTAATGCGCAAGCTTTGCTTGGCATGCTATATAGCGAGGGAAAAGGTTTTACACAAGATTACGTTCGTGCGCATATGTGGTTAAATATTGCAGTTTCTAATGCTGATGGTAAAGATCAGAAACAATTCATTGATTGGCGCGACGGCTTGGCAAAGAAAATGACCCCGCAGCAAATATCCGAAGCGCAGGAACTTGCCAGAAAATGCACGGCTAATAAATTCAAGGGATGTTAGAACCCAAGGTGCTCATGTGATTTCCGAACAAACAATCCGCCATGCTGCCCAGCTATTGGGCGAAGCTGCCAAACCGTCCAGAGTGATTCTGTTCGGCTCGTATGCGCGCGGTGATGCACAGGAGGATTCTGATTTAGACTTTTTAGTGATCGAGCCGACCTTGCAGGATAAATTTCGCGAGATGGTGCGTTTGAGGCAAGTGCTGCGCCCGCTTCGCGTGCCAGCCGATGTACTGGTTTGCTCACAGGCTGATCTCAATCAACAGCAAGACTCCTGTTCCACGGCAGTTTATTGGGCGTTACGCGAAGGTAAGGCGTTATATGACTCCGCCGCTTGACGTTGTACACGAATTGCTGATGTAACTGGTTGTGATTTTTTATGTGTGCTTGGCGTGCCGCCTGCAACCCCTGTGCGCCGCCGAAGATAGTTGCAAACAAGCGGTGATGTTGGGCGAGCACTGTTTGAGCTCCGCAGCGGAGTGCGACTTGTGCGCACCGCCAGGGCGAGTTGCGCAGCCCCGTTTGTTTGCGGACTATCAAGGGTACGCCATAGGCGCGGCAAACCGGGGTCGCCTTTTCTTTGGTTACTTTCTCTTGGCGATGCAAAAGAAAGTAACCAGCCGCCGGGCTGCCCCCGGCAGGCACTAAAAAGACGCAGAATAATTTTAAATTGGCATTCAAAACACGTATAAACTTATTAGCTACCAGCCACCCGCTACAAGCTTATTGTTAAAGGAAAAACATGAAAATTTTAGTTATCGGTTCCGGTGGTCGTGAGCACGCGCTGGCGTGGCGTCTGGCGCAAGCGCCCAAGGTGCAGAAGGTGTATGTCGCCCCCGGCAATGCCGGAACGGCCCTGGAAAACGGTGTGGAAAACGTGGCCCTCAGCAGCGTCGACGAATTGCTGGCGTTTGCACAACGCGAACAAATCTACATTACCGTGGTCGGCCCGGAAGCACCGCTGTCCAAAGGCGTAGTGGATGCGTTCCGCCGTGCCGGATTGAAAATATTCGGCCCGACAAAAGCGGCCGCGCAGCTGGAATCATCCAAGGATTTCGCCAAGGCTTTCATGGTGCGGCACAATATTCCCACCGCGTTTTACGAAACGTTCAGCGATGTGGCTTCCGCTCACGCTTACGTGGACAAGCATGGCGCACCGATCGTGATCAAGGCGGATGGATTAGCCGCAGGTAAGGGCGTGGTGGTTGCGATGTCGCTGGATGAAGCGCATCAGGCTGTCGATATGATGTTGTCCGACAACAAGCTGGGTGATGCCGGTGCGCGCGTGGTGATCGAAGAGTTTCTGGCTGGCGAAGAGGCCAGCTTCATCGTGATGGTGGATGGCAAAAACATCCTGCCGCTGGCGACCAGCCAGGATCACAAACGACTGCTGGACGGCGATCTGGGCCCGAATACCGGCGGCATGGGTGCGTATTCTCCGGCTCCGGTGGTGACTCCGGAAGTGTATGCACGTGCACTGCGCGAGGTGATTCAACCGACCGTGCAGGGCATGGAAATGGAAGGCCATACTTATACCGGTTTTTTATACGCCGGACTGATGATCTCTCCCGACGGCAGCATCAAGGTGCTGGAATTCAATTGCCGCATGGGCGATCCGGAAACCCAGCCTATCATGCTGCGCCTGAAGACCGATTTGCTGACACTGGTGGAACACGCGGTGAATGGTACGTTGGATAGCATCGAGGTGGAATGGGACAGACGCACTGCGCTGGGCGTGGTGATGGCAGCAGCCAATTATCCCGATACGCCGCGCAGCGGAGATGTGATCACCGGCTTGCCAGCCAAGGCAGAAGAAGACGTGCACGTATTCCATGCCGGAACGGCGCTGAGCGATGGTAAAGTCGTCACCAGCGGCGGACGCGTGCTGTGTGTCACGGCGTTGGGCGATAGCGTACGTATGGCGCAACGGCGTGCCTACCAGGTGGCGGATGGCATTTCCTTCGAGGGTTGCCAGATGCGCCGTGACATCGGCCACCGTGCGGCTGGCCGCAAGTAGCCAGCGTGACATTCAGCCTTTCAGGCTGCTCTGCCTTAACTCACGTGTGTAAGTGAGCGGGCAGGGCATGCAAAGCGCTCCCGCCTCGTATCGCCGCATTGCTCTGCATCTGAAACGAGGCGGGCTGATCGCCTATCCAACTGAGTCCTGCTATGGGCTGGGTTGTGATCCGAATAATCGCGCAGCCGTGTTGCGATTACTCCGGCTCAAACAGCGGCCGCAACGCAAGGGGCTGATTCTGATTGCCTCGAGTTGTCAGCAGGTGGCGCGCTATTTGCAGCCGTTGACACCGGCGCAACAACAGAAGTTGAGCGAGGATGGCGCTAAGGCGATCACCTATCTGATGCCGGTGAAAAAATCTGCCCCCAGGTGGTTGCGTGGCGCACATGACACGCTGGCGGTGCGCCTCACAGCACATCCGTTTGCAAAACAACTCTGCCAGGGCGTGCACAGCGCACTGGTTTCCACCAGTGCCAATCGCAGCGGGATGCGCTCCGCCAGAACCTTTGCCGAATGCCGGCGTTTGTTCGGCAAGGATGTGTGGGTTTTGCCTGGACTTGTAGGTCACCGCCGTCAGCCGTCAAAGATACTCGCATGGCTGGATGGTAGAATCGTGCGTAATTAAAATTTTAATAAGCTGGCTTGCCGCCCTGGCCTGCCTCTGAGTGGGGTAGTCGGGGCGGTAATAACGCAAAAACAGGAGAGACCATGAGCAACAACGTGAACAGCGCCGCCGTCAAAGAATATCTGCTTGAACTGCAAGATCTGATCGTTACCCGCCTGGAACAGGTGGATGGCAAAAAATTTATCCGCGACAAGTGGGAACGCGCCACTGGCAGCGGCGGTATCGGCAAGGGGGAAGGTATCAGCTGCATTCTTGAAGAAGGCAACGTGCTGGAGCGCGGCGGCGTGGCATTCTCACATGTACAGGGCGACAAGATGCCCGCATCGGCCACTGCGCACCGTCCCGAGCTGGCCGGATGCAGCTGGGAGGCGATGGGTGTGTCGCTGGTGATACATCCGCGCAATCCCTATGCGCCGACCACGCACGCGAATGTGCGCATGTTCATGGCGCACAAGCCGGATGGTGAGGCCGTATTCTGGTTCGGTGGCGGCATGGATTTAACGCCGTATTACGGCTTCGAAGAAGATGCGGTGCATTTTCATCAGATATGTAAGAATTCACTTGCGCCCTTTGGCGATGAGCTGCATGCAAAATACAAGAAATGGTGCGATGAATATTTCTTCCTGAAACATCGCAACGAACCGCGCGGTATCGGCGGCATTTTCTTCGATGATTTGAGCACGCCTGATTTCACCACTGCGTTTGCTGTGCAGCAAAGCGTGGGCGATCACTTCCTGTCAGCTTATGTGCCGATTCTGGAAAAGCGCATGGACACGCCCTATGGTGAGCGCGAGCGCGACTTCCAGCTTTATCGTCGCGGACGCTATGTAGAATTCAATCTGGTGATAGACCGTGGCACGATCTTCGGGCTGCAGTCCAACGGTCGTACCGAATCCATTCTGCTGTCCATGCCGCCGCTGGTGAAATGGCGTTATGACTGGCATCCGGAAGCCGGCACGCCGGAAGCAGCGTTATACGATACCTTTTTGCAACCCAAAGACTGGGTGTAATCTTCTTACATCAAAAGAATCGGGCGGATTCTGGCTCAACCGGCTTGTGCCCCGCCCGATCAGATCATGGTCAACGGCACCGCGCATCAACTGCGCTATCGATGCGGGTGACGCTGGTTGAAACAGCATCGCACACCATCGGCGCACTGCAGCATGTCGCAAAGCCGGCTCCTGATCTGACTGGAGGATTTTAAGGAAGTTATGCTGAAATTTATTTTCACCGTGACGACACGGAATGGACAGCGGGTTGAGAGTATCCAGATTCATGGCAAGGATTTGCCGGATGCGGAACGTAAACTACGCCAGATGTACCAGCAGTGTGAAGTGACGCAATGCAAGACAATAGATACGGACAAAAAGATTTTACCGTCGGCTGATATCGAGGATGTGCTGACGCTGATTGTTAAAGAAAACTGAATAGAGCTTGGTCTTTGCTAGTTGTCACCGTGGACTTCATGAATTGGCGAAAGTGCCCGTTACGATTCAATAAACCCATCTGCCAGTAATTCATCGAGTAGTGCATCATAATTTTGTGCGCCACTGCTGTTGGGTGCGTGTTCGAAGATCGTTTTATTCAGCGCAGGGCTTTCCGCCAGGCTGACGTTTTCCGAAATAAGTGTCCTGCAGACGTCCGCGCCAAATTCATTTTTTGCCATCAGCAACACATCCCTCGCCATACGCCGTCGTGCGTCAAAACGGGTAAGCAGATAACGGCGATTGACGCGGCGCTTTAGCACCTGTTCGAGTGCATGGAGCGTTTTTCTGATCTGGATAGCGCCTTTGAAGGACAGATGATCCGCAGAAATGGGAATGATGAGGCCGTCGCTGGCAAAGATCGCATTCAGCGAAAGGACGCCAACCATCGGGCAGCAGTCGATTATCCAGGGCGTATTCGCGCACGCCGCACTTCTCTGCCTTTCGGCTTGCAAACTGATGTTCAGCTTGTTAATGGCGTTGTAACCCTTGCCATATATCGCGTCGACCTTGGACAACTCTGCGTGAGATGGAATAATGCTGATTCCGCTGGCCGATTGCTGAATCGTTTCAAACAACGGACGATTTCGTTGAAACAGGCTAAAAATGCTGTCATCGCAAGTGCGGGCGGAGATACCAAGGATGGCGCCGAATTGAGCCTGCGGGTCAAGGTCGATACCAACTGGTTGGCGCTCACGGCGCGCTAATGCGGCAACAAGATTAAGCGCCGTAGTGGTTTTTCCTACGCCACCCTTCTGGTTAAAAACAGCGACTATAGTCATGATTTATTGGGCGCAGTTAGTTGGTTTTTATATTACAACCTTTTTCATTCCAGCAGAATGGGGTTCCTCGCCTGTTGCATGCTATTGATTAATTTATATTTTGCGCAGTACGATCCCGCGAAACCAGCCTCCCGCCAGCAGCGGCACATCGCTGATCAGCTCCAACTCCGGAACATCACGCAACACTTCTTCGAATATTACATCCATCCGGGTGGCAATGCGGCGTGAGAGCGGCGTCAGCAGCCGGCGTAACAGGGCTGTTTGCCCGAGACGGAGGAACTTGTCGAACAGAATAATGGTGCCGCCGGGTTTCAGTACGCGCGCGGCTTCAGACAAACAGCGTTGCGGCTCAGGCACAACGGCCGTGATCAGATGCAGCACGACATGGTCGAAATGGGCATCGTCGAACGGTAGCGCCATGCTGTCACCCAATATCCAGTCCACCTGCAAGCCTGCGCCGCGCGGGCGGGCGCGGGACAGCATCGCGGCGTTGAAATCGAGCGCAGTGTAGTGGTGCAAGGTGGGCAGCAGGGGGAGATCAAGTCCTGTGCCTATGCCACTTAACAATACGCTGCCTGCAACTTCGACCGGCAATGCTTGTAGCGATTGCTTGCGCGCCGCTCGCATCGGGCGTTCTATGACCAGATCGTATACCGGTGCGATCAGGCTGTAACTTGTGCGCAGGATGCTGCTGTAGTCTGTCTTCATTTGAACAGGTAATCCAGCGCGATTCCTGCGAATACGGCTAAACCTATCCAGTTGTTGTGCAGGAATGCCTTGAAGCAGGCGTCGCGCTGGCGATTTTTGATGAGCGCGTAGTGATGCAACGTGATGCCTGATGCAACAACCAGTCCTGCGTTATACAACCAGCCCAGCTGCGCTATCTGTCCTGCCCATGCCAGCAGCCCCAGTGTGACGGCATAGCAGCTCATCACCGCTGCCACGTCGTATTTGCCGAAAAATAATGCCGAAGAATGGATGCCCAGATGGACATCGTCGTCTCTGTCCACCATCGCATATTCGGTATCGTAGGCAATCGCCCAGAATATATTAGCAACCAGCAGTAGCCACGCCACCGGCGGCACATAACCTAGCTCCGCAGCGAAGGCCATCGGAATGCCGAAACCAAAGGCGATGCCAAGGTACGCCTGCGGAATGACGAAAAAGCGTTTGGTGAACGGGTAGCTGGCTGCAAGAAACACCGCCGGTATCGACATGAGTCGCGTCAGGGTGTTGAGCGGCAAGATCAGCAGGAATGACATGAAGGCTAACGCTGCCGCCAGCCACAGCGCTTCTTTGTGCGAGATGCGTCCGCTGGTGATGGGGCGTTCGCGCGTTCTTTCAACATGAAGATCGATGTGGCGGTCGGCGTAGTCATTGATCGCGCAACCGGCCGAACGCATCAGCACGGTACCCAGCGTGAAAATCAGCACAATCTGCCAGCCAGGATGTCCGCCGCCCGCGATCCACACGCCCCAGAGCGTCGGCCAGAGCAGCAGCAGGATGCCAATGGGGCGGTTCAGGCGGGTGAGCTGCATGTACAGCGAAAGACGTTCGGAAAAATTCATTGTTATCAATTATCAATTATCAATTGTAGTTTTATTATTTCGGGCAAAAATACTTCCGTGACCAGCAGCGGCGCATTATGTAAATAAAACAGGGACCTGCGTGCCCATAGGCGATCGGGCGGATCAGACAGTATGCTGGCGGCGCGCCGATATAACGGATGATGCGCGTGCAGGGCCTTGTAGTGCAATGGCTGTCGGGAAATCAGCGGATGCGAGAACAGCAGGGCGCCCAGCGGTTTGTTGCCTAAGTTTTGCACGGCCCGCCAGGCGCCACGCAGTTCTCTAGCGGCACAGGTGCTGTGGGCAAATACCACGGGCCTATCGTCGGCGCACAGGAAAACTTCGCGCGACCATACGAGCTGCCGGGGCGCGACACCCAGCAGGGCGGATTCATCCAGCGCGATGCGTGCCAGAGCGCTCTTCACCATGCGCACGGAAAAGTGTTCGCAGTGTTGCCGGATGCGTAGCGTCAGTGAACCGTGGTCACGCAACCAGGGCAAGAGTTCAGTGCCCGCGCCCGGTGCGGCGATGTTCCAGAACGAGTCCTTATACATGCAAATAGTCATGTTTGTTCGCCATCCAGCGGTGCAGATAGCCCCGCGCTGCTTCCGGGTAGTCACGCAGCAATTCATCGGCAATTATCCGTGCGTGATTCAATAAATCTTCGTCCGCATCGATGTCGGCAAAGCGCAACATCGCCACACCGCTTTGCCTTGCGCCGAGCAGCTCGCCCGGGCCGCGCAATTGTAAGTCTTGTTGAGCGATTTCGAAGCCATCGGTGTTCTCAAAAATAACTTTCAGTCGCGTTCTGGCAAGTTCAGAGAGCGGTTTTTGATAAAGCAGGATGCACAGGCTTTGCGCAGCCCCCCGTCCTACCCGCCCGCGCAATTGGTGCAGCTGTGCCAGTCCCATGCGCTCGCTGTGATCGATCACCATCAGGCTGGCGTTTGGCACATCCACGCCGACCTCGATGACGGTGGTTGCCACCAGCAGTTGCAGTTCTCCTGCCTTGAACGAGGCCATCACGCTGACTTTCTCGGCACTGTCCATCTTGCCGTGAACCAGGCCCACGCGCAGTTCCGGAAAAGCGTCGCTGAGCAACTGATAAGTTTCCAGCGCATTCTGTAATTGCAGTACTTCGGATTCGTCGATCAGCGGGCACACCCAATAGGCCTGCTGTCCGGCCATGCAGGCGGCGCGCACCCGTTCGAATACCTCGTAGCGTCTGGCATCGCTGACCAGCTTGGTAGTTACCGGGGTACGGCCTGGCGGTAATTCGTCTATTACAGAAACATCCAGATCCGCGTAATAGCTCATCGCCAAGGTGCGCGGAATCGGCGTTGCACTCATCATCAACTGGTGCGGCTCAGCGGCTTTTTTCGTTTCATTCGTTTGCGGTTCGGCCGCTTGCTTGCCTTTGGCATGCAGCGCCAGGCGTTGTTGCACGCCGAACTTGTGTTGTTCATCCACAATCGCCAGCCCCAGTTTATGGAAGCTGATTTGTTCCTGAAACAGCGCATGGGTGCCGATGGCAAGCCATGTTTCACCCGAAGCCATTTTGTCGCTGGCGATGCGCTTGTCTTTTTTCTTCAGACTGCCGGACAGCCAGACCGGAGCAATGCCAAGCGGAGTAAGCCAGTCGGTGAGCTTTAAATAATGCTGTTCGGCGAGGATCTCGGTGGGGGCCATCAAGGCGACCTGGTAGCCATTTTCGATGGCCTGTAGCGCAGCGAGTGCGGCGACAATGGTCTTGCCGCTGCCGACATCACCCAATAAAAGGCGCTGCATCGGATGCGGTTTTGCCAGATCCTTGCTGATCTCGGCAAAGACCTTTTGTTGCGCATTGGTCAGTGCAAATGGCAGGCGTTTCAGCAATCCGTCGGTGTAATGACCTTTTGATTTCAGCGCGGGAGCAATGCGCTGGCTGCGTTCACGATGATGCACGCGCATCGAGAGTTGTTGGGCTAACAATTCATCGAATTTGATGCGCTGCCAGGCAGGATGACTGTGGTCTTCCAGACCGAAGGCGGCCATGTCCGGGGAGTGCAGCAGCCGGATACTTTCAATAAATCCTAGTAAATTCAGATGTTTGAGAAATTTTTCCGGCAGGTAATCGGGCGCTGGCAACACTTCAAGGGCATTGGCGATCAGCTTCTTCAACGTGGCTTGTGAAAGTCCTGCCGTGGTCGGATAAATGGGTGTCAGGCTGGTTTGTAACGGTGTTTCGTCACCCACCGCGCGGCATTTCGGATGCACCATCTCAAGGCCGTAATAACCCATGCGCACCTCGCCGATGGCGCGAATCTGGCGATCCACGGCGAGCAGTTTTGTCTGGCTGGGGTAAAAATTCAAGAAGCGCAGGTACAGTTCATCACCGTTATCCTGCAGGCGGCAAACCAGCGTGCGGCGTGGACGATGCGTGATTTCAGCGTGCGTGATAACGCCTTGCACCTGCACCGTCTCGCCCGGTTCTACGGCGGCAATCGGCGCGAGATGTGTCTCGTCCTCGTAGCGCAGCGGCAGATGCAGCAGCAGATCGGCGCGATGATGGATGCCCAGCTTGGCAAGCTTGGCAAGTGTGGCGGGAGATATTTTGGCGGGTGCGGTCAATTCACCCCTCTCGTTTGCCATCTCACGCAGTGAGCGTTAACCAGCATCCCGGCTATCGTTTTTTGATAGCCAGGACAAATGGTCAGTGGTTTCATCAGAAGAGCGTGCGGAGGGAGAGGGTTGCTAATAATGCAGGGTTAAGCCTGAACGACCAGCACGCCGTCCATTTCCACCAGTGCGCCGCGTGGCAGTGCCGCGACACCCACTGCAGCACGTGCAGGATAAGGTTGCTGGAAATAGCCTGCCATGATCTCGTTCACTTTGGCAAAATGCTTCAGATCCGTGAGGTAAACATTGAGTTTGACGATGCCATCCAGATTGCTGTTCGCAGCAAGCGTCACGGCGCGCAGATTCTGGAATACGCGATGGATTTGGTCGTCTACGCTTTCTGCCATTTGCATGGTGGCAGGATCAAGACCGATCTGACCCGACAGGTACACGGTGTCATTCACGCGTATCGCTTGCGAATAGGTGCCGATGGCGGCAGGTGCATCAGGGGTCTGGATAAATTGTTTGTTTGCCATGTTGAATTCCTGGGTTGATTTTGTTGCGATTATAACCGACACCGGCATTCCAAAGGCTACACGGCGATCTTGAAGATCACTTTGCGGATCTGTCCCGTGCTGACCAGCGGTGCGTGTGCATCATCAGGGAAAAAGATGCAGAATGCATCGGGCGGCGTGGCGATCCAGCTGGCGGGCGCGTCATGGAAGAAGCGGATGTCTTTTTCCATGTTGTGATCGCTCACCGGGTTGTAGCAATCCGCCAGAGGTTTCCAGCCCATTTCATCAATTCCGTCGAGTACCAGCTGAATATCGATGTAACGGCGATGCGCCTCTAATCTTGCCATCTCGCGCGTACGCCCCGGCACATGCTCGACAATGGCGATCAGATCATCGCCGACGATGTTATAGCGCCCCGGTGCGAGTGCATGCAGGTCGGTGTTGCGCATGTAGTCAAACGCGCGCGGAAACATCGGATGCAGGCTCGCGTAACGGTCGGATTGGGAGAGCGTGGAGAGGATCATGGCGGGAACTCTTCAAATTAAGGCCAGGTTAAATTATTCGACGGACTCGGGAGTGACTTATGAAGATCATTGCGTTATCCATAAATTTCGATGCAGCTTTTGTCTTCCTGAAGTAGTGCGGCAGAAATTTCTTCCTTGTGGTCTAGCAGTGCGCGAAGTGTAGAGGCTTTCGATTGATTGCCTGTTTTGAGCCAAATCACTTTCGGTGGAGAGCCATAGAGCGTACTGAGTTCATGAAAGTCGGAATCGCGGGTAACGATGACATAATCGCATGCTTTCGTGTACTCCCAAATTTGACGATCCGTCGACGCTTCCAGTTGTAGCAGCGCAATTTGCGAACTGCCCGGATAGTCGGTCAGCAACATCGGCACGATACGTCGCGACAGGTTCTCGTCAAGCAGCAGTTTCATACTGCGTGGAGTGCGTACAGGTTGTGTTCTCGGTTAGCGGCAAAGCCCAAACATGCCGCGATGTCTTCGGCTTGCAGCTCGGGAAAGTCTTCGATGATTTCGGTCTGGCTCATGCCATTCGCAAGCATTTCCAGCACGTCATACACCGTGATGCGCAGGCCGCGTATGCACGGCTTGCCGCCGCGCTTACCGGGTTCGATGGTGATTCTGGTGCGGTAGTCCATGTTGGCATCCTTGCAGTTTGCTTTGATACAGGGATTATGCGGGGAAGATTAGTTGCGGGCAAGTCTGGATAAGCCAAGTAGCTACGTCCTTAGCAAGATCGTAAGGGTCGTCACCCAGACGCCGCGCAGATGCTATGTCTACTAAGAAAAACAGTATGGCCTGTGAACGCTTATTTCCGGTCGGGGAGCATTCTGGTCAGGGTGTTGTCGCGCATCGCATAGTGATGGTACAAGGCCGCCACCGCGTGCAGTCCGATCAGGTAATAACCCATGGTGCCGACAAGCTCGTGAATTTCTTTGATCTGCTTGGCAAGATCTTTATTCTCGGCTATCAGTGCAGGCAGTTGCAAACCGAAGAAGGGGATAGTCTTGCCGCTCGCACTGAGCAGCAGCCAGCCGGTCAGCGGCATGCCTATCATCAGCGCATAGAGCGCCAGATGCATCAGTTTGGCGGATAACTGCTGCCAGCTCGAAGGTTCCGGCCGGATGTCCGGCGTGGGGCCGGATGCGCGCGCTGCCAGACGCAGCCAGACCAGCACGAAAACCAGCATGCCAAGCATGAAGTGCCAAGTCTTCAATCCCTCACGGATATCGCTTCCTTTGGGGTAAAAGCTGCGCAGTTCGATGCAGCCATATACCGCGATAAATAACAGCAGCATCAGCCAGTGGATGCCGATAGAAAGTGACCCGTACCGGTTTGCGGTGTTTTTCCAGTTCATCGTTCATCTCCTTGTAAAGGCAGTACAGGCGCCCGCGCACCTGTTGCGCGGCACATGAGTATAGCGGTTCCGCCACGCCGATAGTTTCTGTCCGGCTATAAAAAGCGCGCGATCATTCCCTTAGCCAGGTTGCCTTGCAATGGTATCTGTACGCGATGTCCGCTGCCGGGTGCGACGGTGATGACTTCGCCCTTCAGGTTGCGCATTTCGGCCAGCTGGATGAGGTGGTTGCCGGCGGGATGGATGATTTCAAGCTGGTCGCCGACCTGGAACTTGTTCTTTACGTCGATCTCTGCCATACCGTTTGCGCAGGAAACGATGTCGCCGACATATTGCTGGCGCGTGCTCTCCGAGTGGCCGCGCATGTAGTTCTGCTGTTCGTGGGTGTGGTGGCGCTCATAGAAGCCGTCGGTGTAGCCGCGATTCGCCAGCGCATCCAGCGCGCCCAGCAAGCCGAAGTTGAACGGGCGTCCGGCGACAGCATCGTCGATCGCCTGGCGATACACTTGTGCGGTGCGCGCGACATAGTAGATGGACTTGGTGCGGCCTTCGACTTTCAGCGAATCAATACCGATTTTCGCCAGTTTCTCGACGTGTTCAACCGCACGCAGGTCTTTGGAGTTCATGATGTAGGTGCCATGCTCATCTTCCATGACCGGCATCAGTTCATTAGGATGGTCCTGGCGCGAGATGACATACACGCGATCGGCCATCGGATGGCGTGGCTGCGATCCGCAATCGGACAGCGCCGAGTTGCTCAGCGCCTTGTCGAAATCGAAGTCGATTTTTTCAATATCGCCGGTGCCGTTCTCTTCGGCGTTATCCATCTTGTAATCCCAGCGGCAGGAGTTGGTGCAGGTACCCTGATTGGCGTCGCGGTGATTGAAATAGCCAGACAACAGGCAGCGCCCGGAGTAGGCGATGCACAGCGCGCCGTGCACGAACACCTCCAGTTCCATGTCCGGACATTCCTGACGGATTTCTGCGATTTCATCCAGCGACAACTCGCGCGACAGAATCACGCGGGTCAGCCCCAGCGACTTCCAGAATTTCACCGCCGCATAATTGACGGTGTTGGCCTGTACCGAAAGATGCACCGGCACTTCCGGCCAGCGTTCGCGCACCATCGCGATCAACCCGGGGTCAGCCATGATCAGCGCATCTGGTTTCATTGCGATGACAGGTTCCATGTCGGCCATGTAGGTCTTGAGCTTGGCGTTGTGCGGCATCAGATTGCTGGCGACGAATAGCTTTTTGCCCAGCGCATGTGCTTCCTGTATGCCGATTTGTAACTCTTCGAGCTTGAATTCGTTATTGCGTGCACGCAAGGAATAGCGCGGCTGTCCGGCATAAACGGCATCAGCGCCGAAGGCGTAAGCAGCACGCATCTTGTCCAGTGTGCCGGCGGGTAATAAGAGTTCTGGTGATTTCATTTGGAGCCTTGTGCAGTTGTTTTCTCGACGCTTGGAGAAGTTGCTTATGTAAAAATAAGCGCTGCCCGATTATACCGATATACGGACCTGTCAATTCCACAGGCGAAGCGGGGGATTGGACTCTCCATGCGTTTGCCTGCGCAGTCGGTTCTGTCTGCTATGCACTGAGTAAGCTAATGTAATTGGCTGATTTTAAATTGTTTTTGTGCATGCTTGAGTGAGCGAATTACCTGGTTAGTCCCAATCTCTCGTATATCGCCATGCAAGGCGTTGCCTGGTTGAGCGTGTAAAAATGCAGGCCGGGTGCACCGCCACGAAGCAGCTTTTCGCACATGCTGGTTACCACGTCGCGGCCAAAGGCTTGTACCGATTCGTTGTCGTCGCCAAAGCCTTCCATGGTCTTGCGCATCCAGCGCGGGATTTCCGCACCGCAGGCATCCGAAAAACGCGCCAGTTGCGAGTAGCGCACGATAGGCATGATGCCCGGTACGATAGGTGCGGTGATCCCCAGTTTCTGGCATTCGTCGACGAAATGGAAATAGCTGTCGGCGTTGTAGAAGTATTGTGTGATCGCGGAATTCGCGCCCGCATCGATTTTGCGTTTAAAGTTGAGAATGTCGTCGCGCGCTGATTTGGCTTGCGGGTGAAACTCGGGGTAGGCGGCGACTTCAAGTCGGAAATGATCGCCTGTCTCGGTACGGATGAATTCCACCAGTTCGTTGGCATATTGAAATTCCCCGGCAGTGGCCATGCCTGAAGGCAGGTCGCCGCGCAAAGCGACGATGCGCCGGATGCCGGCATCCTGATAGGTCTTCAGAATAGCGCGGATATTTTCGCGGGTAGAGCCCACGCAAGACAGGTGAGGCGCTGCATCAAAACCCTCGGCCTTGATTTGTGTGACGGTTTCCAGCGTGCGGTCGCGTGTGGAGCCGCCGGCGCCGAAGGTTACCGAAAAAAATTCGGGTTTGAGGGTTGCCAGTTGGCGGCGTGTGTTGGCGAGTTTTTCCACCCCTTCATCTGTCTGGGGAGGGAAGAATTCAAAACTAATATGTGCGTTATTCATAAAGAAACCTCAAAAAATCCAGAATTTCTGGATGAAGCGCAAGGAGCCGCGCAGCGAATGAAGAGACATATCGTAGAGATAGGCGAGGATTGAGCGAGTACGCGACACCGCGATTCGCCAGAAACATGGATTTTCATTATTTTCTCATCAATTGTGCGGCGGCTGCGGACAGCGCCCATGAAAACAGGCTATACAGTAAGGCGCCCAGTATGCCATGCCAGAAACTATCGACCACGAAATCGCGCAGCACTGAGCCGACCAGCCAGAACAGCAGCCCGTTGATCACGAAGATGAACAGGCCCAGCGTCACCAGTGTGACCGGCAAGGTGAGCAGCAACAGCAAGGGGCGAATCAGCGTGTTCACCAGTCCCAGCAGGAAAGCTGCGACCAGCGCGGCGGCAAATCCGCCTACATGGATGCCCGGCACGAAATTCGCCACCGCGATCAATGCCAGCGCATTCAGTATCCAGACCAGTAGCAGCTTCATTGGTATTTTTCCGGCGTTAATATGGCAAAAGCCGCCTCACCCGTGAATACCCAGGGAGGCGGCAATCTGAAGCGCGGGTAACTTGGTAGCGGTAGTGATTGGCCTTGTATGGGCCGTTCTTTGGTACGCCGATGTAAGCTGCCTGCTGGTCAGTCAACTCGCTCAACTGAGCATTCAGGGTGGTCAGTTGCAAGCGTGCAACCTTTTCATCCAGATGCTTAGGCAGAGTGTACACGCCGATCGGATATTCGCTGGTGCGAGTGTACAGTTCGATTTGCGCGATGGTCTGGTTGGCAAACGACGAAGACATCACATAGGACGGATGGCCGGTACCGCAACCCAGATTTACCAGGCGACCTTCGGCCAGCAACAGGATGCGCTTGCCGTCAGGGAAAATCACGTGATCGACTTGTGGCTTAATGTTTTCCCAAGTGTATTGCTTGAGTGAAGCAACGTCGATTTCGTTATCGAAGTGACCGATATTGGAAACGATGGCCTGGTTCTTCATGCGCTTCATGTGGTCATGGGTGATCACATGGTAGTTGCCGGTCGTAGTGACGAAAATGTCGCCATGTTCACAAGCGTAATCCATGGTCACGACGCGATAACCTTCCATAGCCGCTTGCAGTGCGCAGATCGGGTCGATTTCAGTTACCCAAACCTGAGCCGACAGCGCGCGCATGGCCTGTGCAGAGCCTTTGCCCACGTCGCCGTAGCCGACGATTACGGCGATTTTGCCTGCGATCATCACGTCGGTGGCGCGCTTGATCGCATCAACCAGCGATTCGCGGCAGCCATACAGGTTGTCGAACTTGGACTTGGTGACGGAATCGTTCACGTTGATAGCAGGGAATTTCAATTCGCCGCGCTCATGCATCTGGTACAGACGATGTACGCCGGTGGTGGTTTCTTCAGTCACGCCCTTGATCGCGGCCAGACGGGTGGAATACCAGGTCTTATCAGTTGCCAGCTTGGCTTTGATCGAATTGAACAGGCAGATTTCTTCTTCCGAACCCGGGTTGTTCAGCAGCGATGCGTCTTTTTCCGCGCGCGCGCCCAGATGCAGCAACAAGGTGGCATCGCCGCCGTCGTCCAGAATCATGTTGGATAGACCGCCGTCTTTCCATTCAAAGATGCGATGGGTGTAGTCCCAGTATTCGGTCAAGTTTTCGCCCTTGACAGCGAAAACTGGAGTGCCGGTAGCAACGATCGCAGCGGCAGCGTGATCCTGTGTTGAGTAGATGTTGCAGGAAGCCCAGCGCACTTCGGCGCCCAGTGCCTTCAGTGTCTCGATCAGCACGCCGGTCTGGATGGTCATGTGCAAAGAGCCGGTGATGCGAGCGCCCTTGAGCGGCTGGGTTGCTGCGAATTCCTTGCGGATGGCCATCAGGCCGGGCATTTCGATTTCGGCGATTGCCAGTTCTTTGCGTCCCCATGCAGCCAGGGACATGTCGGCGACGATGTAGTCGGTGAATCCGTTTGCGACAGCGTTCATAAGTGCTCCATTCATTTATGTTGGTTAATGAATAGGTGCCGTTGATACGAAATCACTGCTCCGAGCCTGACGGGGGGTGTTGAGACCCGCTGCAGCACCTCTCGGAGGGTGCGGATTATAAACGTAAATGCACTTTTTGGCTAAGAGCTCAAATCGTCGAGTGATTCTAAATATAAAAAACCGCACCGGGACCGAAGTCCGGATGCGGTTTTTTGTTTGCGGCGTAGACTTACAGTACAGCATTCAAAACGTGTCTCTACGAGGCATCTGCCGAGTTAAAACTAAGCACGCTGCGCGCGAAGTCTTACAGACCTGCTGTATTCAGGTGTTTTGGCTTCGGCTCATATCCGCTTGCGCAGATATGAGCCTTCGCCGAAACGCCGACAAGCGCCGTAGGCGTGGACTTACAGTCCAGCTATCCTAAAGGTGTTTTGGCTACGCCGAAACACTGACAAACCCCTTTCGGGGCGGACTTACAGTCCGGCATCCGCGCGAAGCGCGGCTGCTTTGTCAGTGTTTTCCCAAGTGAATTCCGGTTCTTCGCGGCCGAAGTGGCCGTAAGCAGCGGTTTTTTCGTAGATAGGGCGCAGCAGATCGAGCATTTGCACGATGCCTTTTGGGCGCAAATCGAAATGGCGCAATACCAGTTCGGTCAGTTTGTCGTCAGAGATTTTGCCCGTGCCATAAGTGTCTACCATTACGCTGGTTGGCTTGGCAACGCCGATTGCGTAGGAAACCTGCACCAGACACTTGCTTGCCAGACCGGCAGCAACGATGTTCTTGGCTACATAACGGCCAGCATAAGCGGCGGAACGATCTACTTTAGATGGATCCTTGCCTGAGAATGCGCCACCGCCATGAGGTGCTGCGCCGCCGTAAGTGTCAACGATGATCTTGCGACCAGTCAGTCCGCAATCGCCCTGTGGTCCGCCAACTACGAAACGGCCGGTCGGGTTCACCAGATAGTTGATGTTGCCCTTGATCAGTTCCTTCGGCAGCATCGGCTTGATGATTTCTTCGATCGCGGCTTCACGAATCGCTTCCAGTGTCATTTCCGGTGCATGTTGTGTGGACAGCACGACGGTGTCGATGGAATGGGGCTTGCCGTCAACATAGCGGATGGTCACTTGTGACTTGGCATCCGGACGCAACCATGGCAAGCGGCCATCGTGGCGCAATTGCGCCTGGCGTTGCACTACCTGATGTGCCAGGTAAATCGCCAGCGGCATCAAGGTAGGCGTTTCATCGCACGCGTAACCGAACATCAGGCCTTGGTCGCCTGCGCCCTGATTCAGAAAGTCGTCGGATGCGCGATCCACGCCTTGAGCGATATCCGGGCTTTGCTTGTCGTAAGCGACCAGGACTGCACAGCCCTTGTAGTCGATGCCGTATTCGGTGTTGTCGTAGCCGATGCGTTTGATGGTGTTGCGCGCTACCTGAATGTAATCGACATTGGCTGTGGTGGTGATTTCACCGGCCAGAACCACGAGTCCGGTGTTGGTCAATGTCTCTGCGGCAACACGCGCATAAGGATCTTGCGCTAGAATTGCATCCAGAATGGCATCGGAAATTTGATCTGAAACCTTGTCAGGATGGCCTTCGGATACAGATTCGGACGTAAACAGAAATTCGCTCATGGTTCCCCGCTCAGTAATTTAATTAAGTTAAAAAGTAAAGCATTCTATCAAATTCTGTAAAAGCAGGTAGCATTGTCCTTATGACTAAATTTTTATTCACAATCATCTTTCGCCTGTTGTCGTCTTTGCCGCTAGGTTCTCTGCATCGTCTGGGCGCGTTGCTCGGGCGACTGACCTATGCGCTGTCCGGGGCGTATGCGGCGCGCATGCGGGAAAATTTGCAGCAAGCGGGTTTTTCACTGAACGACGCGGCGGGGCGTCGCTTGCTGTCGGTGACTGTCGCCGAATCAGGCAAGGCCATCACCGAACTGCCCTGGGTATGGGGACGACCATACGATGAAGTGCTGGCCTGTGTGCTGGAGTGTCAAGGTGCGCAGTATGTCGAAGCCGCGCAGGCGAGTGGTAAGGGCATTATTTATCTGACGCCTCATCTGGGCTGTTTTGAGATGTGTTCGCTCTATCTGGCGCAACGCGCGCCGATCACCGCACTGTATCGTCCTCCCAAACTGCACTGGCTGGAGGGGGTGATGCGCAGTGGTCGGGAGCGTGGTCAGGCTAAATTGGCCAAGGCGGATGTGAGCGGCGTGCGCGTACTCTTCAAGGCGCTCAGACGCGGCGAGGCGATCGGCATGTTGCCCGATCAGGCGCCAAGCGAGGGCGAAGGGGAATGGGCGGATTTCTTTGGTCGTCCGGCCTATACCATGACGCTGGTTGGCAGGTTGGCGCAGGCCAGTGGCGCGACGGTGCTGCTGGTCAGCGCCCAGCGCGAGGCGCGGGGCAAGGGGTACGTTATCCGTTTTGAGCCACTGGCGCTGAACTTCACGCAATCCGTTCCGCTGCAAATCAACGCGGCGCTGGAGCGGCTGATACGTGCTTTCCCTGAGCAATATCTGTGGAGTTATAACCGCTTTAAGGTCCCGGGTGGTGTGCTGCCGCCCGGTGAAGTCAGGGAAGCGTGATGTTGGTACGGTTCGGAGTTTTTATCCTCTGGCTGATACATTTTCTGCCGCTACGCATCACCGCAGCGATAGGTAGCGGCATCGGCTCACTGCTTTATCTGCTGGCGGCTGAACGCCGTCATGTGGGCGAGATCAATCTCAGGCTGTGTTTCCCCGGGATGAGCGAGCAGGCGCGTAAGGCGCTGTTGCTCGGTCATTTCAGGATGTTCGCGCGCGGCCTCATTGAGCGCAGCATCTTGTGGTGGAGCAGTCCTGAGCGCATACGCAGCCTGATCCGTGTCGAGGGCGTCGAGCACTTCGAGGCCATCAAGGGGCAGCCTGCCATACTGCTCACGCCACATTTCGTCGGTATGGATGCGGGTGGGCAGTGGATTGCGCAGCAGATCGACACGGTATGCATGTATGCGAACCAGAAGAGCGTTTACATGACAGAGTTGCTGCTGAAGAAGCGTGCCCGATTTCGTCATCAGCATCTTTATTCGCGTCAGCAGGGCTTGCGCCCTGTCATCAAGGGGATGCGTGAAGGAATGCCGTTCATCTATCCGCCGGATCAGGATCAGGGTGTCAAGGACGGTGTGTTCGTTCCATTCTTCGGTGTGCCCGCCGCGACCATGACTTCGGTGTCGCGCATCGCGCAGATGACGGGTGCGAAGGTCGTTCCCAGTATCACCCGGATGTTGCCGGGTGGGGAGGGCTACGTGCTGACCTTCTATCCGGCGTGGGAGAACTATCCCAGCGGGGATGTTGTCGCCGATGCGCGACGCATGAACGAATTCATCGAGCAGCGCATACTGGAAATGCCGGAGCAGTATTTCTGGCTGCACAAGCGCTTCAAAACCAGACCTGAAGGCGAAGAGAGATTTTATTAGCTTGCAGCCAGTAGCCAGTAGCTAAACCCGCTTTTACTATCTGCCACTAGCTACCCGCTACCAGCTTAAGGAGCTGTTATGAAATATCACGACTTGCGCGACTTTATCGCGCAATTGGAAAAAATTGGCGAACTCAAACGTGTCAGCCTGCCGGTTTCGACTCATCTGGAAATGACTGAAATCTGCGATCGTGTGTTGCGCGCCCAAGGGCCGGCTATTTTGTTTGAGCATCCTGTGGGGCATAAGATGCCAGTACTTGCCAACTTATTCGGTACTCCGCGCCGTGTTGCGCTGGGGATGGGGGAGGAGTCGGTTATTGCCTTGCGCGAAGTGGGCAAGCTGCTCGCTTATCTTAAGGAGCCTGAGCCACCGCGTGGCTTGAAAGATGCTTGGGAAAAGTGGCCTGTGCTCAAGCAAGTGTTGAACATGTCGCCTAAGATATTGTCCAGCGCGCCCTGTCAGGATGTTGTTTGGGAAGGTATTGATGTCGATTTGAGCAGGTTGCCTGTCCAGCACTGCTGGCCGGGCGATGTCGCTCCGCTTATTACCTGGGGGTTGGTGGTTACTCGAGGGCCTGGCAAAGTGCGTCAGAATCTTGGTGTCTATCGCCAACAAGTCATTGCGCCGAACAAGGTCATCATGCGCTGGCTGGCACATCGCGGCGGTGCGCTTGATTTTAGAGACCATTGCCTGAAATATCCCGGCGTGCCGTTTCCGGTCGCAGTGGTGATCGGCGCAGATCCAGCCACAATATTGGGGGCGGTCACGCCTGTACCGGATAGCCTGTCGGAATACCAGTTTGCAGGATTGTTGCGCGGCAGCAAGACTGAACTGGTGAAATGTCTGGGTAGCGATTTGCAGGTTCCTGCGTCCGCCGAGATTGTGCTGGAGGGCGTGATTCATCCCGATGAGGTCGCGATGGAAGGGCCTTACGGCGACCATACCGGCTATTACAATGAGCAGGATAAATTTCCGGTGTTCACCATAGAACGCATCACGATGCGTCGTGATGCCATTTATCACTCTACGTATACCGGCAAACCGCCCGACGAACCGGCTATGCTGGGTGTAGCGTTAAACGAAGTATTTGTGCCGCTGTTGCAAAAGCAATTCCCGGAAATCGTGGACTTCTATTTGCCGCCGGAAGGCTGTAGTTATCGCATGGCGATCGTGAGTATCAAGAAGCAATATGCCGGGCATGCCAAGCGCGTAATGTTCGGTATCTGGTCTTATCTTCGGCAGTTCATGTATACAAAATTCATTATCGTCGTGGATGATGATATCGACATACGCAATTGGCAGGAGGTTGTCTGGGCGATTACTACCCGTGTCGATCCGGTGCGAGACACCTTGCTGGTCGAGAATACGCCGATTGATTACCTTGATTTTGCCAGTCCGGTGTCCGGTCTTGGCGGCAAGATGGGGTTGGATGCGACCAATAAGTGGCTGGGTGAAACTCAACGCGAATGGGGTACGCCGATTGTGATGGATGAGGCTGTAAAGCTGCGCGTGGATGAGATGTGGAGTGAACTGGGCTTGTAGGTCGGGTTGGCTTAGCGTAACCCGACTATCGTTTTTGCACCCATTCAATCAGTGCATCCTGTGCGGGTTGGCCAAATTTGGCGTTAGGGTGGTTGATGATAAATACGATGCTCCACTGCTTGCCGCTTTTGGCATGAACATAACCCGCGATGGATTTCACGCCTTCCAGTGAGCCTGTTTTGAGGTGTGCATGCCCTGCGATATCATTCCCTTTAAAACGACTCTTTACTGTGCCATCCATGCCCAAAATCGGCAGTGAAGCTTCCATCTCGGCAGAATACGGGCTGGTTGTTGCATTTTGCAGTATGTTGGATAGATGTTGTGCGCTGATGCGCTCTGTGCGAGACAATCCCGCGCCGTTTTCCAGCACCAGTTCTGGGAATTGCAGTTGTTTTTGCTCCAGCCATTGCTGTACGTTTATCGTGCTGCGTGCGATGTTGGCGGTTTTCTCATCAACCGTTCCTAATGTCAGGAACAGTTGCCGTGCCATGACATTATTGCTGAATTTGTTGATATCACGTATCACTTCCGACAGCGGTGGCGAGAAGTGTGTAGAAAAGACGGGTATAGAATCAGGTGCGTGACCTCTTTGTACCCTGCCCTGAATTTTTCCACCGAGTTCTTGCCATAATGCAGTGAACACAGCGAAAAAATATTCCTCAGATGGCAAAAGTGAAAAGTAGTCCTGTGTTTCGCCACACAGAGCCGGAATATGGCCTCGCAATACGATGTTGTGCCCTTCCAGGTGGGATGTATATTCGTCTTCACCGTTGCACGGCAAGCTGGCTGAGGTTGTAATCTGATTGTTTAACTGGTAGCCGTATAGTTCAGGTTCCAGCAGTGCAGTGGTTTGCGTGCCGTTCGGCAACAAACGCAGGTGCAATGCATTGAAGTTGAGTAACAGTGCATTTGATCCGACGTTGTAAGCGCGTGCAGGCTTGTTGTCGAATGCAGATGGATCGTTGTTATTGTCTGTAAAAAAGCTGCTATCCAACACCAAATCGCCGCGAATTTCGCGTAATCTGCGTTGTTTTAATTCGCGCAGCCACAGCCAGAATGCTTCAATAGTCAACTTGGGGTCTCCATAGCCTTTGAACACCAGATTGCCGTACAAAATGCCATTTTCCAGCTTGCCATCGAGATAGGTTTCAGTCTTCCAGCGATACGCTGGGCCGAGTATCTCCAGTCCTGCATAGGTGGTAAGCAGTTTCATGGTTGATGCCGGATTCATTGCCCGTTGTGCGTTGAGGCTGATGAGCGGCAATGGTTTTTTAATTTCGCACACTTCGACGGCGACGGCGTCGAGCGGGATGTTTGCTCTGTGCAGTTCTTGCCGGACGGTTTCAGGCAGGGGGGAAGCCTGAGAATTCAAGCCGGATGCAAGCGCCAAACAAAGCAACGTAAAAAAACGTATTACGGCCTTCATGTCAGTGCCTCTATGATGGTTTTTGTGCGCATAACCAATAGATGCATTTCCTCCTCAGAGATAATGTAGGGTGGCATGAAGTAAACCGTGTTGCCCATCGGGCGCAGCAGCAGTTCGTGCCGCAAGCCGAGGCGGAAACAGCGCTGTGCAAAATCTGCATGTGGTGTCTGCACCTCGAATGCCCAGATCATGCCGGTGTTGCGCCAGTTTTTAACCTCGGCTAGCTCGCGCAACGGTTGCGCGATGTTGTTCAGGTAGCTCGACTTTTTGCGGTTAGTGTCCAGCACATTGTCCTGTGAAAAAATATCCAGCGTGGCCAGTGCGGCGCGGCAGGCAAGCGGATTCCCTGTGTAGGAATGTGAATGCAGAAAGCCGCGCGAGATCTGGTCGGTGTAAAAGGCGTGATAGATTTCATCGCGAGTCATAACGATGGATAAAGGCAGATAGCCACCGGTGATGCCTTTTGAAATGAGCAGAAAGTCGGGGGATATCTCCCCCTGTTCGCACGCGAACATCGTTCCTGTTCTGCCCATGCCTACCGCAATCTCATCGGCAATCAGATGTACGCCGTATTGATCGCAAAGCTGGCGCGCTCGTTTCAGGTAAGCCGGGTGATACATCGCCATGCCAGCGGCACCTTGTACCAGCGGCTCAATGATAAAGGCGGCAAGCTGCGCGTGATAGTGCTGCAGGTGAGATTCAAGCTTGTCAGCGCAGCGCAGTGCGTAGGCTTCGCTTGACTCGCCGGGTTCGGCGTAGCGCCAGTCGGGGCTGATGACCGTGGCCTGTTGCCGGATGAGTGGGCCATAAGCGTCACGGAACAGGGCGACATCGGTTACCGATAACGCACCCAGCGTTTCGCCGTGGTAACTGTTTTGCAAGCTGATAAATTGTATTTTGTCGGGTTGTCCACTGTTGCGCCAGTAGTGCGCGCTCATCTTGAGTGCAATTTCGGTGGCCGACGCGCCATCTGATCCGTAGAAGCAGTGACCCAGTCCGGGAGGCGCTAAATCGCGTAGTCGTTCGGAAAGCTCAACAACAGGTTCATGGGTAAACCCGGCCAGCATCACGTGCTCCAGTTTTTCAAGCTGGTCGCGCAGTGCGGCGTTGATGCGTGGATTGCTGTGACCAAACAAGTTCACCCACCATGAGCTGACGGAATCCAGATATTTTTTTCCGTCAAAGTCATAAAGCCACGCGCCCTGACCGTGTGCAACAGGCACCAGCGGAAACGTTTCATAATGTTTCATCTGAGAACAGGGGTGCCAGACAGCAGCCAGGCTGCGGTTGATCAGTTCGGCATTGGTGTGAGTGTATTTTTGCATCAGTGAATCATAAAGAATTTTGTGCCTTAAGAGCAGAAAGAAATACGCAAGAGACTGTGAGTGATTGGGCTCAAAAAATGGGTTTTTTGACAATATCATTGCGATGATGGTGGCTTTGCTTTGAGTATTAACCTATTTGTGGCATTCTTCGCTTCTTAAGTGTTTCTAATACAATTATTATAACGCCCTGATTTTTAAATTAAGTGCGATAGTTAGAGGATGGCAGCAATGAAATGTGTAGATGATTTTCGCCTGCGCTTCGGTAAGCGTGAATTAGTGCCAATCATGATAGGCGGTATGGGGGTGGATATTTCTACCGCCGAATTGGCTCTGGAAGCGGCGCGCATGGGTGGCGTCGGGCATATCTCCGATGCGATGCTGCCGACGGTGACTGATCGTCGTTATAAGACGAAATTCGTCAGCGAAAAGCAAAAACAGTACAAGCTCAACATCATGCAGGCCGACAAATCGATCGTGCAATTCGATTTGGCGCAAGTCGCCGAAGCGACCCGACTGCATGTTCGCAGCACCATGGAAGCCAAGCGGGGTGACGGCATGATCTTTGTCAACTGCATGGAAAAGCTGACCATGAATGCGCCGCGCGAGACCCTGCGCACGCGCATGCTGACCGCTCTGGACGAAGGTATTGATGGCATTACGCTGGCGGCCGGATTGCACCTCGGCTCATTTGGCATGATGCAAGATCATCCGCGCTTTCGTGATGCCAAGCTGGGGATCATTGTTTCATCTGTGCGGGCCTTGCAATTGTTCCTGCGCAAGAATGCCAAACTGAACCGTCTGCCTGATTATATCGTGGTGGAAGGGCCTCTGGCCGGTGGTCACTTAGGGTTCGGTATGGACTGGGCTCAGTATGATTTGCGCACCATCGTCGCCGAGATACAGCAATTCATGAAAACGGAGCACCTGGATATCCCGGTGATTCCTGCAGGCGGAATTTTTACCGGCAGCGATGCCGTCAGTTATCTGGAGACAGGTTCGGCTGCCGTGCAGGTGGCGACACGCTTTACCGTTGCCGATGAATGCGGTATCCCGGAAAAGGTGCAGCAGGAGTATTTCAAGGCCAGCGAAGACGATATCGAAGTGAACATGTTGTCGCCCACCGGCTATCCGATGCGCATGTTGAAAAACTGTCCTGCCATTGGTGCGGGCATCCGTCCGAACTGTGAAGCGTACGGTTATTTGCTCGACGGTAATGGCGGTTGCGCCTATATCGATGCTTACAACCGTGTTGTTGCGGCCAATCCTGATGCGAAGAAGTATTCGGTTCCGGACAAGACTTGCTTGTGCACCCACATGCGCAACTATGATTGCTGGACTTGCGGGCATTACACCTATCGCCTTAAGGACACTACGCACCGCAATGAGGATGGCACGTACCAGGTTTTGTCCGCCGAACATATTTTTCATGACTATCAATTCAGTAAAGATAATAAGGTTGCGCTGCCCGTAAAAAAATAAATTTCACCCCCCGCCCTTGAAATTGCAAGCCGCTATCCCCATTGTTAGCGCTTGCGGGCGGAGCATCCTAAGCTTCACCTCTGCATTTAATTCAACCCATTGATTCAGGAGATATAAATATGAAAATTCGTCCTTTGAACGATCGCGTCATCGTCAAGCGTATGGAAGAAGAGCGTAAAACCGCTTCTGGTATCGTGATTCCAGATGCGGCTACCGAAAAGCCGGATCAGGGCGAAATCATCGCCGTAGGCAATGGCAAAGTGGGTGATGACGGCAAGTTGCAAGCAATGACCGTTAAAGTGGGCGATCGTGTGTTGTTCGGCAAGTATGCCGGTCAGGCTTTCAAGATGGACGGTCAGGAATACATGACCATGCGCGAAGATGACATCATCGGCGTAGTCGAAGCCTAATTCTGTTATTCCCTGCGGGAATCCTTATTTATAGCTGGATTCCGGGTTCGGCCCGGAATGACGATATCAAACAACTGAGGAGCACAAAACATGGCAGCTAAAGACGTAAAATTTCACGACGCGGCACGCAACAAGATGGTAGTTGGCGTGAATATTCTGGCCGATGCAGTTAAAGTTACACTGGGTCCAAAAGGCCGTAACGTAGTGCTGGATCGCTCATACGGTTCGCCTACCATCACCAAGGATGGTGTATCTGTCGCTAAAGAAATCGAACTGAAGGATAAGTTCGAAAACATGGGCGCGCAAATGGTTAAGGAAGTTGCTTCCAAGACCTCTGATGTGGCCGGTGACGGTACAACAACTGCGACCGTGTTGGCGCAATCGATTGTCATGGAAGGTATGAAGTTTGTTGCCGCCGGCATGAACCCGATGGATCTGAAGCGCGGTATCGATCAAGCGGTTATCGCTGCGGTTGCCGAACTGAAAAAGATTTCCAAGCCTTGCACCACCAGCAAGGAAATTGCACAGGTTGGCAGCATTTCCGCTAACTCCGACACCGTAATTGGCGAGAAGATTGCTGCTGCGATGGAAAAAGTCGGCAAAGAAGGCGTAATTACCATCGAAGACGGCACCGGCCTGGAAGACGAGCTGGATATCGTTGAAGGTATGCAGTTTGATCGTGGTTACCTGTCACCTTACTTCATCAACAACCAAGATCGCCAGCTGGCATTGATGGAAAATCCGTACATCTTGTTGCATGACAAGAAGGTTTCCAACATCCGCGACCTGCTGCCAATTCTGGAGCAAGTTGCCAAGGCTGGACGTCCATTGCTGATCATCGCCGAAGACGTAGACGGCGAAGCGCTGGCAACCCTGGTCGTAAACAACATCCGTGGCATCCTGAAGACGGTTGCTGTCAAGGCACCTGGTTTCGGTGATCGTCGCAAGGCCATGCTGGAAGACATCGCGATTCTGACCGGCGGTACGGTCATCGCTGAAGAAGTGGGTCTGACACTGGAAAAGGCAACTCTGGCTGAATTGGGCCAAGCCAAGCGCATCGAAGTGGGCAAGGACAACAGCATCATCATCGACGGCGCAGGCAAGGAAGATGCAATCAAGGCGCGTATCGGCCAGATCAACAAGCAAGCCGAAGAATCGACCAGCGACTACGACAAGGAAAAGCTGCAAGAACGTAAGGCCAAGCTGGCTGGCGGCGTTGCTGTGATCAAGGTGGGTGCTGCAACCGAAGTCGAAATGAAGGAAAAGAAGGCGCGCGTGGAAGATGCATTGCACGCAACCCGTGCTGCTGTTGAAGAAGGCATTGTCCCTGGCGGCGGTGTGGCGCTGCTGCGTGCCAAGGTTGCTGTATCAGGCCTGAAGGGCGACAACCATGATCAGGATGCCGGTATCACGATCGTGTTGCGTGCCATGGAAGCGCCTTTGCGCGCTATCGTATCCAACGCTGGCGATGAGCCATCTGTTGTGGTGAACAAGGTTGTGGAAGGTTCAGGCAGTTTTGGTTACAACGCGGCTACCAGCGAATATGGCGACATGTTGGCGATGGGCGTGGTTGATCCAACTAAGGTGACGCGCGTTGCATTGCAAAATGCAGCGTCTATTGCTGGTCTGATGCTGACTACGGCTTGCATGGTTGCCGAGTTGCCGGAAGACAAGCCTGCTGCTGGCGGTATGGGCGGCGGCATGGGTGGTATGGAAGGCATGATGTAATTTGATTTTGCTGACATTTAGCTGATCTGACAAACCCCGCTTCGGCGGGGTTTGTTATTTATATTGCGGTTCTCCAAAAAGTGGGTATAATGCGCGACTTCGCAAGGTTAGAAGTGCAATAAGATTCCTCGTGAAGTGTTAAAAATGGCCTGGTAGCTCAGTCGGTAGAGCAGAGGATTGAAAATCCTTGTGTCGGTGGTTCGATTCCGCCCCGGGCCACCAAATTTAGCGTGCGATAGCGCGCAAAATTAATCAGGTAATTCTGATTGATTATTAATTTAAGGCTTGCCGAATTTCGGCGAGCCTTTTTGCTTTGTGGTGTAAAAATGATTCAAACATCTGAAGAAATCCGTACCAGTGAAGTCACCGCGAGTCCAGAGGGTGTCGTGCGCGAGGTTAAGCGCCGCCGCACTTTTGCGATCATTTCACACCCCGACGCCGGTAAGACCACGCTGACCGAAAAACTGCTGCTGTTCGGTGGTGCGATACAGATGGCGGGAACGGTGAAGGCACGCAAGAGCGGTCGTCATGCAACATCAGACTGGCTGGAGATCGAGAAGCAGCGCGGGATTTCCGTCGCAAGTTCGGTGATGCAGTTCACTTTTGACGATTGCGTGATCAACCTGCTCGACACACCGGGCCACCAGGACTTCTCCGAAGACACCTATCGCGTGCTGACCGCTGTGGATGCGGCGGTGATGGTGGTGGATGCGGCCAAGGGTGTGGAAGAACAAACCATCAAGCTGCTGGAAGTGTGCCGCTTGCGCAATACGCCCATCATTACCTTCATCAACAAGATGGATCGCGAAGTACGCGAGCCGCTGGAAGTGCTGGATGAGATCGAATCCGTTCTGAAGATCAAGTGCGCACCCGTGACCTGGCCGATCGGCATGGGTAAACGCTTTCAGGGCGTGTATCACCTGTTGAACGATCAGGTGCTGCGCTTTCTGCCTGGTGAAGCCAAGGCCGGACAGGAAGTCGAAATCCTGCAAGGCGCAGAGATCGAACAGCTGGCGAAGCAATGTCCGAGTGAGATGCAGATCATGCGCGACGAAACTGAGCTGGTGATGGGTGCGGGTGCATCGTTTGATCTGCAAGAGTTTCTCAAAGGACAACAGACGCCGGTATTTTTCGGCTCCGGTGTCAACAACTTTGGCGTGCGTGAAATTTTGCGCGCGCTGGTGGACTGGGCGCCTGCGCCATTGCCGCGCGCCACCGATGTGCGCATGGTGCAGCCCACCGAACCTGCCTTTACCGGCTTTGTGTTCAAGATTCAGGCCAATATGGACCCTAACCACCGCGACCGCATTGCCTTCATGCGGGTGTGCTCAGGTCGTTACACATCGGGCATGAAGGTCAAGCACCGACGCACAGGCAAGGAGATGAAGCTGGCCAATGCGGTGACGTTCATGGCCAATGAACGCTCGCGCCTGGATGAGGCCTATGCGGGCGACATCATTGGCGTTCACAATCACGGTCAGCTGCAGATCGGCGATGTGCTGACCGAAGGCGAGGCGCTGACATTCAAGGGTATCCCGTACTTTGCGCCTGAGCTGTTCAGCAGAGCGCGACTGCGCGACCCGATGAAGGCCAAGCAATTGCAAAAAGGTTTGCGCCAGTTGGGCGAAGAAGGTGCGGTGCAGGTGTTTGAGCCGCTGATCGATACCAGCAATCCGTTGATCGGTGCGGTCGGGCAGTTGCAGTTTGAGGTGGTCGAGCACCGTCTGAAAGCGGAATACGGCGTGGATGCTGTGTTCGAGCGCGCCGGCATACACACCGCGCGCTGGGTGACTTGTCCTGATGCTGCTCACCTAACTGAATTCGTCAAGGCCAACCAAAGCCGCCTGGCAAAAGATGTGGATGGCAACTACGCCTATCTCGCCGACAGCGGGGTCAATCTGCGTTTGGCCCAGGAGCGCTGGCCGAAAGTGCAGTTCCACGCGACACGCGAGCATGGGCAGCAGTTGAACTGATTTTCAAGCAGAAGGATGTTCGGCATATCGACCATCCTTCCTTGAACTGCATTCAGATATGCGCACGAAAGAGTGTGCATAATGCTTCTTTCGGCTTGACGGTGTAGCAGCAACGATTTGTGCAGTCGGGCTCTGATTCATCCAACTGCTGCAGTGTAAATCAGCTATTCGTCAGAATTATGCCGGCTTTGATATATTCAGTCGCTTTTCCAGCCAGCTATCCACTGACCATGCGCCTTTGCTGATGATCAGTAAAACAGCCAGCAATATCCCCCAGTACAGATGCTGGTTGAGTCCGGCCTCACTCAATTCGGCATAGTAGGAGATGACCGCGACCAGATTGAGGATGAACAGTCCCGCTGTCGCAAAGCGTCCGAACAGTCCCGCCACCAACAGCACCGGCAAACCGAGTTCGGCGCCGGTCGCCAGATAGGCCGCCAATTCCGGATTGAGCACGGGTACCTGATAGACATCGCTGAACAAATACAGTGTGCTGTCCCAGTTTTGTATCTTGGTCAGGCCGGATTTGAAAAATACATTAGCCAGAAACAGCCTCAAGCCTAAATCGAGTACCGGGGCCAGATATTCCGGCAGATGCGATGCGCGGTAGTAAAACTGAGCGATGCGTAATAACGGTTTCATGTCGCGGTTCCAAGATCGAAGCCTGTCAGAACATTTCGAGCGAGCAGATTTAGCAGCGCAGCTTGCAAGTCAAAATCGGGACACAACGCCATTGTGGCCGTCGTCGCCACGCCCAGCGTGTCGCCGGCCTGTATGCGCTGCAACCAGCCGGCATCCGCATCTGACAATTCACTGACCTGCACGACGTATTGCTTGCGACTCACCAGCGCGATGCTGCGCCCGCTATCCAGATCGATCTGGAAGCCGCAGTCTGCACCGGGCTGATGCGCCAGCCAGATCGCCGTGACGGGGAAGTCTGAACGAACCACTTGACATGCCGTATGCAAAATCAAGTCTGAATATCGCTCCGGCGGTATCTGAGCCAAGCTATCGAGAGCCAGTGATGCCTGATCCTCTGCAAAATAGGCAATGTGGCAAGCCCACTCCAGCGCAGCTATGTCCGATAGATAAACCAGTTCTTGTGCGGGCGCGAAGTTCTCCAGAAAACGGGCCATCTCTGCGCCATAGTGGTACAGGTTTGCGCTATGTGATTGATTAGTTTCAATATATTTTTTTGATAAAAAACGGAAGAATTCGTCGCCGACCAGTTGCACGATGACTGGATACGCACCGGCTAATGCATCGTGCAGATTGCCGCGATAATTGTTGCGGTAGACTTCAAGCGCTGTGTCGACGGAATAGTTCGCATAGGCTCTGCCGATCAGCGCCGGTATTTTGTCGCCATGCACGATTGCGCGCGCGAAATGGGCAAGGTCGTCGTTCAAATCAATCATGGCAGGCATCCATTCGCAGCTGTGCTTTCGCGGCCTCATTCAGCAAAACCGGCAAGGCAGGAATGTCGCTATCCCATTCGATCAGGGTAGGGCGAGGCCCGATCTGCTGCAACACGTATTCATAGAGCTCCCATACCTCGGGATAAACTGGATAGTTATGCGTATCCACCAGACATCCGTCGCGGATGCTGTACCCGGCCAGGTGATACTCCTTCACCGCCTCATGAGGAATGGCCTTGATGAATGCACGGGCATCGACGCCGAGATTGCGCACGTTCACATACAGGTTCTCCACGTCAAACAGGATGCCGCAGCCGGTACGGCGCGTGAGTTCGGCGAGAAATTCGCCCTCGGTCATTTCGCTGTGATTGAAGGACAGATAGCTGGAAAGATTCTCCACCAGCAACGATCGGCCTAATTTCTCCTGGACCTGCTCGACCCGGCGCGCCACATGCGCCAGTGACTGCTGCGTATAGGGAAAAGGCAGCAGATCGTTGACCACCATGCCGTTCGCTGTATTCCAGCAAAGATGTTCTGACACGGCCGCCGGCTGTACCACATCGCACAAACGATGCAGTGCGGATAAATGCGCCATATCAAGTGGCGTTGTAGAGGCAAGTCCCATGCCTACGCCATGCAGGCTGACGGGATAATGTTCGCGCACCTTGAGCAGGGTGTGAAGCTGCGCACCTCCGCCAAAAAAATTCTCGTTGTGTACTTCTACCCAGCCAAGTGCTGGGATGGTTTCCAGCACTTCACGGTAATGAGGCGCCCGCAGGCCGACCCCTGCGACACACGGCAAAAGACCGGTTGCGGGCCTGCTCATTACATTGCCTTTTTCATCATTGCATCGCCAGTGTCGCCCAGCGTGCCATTGACGATCTTGTTGCAAGTGCCCTTGGGCACCGCGACGAAATCGTTGGCATCGCCGTTTTTGCTGGCTTGACCGGCACAGGAGTGACCGGCTTTCTTACTGCCGCAGTCGTTCATGCCGGCTTTGGCAATGCCGAAACACTTTTCCATTGGATGGTCAGCCGCATTTGCAGCGCCTGTCAGGCCAAGTGCCAGTAAACCACCGATTGCTGTTGTCAGGATCGCTTGCTTTTTCATATTGAAACTCCTTTAGGTTAAACGGGGATTATCCCCAAATCACAGGCCGGTAAATCCGGTTTTATGCATGCATTTTATTCATTAACGTTCTTGATGAAATTGCGCTCATCGCCTACGCACTGACAGATTCGGGATGGTGTTAAAAAAGGTTACAAAAAATTTTGAGCTATACAGTAATGACTGCGCTGGCTTCGGCACGAGTTTTGAGATTCCGGAATGCGGCGGATGTGTTTTAACATGATGAAATACCGGGTCGTTAGCCAAAGGTAAAGGCAAATGCTTCTGCCCCGGCATCCATAAATTCAATGCGGAAGGTTCGTTCTTTAATTTCCCCGCTCTGCCGGATGAGTTGATACAGACGCTGTTCGTGCAGTACACCGTAGCCATTTTCATCCGTGTCTGCACCGTGATTATTCCCGGGGACCGCACCATCCAGTGTGACCCTGAAACGAACCGGCTTGCCGGATCCCATCACCAGATGCAGATCGCGTCCCTGAAAACGATAGCTGATTGCACCGCCGGAAGCTTGCAAAGCGGCGGATTCGGCGGATACCAGCCAGTTGCCGCTTAACGCCCATTGATCCGTTTTGAGGCGGCGCGGCGTACTGTAGCGCGATGTCACATCCTGCCCGATTGCCTCTGATGATGCCAGATTCTGTGTGCGCGCATAACCCAGATAAGTTTCCGGAGAACGCCGGGTATTCGCCGCCGCAGCAATAGCGCCTGTCCCTGCAATCTGCACCAGATTATTCCTGATCGCCGGTTGACCGGCCTCCTTCAGCAAGGCCTGGATCATCTGCTCGGTGTCCGCATAGGCGCCTTCGCCGAAGTGATGGTGCCGAATGTTTCCTTTATTATCAATAAGATAATGCGCAGGCCAGTATTCATTCTGAAAGGCATTCCAGATGGCATACTGATTGTCCATCGCTACCGGATAGGTGATGCCTAAATCCCGGACCGCCTGTGCTACATTGTGAGCGACCTTCTCGAAGGCAAATTCCGGCGCATGTACGCCGATGATGACCAGGCCATCAGCGCGATATTTCTCATCCCAGGCTTTAAGGTAGGGCAGGGTACGCAAACAGTTGATGCAGGAATAAGTCCAGAAGTCCACCAGCACCACCTTGCCGCGCAGCACCTCGCTGCTCAGTGGCGGCGAGTTCAGCCATTGCGTCGCACCGCTTAATGGCGGCATGGTGGCGGGTTGTTTCACGGATGGATTTTCCAGTTTTGTCAGCAACTTTTGTTCGGTGCCGGCGGTGTTCAGGTAATTAAACTGCGACAAAAAGCGTGTATCCCAGCCCAGCGCGATGACCGCCACGCCTGCCACTACCGCAACGCCCAAGCCTCGCCGCAGCCATTCTTCCGCACCCAAGCCGCGCTTCATCAGGCTGAATACGCGACCGCCGGCCAGCAGCGCCAAGCCTAACGAAGTCGCAGCCCCTGCTGCGAACACCAGCAGCAACATCGCGCTGTAGAAATTCGCGCCGTTCAGTGCCGCGCCTGCCAGCACCAGTCCAAGAATCGGACCGGCACATGGCGCCCACAAAAAACCGATCGCTACGCCCAGCAACAGCGAACCTTTCAGGCTATGCTGGCTGTCGGCACGCTGCTGCAAGCGTCCGCCCAAACTGACGAACGGGTGCATCAGGCGTTCCGACAAGGCGGGAGAAATCAGCGCCACGCCAAAAAGTAACAACAACGCCATCGCCGCATAGCGACCATATTGATTTACCTCGATCAGCCAGGCGCCACCTACGGCCGCGAAACTTGCCAGCAGCGTGAAAGTCGCGGTCATGCCGAGCAGGACAGGCAGGCCGGAGCTACGGAATGACTGATCTGATCGCGCAAAGACGAAGGGTAATACCGGCAATACGCAAGGGCTGAAGAGGGTAAGTACGCCGCCGAGATAGGAGAGGAAAAATATCAGCATGTCAGCTCTATTCAGGTTTTGGCACAAAACGCATGGCGACTGAGTTCATGCAATAGCGCAGACCGGTAGGCTTCGGACCATCGTCGAAGACATGGCCCAGATGCGCATCGCACAGCGTACATTGCACCTCGGTGCGCGTCATGCCGAACAGACCATCTGCAATCTCATGCACATTTTGAGCTGCAATCGGCTGCCAGAAGCTCGGCCAGCCGGTGCCGGAAGCGAATTTCGTATCGGCGTTGAACAGCGCGTTGTCGCAGCACACGCAGCGATACAGGCCCGGCTTGCGATTGTCATAACCCGGCACGGAAAACGCGCGTTCGGTGCCCTGTTCGCGCGTCACATGATAGGCCAGCGGCGACAGCCGTCTTTCCCATTCGGCATCCCTGCCCACCTTGTCTGCTGTCACCATTCCCAGCGGCCTGCCATCATCGGAGAATCGCATGATGACTACTTTATTGCCAACAGCCCAGGAACGGTTTGCAATAAGCAGCGCCAATCCCGATAAGGCAAATAAAAATTGTCTGCGTTGCATGACATTCCACCTCCGCATGTGTAGCCGATTCGATTGGTGATGTTAATTCAAGTTATGATTCAGTCCGTCTGCACAGGTATTCGCGCCGGTGCTAAAAAAGGTTACAGGGAATCGGGTGACGGAACAGAACGACAATCTGGAAGCGTTGATGCAAAGGTCGCTAAGTGGCGATCAACGCGCTTACGCCGCGTTGCTTCAGCAGACCTCCCGCCTGTTGCGTCCGTTTCTGGCCAGGCGCCTTAGCTTCGCCAGCGAGGCGGATGACCTGATGCAGGAGATTCTGATCTCAATACACAAGGCGCGCCATACCTATGATGGCAAGCGGCCCTACAAGCCCTGGGCTTACGCGATTGCCAAATTCCGTTTGCAGGATTTTCTGCGCGCACACTATGCAGATCAGCTGCGCCATGCCGTTGATTTCGACGAACTGGAAGAAACCTTGCCTGAAGGTGTAACCGAAGCGGTGCTGAGTTACGAATCTATCCATGCCGAGGTGCAAAAACTGCCTGAAAAACAGGCGACTATCCTGCAAATGATGCATCAGGACGGATATACCGCTAAAGAGGTCGCACAAAAGCTGGATATGAATGAATCTGCGGTAAAAGTTGCGGCGCATCGCGCCTACAAGATATTGAGAGGCAAACTGGAAAGATAATGGAAAACATCGACGACCTGATTTCAAGACTCGCGCAGGACGGACAGACGGTCAAGTCTGCGCCGCATCCTTTCGTGCTGAGTCTAAAATGGATGGGTGTTGCCTTGATCTATCTTGTTGTTTCGCTTGCGATTTCTGGCGTGCGGCCGGATTGGGCGGACAAACTCCAGAACCCGCTGTTTGCCACCGAGATTGCAGCGCTGCTGGCGGTCTTTGCCACCACCACCTTTGCCGCAGCATTGCTTGTCTTTCCCGATATACACCAGAAGGGCCGTCTTGCCTTCGCGCCATTGGCCTCGTTCATGCTGTTTGTGCTGGCAATGTATCTTTCATGGCAGAGCGATGTCCCTCCGGCGTCTCTGCCGGTACACGGCATCGAATGCACGCTGGGAATCACGGTCATGGCGCTGCTGCCATCCATCTGGACGTTTTATTTCATGCGCAACTATGCCAGCACGCATTGCCGGCTGGCCGGCAGCGTCGCACTGCTTTCCTCTTTCAGTATCGGGGCCTTGTGGTTGCGGTTGTATGAAGTCAACGACTCCATCTTGCATGTCATCGAGTGGCACTATTTGCCGATGCTGGTCATCGGCATCATCGGTTTACTGCTCGGGAAAAAAATATTGAAGTGGTGACGGTGCCGTCTTTGTTTGCATTCAGTTACAGGGTATTGACCGGCAGCAGGATGCTTCCGGTTACGGCTAAGCGGCTTTAGTTCGACATATAATGCGTCGATTGCGGATGAAGGTGAACATGATGAATAGTTTGCGTAAATTTTTCCCTGAATTTGGCGTGGCTTTGTTAAAAGCGGCGTTTTGCATAACGGCATTTTCGCTGCCAATGGCGGATGGCGCTGAACTCAAAGTCGCAGACGCGTCTCCCGTGATACTTTTTGTCGGCGATTCCCATTCGACGGGAAGTTTTGGCATAC
This sequence comes from Gallionella sp., assembly GCA_041671725.1. Taxonomy (GTDB): domain Bacteria; phylum Pseudomonadota; class Gammaproteobacteria; order Burkholderiales; family Gallionellaceae; genus Gallionella. The sequence continues at coordinate 182,897 of JBAZAY010000001.1, read as the reverse complement.
AGCAGGACGCGTTGTTGCGCAGAGTAAAAGGGTTTCGCGTGGCCACTTACGCCGTCTGTGGCAGTTCACCGCTATCCTGGTTTCTGGGAGATCGTACCAGTTGCGGATTTTTTTTCAGGGATACGGAGGGACGTGAGCAGCGCGGCTGGGAGGCGGATAATCCGCTGATTGCCAAGCTGATCTCGGTTCATCAGCCCAGTTACACCGTGGTCGAACTGGGTGCGAATATGTACGGCTGGCCAATCGCATTGGTGGAGAAAACTTCAAACGCGATGGCGATGGCGATTGTTAATTCGGGGAGCAAGTGTATCTGGATCGGTCCGCCTCAGGCGCGCAACCAGCCCGAACCTGAACTTGGCCATATTTTTGAAGCGTTGCGCAGGTCTGTTGGTCAGTATTGCCTGCTTTTTGATAGCCGAAACTTTACATCCTATCCCGCTGTTGGCGGAGACGGTATTCATTTCAACTCGCTAGGGGAACCGGGCCAGCGCATCGCGGAGAAATGGGCGCTTTCGGCGTTCTACGCGTTCAGTCCCGTATTGACGACGGCGAAAGCGGCGAAGTAGCTTGTGGTGCGGGTAAGCTTTCCCGCCTGGGCGTTCGGCGCGAAAATATGCCAGGTTTATAATGTTCCCCGATACACCATAGCCAGGAAGACACCTTGAGTGCAATTCATTCCTCCCAGCTGGCTTTTTTTGCCGCCCATGCGCCGTTCGACAAGATGGAGCAGGCGCATCTGTTGTGGATGATCGAACGCATGCGGCTGGGCTACTATGCCCAGAATGAGGTGATCGTCTCGCCGGAACAGGGCGTGGTGGAGCGCTTTCTGGTCATCAAGAATGGTCTGGTGCAAGGCGAGCAGAGCGTTGCACATGCCAGCGAGACGGATACCTGGCTGGAGCTGGTGGAAGGAGAATGTTTTCCGCTGGGAGCGCTGTTGGCGCATCGTCCGGTGGCGAGTATCTACCGCTCGGTTCAGGATACGTTTTGTTATGAACTGCCGCTTGCGGATTTTCATACATTGCTGGGGTTGAGCGCGCCGTTCCGGGATTTTTGCACGCGCCGAATCGCCAATCTGCTGGAACACTCCAAGCAGGTCATTCAGGCGCAGTACACCCAGTCCAGCGCCGAGTTGCAATCACTGACCAGTCCGTTGTCCGCCCTCATCCGGGGCGCGCCCGTCACTTGCTCGCCGCAAACTACGGTGCGGGAAGTGCTGGCGCGTATGCATGAGGCGCGCATCGGCTCGATGATCGCAGTTGATGAGGATGGGCGGCCGCTAGGGATTTTGACGTTGCCCGACGTGCTGGAACGCATCGCGCTGCCGCAGATCGATCTTGCGTTGCCGGTGATTGGCATCATGACGACGCAACTGACCTGCCTGCCGCCGCAGGCCCTGGCTTATGAGGCGGCGCTGACCATGGTCAAGCAGGGATTCCGCCATGTGCTGGTGGTCGAAAACGAGCGGCTGGTCGGTCTGGTGTCGGAAAAAGACCTGTTTGCACTGCAAAGGGTAGGCTTGCGCCAGATCGGTTCAGCGATACGTCACGCCAAAAATATCGAGGAATTACAACAATCCGCCCGCGACATACGCAGCATGGCGCACAACATGATGGCACAAGGGGTGGCGGCCGAGCAGCTGACGCAGTTTATTTCAACCTTCAACGACCTGCTCACCGCGCGCGTGGTTGAACTGGAGTATGCCGCCAGCGGTATTGCCGCACCTTTGGCAGAGCGGTTGTGTTGGATGGCGCTGGGCTCGGAGGGGCGCTTCGAGCAGACCTTAAGCACCGATCAGGACAATGCGCTCATTTTTACCGTGCCCGACGGTATGACGGCAGACGGGGTGCGCGAACAAATGTTGCCGGTGGCACGTCGTATCAACGAGACGCTGGCTTTGTGCGGATTCCCGTTGTGCAGTGGCAACGTGATGGCATCGAATCCGCAATGGTGCCTGTCGCTGGACGAATGGAAGCGAAAGTTTTCTGACTGGATAACCAATGGCACGCCGCAAGCGTTGTTGCATGCCTCGATCTTTTTCGATTTCCGTCCGGTGTATGGCGCACATGCGCTGACCGAGGAATTGCGGCTTTGGCTGTCCAGAGTCGCCAGCGATAACACCCGTTTCCTGCACCAGATGGCGGAAAACGCCATGAGCATCCGTCCGCCGCTCGGTGTGGTGCGCGATTTTGTGGTGGGCCGTGAACATACGCTTGATCTTAAGCTTAACGGCATCACGCCTTTCGTGGACGCAGCGCGCATCTTCAGTTTGGCGGCCGGCGTGATACAGACCAGCACCCTTCAGCGCCTGCGGGCCAGTGCGTCGAAGTTGAAAATCCATTCCTCCGAAATCGAGGCCTGGATCGATGCATTTCTGTTTATTCAGGTATTGCGCATGCGTCATCACGAAGAGAGGCAGGAACAAGGTTCATGCGACGGGGAACTGGATAACCGGATTGATCCGGAACAGTTGCATGAACTCGACCGGCGCATCCTCAAAGAGGCCTTTCGTCAGGCGCGCAAGCTGCAGGCGCGCCTTGCGCTGGAGTACCACCTGTGATACCTGATGTGAAATTCGCGCAGCGATTCCTTGTCCCCCTCGCTCACCGGGAGAGGGCAGGGGAGAGGGAGGCGAACTTGTCGGATTTCAACGCGAGGACTCGCCATGTTCGCTAGGCTGTTTCGCTGGTTCGGCAGCAGGCCGCAGCTAACCGTGCAGCAACGGCAACGCCTGGATGACTGGAATGCCTTGCCGCGTGCGGCGCCCGACCAGTTATTGAAGGGGGCGCGCTGTGTGGTGGTGGATGTGGAAACCAGCGGGCTGAACTTGTGGGAAGACAGCCTGATCTCCATCGGTGCGGTGGCCGTGGTGAACGGCAAGATAGACCTGGGCGACTGTTTTTACGTGGTGCTGCAACAACCGATGGCTAGCTGCACGGAAAATATCCTGCTGCATGGCATCGGCGGCTCGGCGCAGACAGATGGCGTGCCGGCGTCTGATGCGCTGCTGGCCTTTCTGGATTATCTGCGTAAAGATCCGCTGATCGCCTTTCATGTCACCTTCGATCAGACCATGATCCGGCGCGCGATGCGACAATATCTGGGGTTTTCCTTCAGGCATGCCTGGTCCGATATGGCGTATGTGATGCCTGCGCTCAATCCCGGCCTGGCCGCGCGTTTCCGTTCACTGGATGACTGGATTGCCCATTTCGATATACGCTGCGAGGCGCGCCACAACGCGCTGGCTGATGCACTGGTCACCGCGCAACTGTTTCAGGTCTGCCTGGCTCAGGCGGAGAAAAAGAATATTACTGATTTTGCGGAGTTGCGCGATATGGAAAAGGCGCAGCGATGGGTTAGCAGCGTAAGCTGAACCAATGTCACGGAGGTGTAAGTCCACGCTGACGCCGGGGTCTCCATAAGCATTGCATAATAAACGGCCTTCACGTAACCTCACTCCTGTTGTGAGAGCTGCGTCGGGATATCTGCGCTTAATTTGTTGATTATATTCAGGAAAATATTATGACTAATCCTAATATTAATTGGGCGGCCATTGATGCCAACCCGAAATTTCAGGCTTTGCATCGCAAGAAAACATTTTTCTTGTGGGGCCTGATGATCTTTTCCACCGTTTATTACTTCCTGTTGCCGATAGGTGCAGCGTATTTTCAGGAACTGTTCAAAATCAAGGTGTGGGGCGTGGTTAACTTTGGCCTGCTGTTCGCACTGTCCGAGTTCGTCGTGGCCTGGGTAATCGCCTTCGTGTATTCGAAGAAGGCCAACGCCGAGTTCGATGCGATGGCTCAGGAAATTATCAATGAAACTCGGGGAGCTTAAGCATGACAAGACTCAATAAATTAGCCCTGTCGGTTGCGGCCCTGTGCAGTAGCAGTGCTGCTTTCGCGGGTACGGGTGCGGTTGCCGATGAGTTCAAATGGATGACCTTCACCGTGTTCGGCGTGATTATCGCCATCACCATGGCAATCACCTTCTGGGCGGCGCGCACCACGCACACCACCTCGGAATTTTACGCGGCGGGCCGTTCGGTCAGCGGCATCCAGAACGGCTGGGCGATTGCCGGCGACTATCTGTCGGCTGCCTCCTTCCTGGGGATCGCCGGGCTGATCTCGCTGTACGGTTATGATGGTTTCATGTATTCGGTGGGCTGGCTGGTCGCTTACATTACCGTGTTGCTGGTGATCGCGGAACCTTGCCGCAACATCGGCAAATACACCATGGGCGACATCCTGGCCTTCCGTAACGATCCGAAGAAGACCAAGGTTGTGGCGGCATTGTCTACCATTACCGTTTCCACCTTCTACCTGACCGCGCAAATGGTCGGCGGCGGTGTGCTGATCAAAACGCTGATCGGTATCGACTACGAAATCTCGGTGATCGGCGTCGGCATTTTGATGCTGGCCTACGTGGTGTTCGGCGGCATGAAGGCTACTACCTGGGTGCAGATCACCAAGGCGGTGCTGCTGGTAATCGCGTCGTTGATTCTGGTATTCCTGGTCTGGGCACCATATGGTTTCAGTCTGCCTGCGTATCTGCAAGCCGTGGTGGGCGATGACAAGGTTGTCGCACAAGTTGCCAAGCTGCTGGGTGATTCCGCTGCCGGTATGAGCAAGGAAGAACTCGGTCAGCGTTTCCTTGAGCCTGGCCTGTTCCTGAAGAACCCGATCGACCAGATTTCATTAGGGCTGGCGCTGGTGCTGGGTACGGCCGGTATGCCGCATATTTTGATGCGCTTCTTCACCGTTCCGACGGCACAGGCAGCGCGTGTTTCGGTCATCTGGGCGATGGGTATCATCGGCGGTTTCTACGTGCTGACCCTGTTCCTGGGGACCGGTGCTGCGATGCTGGTGGGTTCTGCCAAGATCGCTTCTGTCGATGCGGGCGGCAACATGGCAGGTCCATTGCTTGCGCAATTTCTGGGCGGTGGTGAGAATTCGTTGCTGGGTAACTTCTTCCTGGCCTTTGTTGCTGCCGTTGCCTTCGCCACCATCGTTGCGGTGGTCGCAGGTCTGGTATTGGCTGCCGCTTCCGCGATGGCGCATGACATCTACGTCGGCGTGATCCGTGGCGAAAAAGCCACACCGAAAGAGCAAGTGGTAGCAGCACGCGTATCGTCCGTCATCGTCGGTGTGATCGCGATCACGGTCGGTATTCTGGCCAAGGGGCAGAACGTTGCCCATCTGGTGGCGCTGGCCTTTGCGGTTGCGGCATCAAGCGATTTGCCGGCCGTGTTCCTGACGCTGTATTGGAAGAAGTGCAACACCACCGGCATCATCCTCGGTATGGTAGTCGGTTCATTGACCGCGATTGGTCTGGTGATGATTTCGCCTAACATGACCTATCCGAAGGCGGTGATCGCCTCCGCTAATAAGGTATTGGCAGGCGAGCCGGCACAAGCCGCCAAGGAAGCGAAACCAGCCGTCGCGGCGTCAAGCTTCGTGTGCGAACTGTTTGCGCTGGAGGGTTGCGTCAAGTCTGAACCCGCCAAGGCGGCATCGCCTGAGAAGCCAGCAAAACCGGGTGCTGCCGACAAACTTGCAACGCTGAACGAAAAAGTTCCGGCGCTGGAAGCATCACTGGCGGCATTGGCAGCCGACCCGGTTGCCCTGAAAAAGGCGCAGGATGATCTGGCAAAAGTGAAGAAGGACATCGCTGCAACCGAGAAGGCCAAGACCAAGGCGGAAGAAGACCTGAAGAAGTTTGACGGTCAGACCACCAGCATCATGGGCCTGGAAAAACCTTTCTTCCTGTTGAAGAATCCGGGGCTGATTTCCATCCCGCTGGGCTTCCTGCTGGTGATTCTGGGTTCCATTTTCACACGCGACAAACGTGCCGAAGAAATGTGGGATGAGCTCTACGTGCGCCAGAACACTGGCATCAACGCTGAAGCGGCAACTGCCCACTAAGACGTTTAACAAGTAAGTTTAAAAGGCTCCCCGGGGAAACTCTGGGAGCATTTTTTATGGGCAAAGCTATTTCGGGTTGATCCTAAAAGCTGCCGTTCAAACCGCAAAAGATCGCTGGAAAATGAGATGCCTTATTACTCGTTCGGTAGCTAACCTGTAAGTTGAGTCGGCATGCTGATGTAAGTATTTGTTTTTTTATGTACTTCTCTGTGTTCTCTGTGGTGGGTTGATTTTTTCAGCCTGTGTGCGCAGTGAGCTGCGTTAGCCTGTCTGAAAACGACGGGTGTTTCAGCTGCCTGCATTGCAATTAACTTCAGCAGAATCCTGAGAAATACTTCAGAATCTATTACCATCTAATTAATGGAGGGCATTTTAAAATATGCGCCCGCTCACGCTAAGAAACCGCATCATCCTGCCGCTGATCATGGCCTGCCTGCTCCTTTTCGGAATCGGCAGCTCCTTTGTCAGCAATCTGGATGATAGGCAGAAGAATGATGCCGTCCTGCAGGAAGCCGAAGCCATGCAGAGCCATATCCAGTCGGCGCTGAATGCCAAGGCTGAGGTGATGGAGGCCAGCCTGCGTTTCATCGCACAGGACAGGCAGCTGGTCGCGGCGCTGCAGGCTAATGATCGTCAAGCGTTGCAGGCGCTGAGCCCCCCCATTTATGAACGCCTGCATCAGCAACACAACATCACGCATTTCTATTTCCATGATGTGAACCGCATCAATCTGCTGCGCGTCCACCAGCCTGAAAAATTCGGCGATGTCATAAATCGCTATACCGCACTGGGTGCACAGAAAAGCGCTGCGATGTTCTCGGGGATCGAACTCGGGCCACTGGGAACCTTCACGCTGCGTTCCGTGCTGCCCGTTTTCAATGACGGGAAGCTGGCAGGTTATATCGAACTGGGGCAGGAGATCGATAAGCTGATTCAGGAATCGCACAGCATATTCCATACCGAGCTGTTCATGCTGGTTAACAAGCAGTATCTGGTGCAGCGGGATTGGGAAGCGGGCATGCGCATGCTCGACCGTCCGTTCGACTGGAATAAGCTGTCTGCTGCGGTGATGGTCTCACAGAGTTTGCGGGAAGCGCCCATTGAGCTGCTTAAGCAGATTGCCGCCGATCCGGCCGGTGCAAGTATCAGAATACTGCAGGATATTGATTTTAATGGGAATATCTACTGGACAGGTGTTATCCCGGTGAGCGATGCCGGTGGTCGTCAAGTCGCCACGCTGGTTATGCTGCGCGATATGACGCATCTCATTGAACACTCCACACAAGACATGCGTTTGTTCGCAGGCATTTCCGCTGCGATGGTTCTGGGCATTCTTGTCCTTTTTTACCTGATTCTCGGCAGGATTGAACGGGAACTGGATCTGTCACGGCAAAAGCTTATTGAGGAGGGCCGTGCGCGCGAGGATATGCAGGCCAGTTTCATCCGGCAGTTGCAGGATGAACAATCAAAACTGCGCGAAAGCGAGGAGCGGTTCGAAAAAATCAGCGCTTCGGCTCAGGATGCGATCATCAGCATGGATAACGAAGGCAACATTTCTTTCTGGAATGCAGCCGCCGAAAGAATTTTCGGTTATACGCAACAGGAAGCGCTGGGGAAGAATCTGCACGAACTGATTGCTCCGGCGAGTTACCGCGAGGCGCATCTCAAGGCATTTCCTGCCTTTCAGAAAACAGGTCAGGGTGCCGCCCTGGGCAAAACTCTGGAACTGACCGCGATCCGCAAGGGTGGCACGGAGTTTCCCGTCGAGATTGCGTTGTCGTCTACGCTGATCGCAGGGAAATGGCATGGCATCGCCGTGCTGCGGGACATTTCAGAGCGCAAAAGGGCGCAACTGGAAATCGAACAGGCGCTGCATATCCAGCGCGTGCTGGATTCAATACTGAATATCGCGCTGCCCCCTTTGACGATGAAAGAGGTGCTTAAAAAATCCCTGGAAGTTGTTCTTTCCATTCCGGCTTTTTCGTTGCTGAACAAGGGCGCCATCTTTCTGGTAGTCAACGGTGAACAGACACTGGAAATGGTGGTGCAGAAAAATCTGCCGGATGTCCTGCAAAAGACTTGTGGCATGCTGCCCTTTGGGCGTTGCCTGTGCGGCAAGGCGGCGGCTACCCGGGAAATTGTTTTTATCAACCATATCAATGAGCAGCATGAAATCAGCTATGACGGTATCCAGCCGCATGGGCACTACTGCATTCCGATCATGTCGGAAGGCAGCTTGCTGGGCGTACTCAATGCCTATGTCGCAGCGGGTCATGTCAGCGATGAGAGTGAGAAAAAATTCTTAAAAACGGTGGCCGACACCATGGCTGTCGTCATTGAACGCAAGCAGGCCGAGGAAAAACTCCAGAAATTGGCCCATAACGACCCCCTGACAGGATTGCCCAACCGGGCACTGTTCCATGACCGCCTGGAACAGGGATTGGCGCAGGCGCATCGTCATCGGCAGGAATTGGCGGTATTGTTCCTCGACCTTGATCACTTCAAGGAGATCAACGACACAATGGGCCACGACATGGGTGATGTGTTGCTCAGGGAAACGGCAAGCCGTTTGCTGGCCTGTGTGCGCGAAACTGACACGGTGGCCCGCATGGGCGGCGATGAATTCACCGTGATTCTTACCGAGATGCAAGCCTTCGAAAGTGCGGAGCATGTTGCGAAAAACATTCTCAAGTCGCTGCTGGAGCCGTTCGATTTGCATGGAACCCGTTGCAATGTAGGATGCAGCATAGGCATTGCCCTTTATCCTGCGCACGGCATGGACAGCGAAACACTGCTCAGGCATGCAGATGCGGCGATGTATCATGCCAAAATCAAACGCAATACTTACTGCTACTATGGCGATGAGCTGTAGCGGGAAATAGAGAAAATTGGCCCATGAAGCCCGCAAGATGGAAAATATATGGCTATGTCGCAATTAACTGTTGGCAACATCCAATCGCACTAAAAAACGATGTTCACGCGGAGATGCGGAGAACGCGGAGATATAATCTCTGGCTACAAGCGCAAACACACGCAGATAAACTTATGCCAACCCGATCAATTATGAGTCCTGCGAATTTAGATTTTTATTTTTGGGGTGGTTGTGTGCTTTTCTCCGCGCCTCCGCGTGAGACATTCCAAATCAAAATTCCAGTTTCAACAGGCAACTACGACAGAGCGAAATATATTCACTAAATCTTGTTAGAATCATGTGACAATTCGCTGATGGAATAACAACCAATAAAAGCGTGGAGGCGGGGCCTCAAATGAAATCGACATTCTGGAAAACCGACTGGTTCCTGGGTCTATTGATTGCCCTCGCCTTTCTGTTCATTGCACGCACCGGCCTGATGCAAAGCCTGGAGCGCAAGGCATATGACCTGGGCATACAGGCGTCCAGCCGCATCCCCAGTGACAAGATCGCCGTCATTGCAATTGACGAGCAGAGTATCGCCAATCTCGGGCGCTGGCCGTGGCCGCGCGATATTCACGCAAAAATGATCGATATCCTGTCCGCCGCCCATGCCAGGGTGATCGGCAATACCGTGCTTTTTCTCGAGCCGCAGATAGACCCCGGGATGACCTACATCGAACGACTGATCCAGCTTCAGGCTTCCTCTGCGCTGAAAACGGCTGCCGATCCTGTCATGCAAACCGAATCAGCTAATCTCGATGCCCTTCTGCACGAGGCGGAGCGCAAGCTCAATACCGACCGTACTCTGGCGGAAAGCATGGAAAAATCGAAAAACGTGCTGCTGGCAATGCTGCTTGACATGGGTGAGCCGCAAGGCAAACCAGATAAGCCGTTGCCGGAATATATCCGGAAAAATTCGTTGACCAGGGTCAACGGCAATGCCGATGCTGCGGAGGCGCAGCCACCATCCGCCATCACGGTGATTCCTCCGATTTCTATCGTTGGCAGTCACGCCGCCGCCATTGGGCACCTGAACGCCAATGCGGACGTGGATGGCGCCATTCGTACCGAACCGCTGGTAGTCGGGTACTACGACCAGTACCTGCCATCGCTGTCGCTGATGCTGGCGGCAAAAAGCCTGAACCTTGAATCCCGGGACGTCCTGATCAGTCCTGGCCGTGGAATTAGTCTGGGTAAGCTGAAAATCGCCACCGACCCGGCCCTGCAGATGCGTACTTTTTTTTACAAGGACAGGGAGGGACGGCCCGCATTTCCTGTGGATTCGTTCTTCGATGTTTATAGCGGCAAAATACCGGCCAGCAAATACCGCGACAAAGTCGTGCTGATCGGCGCGACTGCTGCCGGCATCGGTGCTGCCCAGGTGACCCCGATTTCGCCCTCGATGGCGCCGGTACTTATCCTGGCTCATTCGGTATCGAGTATCCTCAAGGAGGATTTCTACCTTATTCCGCAATGGGCATCCTGGGCCGAGTCGAGCGTATTCCTTGTCATCGCTCTCTACCTGGCGCTGCTGCTGCCCCGTCTCAAGGCCGGCGTGGGCGCAATCGCCACGGCTGCGTTATTGATCCTGCTGGTGGCGACTCATTTTGTGCTGATGCTCTCCCTGTCCATGTGGCTTCAATTGATGTTGCCAGCCACGCTGCTGCTGACCGGCCATCTGATGCTCACCACCAAACGTCACCTGCTCACCGAGAAGGGCAAGAGCAAATCCGACGCGGAATCGGCTGAATCGAACCGCATGCTGGGTTTGGCATTCCAGGGGCAGGGGCAGCTCGACATGGCGTTCGAGAAATTCCGCAAATGTCCGCTCGACGATACGCTGATGGATGTGCTCTACAACCTGGGGCTGGATTTTGAACGCAAACGCCAGTTCAACAAGGCGGAATCGGTTTTCGGATACATGACCGATTACAACCCCAAGTTCCGCGATCTGGAGCAGCGACTGAAGCGTTCTACCCAGATGTCTGAAACTGTCATGCTCGGAGGCGGCGGCGTAGGCAGAACCAATGCCAGTACCCTGATCAGCGAAGACGGCTCGGTGGAAAAACCCATGCTTGGACGCTACCAGATCGAGAAAGAGCTGGGCAAGGGCGCAATGGGCGTGGTCTATCTCGGCAAAGATCCCAAGATCGGCCGGGTGGTCGCAATCAAGACCATGGCGCTGTCGCAGGAGTTCGACGATGACGAGCTGCTTGAGGTCAAGGAACGCTTCTTCCGCGAGGCGGAAACCGCCGGACGGCTCAATCATCCCAACATCGTCACGATATACGACGCGGGCGAAGAGCACGATCTTGCCTACATCGCAATGGAGTTTCTGAAAGGCCGGGATCTTGCGCCCTATATCAAACCCGACAACCTGCTGCCAACGTCAGTTGTGTTTGCCATCGTTGCCAGAGTGGCGGACGCGCTCGATTATGCGCACTCGCAGCACGTGGTGCACCGCGATATCAAGCCTGCGAACATCATGTACGAACCCGAGAGCGACAGCGTCAAGGTCACCGACTTCGGTATCGCGCGCATCACCGATTCTTCCAAAACCAAAACCGGTATGGTTCTGGGAACGCCTTCCTACATGTCGCCTGAGCAATTGACGGGCCAGAAGATAGACGGGCGCTCAGACCTGTTTTCGCTGGGCGTAGCGTTTTACCAGCTATTGACCGGGCAGCTTCCGTTTCAGGGGGATTCCATGGCGCAGCTGATGTTCAAGATCGCCAACGACACTCACCCCAAAATACTGTCGATCAATGCGGCGCTACCGCCATGCGCCAGCGCCATTATCGATAAGGCCTTGAAAAAGCTGCCGGAACAGCGCTTCCAGACAGGTGCCGAATTTGCGCGCGCTATTCGAGCTTGCGCAGCACACGCAGCTCAGGCCGATTCTTCAAGCTGATATCAGTTCAAGCCACCGAGTTCACAGAGAACACAGAGAGTTACATGGGTTTTTCACTGTTTGTTGATTTACCCAAAAGGTGATTGAAAAACTTATTGTAACTATTTGTTTTTAATGCGCTATCTAGGTTGTCTCGGTGTTCTCTGGTGAAACAACTCAATATCGGGCTAAGTGAGCATAAGACGCTCACCGAGCCGCTATTGATGGTGAAACAACTCAATTCTTGCTAAGAACTTTGCTCTTGCCATCATCGATGTGGCCAATTGCTTTTACAGGGTAAACTATCCGAACGACGATGCAGGCTGTCACGTAACGCGTGACCGATGACGGCTACATCAACTATCATGGACGTAGTTCACTCACGAATCAGATTAGCTCTTATGCTGGACGTCCATATTCGCTTATTGCTGACCGATCCGATGACGGTCTTGTCCGTCTCTGACAGTATCGAGGCTATGCTCGGCTTCAAGCCGACCGAGTTTCTGACAGGCCAGGTGTCCTTTAAGAGTCGGATCCACGCCCACGATCAGGATATTGCCGATGAGCTGTTTTCGGCTGGAATCGATAAGCCTTCAGGTGTGTTCAATATCCGCTTAAGAAAGGCCGATGGCCACATCCTGTGCGTCAAGGGGCATTACCGCAAAGAGCAGGATGCCACGGGCATCATCTTGGATTTGCGGCTGGAGGATGTCAAAAATCTCAGGCAGGACACTCAGATGCCTGCGATGGACAATTTCCGTGCCATGCTGGAAAACACCGACGATTACATCTATTTCAAGGACCGCAATCACGTGTTCACCGCAGCCAGCCAGGCGCTGGTAACGCGGGCCGGATCCAATAATGCCGACCTGACAGGCTTGACTGATTACGATGTGTTTGCTGAGCAATATGCCAATAGTTATTATTGGCTGGAAAAACAGCTGTTCGCAGGCTGCCCGTCAGCCCATGAAATTCAGGAAATGCAGGATTGCAACGGTAAACAGGGCTGGATCGACAACAGCTTAGGTTTGATACGGGGCGAGAGTGGCGAAATCACCGGCTTGTTTGGTATTGCACGCGACGTGACCGCGCGCCAGCTGGCAGAGCATGAGCTTCGCATCAATGCTGCCTTCGAGTCTCAGGACAGCCGCATGATCACCGATGCCGATTGCGTGATTCTTCGGGTTAATCAGGCATTTACCGACAGTACCGGCTATACCTCCGAGGAAGTCGTTGGAAAAACACCGCGTCTGCTCAAGTCTGGCCGGCACAATGCAGACTTTTATCGCACGATGTGGGAGAGCATTCAGCATACCGGGAGCTGGTGTGGAGAAATCTGGAACAGACGAAAAAACGGTAAGGTCAGTCCGGAATTGCTGACCATCACTGCCGTCAAATCGGGCGATGTCGTGACCCATTATGTCGGCACCCATGTCGACATTACGGAGCTCAAGGCTGCTGAAGATGAGATCAAGCACCTGGCGTTCTATGATCAACTCACAGGGCTGCCAAACCGGCGCTTGCTGCTGGACCGTCTCAAACACGCATTGGCTTTCAGTGCCCGCAGTGGAAGAGTAGGCGCGCTGTTATTTCTTGACCTTGATAATTTCAAGACACTCAACGATACGCTGGGTCATAACATCGGGGACTTGCTGCTGCAACAGGTCGCGCTCAGATTGGAGAATTGTGTGCGCAAAAGCGACACCGTTGCACGTCTTGGCGGTGACGAGTTCGTCGTGTTGCTCGAAGGCATGAGCGACGAAAGCCTGACGGTGGCCCAGACGAAACTTGTCGGCGAAAAAATTCTCGCCGCACTCAATCTGCCTTATCAGCTGGCCTTGTTCTCATATCACAGCACACCCAGTATCGGTGCCGTCCTGTTCGATCATCAACAGACCATGGATGAACTGCTCAAACAAGCCGATATTGCGATGTATCAGGCGAAGAATGCCGGCCGCAACCTGCTGCGTTTCTTCGACCCGAAGATGCAGGATGCCGTCAACGCCCGCGCTGCGCTTGAGGGTGAATTGCGCAATGCGCTCGAAAGCCGGCAATTTCATCTTTTTTACCAGATTCAGATGGACAGTTCGCGCCATCCGGTAGGTGCCGAGGCGCTGATCCGCTGGATACACCCTGAACGCGGTTTGGTGCACCCCGCACAATTCATTCCGCTGGCGGAAGAGACAGGACTGATCCTGCCGATCGGCCTGTGGGTGCTGGAGACGGCCTGTGCTCAGCTCAAGGAATGGCAGCAAGAAGCACTCACCCGTGAGCTGGTGCTGGCGGTGAATGTCAGTGCCAGGCAATTTCGCAATCCCGATTTTGTAAACCAGGTACGCTCGGCTGTGCAACGCCATGCGATTGACGCGACACGGCTCAAGCTGGAACTGACCGAAAGCCTGTTGCTGGACAATGTCGAAGAAGCAATCGAACACATGAATGCACTGAAAGAAGTCGGTATCCGCTTCTCAATGGACGATTTCGGTACCGGTTATTCATCGCTGCAATACCTCAAGCGATTGCCGCTGGACCAAATCAAGATTGACCAGTCGTTTGTGCGCGACATTGTCACCAATAGCAGCGACAGTGCCATTGTGCACACCATCATTGCCATGGCAAAAAGTCTGAATATGGATATCATTGCCGAAGGGGTGGAAACCAAGCAGCAAAGACAAGTCATTCTGGATAACGGTTGTTCGTACTATCAGGGATATTTGTTTGGCAAACCGGTGCCGATAGCCGAGTTTGCCGCGCTGATGAAAGAAGGCTGATGTACATATTTCGGCAGGCTAACTGCATAGGGCTAGAGTTACATGATATGTAGTGGCAATATACTCGCGGTAGACGATACCCCGGCCTCCTTGAGGCTGTTGACTGACATTCTGAAGGCGGAGGGTTATGAGGTGCGTTCCGCCATCAACGGCGAACTGGCCTTGCTTGCTGCTGCCAGTAGCCCTCCCGAACTGGTGTTGCTGGATATTCGTATGCCCGGCATGGACGGATACGAGGTTTGCCGGCGTCTCAAAGCACAGAGCGCCACGCGTGATGTGCCGGTGATTTTTGTCAGTGCGGCATCGGAAACGGCAGACAAGGTGCAGGGTTTCGAGATAGGCGCCGTGGACTATGTCACCAAGCCTTACCAGCGTAACGAACTGTTGGCCAGGGTGCGCACCCATGTGGAGCTGAATCGCCTGCGTCATGGACTGGAAGGCGTGGTAAGTGAACGTACCGCCGAGTTGAAGGAGAGCGAAGAGCGCTGGAAATTCGCGCTGGAAGGTGCCGGGGACGGCGTGTGGGATTGGAACCCGAAAACCGATGCGGCCCTGTTTACCAGACGCTGGAAAGAAATGCTGGGCTACGCCGAGCATGAGTTCCCTGATACCGGTACGGCCTGGGTGGAACATCTGCATCCCGAAGACAAGGATCGCGTGTTATCGGCCGTGCATGATTATTTCGCCGGCAAACAGCCGTCCTATGTCGTCGAATTTCGCATGCGCTGCAAAGATGGCTCGTGGAAATGGATCATGGCCAGGGGGAAGCTGGTCGGTCGTGATGCAGGCGGCGCGCCAGTGCGGGTGATCGGCACCCATACCGACATCAGTTTGCGCAAGGCGGCTGAAGAAGAGATTTCGAATCTGGCCTTTTTTGATCCGCTCACCCACCTGCCTAACCGGCGACTGCTTACAGATCGGCTCACTCAGGCATTGGTCTCCAGTGCGCGCAGTGCCGGCGTCGGCGCGTTGCTGTTCATCGATCTGGATGATTTCAAGACCCTGAACGACACGCTGGGGCACGACATCGGCGACTTGTTGTTGCAGCAGGTCGCACTCCGCCTGACTTCCTGCGTGCGCGAAGGTGACACCGTAGCCCGTTTTGGCGGCGATGAGTTCGTGGTGATGCTGGAGGACTTGAGTCACGACCTTCCGGATGCGGCGGCGCAGGCGAAAATGGTAGGTGAGAAAATATTGACCTCGCTTGATCAGTCTTACCGGCTTGGCAGATATGAACACCACAGCACTCCCAGCATAGGGGTCACGCTGTTCAATGGCAACCAGCCGGGGATAGATGAGCTGATGAAACAGGCCGATATTGCCATGTATCAGGCCAAGAAGCAGGGGCGCAACACGTTGCGCTTCTTCGATCCGCATATGCAGGATGTGATCAACGCCCGCGCCGATATTGAGGCTGATTTGCGCCATGCGCTAGAGAGCCGGCAATTTCATTTGTATTACCAGATTCAGGTGGACAATTTTCACCATGCCGTGGGCGCTGAGGCGCTGATCCGCTGGATACATCCTGAGCGCGGCATGGTGTCACCCGCACAATTCATTCCGTTGGCGGAAGAAACCGGACTGATCCTGCCGATAGGCCTTTGGGTGCTGGAGACCGCCTGCGCCCAGCTCGATGCCTGGGGGCGGGATGCGCTCACGCGCGACCTGATACTGGCGGTGAATGTCAGTGCAAGGCAGTTCCGCCAGCCTGATTTCGCATCTCAAGTATTGTCTGTCGTGCAACGGCATGCGATCAATGCGACGCGGCTCAAGCTGGAGCTGACCGAAAGCCTGTTGCTGGATGATGTTGAAGACATCATTGTCAAAATGAGCGCATTGAAGGAAATCGGCATCCAGTTCTCGCTGGACGACTTCGGTACCGGCTATTCTTCGCTGCAATACTTGAAACGGCTACCGCTCGACCAGCTCAAGATCGATCAGTCGTTCGTGCGGGATATCGCTTGTGATGCCAGTGACAAGGCGATTGTGCGCACCATCATCGCAATGGCGCACAGCCTGAGCCTGGAGGTTATCGCCGAAGGGGTGGAGACGGAAGAGCAGCGACAATTCATTCTGGATAACGGCTGCGAGCAGTTTCAGGGCTATCTGTTCGGACGTCCGGTGCCTCTGGCAGAGTTTGAGGCCTTGCTGAGAAACGCTGACGCGTCTGCAGAGCTGCGCAAGGCGTAGTCTGTTGTTGTAACTTGCTGATTAATATCGTGTTTATGTTGCACATCGGCCTGGTTGAAAAAACCGGCCGTGTGATTACACTCTGACGGGGCTGCCCGCCATGCCACCTGGCAGCCTGAGGACGGTTGCCAGGTGGCGGATTATCCCGCAAGCGGCGGAGAGGATGGCGCGGGATGCCGGGGTTACTTGGCAATCGCGTTGGCGATGTCGCGCTTGTGTTCTTCCTCCTGGATCAGGATATCTTCCAGAACCCGCCGCAAGCCATATTCCTTGAGTGCCTCGGCCTGACCGATGCGCTCTTTGTAGCGGGTAATGGCGTTTTCCTCGCCCCACAGATCCTGTTTGAGCATTTCCAGACTGTCGGGTGAAATTTCGCGCTTTTCCACATCCACGGTAGGTACGCCGCCGAGAAAGTCGATCTGCTCGGACAGCATCACCGCATGCTGCATTTCTTCCTGGGCGTGGATCAGCAGCTCTTTCTGGATCGAATCGAATTGCGCGCCGTTGATCGTGGCGGCGTGTTGCACATACTGGATTGCCGCCGAGTATTCCCATTCCAGATCCTTGTTGAGTTCCTGCAACAATTTCTTCATCGTGGTTTTCATCTGGCATCTCCTGTCGTTTAACAAAAATGGCTGCGCCATCTTATCACACGCCGGCCGGCGCGCTAGTTGCGCACCGAACAAGCTGCGCACTCAACTATCCCAAAGTGTGGCGCGATCGGTTAAGCTTACGCACTTTAATTTTTTGTACAAATATCATGGCTACACCTACACAATATGTAATGTCCATGCTCCGCGTGAGCAAAATCGTTCCCCCGAAGCGTCAGATCATCAAGGATATTTCGCTCAGCTTCTTCCCCGGCGCCAAGATCGGCCTGCTGGGACTGAACGGTTCGGGTAAATCCACCGTGCTGCGCATCATGGCGGGCGTGGACAAGGAATACGACGGCGAGGTGCAACATCTGCCGAACATCCGTATCGGCTATCTGGCGCAGGAGCCGCAGCTCAACCCTGAAAACACCGTGCGTCAGGAAGTGGAAGAGGCGCTGGGCGAAGTGATGCAGGCTCAAAAGAAATTAGACGATGTGTATGCAGCTTATGCCGAGGAAGATGCGGATTTCGACGCACTCGCCGCCGAGCAGGCGCGTCTGGAAAATATCATTGCCGCAGCAGGTACCGATTCCGAGCATCAGATGGAAATCGCCGCCGATGCGCTGCGTCTGCCTGACTGGGATGCGGTCATCAAGAATCTGTCCGGCGGTGAGAAGCGCCGCGTGGCCCTTTGCAAGCTGTTGCTGGACAAACCGGACATGCTGCTGCTGGATGAACCGACCAACCATCTGGATGCCGAATCGGTGGAATGGCTGGAGCAATTCCTGGTGCGCTTCCCCGGCACCGTGGTGGCGGTCACCCATGACCGTTACTTCCTCGATAACGCCGCCGAATGGATTCTGGAACTGGATCGCGGTCACGGCATCCCGTGGAAGGGCAATTACTCCTCGTGGCTGGAGCAGAAGGGCGCGCGTCTGGCGACCGAGAACAAACAGATCGACGCGCACACCAAGGCGATGAAGCAGGAACTGGAATGGGTGCGTCAGAACCCGAAGGGTCGCCAGGCAAAATCCAAGGCGCGTATCGCCCGCTTCGAGGAACTCAATTCGCAGGAACACCAGCAGCGCAACGAGACTCAGGAAATCTTCATTCCGGTCGGCGAACGCCTGGGTAACGAAGTGATTGAATTTGAAGGGGTTTCCAAGGCCTACGGCGACCGTTTGCTGATCGACAACCTGAGCTTCAGGATTCCGGCTGGCGCAATCGTCGGCATCATCGGCCCGAACGGCGCAGGTAAATCGACGTTGTTCCGCATGATCACGGGCAAGGAACAGCCGGATACCGGCACGGTTAAAATCGGTTCCACCGTGAAGATCGCGCATGTCGATCAGGCGCGCGATTCGCTGGAAAACGACAAGACCGTGTTCGATGCCATCTCAGGCGGCAACGAAATCCTGACTGTCGGCAAATACGAAACGCCGGCGCGCGCCTACATCGGCCGCTTCAACTTCAAGGGCGGTGACCAGGGCAAACTGGTAGGTCAGCTTTCCGGCGGTGAGCGCGGTCGTCTGCATCTGGCGCAAACCCTGATTTCAGGCGGCAACGTATTGATGCTCGATGAACCGACCAACGATCTGGACGTGGAAACCTTGCGTGCGCTGGAAGATGCGCTGCTGGAGTTCGCAGGTTGCGTCGCCGTGATCTCCCATGACCGCTGGTTCCTCGACCGTATCGCCACGCATATCCTGGCTTGCGAAGGCGATTCAAAGTGGGTGTTCTTCGACGGCAACTATCAGGAATACGAAGCCGACAAACGCCGTCGTCTGGGCGAAGAAGGCGCGAAACCTAAACGTATTCGCTACAAGCCGATCAGCAGATAAATAATGTCCAAGAAGACGGGTGGGGGAATAACCAGCGACTTGGTCGCCGTTCTGTGGCGGCTTTAGTCGAATGGTTATAACCAACCACTTGGCAACTGACTTCTGGTTGCATAATGGGATGGCTAGTTGTTTCATCAGAAGGCGCGAAACTGAAGCGGATTCGGTATAAGCCAATTAGTCGCTAAAATTAAGTGTGTTAGGGAATATAGATTGTTAGGGGCCAACATGACTGTCGAGAAACGGGAGGAGCCAGAACTGTACGAAGAGCTGACATCTGACCAACGAGGAACAACGGGTGTAGAAGTCGAGTTGACTGATGTTGAGGCTTCATCAATCAAAGAGCCTTTTGATCCCGAAAAAATTGACGTTAAGACGAAGCCAATGAACGTTGATCTAATTATGGCGAGAGTCCGCGGAGGGAATGACGAAATTGACCTAATGCCTGATTTTCAGAGGCGCGCAGGCATTTGGGATGAAACCAGAAAGTCTCGTCTCATAGAGTCCTTGCTTCTGCGAATTCCGCTACCAGTTTTCTATGTGGCATCAAGCCGCGATGAGCGGTGGTCCGTTGTTGATGGGCTGCAAAGAATTACGACCCTTAAAGAGTTCATAGTTGATGAAAGCCTTGTGCTGAACGACCTTGAATTTTTACGTGATTTAAATGGAAAAACATTCGATAAGCTCAGTCGTGAAATGCAGAGACGAATACAGGAGACTGAGATAACAGTGCATATCATTCAGCCGGGTACACCTTCGGCCGTAATGTTCAATATTTTCAAAAGAATTAATACTGGTGGTTTGCCCCTGTCCCCACAGGAAATACGGCATGCAATTAAGCAAGGAAAAACAACGTTACTCTTGAAGCAGCTTGCTGAATCGGAAGAGTTTAAGAAGGCTACCGGGGGAAGTATTAAAGACGAACGAATGGCTGATCGTGAGTGTGTTTTGCGGTTTTGTGCATTCAGTATTCATGAACCTCAAGCTTATATGTCTGGTGATCTAGACTCTCTTCTGATTCAGACAATGGATGAGATCAACCAATGGTCTCAAGCGCAAATTGATGAGTTGTCGCAGCAATTCTTCACTGCGATGAATTCGGCTCGGCGAATCATGGGGAGATGGGCCTTTCGGAAGTACTATGGGGCTAATTATCGGTTAAGCCCAATCAATAAGGCGCTATTCGAGGTGTGGGCAGTTCATTTGTCGCGCTTGACGCCGAGTCAAATAGCATTGTTGGAGCAACAAAAAAACGCATTAATGCAAAATTTTGCAGCTCTTATGATTCGCGATTATGAATTTGTTGGATCAATCTCGACTTCAACTGGTAGCGCTTCAAACGTAAAACGTCGCTTTCGCGAGGTTAACAAACTTATAAACGCTGTGTTGTATGGGGCGCCACATGATAACTAAGCTGCATCTTGAAAATTTTAAAAGCTTCGATCTTATCGATCTTCCATTTCGCCCAATGACGCTGTTGGCTGGATTAAACAGCGCCGGGAAGAGTTCGATCATCCACGCGCTACTTTTGTTAAAACAGATCGACTATCAGCGGGATCCCAGTACAGATCATGTTGAATTGTTTCCAAATGGAGATTTTGTTTCACAAGGAAGTGGGCGGGAGTTGCTTCATGAATTTGCAACGAGCGATGAATTATGCATTTCTTGTGAGATAGATAATCAACTTCTCAATTGGCGGTTTCGTTATGACGAAAAGAATCATCGACTAATTACCCCTGGAGTCTATGAGCGCGCTGACTTGGCACCTCTAGCAAGGTTGCCATTTTCTTACCTGAGCGCGGAGCGATGGGGGCCTCGCCTTTCATATCCCTATGAAGATGCGGAGCAAACCGAAGGCTTGGGCATATATGGTGAATATGCAATTCGCTACTTGATTGATCATGGAGAAGACCCCGTTTCAAATGTGGATGCACGACATCCGAATGCAAAAGGTGAGGGGCTTATTCATCAGGTGCAGGCATGGCTTGGGGAGCTAAGTCCAGGTGTCAGGCTTGACGTAAAACCTCTCCGCGATGCTGGCGTGTCCGTTGCAAGCTTCGGTTTTGAACGGCGCGGTGATGTTGCGTCTCGTTACTATCGACCAACCCACGTTGGTTTTGGTCTTACGTATTCCCTAGCATTATTGGTTGCATTGCTTTCTTCAGAACCTGGCACCGTGTTGATACTTGAAAACCCTGAGGCTCATTTGCATCCACGTGGCCAGGCACAAATTGCCAGGCTAATGGCACTGGCAAGTAAAAAAATACAAGTTATTGTTGAGACACACAGTGATCACATTATGAATGGCCTTCGTGTTGCTGTTAAGCAAGAGGATATATTGCCTAAGGACGTATGTTTCCATTATTTTCGCCGCGAAGGCGTGACTTCACGCGTCGATACTCCTGATATTGATCACAATGGCAAGCTATCTTTCTGGCCAGATGGTTTTTTCGATGAGCATGAACATTTGCTCGCGGTGCTTGTTCAACGACAAAAGAATAAAAACTAATGCCGCCACCCGAGATTATTTTCAACGACGTCTCCTTGGCGTCACAACCAGCGACTGATCATAATTCTGCAAGATGCTGTTTTGAGGAGTTTGTTGCTGCTATAGGCGGCTTGATAGAAAGCGGACTAGCAACGCCAGTATTAAGATCACGCTTCAGTTTGCTGGAAGCTGAAATACAGACTCAAGCAGGGGGGGCTTGGGAGGTTTCAAGTTGGCTTGAGGATAAGTCAGTAGATCGAGATATGAAGAGTCTTATTTGGAAGCTCGATTCAAAAATTCCTATTGAGGAAGGGCTAAACCTTGAGCAAGATCAAGAGGAATATTTAATTAGCTATGAATATCGTGCAGCGCAGATTGCGGGCCCTGATGTTTATGCTCTAGGTGTCGCTCTTCTTACAAATAATATTGTTGCAAGTGTGCCGACGGCGCCAATATGGGATACGTGTCAAATCGATACTTATGTTTGCGACAACAACACTTTGGTTGCAAAGGAGGTCGTCGATCATGTTAGTCATGAAAGACACTGCACTCTTCTTGAAAATATTTTTCGTGCGCGTTGTTTTGCATCAATTGCTGATGCTAATCAATTCCTGCAAAGTATGGCTACGCTTTTTCCTAATCTCACTTTCTCGCCAGACATAGAAGGGCAAGTCGTTAATGTTGATTTCGCGGACTTGCGCAATGCTATGGCAAAACTCCAAAAAATGGATGAGACCGCTTCAGCGTGGAAAACCGCAGGTAGCGATGCGCCAGAATACCTTTTCCAGTGGCGCTCAGAGAGCGAATCGACTATGAGTAATAAAGTGTTTCACGCAGCTAGAGTTTTTAGGATGCCTAATGGTGGGACGGATGTTTTCGAAAAACATTTGGATTTCTCAAAACGACACCGAATTCACTACATTGAAGATCGAGCTGCCCGTACTTTTATCATCGGCTATCTTGGCAATCACTTACCAACCACGAAATTTCCGCATTAGGCTGTGCACGGCTATTGTGCGGCATCGGGGTCAGGTCTAGCTTTGTAGCATTGCGATTAATTAAAGGGGCAGTATCGCTTTTTATTTACAGCCGCCATACCACGTCGAATTAAAACCATCATGGACATGAAGAAGATCAATTCCGGCAAGCTTCGTGCCATTGGCTACGATGCGCGGGCCAAAATATTGCAGGTTCGGTTCGATGACGGCAGCACGTTGCAGTACAGCGGCGTGGGCGAAGATACCTGGCGGCGTCTGGGCAGCTCGGGGGCGGCATGGAGCTTCTATTGCGACAATATCGAGGAGGAGTTCACTGCCAAACGCGTCTCCGGCAACGGGCAAGGGTGTGTCAACACACCACATGCCCGTTCCCCTCTCCTCAGCCCCTCGCTTTGCTCTCCCCTCCCGGCGAACGCCCCTCTCTCTAACTCTCTCCCGCAAGCGGGAGAAAGGACGAACGAGGAAAGCAATTTTAAATCCTTGGGCGAGGAGGCAGACGAATCGCTGCGCGAGCTTTACATTGACGCACCCGCAGGCAAGAACCCGCTCGACGATTTATTCGGGAAATCCTGACGAACTCGCGGGATCAAGTTTCATATACCAACATTTTTTTGGTCAGGCCGCGAATATTTATAAGTGCGGCCTCTTTCCAGAGATAGACATGGTGCAATAGTTGCACTATTATTCACATATGCCTCGCATTCATTCTTTCGATTCATGTCAGATCAATATTTACCCCCAAGACCACATGCCGCCGCATTTTCATGTGCTGGCGAGCGACGGGCGTGAGTGGCTAGTCAGGATAGATAACGGAGAAGTGCTGGAGGGGGCGCGTAGTACTCGACCAATTAGAGCTGCATTGGATTGGGCCGCCGTGCCGATAAACCGCGACAGGTTGTTGCAAATTTTTTGGGAGTTGCACACATGAAAAATCGGGATCACTTCCGCTTGACCCAGGCACGGGCGCTTGAAGATTTTTGTCTCAACCTGTCTTATGCTGACGGTGCAGACTTTAACGTCGATCTGTCAGACTGGATCAAGTCCACTTCTTGCCTGAAGCCGTTGCAAGACCAACGTCTTTTTGCGACTGTCAAGTTAAGTGAATTTGGGCGTGCAGTTGAGTTCGGCAATGGTGAAATTGATCTGGCTGCCGACAACCTGCGCAACCTTGCGGTAGAGCAATCCGGCGGTATCGGTCACGAGCGCATTTGGAACTGGATGCATGCAAACAATCTGACACTGGACGGTGCGGCAGAAGTCCTGGGGATAAGCCGCAGAATGCTGGCCTATTATCGCAACGGCGAAAAATCGATCCCCCGGCATATCTGGTTAGCTTGTGTCGGATGGGAAACGCTTCAAAAGCACGGCGTAGCAGCTTAATCCCCGCGCACAGATGCCATCACGAGATTAACAACTTAACAGGGGCACTCGATTAATTTTTCGCAGTTGGTGCTGTTGTGTATGGACGCTAGCGCGATTAACAAGCTGCTTGCAGATAACGAGTTGAAGGAGATTTGCGAAAATGAAAAGTAAAATCCTTGAGGCGGTGCATCAAACCACAACCGGTCTGCATAAGTCCGGCACGATTACTGACGTGACGATGCGCGAATTTGACAAGCTATGCCTTAAACCCGTGCATGTCTTGCAACCCGCGCAAATTAAAAGCTTGCGCGAGAAGGCCAAGATCAGCCAAGCGGTATTTGCGGCTTATCTGAACACCAGCGTATCAACCGTTCAGAAGTGGGAGATTGGCGAGAAAAAACCAAGCGGCATTGCGCTCAAACTGCTGAATATAGTGGAGCGCAATGGGCTGGACGTTTTGGTGTAGCCGATTTGCCAATGCCATTCGAAACAGTTTCCCAAGAACATTGTTCTGCTGGCGTAGCCGATAAGCTGCCTGCGCGTTTCGAAGATAAAGAGTCTTTTCCCACAACCTTTGTTGGAACTTTGAGCGATGACTTTCCAAATGAAATTACGGACGATGATCTTGGTATTGACGCGCCACGCCACGAGTGGGGCTGAAGGAAATTAGGAGCTTTCATTGTCGTATGATAATCAAATACTTATGTTTCCTTGACCAGGTGGCGGGCTTGCCGACTCGTCTGGCTAACCAGCCTTGTTTTTCGGGTGTCATCCTTCGCCGGTTTTGCAATCCTTAGAAACGCCGGAATCTCCTTGCTGCCCGACAAAATAAAGTCGCGCTCCACCGCTGCAAAAGCTTCTGTCTGTGGCACCGACAGGCATTCGATCATTCCCCTGTAAACCTGATCAAACAACCGATCCAGCGCAATCTGATGCGTCTTGCGGGTTGTTGCATAGAGCCAGTCGGAGAACGCCAGAAAATGCGCAAACGGACTGTCGCCCAGCAGCAGGGGTAAGGCCTGCGGGAAGCGGCCGGAGTTGGCGACCAGATCCCAGTAGCGGGCAAAGCGCACCAGGCGCTGCATGGTGGTGAAGTCGATGCGATCGGTGGCAAGTATGGTGTAGGGCGCGTAGGGGGTGTAGCGCATGTCATACGTTTCTGTATGGCGGATGATGTTGGTGCCGCGCAGGCGCTTGAGTACGCCGACCTGAATTTCCTGCTGCTTGAGGGCAACCAGGCGGTCGAAGCCTTGCGCAAAGCTGGCAATGTCTTCGCCGGGCAGGCCGATGATGAGATCGACGTGAACATGCGCGTGGCTTTCATGGCGCAGCCAGCGCAAGTTTTCTTCTGTTTTCGGTGTGTCCTGCTTGCGCGAGATGAGCGCCTGTACGTCGGGATTGAAAGTCTGGATGCCTACCTCGAATTGCAGCGAACCCTCGGGGAAGCGCAAGATCAGCTCCTTGAGCTGGTCGGGCAGGTGATCCGGGATCACCTCGAAATGCACGAATAACTTATCGTCTAATCGTTCCAGAAAGAATTCAAGGATGCGCGCACTGGCCTTGATGTTAAGGTTGAAGGTGCGGTCTACAAACTTGAACTGGCGTGCGCCGCGCTCGTACAGCCTGGCCATCTCGGCCAGGAACAGCTCGAGGTCGAAGGCCCAGGCTGTCTTGTCGAGGGAGGAGAGGCAGAATTCGCATTTGAACGGGCAGCCGCGCGATGCTTCGACGTACAGGGTGCGGTTGGCGATATCGTTGTCGTTGTATAGCGCATAGGGCAGTTTGATTTCGGCAAGCTGAGGCTGGAGGCCGGCGATGATTTTCTGCGCCTGCGGGCGCTTCTGCAGCAGCTCGCGGCAGAGTTTTGGAAAGCTGATGTCGCCCCAGCCGGTAATCACATAATCCGCCAGCCGCACGATTTCCTGCTGCTCGCATTCGTAGCTCACTTCCGGCCCGCCCAGCACCACGATAATTTCTGGGGCTACGCACTTGAGCAGCGCTACCACCCGGGTAATCTCGACCACATTCCAGATGTAGACGCCGAAGCCGACAATTTTTGGCTTCGCTGCCAGTATGGCCTCGATAATTTCTTCCGGCCTGTTCTGCAGGATGAACTCCATGATCTGCGTGTCCTGCTCGTGTTCGCCCATATTGGCGGCGAGGTAACGCAAACCAAGCGAAGCGTGGTGATAGCGTGCGTTGAGGGTGGCGAGAACGATGGTTGGCATGCGCGGTCAGATGAGCTGAAGGGCCGCGATTTTACGCTACTTCCACGGTAAATTAGGGGCAGACTCGATTTCTTGATGCGCGCCATGAGTTCCGCAGCTCCGCTTGTTTGCGGACTATCGATGCCGCAAGGGCATTGATGGAACAACTAAACATTATCTAAGCGCGATAAAACATGCGCTAAGATTCTGTTTATCCCGCGAAACAACGGAGCCGAGACCGCAGGGGGCTTGCCGCCGGGCTACCCCCGGCAAACTAAAATCTGACTGGATGTCGACATGGATATGAAAAAAATCAATTCGGGTAAACTTCGCGCCATTGGCTACGATGCGCGAGTCCGAGTATTGCAGGTTCAGCTCGACGACGGCAGCACGCTGCAATACAGCGGCGTGGGCGAAGATACCTGGCAACGTCTGGGCAGCTCGGGTGCAGCATGGAGCTTCTATCGCGACAACATCGAAGAGGAGTTCACTGCGAAGCGCGTCTCCGGAAAAGCTTCCTCATCACATAATCCGCTCGACGAGTTATTCCGGAAACCCCAATAAGCACAGGCACACCCAAGCAATGAGGCAGCATCGCAATTGTTTTCGAACGTGGCGGTCACCGAAGTTGACCAGCCTCCGACCTTTTTATCGGTGCTTCGTTTGCCTGACTCACAAAGACGATTCAGTCCCGGCGTCTTGCTTCAGCAGCGCCTCGGCCTCCTTCGCCGTAAGGGATTTCCAGGGCAGCGGTATCAGGCCGGGGACGCGCGCCATATAGCGGCGGTAAGTGTCGCCGTGATAGACCAGCAACTTCTTCTCCTCAAGGCGCGATCCGACAAAGAAATACAGCGTAATCATCACGCTGGATAACAGCGTCGTCACGCTGATGTCGCGCGTCCAGATCACGACCAGGCCGAAGAAATACCAGGGGTGCCGCACGAAGCGGTGAAACGGGGAAAGATGAAAGTGTTCCTGATCCTCGACCTTCCGGACGTGGAGCTGCAATTGGCGCAGGCCAAGGAATTCCTGCATGTCGTAGTTCTTGAGACTCAGCCAAAAGCAGAAGATCGCGGCCAGCGCCAGCCCGTTGGCCAGCCATGCGGCGATCCCCTGCCAGCGCCACAACATCGGCCCGGGATCGTGGAAGGTGAGCCATAAGATCGGCAGTATCAGCAGCAGCGCCAGGATGTTGAACATCAGCCGGTAATACGGCATCAGGTTCGGCCAGGCTGCGGAAACGCTACGCTTTACCACCAGTGACGCCAATGCGGAGTGCAGAGCGAAGTAGCCGATCCAGCAAAGTGACAGCAACACAATGTCCTGCCAGGCGGATTCAGTCATGCGATATCACTTCCTTTCTTTCCTTCTTCAGGGATGAGTGGGGGGCGTTCATCCGGTCTGCTCAAAATAGTATTGCCGAAAGCGATATAGTTTAACCGGTAAAAAGCATTTATACGTTCGCGTCATCGGCTGCGATACCCGTCCGGCTATCGCAGGTTCAACTCGACGACGGCAGCACGCTGCAGTACAGTGGTGACGCCTGGGAGTTTTGCCGTTTACCCGCTCGGGTGCGGCATGAGGTTTTTATCGCGATAACGGAGGCATACACGACGAATCGCCTTGCTTGAAAAACACCTGCAGGCAGGAATCCGCTGGAAGCGTTCATCCGGAAACACTGATAACCATCGGTAGTCATATCAGCACGTTCGCGCCGGACAGTGGAGCTACGCATCAAAATCATTTAATTTAAGGGAGAACTCAAATGCATACCAGCAGACCCCAAATGATTTCTGGCTTGTTTTGCCTGCTGGCCGCAGGCGTCGTTCAGCCGGCGCATGCCGATTCTGTTGAAGGCTGGAAC
This sequence comes from Gallionella sp., assembly GCA_041671725.1. GTDB lineage: Bacteria > Pseudomonadota > Gammaproteobacteria > Burkholderiales > Gallionellaceae > Gallionella. The sequence continues at coordinate 154,858 of JBAZAY010000001.1, read as the reverse complement.
GGCTGTTATGTCGGCGCCAATGGCGGATATGGCCGGGCTTTGATCAGCGGAATTGACACCGTCGCCAACAATGCAATCGGCTCAGCCAACGCCGATGGTGGAGTGATCGGGGCGCAGTTGGGGTGCGATCACCAGACGGACAACTGGGTTTTCGGCGCGCAACTCTCTGCGGATAAGGCCTATTTAACCGGGCGTCACCTCTATGTTAACGGTACCGGCCCGTCGAATCGGGTTACCTACGATATCAATTCCGTGTTTTCTGTTACCGGCCGAATCGGTTATCTGTTTGAGCCGGAAATGCTGGCCTATTTCAAAGCCGGGGGCGCAAGAACGAAAACAAATCATAATGATACCGACCCGGCTCCGACCGTCGGCGTGCCCTATACCGGGAACACCTCGGTTGTGCGTAACGGATGGATAGTCGGCGCCGGTCTGGAACGCAAGATCGGAAAAAACTGGTCGGGTTTTGTGGAGTACAACTACATGAGTTTCGGCAGGAAAACCGTCACGATCGCTTACACCGACGGGGTAATTGCCAATTATTCGTTCAAACAGGATATGAGTTATCTCGGGTTGGGTGTGAACTACCGCTTCTGATCGAAACCCGGATGGCGCGTTTTGCAATATAGCTAACAAATTGATTTATTTGGTAATTATTGTATTTTGCACTTGCGAAAAAATATTTTAAGGTTCAAGGATTGTTTGAGATAATCCGGGCATGAAAAATAATTCGCATACGGTTGCCATCATTGGCGGCGGCCCGGCAGGGTTGATGGCGGCTGAGGTTCTGATTCAGGCCGGTGTCCGGGTCGATCTGTATGATGCAATGCCCACCGCAGGGCGCAAGTTTCTGATGGCAGGCAAGGGCGGCATGAATATCACCCATGCTGAACCGCTGGATTCCTTTCTTTCGCGCTACGGCGCACGCCGCAAACAGCTCGCACCTCTGCTGGAGGCCTTCGGGCCGGACGTGTTGCGGGAGTGGGTGCATGGCCTCGGCATCTCAACCTTTGTTGGCAGCTCCGGACGCGTGTTTCCCGCCGATATGAAGGCAGCCCCATTGTTGCGGGCCTGGCTGCACAGACTGCGAGAAGCCGGGGTGAATTTTCACATGCGTCACCGCTGGTGCGGCTGGGACAGTTCAACGGGTGAAAACACTGCGCTGCGTTTTGCTACGCCTGAAGGCGAAGTGATGACCCGCGCCGATGCAGTGGTGCTGGCGACCGGTGGCGGAAGTTGGGGGCGGCTAGGATCGGACGGTGCATGGGTGCATCAGCTTGCAGAGCGCGGGATTTCAATCGCGCCGTTAAAGGCTGCGAACTGCGGATTCGATTCGGGCTGGAGTCAACACTTTGCCGAAAAATTCGCAGGTCAGCCGTTGAAAGCGGTGACGGTGAGTTTTCCCGATGCAACAGGCAATGTGCATTGCAAACAGGGCGATCTGATGGTGACGGCGAGCGGTGTGGAAGGCGGCCTGATCTATGCCTTGTCAGCCCTGCTGCGCGACGAGATTGAAGCGCGTGGCAGCGCCGTCATTCACATCGATCTTGTTCCCGGTAAGGCGCTTACCCGGGTCATCAATGAAGTGGGACATCCGCGCGGCACGCGTTCGATGTCCAGCCATTTGCAGAGCCGGGCCAATATCAAGGGGGTAAAAAGCGGATTGTTGCGCGAACTTTTGTCGCGCGCCGATTTCGATCAGCCCGAGCGGCTGGCAAATGCAATCAAATCTCTGCCGCTCAAGCTTGTCGCGACACGTCCGCTGGATGAAGCGATCAGCAGTGCAGGCGGCGTGGCCTTCGAGGAGCTGGATGCGCGGCTGATGGTGCGCACCTTGCCCGGCGTGTTCTGTGCCGGTGAGATGCTCGACTGGGAAGCGCCCACCGGAGGTTATCTGCTTACCGCCTGCTTCGCCAGCGGACGCCGCGCAGGGCAAGGGGTGATGGATTGGCTTTGTGCCCGTGATGTGAGTCAGGGGACGGCTGGCTTGGTAGCAGAACCGGAAAATTAAAGGTTTGGCGGGTTCAAATGCCTTGAGCCAGGCTATCTTCCGTCGCGTTCCATTTCTTCGGATGCCTTCTTTTGACCACGTAAAACAGCCGGCAGTGTGGTTGTTCGCACTTTGGACTCACGGACGATTACTGCTCGCCGGTATAATCAGCGACAGATCTCGATTTCATGTTCAAGAAAGTCATTAAAGTGCCAGGATTTAAAGATGTATATTTTGTAGGCTCATGAATCTCGATCCCCGCACATTGCTGTTTTCGCTGACCCTGACCAACGCCTTGATGGTGTTGTGTCTGCTTGTCGCCGTTTTTAGTCGTGACAGCAGCAGGAATCGGGATGGTATGGAAAAGTGGGCGGCGGCGATCTTCCTGGAAACGCTGACCTGGGCGCTGATTGCCGCACGCGGCACGATACCGGATGTGTTCTCGGTTGTGCTCGCCAACGGATTCAAGGCCGCATCGCATGCCCTGATACTGGCGGCGATTTATGAATTCCAGCAACGTCGTGCACCGCGCTGGCAGTATTTTGCGCCGGTAGTCCTCACGCTGGTGATGACGGCTACGCTGGTGGACGATATACGTGGTCGCTTTGTCTGGGGCGGACTCATTTTCGGCTTCCAGATGCTGCTGGTTGCCCGCGCACTGCTGTCCGATCAGAAAACCCGTGCCGGGCGGGCATGGCGGCTGCTGTTCGGCGGGATCGTGATCATTCTGCTGGTGCTGGGAATGCGGGCCCTCGCCGCCCTGACGGGCTATAGCGAGTTAGCTCAACCCCAGAACGATGCTATCCCTCATCCGGTTCAGATCATTTCCTTTGTCGCTGTGATGGCGACCACGCTGCTGGGTTCGATCGGCTTTGTGTTGATGGTCAAGGAACGCACGGACAGGGAAATCATGCAGCTTGCGATGACCGACAGCCTTACCCAGGTTCCCAACCGGCGCGCCCTGATGGAACGAGCCGAACAGGCCCTGGCGCGGCGGACTGGATCGTCGCTGGCGTTGCTGATGATAGACGTGGATCACTTCAAGCTAATCAACGATACCCACGGACACCCTGCAGGCGACGAGGTATTGCGCGAAGTTGCCGCTCGGCTTGCGGCACGGCTACGCGGCCATGATCTGCTGGGGCGTTACGGCGGTGAAGAGTTCTGCGTGGTAACGCCTGATACCGACATGGCGGGCGCACTGAATCTGGCCGAATCATTGCGGGTATCTATCGCCTCCACGCCGTTTATGATCGAGACTGGCGAACGCTCCGTATCAATCAGCATAGGCATTTCGATCTGTCCGACCAATGTTTCACCTGAACTGAAAGAGGTTTTGTCTGAGGCCGATGCTGCGCTTTATATCGCCAAGCAAACCGGCCGCAACAAAGTGGTCTGCTTCGGGGTTGATGGCGCGTAGCTGCTGAAGGCCATTGCATCGGTGTTTGCCGGGCGATCCCGTCCGGCACGCAACATGATTTCAACTGAACCTGAAAACTGCAGTTCAAGCCACAGAGTTCACAGAGAACACAGAGGGTTACATGGGTTTTTTACTTTTTGTTGACTCACCCAAAAGGTGATTGAAAAATTCATTATAACTATTTGTTTTGCGAGTTTTTGCCCACTGGGCAAAATCCCTGCGAGAAGCGATTGCGAGTTGATGCCCGCAGGGCATCATCCCTGCTTACCCGCTTTACTCGGTGATCTCGGTGTTCTCTGTGGCTAAATGCTTTTTATAGACTGAACAGTACAAATTTACAATCTACTGACATGCCAACTTTATTTGAAAACCTGCAACCTAATTCTGTTTGGGCACACTTTGCCACGCTGTGCGAAATACCGCGCGCCTCGCTGCATGAGGCGGCGCTGATCGAGTATCTGATAAGCTGGGCAAAGGGGCGTGGCATCACCGCTGTGGTCGATGCTGCAGGCAACCTTATCCTGAAAAAGCCCGCGAGTCAGGGCTATGAAGCTCAACCGGGCGTGATCCTGCAAGGGCATCTGGATATGGTGTGCCAGGTGAATTCCGGGACACAGCACGATTTTCTGCGCGACCCGATTCAGGTTGAGGTGCGCGATGGCTGGATCGTTGCTAAGGACACCACGCTGGGCGCGGACAACGGCATCGGCGTCGCACTCGCACTGGCGGCACTGGAAGATGAGTCTCTTGTTCACCCTGCTATGGAAGTGCTGCTTACCATCAACGAGGAATCCGGCATGGATGGCGCGCGAGGCCTGAAATCAGGCGCCTTGCAGGGCAAGACGCTGATCAATCTGGATACCGAGGAATGGGGACATTTCTATCTGGGCTGCGCGGGCGGCGTGGATGTGGAGGTGCGCCACGCTTGTGAGCAGCAAGCGGTGCCGCCGGATTATGCGATCGTGCGCTTCGAGGTCTCCGGACTGCGCGGCGGTCACTCCGGCATAGACATTCATCTCGGGCGCGGCAATGCCATCAAGCTGCTGGCGGAAGCGCTGCGCGATCTGTCCGCACACACCGATCTGCGGCTGATTTCGATGAATGGCGGCACGGCGCGCAACGCCATTCCGCGCGAGGCATTTGCCGTGTGCGCGCTGCCCGTTGCGATGGCGTCGAATATCGATGAGTGGGTGCGGCACCGGCATGACGCATGGCGGGCACGCTTCGCTCAAGTCGATGCGAGCGTGTCGTTCGAGTGCAAACATTACGATACGCTACCGGACACAGCCATCGCGCACGCAGAACAGCTACTGGTTTTCCTCGACATTGCAGCGAATGGTGTCTCGCGCGTGAGCGATACCTTTCCCGGTGTGACCGACACATCAAGCAATCTCGGCGTGGCCGTGCTGGAGCAGGGGGCTTTCAAGGCGACGTTCAAGGTGCGCTCGCTGCAAGATGCACAGGCGGACGCTTTGGCTGACAAGATGGTCTCTTATGCTGCCGCCCATGGTTTGCAGGCATGGAAGGACGGCGCGTATCCCGGCTGGACACCGAATCCGGCATCGGCCTTGCTCGCCCTGTGCCAGCGGGTTTATACCGTGGAATTCGGTCAGCCTGCCAGCCTGCAGGTGATACACGCAGGCCTGGAATGCGGACTATTGGCGGCAAGCCATCCGCATCTGGACATGATTTCCTTCGGGCCTGACATACGTGGCGCCCATGCGCCCGGCGAACGGGTGGAAATCGAATCCGTCGCGCGTTGCTGGACTTTGCTAAAAGCCGTGCTGCGGGCGCTGGCTCAAGCTCGCCAAATGGCGTGAGCAACGCGGTTCAAAACCTTGAACCTGAAAACCGCAGTTCAAGCCACAGAGTTCACAGAGAACACAGAGAGTTACATGGGGTTTCGCTTTTTGTTGACTCACCCAAAAGGTGATTAAAAAAGTAATTGTAACTATTTGTTTTTACTATGTTATCTCTGTATTCTCTGATGAAGCAACTCAATATCGGGCTAAGTGAGCATAAAACGCTCACCGAGCCGCTATTGATGGTGAAACAACTCAATTCTTGCTAAGAGCTTTGCTCTTGCAATCATCGATGTGGCGTGTGCTTTTTAAAGGTTGAACCAATGTGGTATCAGTGCACAGAATTCAGGGTGTTAGCCAGAATTGCTTCTGAGCTCTGAGGGAGCTTGAATTTCTTAAACGCACGGTGAATCTTTTTTTCATCTGCCCGGTGGTCTTTATTCTCAAAACATATGCCTACACGATGACCATTGGCTACCATAGTGGTAAAGGCAAAACGCCAGTTATGGGCCTCGGCCATCCGCTCACGCAGTGCAGCTTCATTAAAAATGGCCACGCCGGCCTGCTTGATTGACTCCAAAAACTGTTCAAACGAATCCGTATCCAACTTGCCCATTTTTATCACCTTCGATATCTTGGCCAATCTTAGCCATGGAGACATTAACGCTGCCGGAGGATCTTGGTTGACATCCGTCAAATATGCCGCCTTCGATTAGAATGTCTTTCGCCGGATGCACGCAGGACATCAAATACTCAAACTACCAATGTATATATGCTAACTAATCATCAGGCCCGGCAACTCGTACGTCTGCGCTGGACAGCCTTTGTCATCGTCGGCCTGGCATATGTGTTGTCGTTCTTTCATCGCTTTGCGCCGGCGGCGATCTCAGTCGATTTGCAGCAGACCTTTCACGCCAGCGGCGCAGAATTGGGCGCGCTCGCGGCCACGTATTTTTACGTGTACATGCTGACGCAGATTCCTACCGGTATTCTGGTCGATACCCTGGGACCCCGACGTGTTGTGGCAATCGGAGGATTGGTTGCAGGCATCGGTTCACTGATGTTTGGCACGGCAGATACACTCACCACGGCGTCGATAGGCAGATTGCTGGTGGGTTTGGGGGTGTCAGTCACGTTCATCTCAATGTTGAAATTAAACGCGGCCTGGTTCCACGACCGGCATTTTGCCACCATGACGGGCGCGACCATCTTGCTCGGTAATGTCGGTTCGCTGCTCGCCGCAGCTCCGCTGGCCTGGGCGTTGAACTACATTTCATGGCGCACTGCGTTCGTATTGGTGGGCGTGTTTTCGTTGTTGCTGGCGGTGCTGGCCTGGTATCTGGTGCACGACCATCCCGGTCGCGCCAATTTGCCCAGTATGCGCGAACTCGATGGCCGCAAGGCGCACGCGCCTCACACCGGGCACTGGTATGACGGGCTGCTGATTGTGCTGAGGAATCGTGCGACCTGGCCGGGTCTTTGGGTGAACATGGGGCTGGCGGGTTCGCTGTTCGCCTTTGCAGGTCTTTGGGCTGTGCCGTTTTTGCGCGATGTGTATGGCATGGACAGGGCGGCCGCCACCAGTCATACCACGTTGTTGCTGGCGAGATTTGCCATCGGCGCATTTTTCGCAGGCACGCTTTCCGATCGGATCGGCCGACGCAAACCGGTGATGATCCTGGGCGCCCTTGCGTATTGCCTGTGCTGGTTGCCCTTGCTGTTCGCTGTGCCCATGAGCAGTGTTGGCAGCTATACGCTGTTTTTGGTGATGGGCTTGTGCGCGCCCAGCTTCACTCTGAGCTGGTCATGTGCCAAGGAAGTCAATCCGCACGCGCTGTCTGGAATAGCGACCAGCGTGGTGAATATTGGTGGTTTTCTCGGTACGGCGATCATGCAACCGTTGGTTGGATGGGCGATTGATCATGCTCACGCCGGAGTGAGTGCTGCCCCGTTCGATCCGGGTGATTATCGGACCGGGATCGCTATTTTGCTGGGGTTCTCATTGATGGGGCTGATCGCGACGCTGTTCATACGTGAGACCTGTTGCCGGTATGTGAATCTAGAGTGAGTTCGCCGTTACGCTGTAGCTGATTACTTTCGGATAGAATATTACTGTTGCAGATAATAATGAGGGTTGAACAATGAATCTAGCGGAGTTGTTTCGTCATGAGACCGACTTGAAAGTGCTGTCTGCGGGGCAGGCATTGTTTCAGGAAGGTGATCCGAGCGATGTTATGTATGTCCTGATGTCCGGAGCCGCCGAAATTATCGTTCACGACAGGGTGATGGAGACAGCGGAGGCGGGCGCAATTTTGGGGGAGATGGCAATGATTGAGGACTCTACCCGTTCTGCAACGGTCATTGCGAAAAGCGATTGCACGTTGTTTCCCATAACACGCAAGCGGTTCAACTTCCTTATTCAACAGACCCCTAATTTCGCGCTGCACATCATGCGAGTGATTTCCGGTCGGCTGCGCAGAACGGATGCTTACCTGTAGTTCTGGCTGATTTTTTTGATTTGCGCGTTACGCACTTTTTTCTGAATTAAATGTGGGCTGTGAATATGACGAAGCAAGCAAAGGCAGACAATTTGGCATCTGATAATGAGGCGGTGATCCCGTTACCCGCCTGTCTGATCAGGCAGCCAGATGGTATTTTCGTAGATTTGTCCCTGTTCCCGGTAGGCGGCGGATTTGATCGATATATCGATAGTCTGTTCAGCAGCGGCGCGAGATTCTGTGGCCTGGATTATCGTCTGTTGATGGGGCTGCTTTATGACTACGACAGCATCATGGAGACGCACGGCATAACGGCCAAGGTAAAGCTGGCCGAGGATATTGTCGCTTTTCCGTCCGACCGCCGTGCATTGTATAAAGGAGTCAAGATAGACGGTGCAAAGCAGCGCGCAGAGTACTTCTTTCAGCCCATTTCGGTAGAGGTTGTCATCGAAGAGCCTGTTTACGGGGCGCCGGGTGAGGATGGCGTGGCGCCAATTATTGGCTCTACGCGCAAAGAGGTGATCCAACCCATCAAGCTGGATCTGGATGAATTCATTGCAGACATGTGGCTGAAGGGCGTGCGTTACGGTATTGCTGTTGAGGCTGTGGCGAGTGCGATTTCTCGCGGTGCAGCGACGCGTATAAATGTTGCTGTTCAGCGCGATGCAACCGAGGGGAGCGATGCGGAAATAGAGGAAGCGTGTAGCGTATTGCATCGGGACAATGCGCCGAAGCTGCTGGTCAACGGGAAAGCGGATTTGCGAAAATTCCAGAATCGCTTCCCGCAGATCGCGTCGGGTGCGCGCCTGCTGAAGAAAAAAGCTCGTGTACTCGGCACGCCGGGCATCAGGGTGAATGGTGAGAGGATAAAGCCTCTGCTGCCGGAGGATAATATCGATCTGTTTGCCATGGCGGGACCCGGTACGCATGTGGAGACTCAGGATGGCGAAGAATTCATCCTGGCGAGTCAGGATGGTTTTCTGTCACTTGATACTGCGTCGAACATTGTTTCTGTAACAGAAATGATCGAGAATAAAGGCGGTATCAGCCTCAAGACCACGGGCGATCTTTCCCTGGCCGGAAACGACTTTGTCGAACACGGCGAAGTGCAGGAAGGGCGTGTGGTCGAAGGCAAGAATATGACCTTCCATTCGGATGTCTACGGCGATGTAGTATCCAACGGCGGTTTTATTCTGCTCGAAGCGAACTTGTCGGGTGGCAGTGCAAAAAGCTACGGTGGCGATGTCACGTCGAATGGACGTGTCTTCAATTCCATTATCGAGGCATGCACAGGGAAGGTTTCGTTGCAATATGCCGAGAGCTGCCTGATTTTAGGCGAATCCGTTGTCATTGATCGCGCCGTCAACTGCGAGATCGTTGCCGATAATATTCAGGTAAACAGCGCAGAAGGTTGCGGTATTGCCGGGAAGAATGTTCAAATCAAATCGTCCAACTCATGCCGTTCGAAGGAGACAATTGTTTCCATGTTGGTGCCGGACTTGTCGGCATCGGATGCGAAAAATGCGCAACTGAGCAGTGCGATAGACGATTGCAATAAAATAATCAAAGCGAAAGATCAGGAGGTGGCACAGCTCAAGTCGGATCCGGAATTCGCGAAATACCTCGCGCTGGCTGCGAAAATACGACAGGGAACGATCCAGCTGAACGCAGCGCAGCAGGATGCCTGGAAAAAAATGTCGGCCAGGTTTGCCGGTTCCATGAGTGCCGGCAGTAAGTTGACCGCCGAGAAGCAGGAGCAATTAACCCTTGTGCAGGCATTAATTCAGGAACAGGCGCAACTGCAGGAGGCTCGCAAAAATACAAGCGCTGGTATTCACTGTGAGATCACCGAGGTTGTGGGCGATACTTCGGTGCGAAGCATGGCCGTTCCCAATGGCATCGCTGCATTTCAAAAAAATAAACCCAGCGAAATCAGGATCAAGTTGCGTGAGCAGGATGTTCGGCACAAGCGAATCTTCTCGGACAGCACAGGCGGTCTTGTTTGGAACTATGAGGCGGTGGTTGCAGCTCCCTAGCTGCCTGTTTTGTCGTGCAACACAGCAAGTCAGTAGTTTTCAAGGCCACGATCTGTGGCCTTGTTGTTTGTTGCCCCTGATGCGAGCAGTATCAGTCTGTATCGGAGAGTTATGTCGTTGCCTGCCGCGTTTATTTCAGTCGTGCTGATCTGGTCCACCACACCGCTCGCCATTAAATGGAGCGCGATGGGTGCCGGATTCAGCTTTGCGGTGTTCTCGCGCATGACGATAGGCGTCGTGTTGTGCGCGGTTTTGCTGTTGGCGTTTCGCGTCCGTTTTCCGCTGCACCGCCGAGCGCGACAGGCCTATCTGGCGGGAGGTCTGAGCATGTTTTGCGCGATGTCGCTATCCTACTGGTCTGCGCAATTCGTCAGTTCCGGCATGATCTCGGTGCTGTTCGGCCTGTCACCGCTGATCACCAGTATGGGTGCGATGGTGTGGCTGAAAGAGGAGACGCTCACACTGAACAAGCTGGCGGGAATGTTGCTTGGTCTGCTGGGGCTGGGGTTGGTGTTCCGTGGCGGCTTCGGCCTGGGGCCGGGGGCCGTTGTCGGGTTGCTGGTATTGTTCGTCGCGGTGGTGTCGCAATCGCTGGGGCTGGTCTGGCTAAAACGCATCAATGATGACAGTCCTCCGCTCGCAATGACGCTGGGTACTTTGATCGTGGCGCTGCCGCTATTCTTTGCTGCATGGTGGCTGGCGGACGGGCAATGGCCTGCTGCGCTGCCTGAACGCGCAGTGGAAGCGGTGGTTTATCTTGGCGTGTTTGGCTCTGTGCTGGGGTTCGCCCTGTACTACTACCTGATCAAACACATGGAGGCCGGGCGTATTGCACTCATCACGCTGATAACCCCGGTGATGGCTTTGCTGCTGGGGCATGGGTTGAATAATGAGGCAGTGTTGCCGCAGGTGTGGTTCGGTACGGCATTCATTTTACTGGGGCTGTGTTTGCATCGATGGGGCGAACGGGTGACGGTCGGCAGGAATGGATGACAGCGAACAGTGTCAGTGAGGACTGGTAATCTAAGGATTATGGCGCGATAATTGCGAATCGCGCCAGATAGATGAATTTATTTGGCGCGAATAAGTTATTGCGCGCCAAATAAAATGGCGCGATACCGCATTTCGCGCCACATAAAAGAATAAGTGACATGCCAAAAGTTGTTTTGCCTCACGAACTTGATCAAATTGTTGAATTGATCGCCCATCACCCGAACGGTATTGGTGTAGATAGGCTTGCTCAGGCACTTGGTGCAGGTATGCCGCGCCGCACATTGCAGCGTCGTCTGGCCGCACTGGTCGAGCAGCAACGAATCCTTTCTGAAGGTGAGGGGCGCGCACTCAAATATCGAGTTGCGCCAATCACAGGCACAAAAACCGTCGTTCGTGAGCTATCAATCAAGCAGATGACTGGCGAGGTCTATGTTCCCATTTCTCCCGAAGGTGAGGAAATTAAGGTCTACGTTCGCCAACCGCGTCAACAACGCAAGCCGGTCAGTTACCAGAATGCGTTTCTTGAGCAATACCACCCCAACCAAACCGTCTACTTGCCTGAATTGTTACGTGCCCAACTGCACAGTTTGGGGCGCTCATCTGCCGAGCAAACACCAGCTGGCACCTTTGCGCGCGACATCCTGAACCGTCTGCTCATTGACCTTTCATGGGCATCATCAAAGCTGGAAGGCAATACCTACAGCCGTCTAGACACCGAGCGTCTGATCGAATTCGGCCAGGCAGCTGAAGGCAAGGATGCGCTGGAAACTCAGATGATTTTGAACCACAAGTCTGCCATCGAATATCTGGTGCGTGATACGGAGCACGCAGGCGTCACTCCTGAAACCGTCATCGCCTTGCACGCCTTTCTTTCTGATGGTCTGATGCCCGATCCGCTTACATGTGGTCGCATACGCTGCCGCCCGGTGGAAATCGGCGGTAGTGTCTATCTGCCGGTTGCCATGCCGCAACGCTTGGAAGAGCTGTTTGGCATCGTGATGAGCATGGCGGCGGAAATCCAGGACCCTTTCGAGCAGTCTTTCTTTTTGATGGTGCATTTGCCTTACCTGCAACCCTTCGAGGACGTGAACAAGCGCGTCTCACGTCTGGCTGCCAATATCCCGCTTATCCAACATAATTTATGTCCGCTTTCGTTCATCGACGTGCCGCAGCAAGCTTATGTGGATGCGGTGCTGGGTGTGTATGAGCTTAATCGCATCGAGTTGTTGCGCGATGTGTTTGTCTGGGCCTATGAGAGATCCTGCCAGCAATATGTCGCCGTGCAGCAGCAACTGGCACCGCCAGACACCTTCCGTCTGCGTTATCGCAATGAACTGACCGAGGCTGTGCGCGCCATTGTTCTCGGAGGGCAGCCAGCCAGCGATACAGCGATACGCTCCATCATGCCCAAGGCGGTGGTGCCGGAAGATCAGCCACGCTTCGTTACACTGGCGATGGAGGAATTCAAGACATTGCATGCCGGCAACGCCATCCGCTTTGGCTTGCGTCCGCTGGAATTCGCCGCATGGCAGGAAAGGAATGCTGAGCATGGTTGAGGAAAGGATTACAACTACATTATCCCCCAGTGCAGTGCGCCGTAAGTCGCGGATTGATTCCTTAACTTCGATCGAGTTTCCTGCCGATCTGCCCGTAGTCGCGAGGCGCGAGGATCTGGCACGCGCAATTAGCGACAACCAGGTGGTTATCGTTTGTGGTGAAACCGGATCGGGGAAAACCACGCAATTGCCGAAAATCTGCCTGACACTGGGGCGCGGGGTGTTGGGCTGCATCGGTCATACCCAGCCGCGTCGTGTGGCGGCGCGTACCGTGGCAAACCGGATTGCCGTTGAATTGAAAACCGAGCTTGGCGGACTGGTTGGCTACAAGGTGCGCTTTCACGACAAGGTGTCTGCCGATACCGTGATCAAGCTGATGACGGACGGTATACTGCTGGCGGAAATCCACAGCGATCCGCTGTTGAGACGTTACGACACCATCATCATCGACGAGGCGCACGAGCGCAGCCTGAACATCGACTTTTTGCTGGGCTACCTGAAACAGCTGCTGCCGCGCCGCCCTGATCTCAAACTCATCATTACCTCCGCTACACTGGATGCAGACCGGTTCGCCCGCCATTTTGGCGCTGTGGTGGTCGAGGTGTCGGGGCGTAGTTATCCGGTTGAAACCCGCTACCGTCCCTTGCAGATCAGCGACGAAGGCGAGGCACAGGATGTGCCAAAAGCGGTGAGTGCTGCACTGGATGAGCTGGCGGTTAGTGGCTTGCGCGGCGATGTGTTGGTGTTTTTACCGGGCGAGCGCGAGATTCGCGACACGGCGGAAACCTTGCGCAAACACAATCTTCCCAGTTCACATAACAAGGGCATTGAAATATTGCCGCTATTCTCGCGTCTGTCGGCCGCCGAGCAGGACAAAGTGTTCAAGACCGGGGCCAAGCGGCGCGTGGTTCTGGCAACCAATGTCGCAGAAACGTCACTGACTGTGCCCAATATCGGTTATGTCATTGACTGCGGACAAGCCCGTGTGAACCGTTACAGCATCCGCCAGAAGGTCGAGCAACTGCATATCGAGAAGATTTCCCGCGCGGCGGCGAATCAGCGATCGGGGCGTTGCGGCCGGGTGATGAGCGGCGTTTGCATCCGCTTGTACGATGAAGCTGATTTTTTGCAGCGTGTTGAATTTACCGATCCGGAAATTTTTCGCGTTTCGCTGGCGACCGTGATCCTGCGCATGAGCGCACTGGAGCTGGGCGATATCGCCGAATTTCCGTTCATCGAACCGCCCACGCCGCGCATGATCGCTGATGGCTATCAGCTGCTTTCCGAATTAAACGCGATAGATGAGCAACGAAAACTGACCCCGCTGGGGAACGAGCTGGCAAAATTGCCGCTCGATCCCAAGATTGCCCGCCTGCTGCTGGCGGGACGGCAATATCAGTGCCTGACGGAAATTCTGATTGTCGCCAGCGCGCTGTCGACGCAAGATCCGCGCGAACGTCCGCTCGACCGGCAGGAAGCCGCCGATACCGCACATAAACGCTTTGCCGATGAACGTTCCGACTTTCTGTCGTTTATCAAAATATGGGCGTGGTTTGAGCAGGCGGTGGCGCATAAGCAATCCAATCGTTTGCTGGCGGAGGAGTGTCGCAAGAATTTCTTGTCGCCGCTGCGCCTGCGCGAGTGGCGCGAGCTGTATCAGCAGTTGCACACTCAAGTGACCGAGATGGGCATGCGTGAGAATGAGTTGCCGGCTTCTTACGAGCAGATACACAAGGCCTTGCTGTGCGGCCTGCTTGGCAATATTGGCATGAAGGGCGTGGAAGGCCCGGAGTACATGGGCGCGCGCGGCATCAAGTTCTTCATCGCGCCCAATTCTGTGCTGGCTAAAAAAGGCAGCAAGTGGGTGATGGCGGGCGAGCTGATCGAGACACACCGTCTTTACGCTCGCACGGTTGCGCGTATTGAACCGGAGTGGCTGGAGGAAACGGGCGCTCATCTGATCAAGCGTCATTATTACGACCCGCACTGGGAAAAGAAGCCCGCGCAGGTGGTGGCCTTCGAGCGCAGCACCTTGCACGGTTTGCTGCTCAATGCCAAGAAGCGCGTGCATTACGGACCGATGAATGTGCCTGAGTCTCGCGAGGTATTCATCCGTCAGGCTCTTGTTGGCGGCGAATTCGACACGCGCGCGCCGTTCTTCGCTTTCAATCAGAAGCTGATTGCCGAGATCGAAGCGCTGGAACACAAGGCGCGTCGTCCCGACGTGCTGGTGGACGATGAGCTGATTTATGCGTTTTATGACAGTCGTATTGCACCGCATATACACAATGGTGCGACCTTTGAAGCCTGGCGTAAGGAGGCTGAACGCACGGATGCGAAACTGCTGTATTTGAAAAAAGATGACCTGATGCGCCATGAGGCGGCAGGCATCACCACAGACCAGTTCCCGCCGCAACTGAAAATAGACAACGTCAGCTTTGCGCTGAGCTACAATTTTTCACCAGGCAAGAACGACGATGGCATTACGCTCACCGTGCCGCTGGCACTGATCAATCAGGTGTCTGCCAGTCGTTGCGAATGGCTGATTCCCGGTCTGCTTGCCGAAAAGGTCGTGCAGCTGGTCAAGACTCTGCCGCAAAAAATTCGCCGCAATCTGGTTCCTGTGCCGGAGTTTGCGGCAAGCTTTTGTCGTGATGTTCCGGCGGCGAACCTCTCGCTGATGCTGGCATTGGCGCGCTATATCCGTGAACAGAAGCAGCTGGACGTGCCGCTCGATGCCTTCCGGCTTGAGCAATTGCCCGCGCATTTGTTGATGAATTTCCGTGTGATGGATGAGCATGGCCGTCAGCTGGGCATGTCGCGCAATTTCTCCCAGTTGCACAGTGAGTTGGCGCCACACGCCGCTCCGGTTATTGCAGCGGTGACTGTAGACAAGCAGGATAAACTCACCGAGCAGCGTTTTACTTCATGGGGGTTCGGTGTTTTTGCAGAGACGCGCGAGGTGAATCGCGCAGGGCAGAAAGTGACCTTGTATAACGCGCTGGTGGATGAGGGGGACGCCGTCGTGTTGCGCGCCTTCGATACCCGTGAGGCGGCGCAGGCTGCGCATCGCAGCGGTTTGCGCCGTTTGTTCATGCTGTCGTTAAAAGAGCAGGTGAAGTACCTGGAAAAGAACCTGCCGGATGCGCAGCGCTTAGGCATGTTGTTTATGCCCTTCGGCACGCAACAGGAATTGCACCAGCAGATACTTGCGATGGCGTTTGATCGGGGCTGCCTGAATGATCCGTTGCCTGTAACTGAAGCTGAGTTTACCGCGCGCGCTAAGGACGGCAAGAACCGTCTGCTGCTGATCGCGCAGGAGCTGGCACGGCTGGTTGCGAACGTGCTGACTGAGCATCAGGTTTTGCAGAAATGCCTGCCGCAAATCAAGGCTCACAACCAGGCGAATCAGGATATCCGCGCGCAACTTGAGTGGTTGTTGCACGGAAAGTTTATTCGTGACACGCCGTATGAGCGTTTGCAGCATGTGCCGCGTTATCTGAAGGCGATCAACCTGCGCATCGAGAAGCTGCGCAGCAATCCGGCGCGCGATGCGCAGTGCATGGCACAACTACAACCCCTGTTGCAAGCCTTGCAAAAACTTCGCCAGGCCAAGCCCGGCAATCCTGATCTGCGTGTGGATGAATTTGCCTGGCTGTTGCAGGAATTGCGCGTGTCGTTGTTTGCGCAGGAGCTGAAAACTCCGGTGATCGTGTCGGTGAAGCGACTGGAGAAGATGCTGGCAGCGCTCAGGGTGTAATTGCTCCGGGGTTCGCTATGTCGACGCGCTATAATTGCCCGGCGATCTGACGAGCGATGGAATCATGGATAAGCGGTTTCGGCTGTCAAAACACATTAAGGAGAATCTGATGAACAAGCAAGAAGTTGAACTGCTCGGCGAAGAAGTCGAGATGTTGATGCAGGAACGTGCAATGTTGCTGAACGTGGCTGGAGCCGCTGCGGTATTGATTTCGCATGCCAATGCGCAAGATTTGCCGCATGAGGTGGTGGAATCCGCAGAGAGGTTGTCCGAAGCGCTTAACGCTTTGCGCGAAGAAACGCTGAAGGATGCGCTGGAAGCGGTGCGTGCTGAAAAAGAATAGTTGTAAAAAATAGATATAAAACAGTAGGTTATGCTGGTGCTCGCATTCTATGGGTTAATCTTTATCCAGCCAGTTCAGCATAAAATCCCATTGTTCGAGTTCGCGTAAGGCTAAGTGAGGCGGCAGGTCGAACAGGGATTTTCCCTCAAAGGCGGCATTCACATACACCTGTGTTTCGCGCAGATAGGCCAGTACCGGCAAGCCTGAGTCAGCAAGAAAGTTTTCCAGCGCGCAAGCTGCGCGGGTGCGTGCGCTCATGCGCATGCCGACCACGCCGATCTGGCAACGGCCGGCACGGACTTCCTTTTCCTCGGCCAGTATTTGCAGAAAATCGCGACTGGCATTCAGGTCGAACAACGACGGGGATATCGGCACGATTATTTTGTGGGACAGCCTGAGGGCGTGGGCCAGGTTTTTGCCATGCAATCCGGCAGGGCTGTCGATGACCAGCCAGTCGTTGAGGCAGTCTTCGCCTTTGCTTGATTCCAGCGTCACGATCTCCGGCAGGTCTGCAGGGCGTGTCGCGACCCAAAGGGCGGCGGACTTTTGTCTGTCAAGGTCCAGCATCGCGACGCGCTGACCCTGGTTGGCCAGGAATCCCGCGATGTTTACCGACAGCGTGGTTTTGCCGCTGCCGCCCTTGGGGTTGGCAATCAATATGGTTTTCATGTTTTTCCTGGGTATTTCTTACGCCAGCTTGCGACAGACAATGTTCCGGTATGCCACCGATTTCTTCTCGTGTAGGGAGGTGTGGGGGCTACCGGTGCTTTGAATTTGGTTCTGTCGCAGTTGCCTGTTGAAACTGGAATTTTGATTTGAAATGTCTCACGCGGAGACGCGGAGACGCGGAGAAAAGCACACAACCTCCCCAAAAATAAAAATCAAAATTCGCAATATTCATAATTGATCGAGTTGGCATAAGTTTATCTGCGTGTATTTGCGCTTGTAGCCAGTTGATTAGCAGATTATATCTCCGCGTTCTCCGCGTCTCCGCGTGAACATCGCTTTTCAGTGCAATTAGATTGCTGCCACAGTTAATTGCGACATAGCTTTGAATTTCGTAAACAGGATGGCGGCTTCTTGCCGTCTTTGCGATGACTTGTATTGGGTTAAGGAGGTGGAAATGATAACATCGCCCGATAAACTTTTTGGGGAACAATATGGCCGGTCATAGCAAGTGGGCAAATATCCAACACCGCAAGGGCAAGCAGGACGCCAAGCGCGGCAAGATTTTCACCCGACTGATCAAGGAAATTACCGTAGCGGCACGCATGGGCGGCAGCGATCCGACTGGCAATCCGCGTCTGCGTCTGGCGATGGACAAGGCTTATGCCAACAACATGCCCAAGGACAACGTTGAACGCGCTATCAAGCGCGGCAGCGGTGAACTGGATGGGGTGCAATATCTGGAAATCCGCTACGAAGGTTACGGCATTAACGGTGCGGCGGTGATGGTGGACTGCATGACCGACAATAAGATGCGTACGGTGGCGGATGTGCGCCATGCCTTCAGCAAATACGGCGGTAATCTGGGTACCGACGGCTCGGTCGCGTTCATGTTTACTCATTGCGGCCAGATGATTTTCGCGCCGGGCACGGATGAAAACGGCCTGATGGAAGTGGCGCTGGATGCGGGGGCCGAAGATATCTCCAGCGATGATGATGGCAGCATCGAAGTTATCACCTCACCGAACGACTTTATCAATGTCAAGCAGGCGCTGGAAACATCGGGCTACAAGCCGGAATTCGCAGAAGTCATCATGAAGCCGGCCAACGAAGTGATTTTTGTCGGCGATGATGCCGTGAAGATGCAAAAACTGCTCGACGCGCTGGAAGATCTGGACGATGTGCAGGAAGTTTATACCACCGCTGTAATCGAGGATTGAGGATCGTGGATCGAGGATTGAACGGCAGGATCAAGGATCAAGGATGGAGGATGGAGGGGTAAAGCCCTCTGCTCGCCATGTCCGCATCACACTCCACACTCCTCAATCCTCAATCCTCAATCCGGATATTAGGCATTGATCCTGGTCTCCGTATTACGGGGTTCGGGGTGATCGATAAGGAAGGGCAGCAACTGCACTACGTTGCCAGCGGTTGCATCAAGACGCCTGCCGGTGATTTGCCGGAGCGATTGAAGGTCATCTTAACTTCTTTAGGGATGGTGATCGCGCAGCATAAGCCCGATCAGGCAGCGGTGGAAAAAGTGTTCGTCAATGTCAATCCGCAATCTACCTTGTTATTGGGGCAGGCGAGGGGGGCAGCGATTTGCGCGGCGGTGCTGGCGAATCTGCCGGTCGGTGAATACACAGCCTTACAGGTCAAACAGGCCGTGGTCGGTAACGGTCATGCCGAGAAAGAACAGGTGCAACTGATGGTGCAGCGTTTGTTGAAGTTGTCCGGCACGCCAAGTCCAGATGCGGCAGATGCACTGGCCTGCGCAATTTGTCATGCACATGGCGGGCTGGGCTTGGGTGCGCTGGCAACCAGGGGTTTCAGGGTTCGTGGCGGGAGGCTGGTTTGATGTCGATGGAACCCGCGCTTGCCGCGTTTCAAAATCCGTTTGCGCGTTATTTCGCCGCGACTCGTCCGGCATTTCTCACCGCCAGCCTGATGGCCTGTCTGATTGGACTGGCAATCGTCCGGCATGACGGTCTCGTATTCGACGTCGGGACAGCCATCGTCACCTTGTTGTTTGCCTTGTTGGCGCACGCCGGAGCCAATGTGCTGAACGATTATTACGATGCGCAAAACGGCACGGATGCGTGTAATGTGGAGCGCGTATATCCCTTTACCGGCGGCAGCCGCTTCATCCAGAACGGCGTGCTGACTGAGTTGCAGACGCGCAACTTCGGTTTTGCCTTGCTGGCGTGTGTGATGCTGGCGGGGCTGTGGCTGATGGCAAACTCAGTAGCGCAATTATTTTATATCGGTATCGCCGGACTTTTTATCGGATGGGCTTATTCGGCTCCCCCATTCCGTTTGAACAGTCGTGGCTTGGGTGAATTGTGCATTGCATTGGGATTTCTGTTGATTATCGTGGGTGCCGATTTTGTGCAGCGCAGGGCTTTTGCAGCGGCGCCCTTTGTTGCCGGTTTGTCCTATGCATTGCTCGCATCTAACTTATTGTATATAAATCAATTTCCAGACAGGTCTGCGGATATGGCTGCCGGTAAGCTGCACTGGGTCGCGCGGCTGGAAGTGCAGCATGCGCGCTGGGGTTATGTGTTGATCATGGTAATGGCTTATCTCTGGTTGCTGTTGAGTGTCTTGATGGGCTGGCTGCCCGCGCTTGTTCTGCTGGCTGTGCTGGCGTTGCCGCTGAGCGTGAAGGCCGCTAGCCTGTTGTTGCGCCATGCCGCGCAGCCGCAGCAACTGGGTGACGCAATTAAACTGACCATCGCCGCGATGCTGGCGCACGGTGCCTTGCTGGCGTTCGCGTTGATCATATAACCGTCATCCTCGCGTATGCGGGGATCCAGTGCTAACTTAAAGAGGTATTGAAATGATCGGTCGTTTAACTGGAATTTTGCTGGAAAAAAATCCGCCGCAGATTTTGCTGGATGTGCAGGGCGTAGGTTATGAACTGGACGTGCCAATGAGCACGTTTTACAACCTGCCCGCGTTGCACGAAAAAGTCGTGCTGCACACGCAATTGATCGTGCGCGAGGATGCGCATTTGCTGTATGGTTTTCTGAGTCATGAAGAACGCATCGCGTTCCGCCTGTTGCTCAAGATCAGCGGCGTCGGTCCCAAGCTGGCATTGTCGGTGCTGTCCGGACTGAGTCTGAACGATCTGGCGGAAGCCGTCACGAACAAGGAGGCCGGCAGACTGGTCAAGATTCCCGGCGTGGGTAAGAAAACCGCCGAGCGTCTGCTGCTGGAATTAGAGGGTAAGTTCACGGCAACGGGCGCTGCTGCGGTGCAAGGTGCTGCGACCACCTCTGCCGGCTCAGACATAATAAACGCGTTGCAGGCGCTGGGCTACAACGACAAGGAAGCAGGCTGGGCGGCGAAGCAATTGCCCAAAGAGGTGGGCGTCTCCGATGGCATCCGTCAGGCGCTTAAGCTATTGTCCAAGGCGTAAAGCAGCCGTTTATCTGTCACACTGTTAAAAACTTGAAGGAGCGCGCGATGAAGCCTGTGCAAGTATTGAGTGAAGCCGAAATCGATGAACTGGACGATTTTTTGATGTCCGACGACACGCCGGATAACTGTATGGACATTTCTGCGCTGGATGGTTTTCTGACCGCGCTGGTACTCAATCCGGATGTCATCATGCCGAGCGAGTATTTGCCCTGGATATGGGATATGGAAGAAGGGATCTCGCCGCCGTCATTTGCATCAATTGAGCAGTCTGCTCACATCACGCAATTGGTAATGCGCTATTACAACGGCGTGCTGGACGCGATAGCAAACGATCACTTTTCGCCGCTGTTTTACATTCTTGACGATGAAGAGGATGGTTATGACGCGCAAAGCTGGTCCGAGGGTTTTATGCGCGGCGTGTATTTGTTCAGCGAGCCATGGATCGAGATATTCGAAAAGCACCATGCATTGATTGCGCCTATGGTGTTGCTGGGTACGCAATCAGGCTTGGAGATGCTGGAGGCGAAAGTTGACCGTCAGCAAGCCATAGAGGATGCCTATGAATCTATTGCGGATGCGGTCGGGCTGCTCGATGCTTATTTCAGGGCGCTGCGAGCGTCGCTGGACAGCGCACCGCCGACGGTGCATTGAGTTAAAATGCGCCCAACCTCAGAAAAGCAAACATGATCCATAGCGACAACCTCACCGCCGAACCGCGCCTGACCACCCCCGCTGTTGTATCCCGCCAGGAAGAAGCGCTGGAGCGTGCGCTGCGTCCCAAACAGCTCGACGAATATGTCGGCCAGGAAAAGATCCGCGAACAGCTGGAAATCTTCATTCAGGCGGCCAAGCAGCGTCAGGAGCCGCTCGATCATGTGCTGCTGTTCGGCCCGCCGGGCTTGGGCAAGACTACGCTGGCGCAGATTATCGCCCGTGAAATGGGGGTAAATCTTCGCCATACTTCAGGGCCGGTGCTGGAGCGCGCGGGTGACCTGGCCGCCTTGCTGACCAATCTCGAACCCAATGACGTGTTGTTCATCGACGAAATACATCGCCTGTCGCCGGTGGTGGAGGAAATTCTCTATCCCGCGCTGGAGGATTATCAGATCGACATCATGATAGGCGAAGGGCCTGCGGCCCGTTCGGTGAAGCTGGATCTGCCGCCGTTCACGCTGGTGGGGGCGACCACCCGTGCCGGCATGCTGACCAATCCGCTGCGCGACCGTTTTGGTATCGTCTCACGCCTTGAGTTTTATACGCCAGAGGAATTGCAGCGCATCGTGATGCGCTCGGCGGGCTTGCTGGAAATGAATTTGTCGCACGACGGCGCGTTCGAGATCGCGCGCCGTTCGCGCGGCACGCCGCGTATTGCCAATCGCCTGTTGCGCCGGGTGCGCGACTACGCCGATGTAAAAGCGGGCGGGGACGCGACACGCGCTGTGGCGGATGCAGCGCTCACCATGCTGGATGTCGATTCGCAAGGGCTGGATGTGATGGACAGGAAGCTGTTACAGACCATCATCGAAAAATTCATGGGCGGCCCGGTCGGCGTGGACAATCTCGCCGCAGCGATAGGTGAAGAGCGCGACACTATCGAGGATGTGCTCGAACCGTATCTGATCCAGCAGGGCTATCTGCAACGCACGCCGCGCGGCCGCATGGCGACTGCGAATGCCTATCTTCATTTCGGTTTGACGGTGGCGAGCCATTTGGGCGTCGAGGATGGACTGGATGAGTGATCACAAGATTTTTAGCTGGCCGGTACGGGTGTATTACCAGGATACGGATGCGGGCGGCGTGGTTTATCACGCCAGCTATGTGAACTTTATGGAGCGCGCACGGACTGAGTGGCTGCGCTCACACGGTTACAGCAATGCCGGGCTGATGAAAGAGTTTGGCGTGATGTTTGTGGTGCGTACGATGAAGCTGGATTATTTAAGGCCTGCGCTGCTGGATGATATGCTGAGCGTCACGGCACAGGTTGTGGATATCGGGCGCAGTCGCCTCAGCCTGCTGCAAAGCGTGCGACGCGAAGATGAGGTGCTGACGACCGGTGAAGTTCATCTGGTTTGTGTCTCAAGGGAGACGTTCAAGCCGGTCAGGGTGCCGGAAGCACTGTGCTCACAATGGAATAACCATTAAAACCATATTTGTCCGCAGATTAAATGGATTACACAAGATTAAACAAAGGGTTATCTCGGGCAGATTGCTTAGCGGACAATTGGCTCTGGCAGGGTTGATGTGTAGCGGGTATCAACAATTCTCCGCGTGTTATTGGAAGTGTCTTGCATGCTCGTTCGGTGAGGGCTGAGGTGCACGTAAGTCTTTTAAAATCTGCGTTAATCTGCAGATTGAACGGATGTGTTTAGGATAACTAGGAAAGGTTAGCAATGGAAGTTACACAGGATTTGTCGTTTATACATCTTATCAGCGGTGCCAGCGTGCTGGTGCAAATGGTGATGGGCTTGCTGCTGCTGGTATCTATGATGTCCTGGTGGTACATCTTTCTCAAGCTGTTTACGATACGTCGGGAAACCCGCTTGACCAATGAATTTGAGGAAACATTCTGGCGCAATCCCAATCTGAATGAAGTTTACAAGACGGTCAGTAATTCGGCACGTGCCGATCAGGGCGCGCTTGAGCGCATCTTTGCAGCCGGTTTTGTCGAGTTCGTGAAGCTGAAAAAACAGCACGGCGTGGATGCAAGTGCGGTGATGGAGGGTACCCGTCGCGCGATGCGTGCGACTTATCAGCGCGAAATGGACAGGCTGGAATCGCATCTGGCGTTTTTAGCTTCAGTCGGTTCAGTCAGTCCGTATGTGGGCTTGTTCGGCACGGTATGGGGCATCATGAATGCGTTTCGCGGTCTGGCGAATGTAGGTCAGGCAACGCTGGCGCATGTGGCTCCCGGTATTGCCGAAGCGCTGGTGGCAACCGCGATGGGTTTGTTCGCGGCGATTCCGGCGGTGGTGGCATACAACCGCTACGCGCATGACATCGAAAGACTGTCTACGCGCTTCGAAAGCTTCACCGAAGAGTTTTCCAACGTGTTGCAGCGCCAGCCATGAGATCGAGCATGCGTACCAAGAATCGCCTGATGAACGATATCAATGTCGTGCCTTACATCGACGTGATGCTGGTGTTGCTGGTGATTTTTATGGTGACTGCGCCGATGATGAATCCGGGGCAGGTCGATTTGCCTCAGGTCAGTCAGTCGTCAGCGCCCGCACCTGCGCCGCTGGAAGTCATCATCAAAAAGGATGCCACGCTGGCCTTGCGCGACCATGCCAAGGGTAATGACGAAACCCAGGTGTCGCGCGAGGAGCTGGTTTCGATCCTGAAATCCAGGCAGGAACTGCTGCCGGAACAGCCGGTGGTGATTTCCGCCGACAAGAGCGTGCGTTACGAGGAAGTCATCAACGTGATGGACGTGCTGCAACAGCAACACATCAAAAAAGTGGGTCTGTTGACACAAGCCAAGACAAAATGAGTTCAGCAGTCTACCAGGAGCCCTACAAATTCTCGGCCGGCGTTCTGGCCTTGCTGGTGCACTGCGCATTTTTTGCGTTGCTGTATTTTGGCTTTTCATGGCAGAACGAGAAGCCTGAGGCCATGAGTGTGGAGTTGTGGCAGAGCTTGCCGGATGCGGGCCCTCCTGCTGCGGCTGAAGTCGAAAAGGTGATTTCGCTGCCTCCAACGCCGCCTGCCCCGCCGCCCGAGGAGATCAAGCCCGATATCGTGATCCCGGAGAAAAAACCGGTAAAGAAGATTGAAGTAAAACCGGTGGAAAAGCCGGTGGAGAAGCCCAAGCCTGTCGAAAAGCCGCTGGAAAAGATCAAGCCTGATGTAAAGGCGCAGGCGGGTGGCAAAGCCGTGCAACAGACAGGAAAGTCAGGTTCGACCGGCTCGACCGGCTCGACCGGCTCGACAGGTTCGGCTGGTTCGGCTGGTTCCGCCGCAGGGCAGCAGGCGGCGCGTGAACGTTCAGCGCAGGAAACAGAGATAGGCATTTACAAAGGAAAAATTTCCGCCAAGATACGCAGTAATGTCGTGAAGCCGCCGGATGTGGCAGATGATGCGCGAGCCGAGTTTCTGGTAATACTGTTGCCGGGCGGCAGAGTGTTGAGCGCACGGCTCTCCAAGTCCAGCGGCAATGCAGCCTACGACAGTGCGGTGGAGCGTGCGATCCTGAGATCGGATCCTTTGCCGCTGCCTGCCGATACAAGTTTGTTTAGTCGTTTTCGTGAATTACAACTGAGCTTCAAGCCGGTTGAATAAGAGAGGGTGTTGAATGCTGAAATTACTATCTGGCGTGCTGGGCTTGTTGATGTTGGCAAATGCGCATCTGGCCTGCGCGGCACTGAGTATCGAAATCATCGGCGCGGGCGAAAATCAGATTCCGGTATCGCTTGTGCCATTCGGTGGCGACCAGACGCTGGGGCTGGCGATCAACGAAGTCGTGTCGGGCGATTTGCAGCGCAGCGGTTTGTTTCGTCTGGTCGATGCCACGGGCAAGTCTCCCCATGAACCGGCTGAGGTAAAGTACACCGACTGGCAGTTGCGTGGTGCGGTAGCGCTGTCGATAGGCACGGTCGGCACACAGGCTAACGGCCGCATCGAGGCTCGATTCCGGCTGATGGATGTGGTCAAGCAGGTCGAGCTGGTGGGGCAGGCGGTATCCGCAAATGACGGTCAGGTTCGCGCTGTGGGTCATCGTATCGCCGATTTGATCTATGAAAAGCTGACCGGCAATCAGGGGGTGTTCAGTACGCGCATTGCCTATGTGAATCGGCAGGGCAAAATGTTCAGCCTGCTGGTAGCCGACAGCGACGGATACAATGAACAAATCGTGTTGAAACAAAACGAGCCTATCATGTCGCCGTCATGGTCGCCGGATGGCAGCCACCTCGCCTATGTGAGTTTTGAAACGGGTCATGCGGCGGTGGTCGTGCAGTCGCTGTACACCAATCAGCGCAAGGTAGTGGCCGATTTTCGCGGCAGCAACAGCGCGCCGGCCTGGTCGCCGGACGGACGCCAGATGGCGGTGGTGCTGACTCGCGATGGCAGTTCGCAGATTTATCTGATGCGACCCGATGGCAGTGATGTGCGCCGTATTTCCTTTAGTGGCGGGATTGATACCGAACCCAATTTTTCTCCCGACGGGCAAAGTTTGCTGTTTACCTCGGATCGTGGCGGCAGTGCGCAAATCTATCGCATGCCGGTTGAGGGAGGTGCTGCGCAGCGCATGACCTTTGAAGCGGGCACCAGCTATTCGCCGCGCCACAGTCCTGACGGTAAATCTTTTGTATTTACACATTTGACCGGAGGCCGGTTCTTTATTTCGCTGCAAGACTTTCAGACCGGTCAGATGGAGACGCTTACCGAGGGCGGCTGGGAGAAAAAACCCAGTTATGCCCCGAACGGAAAGCTGATCCTGTTTGCCAGCGAGGCGCGCGGTCGTGGTATATTGGCAACCGTGTCCAGCGACGGTCGTGTCAAACAGCATATGTTTACGCAAAGCGGTGATGCGCGCGAGCCTGTGTGGGGACCACATCTTTAATTATTAAAACGAAGGGGAATGGCAATGAAAAAACTTGTTATCAGTATTGTGTTGTTGAACTTGCTCGCCGCCTGTGCGAGTCAAAAGCCTCAAGAAACAACTGCCGCGCCGGCTCCTGCACCTAAGGCTGTCGAAGCCTCGACTGCTCCAGTTGAAGCAGCGCAAGTTGATCCGCTGAATGATCCTAAGAGCATTCTGGCTGGTCGCAGTGTGTTTTACCCGTTCGACGTATCAGCGGTGCAAGATGCTGACAAGCCATTGGTACAGGCTCATGCCAAGTACCTGTCAGAAAATGCAGCGCGTACTGTTCGTCTGGAAGGCAATTGCGATGAACGCGGCAGCAATGAATACAATCTGGGCCTCGGTCAGCGTCGCGCGGATGGCGTACAAAAGATGCTGGTGCTGGGCGGTGCTAAAACAGCTCAGTTGAATAGCATAAGCTATGGTGAAGAAAAGCCTCGCGCTTCCGGTCATGAAGAAGCGTCTTGGTCGCAGAATCGCCGCACCGATCTGAACTACGCTAAGTAAGACGATGCAAAAGCTACGCGCCTTGATATTGTTGGGTTTATGTTTTGCCACTCCCGCGCAGGCGGGGTTGTTCTCGGACGACGATGCGCGCAAGAATATTCAACAGGTTGAGACGCGTGTGCTTAAGATGGAAGAGCAAGACAAGCTACAGACTCAATCGATATTTGATTTGCAAGGGCAGATCGAAATATTGAACAGCGAACTCCGCAAATTGCGCGGACAGAATGAAGAAATAGCGCACGGCTTGCAGGATGCCGAAAAGCGCGAAAAAGATTTTTACGAGGATCTGGACAGGCGCTTGCGCCACTTTGAAACCGTAGATACGGGCACGAATGAGGCTAAGCCGGGCGACGCGGCAAAGGCGGCCGACGGCGCGGTTGATGTCGATGATCCGGCTGCGGAGAATCGCGCCATCGAAACGGCTTATGGCCTGTTTAAAACTGCAAGTTATGCGAACGCAGCAAAAGCTTTCCAGGAATTCATCAGGAAATACCCGGCTTCGGTCCATATATCGAACGCCAGTTACTGGCTGGGCAACACTCAGTTTGCGCTTAAGGATTACAAGGCTGCCTTGTTGACTTATCGGGCGCTGCTGAAAGCCGATCCCAATGGGGCTCGCGCGCCGGAAGTGTTGTTCAATATCGCAGGCTGCCAGCAGGAATTGAAAGCAGTCACGCAGGCCAGTGCCACACTCAAGCAGTTAATCGCCAAATATCCCGACAGCGCTGCTGCCAGTAAAGCGAAAAAGCTGCTCGCCAGGTAGTCGTTTATCTTACAACGGTTTTTTATCCACAAAAGTCGCGAAATATACCAAATAAAACAATTAGTTACTGCATTCCAATAGCCAGCTGCATTTGCTGGCGAGGTGTGGTATCTATCTGAATTCGTTTGTGTTTTTCGTGGACAATTGCTTTTTACAGTCTATGTTTGAACTAAACGCGCAGTTGCGCATCACTGAGATATTTTTTTCGCTGCAAGGCGAGACCAGCCGTATCGGTTTTCCTACCGTGTTTATCCGGCTGACCGGCTGCCCGTTGCGCTGCGGTTATTGTGACACCGCTTATGCGTTTACCGGCGGGAAAAGCAGCACGCTGGCTGAAATCCTCAAGGAAGTCGCGCAATATAAGCCGCGCTATGTCACCGTGACAGGCGGTGAACCGCTGGCGCAACGGAACTGTCTGGCGCTGCTCACAGCGCTCTGCGATGCCGGCTATCAGGTTTCGCTGGAGACCAGTGGCGCACTGGATATCAGCGCTGTCGATTCAAGGGTGATGCGGGTGGTGGACATCAAGACGCCCGCTTCTGGCGAGGTCGGCAAAAATCGCTGGGAAAATATTGAGTTGCTGACGCGGCAAGATGAAATAAAATTCGTCCTGTGCGACGAAAATGACTACAACTGGGCGCGTCAAATCCTGACGCAACATCAGCTCGCCGATAAGTGTGACGTGTTGTTCTCGCCAGCCCAGGGTGCGCTCAATGCCACACAACTGGCCGACTGGATCTTGCGGGATGGTCTGCCGGTTCGCTTTCAGTTGCAACTTCACAAAATACTCTGGAATAACGAGGCGGGTCATTGATGAAAAATGCCGTCGTATTGTTATCGGGTGGACTGGATTCGGCAACCGTGCTGGCGATGGCGCGCGCTGAGGGCTTTACGTGTTACGCGCTTAGCGTGGATTATGGCCAGCGCCATCACTCCGAACTGGCGGCCTCGCAGCGCGTCGCACAGACTTTAGGTGCGCGTGAGCACCGGGTGATCAACATCGATCTGACCGGCTTCGGCGGGTCGGCTTTGACCGACAACAATATCGCCGTGCCGGAACAGGCGTCGCTCGGCATTCCGTTGACCTACGTTCCCGCACGCAACACCATCATGTTGTCGCTGGCACTGGCCTGGGCCGAGGTGTTGCATGCGCAGGATATTTTTATCGGCGTAAATGCGGTGGATTATTCCGGTTATCCGGATTGCCGTCCGGCTTACATCGACGCGTTTGAGCGTATGGCCAATCTTGCCACTCAGGCCGCAGTGGAGGGGCACCCGCTCACGCTGCACGCGCCGTTGCTGCATCTGTCCAAGGCGGAGATCATCAGGCAGGGAACGCTGTTGGGCGTGGATTACGCATCGACTGTTTCCTGTTATCAGGCTGACGAGCAAGGCCGTGCGTGCGGGGTATGCGACTCTTGCCGTCTGCGCAAAGCCGGTTTTGACGCTGCCGGTGTGGTCGACCCAACCCGCTATAGTCAATTAATTTGAAATAATGCGTGTCCGGTATTGACAGGCCGCTCCAGATACGTATAATTCGCGCTCCTTTGCAGCGGGTCGATAGCTCAGCCGGTAGAGCAGCGGACTTTTAATCCGTTGGTCGCGAGTTCGAATCTCGCTCGACCCACCAGCTTGTCATTGGAGTTTGTTTGCAGTAAGCCGCTTTAGCTCAGTTGGTAGAGCAACCGCCTTGTAAGCGGTAGGTCGTCAGTTCGAATCCGACAAGCGGCACCAGTATTCCTAAGGCTTGCAGAAATGCAGGCCTTTTTTACGTCCAACGAATGCTCAAGATCGATGTAGTGCATCTGGTCAACACTTTCCCGCTGCCACGCCGCCATGTGCCCGAAATCTTCTCCGAATTATCTTGCCGGCTACCCCGCCGCACTGACAGAGCAAGTGCAGCTGCTGATCGATCAGGGAAAGCTGGCTGACAGATTGCTGCAAAAGTATCCGACGGCGCACGCCGTGCGTACCGACCGTGCGCTCTATGACTTTGTGTCGGAAGCAAAAGACAGGTATCTGCGCAACACCGGCGCATTGAGTCGTGTGGCGTTCGACAGCACGCTGCATGTCGAGCGCCGCGCACTGGGCATGCATACCAGTACTTCGCGCGTGCAGGGCATCAAGCTCAAAACTAAACGTGAGATCCGCGTGGCAGCCGTGTTCAGGGAGATGCCGGTTGAATTCCTGCGCATGATTGTGTTTCATGAACTTGCGCACTTCAAGGAACACGAGCACAACAAGGCGTTTTATCAGCTGTGCCTGCACATGGAACCCGATTATCACCAGCTGGAGTTCGATCTCAGGACCTATCTGACTTATCTCGATACGACAGGTAAGCCGCTCTGGTAGGCGACAGGCGCGCCGTAGTAGTTCGCCTTGTCCTCTTCCTGGAGGAAGCAGTCTCCATATTGAAATATCAACTGAGCTAGTGTAGTCTGCCCCGATGGATAAAAATGACGACCTGCTTCAGCGTATCCGTGAAGCAGCATCAAAAAGGTATCTTTTTCTGCCCCATGCGATTCGTCAGATGAGCAGGCCAGAACGTATGATCAGCACAAAAGAAATTCGCCGAGTGATTGAGTTTGGCGAGATCATCGAAAATTATCCGGAAGATGCACGGGGCCATAGCTGTCTTATGCTGGGCTCAGGGGAATATAGTCGCGCTATCCATGTCGTCTGCGCACATAAGGAAGATTATCTGGCGATCATCACGGCCTACATACCCGGTGAACAGGAATGGACCGATAATTTCAAAAAGAGGAGAGCAGCATGAAATGCCTGTATTGCCAAGGTGAGATGAAAAAGGGAGAAACGCCTTTTCATATTGACCTCAATGGCTGTCACCTGACATTGGATAGAGTGCCTGCATGGGTGTGTTCACAGTGTGGTGAGTCCTATTTCGAAGCGGCGGAGGTTGATGCCGTACAAGACCTCATTCGGTCCATCGAACAACACCCGCTGGCTGCCTAGTCGACAATATCCGTTAATCGCGGGAGATTGTCTGTATTGTCACTGCGAATTGCTTTGGCGGTAAGCAGGGGCGGTGCGTACAGCACGAAATTAAGTCGTGTTTGGATATGTGGATTTATGCGTCCCCAGCGACGGCTTCAGGGCAGGTGGTCAACAAGGAAGAATAACTGCTGTGTGCCATATGCTGCCTATCGATAGTCGTCTCTGTTTTGCTGGGATATTGTAGAATCCATATAGTTAATCTTTGCCCTTCCAGGCGTTGGCACTTTGTATGTTCTTGGAACAAACCTATTTACAAAGGGTGATAGTAAAGATCGGGATAATCACAGGCAATGTTGAAAACCTAGTATCGCTTCTATACACGACCGGTGTACTGAGTGAACTTGGAGGATCAGCGCCCTCGTGAAGCTGTTGAATTGGTCGCAAGAAATGAAAGTGTAAACGATGACTCGCTTCGATATTCTGGGTTCCCCCTCCGTATTTAATAACTAGAGACGACTATGCCCACTGCTACTTTGCCATCAAACTCAAAGAGAACCTCCAACGAACACTTAGCCATGCTGGACGCCCTATCCTCTGGGCAGGAGGAAATTGAACGGGACGTCACAATTGCACAGGGAGACGTTGAAAAACATAAGGCGGACTTGAAAGCGCAATATCTGACAGCACTACACGCATCAAAGATGGACGCAAGTGAAGCATTTGATGGGCTGGCGAAAGAAGCATGGGAGAAAAGTGCGCATCCTTGGCGCGCAGTGGTTAATTGCTGGCGTTCTAATCAACTTTTGACATTGATTTTATTTGTATATCTGTGCGTTGTAGGTGGAAGTGTTGCAGCTGTCGCTACGTTTCCGATTCGGCTTATCCCGTTTTTAAACACTTCCGGTGTGACTCAGCTTATAAGCATTGCCATTACGGTATTTATTGGGGGGCGATTAGCATACTTTCCGTTGTTGTTGCTTATAGGTGGCATTAATAGGTACAAGACCTTGAGAGGTCAAGATTTTGCGGGGATGGATAAGGCAACTTGTAATATTTTCGTTGCCCAGTATCGAAGAGGCCCCGAGAGTAGCTATCCCATCAATGGATATGAATTGACAGATTCCGGCGAGTGGCAGACGAGGAATTACTTTGACTTCAAACCAGGCTCCCTTGATTTCGAGCCGTTTTTAATGGTTTTTCCCGAGAAAAATGTACATTACGTGCAGTCTCTGAAAACCGGTGAAGCGCCCTATTGGTTTCCAGAAAACACTTTTCTTCAAACAAGAGGCGCAAAGTTTCAGGTTCAGCTCAAACAAATTTTTACGGGCTCACCTCTTGTTGCAGCAGTTGTTGCGCGTGCACGGATGGAGATGAGGAAACACCAAGCCAGTCAGGCGATAAATAACCTCGGCGCAATTAAAACACAACTCGAAGCGTTGGAGTCCATGCCGGGCTTTGATTCCTTAAGACCGTTCATAAACGAAGTGGTGGCCGAATATGCTTATTGCATAAAACAGGGTACGCAGCCTGTACCGATTGGTCACATTCTGCTAACCGGAAATGCAGGCACGGGAAAGACGACGCTCGCACGGAAATTGTTTTCTCTTCTACGCGCGATGGGAATTTGTCAACAAGATAACTTTGTCGAAGCCAGTCGATCTACGTTGGTTGGGCAGTTTATTGGTGAAACAGAAAAGTTGACAGCTTCCGCTATCGCAAAGGCAGAAGGGGGAGTCTTTTTCATTGATGAGGCATACGCTTTAGCCGCGTCACCAAGCAATACAAACGATTTTGGTCCAAAAGCTGTCGAGGTCTTACTAAAGAGCATGGAAGACAGTCGAGGCTCCTTGACGGTGATTGCCGCAGGATACCCGGAAGAGATGAGCGATTTTGTCGATTCCAACCCAGGTCTGGCTTCACGGTTTAAACACCGTATAAATATCCGCGATTTTGAAGCAAAAGACTTGAGCCAAGTTTTTATTTCACTGGCAGCAGTGGAGGGGTTAAGCCTGGCTCTGGACGGACAAAATGCTTTAGAGCAAGCGTGCAAAACCCTTATCCTAACCAAGACGAAGGGCTTCGGTAACGCGCGCGCTGCCAGAAACTTGTTGGACAAAATCAAGACTGCACACAGACGGCGCGTGGTCCTGGAGCAAATGACGCCGGCCAGTGCAAAACAAATCGTAGCTGCTGATTTCGGGGATGAATCCTCTGATAAATCGCGGGAAGCTGTTCTCGAAGAAGCTATGGCAAAATTAAACGGTATGGTCGGGCTTGCACAGGTTAAAGAACAAATTAGAAAAATTCAAAACTCCTTGGCGTTTCAAGCTAAAACAGGCGACGTTCAGTTAATTGCCAAGCACTTTGTTTTTGCAGGAAACCCGGGTACCGGCAAGACTGAAGTCGCGCGGATTCTTGTTGATGTCCTGTATGGACTGGGCATGCTTCCACGTAGGCATGTGGAGACTGCCGACAGGAGTAAGTTGGTTGGACAGTACATCGGGCATACGGCACCAAAAACCGACTCAATCTGTGACAAAGCCATGGGTGGGGTTTTGTTTATTGATGAGGCGTACATGCTGACAAATAGCGGCACCCAAAACGATTTCGGACAAGAAGCAGTGGACACACTGCTTCAGCGGATGGAAAACGACAGGGGTAAATTTGTGGTGATTGCAGCTGGCTACACCCAACAGATGGCTGAATTTCTGCGCAGCAATCCAGGTTTGGCTTCGCGATTCAGCGATACAGTCAACTTTGAGGACTATTCCCCAGAGGATATGCTTAGTATCCTTAGGGGAATGTCGAAAGGTTATGTACTTGGCAAGGATGCTGAAGGTGTCGCTCTCCGTGAATTTAAGAAAATGCATCAAAAACGCGGCAAGAGCTTCGCAAACGCGCGTGATGTTCGCAGGTTCTTTGAAAAAGCGGTCGAACGTATGCAGGAGCGAATGATTGCTTCAATGCATGACGGTCTGTCAATAAAAGAACTCACATCTGCAGATTTGACGGATCAACAATTCGTGGGGACATCTTCAAACGCACTGGCGCGTCTTAACGAGCTAGTTGGTTTGCGTGGTGTAAAAGAACAGATTTCCACTCTAAGTGATGTTCTTGCCTACGACAGTGAGCGGGGTAGTTTGAATGTAATCGCACAACATTTTGTGTTTACGGGAAAGCCTGGTACGGGTAAGACGACCGTTGCACGTCTTTTTGCTGAGATTCTTTTTGACCTAGGGGTGATTGGCGAGAACAAAGTTGTCGAAGTTGATCGCGCTGGACTAATTGCTTCGTATGTTGGTCAAACAGCTCCAAAAACCAATAAAGCTTGCGATGACGCACTAGGCGGAGTGCTTTTTATCGATGAGGCATATGCTCTGACCGACTCTGGCAGTTCAAGTGACTTCGGATCGGAGGCGGTTAACACGCTGCTAAAGCGCATGGAAGACGATAGAGGAAAGTTCGTTGTAATCGTTGCAGGATATGCTAACAAGATGAATGGATTTTTGGCCTCAAATCCGGGCCTGACCTCAAGGTTTACAAACTTCATTGATTTTGAGGATTACAGCCCTGAAGAGTTGCTGACCATTATTCAAGGTGTGATTAAACCAGCAAAAATTGCGTCAGACGTAACATCCACGCTTTTGGACGAGTTGACAACGCGCTTTGCGACCCCCAGAGATGACTTTGCAAATGGTCGAGAGGCCCGAAATATAGCAGGAGCACTCTCGACAGCCATGAAATCTCGTGTCATGGCCTTGCGTCGGCAGGGACATGACACGAAGCAAATCGAAGACGCCGTCACTCTTGGCGATGTGAGAAAGGTGTTCCCCGAGGCAAGCCTGTCGCTTTAATTGGGAAGCATTGGAGACAGACCGTTCGCCGTGATCGACGTTATATCCAGTGGGTTATCCGATGTCGCTGGTTTTGTTAGACCTTCTTAAGCCCGCCACGGAGATGCATAGATAGCAATATGGACGATACATAATGTGGTGTCTGTGAAATTCGACTGGCTGCTGTGTCTCGTTTGCCGTATGTCATGTGCGACTGCATTCGGGCGATGCGTTAACGAGTTTGAATTGTCGCAGTGGGGCGTTGGCTGTAAGACCAAGCATGGACCTGAGCCTGTCGGTCGAAACTACACTTTAAACTGCGCAACCCCTTGTTGTAGTTCCACCGCAAGTTTTTTCAGCCTTTCTGCGGCGGATGATACTTCAGAGACGGCGGCGGTACTCTCCCCAGTCATGCTGGCAATAAGCTCTACATTTTGCGCAATTTCCGTACTCGATATTCTTTGCTCGCGCAGAACAGCAGAAATATCGCTGATTGCGCTGAGTACACTAGCTGAGCTTTCATCGATTTGATGCATTGCGCCGCCAGCCAGTTCGGCTTTTTTAACACCTTGTGCAACAAGCTCATTTCCTTTGCGCATGATGTTGGTGGAGTTTTCGGCTTCTGTTTGAATGGAACCGATCATGCCGGTAATTTCCTGTGCCGATTGCGCCGTGCGTTCGGCAAGTTTGCGCACCTCGTCCGCAACGACCGCAAATCCACGCCCCTGTTCGCCAGCACGCGCCGCTTCAATCGCCGCGTTGAGTGCGAGCAAGTTGGTTTGATCTGCAACCTCCTTGATTGCATTCACGATACTGCTTATTTCGTGCGCTCTTTGGCCCAACGATTCGATCTGATTGGATGCCTCGTTGACAGCATGTTCGATGCGCTTGATTTCATTCACCGCATCGGCAACTTCAATGCCTCCTTCACGCGACCTTTGGCCTGATAATGAGGCGGTTTTTTCGGCAGCCGAGGCGCTATTTGACACCTGGTCTATGCTGACTGAAAGTTGTTCAATCGCTGCCGAGACCGAGGATGTCGCTTCGCTTTGATGATTTGAACTGGATAATACCTGCGCCGAGGCGGATGCCAGATGCAGTGCCGCGTCCGTTACACCGTCCGATTGTTCACGGGTGCGTTGAACGATATGTTGCAACTCCTGAATGAAGGTATTCACCCCGCCTGCAATCTCGCCCAGTTCGTCTTTTGTGTGTGTCGGAAGACGTTCAGTCAGATCGCCTTGTTTCAACAGATCGAGCTTTTGCAGTATTCCTTGCAAACTCGTTTGTAATGACCTGGAAATATTGAGCACGACAACAACGATTACGGCTGTGACAATACCGATCAACACAACTATGGTCCAAAAAGTGTTGTTTGCAACTGAATCGGCTTGCTTTTTTCCTTGCTCGGCTTCTTTTTGTCGGGCAGCTACAAATTTTTCAAGCGCGGCCTGAAAAGGCTTGAATTCATTGTTATAAAGAGGAACCAGCTTTTCATTTGCGCCCTTCAAGTCTGTGCCGGCCAGCTTGATGATGGCTTGCGATTCCTGATCATAGTGGCTCCATTGCGCCAAAATAACCTTAAGCTCTTCTTTGATGTTGTCCCGTTTTATTACTTTTACTGCGGCGGGGCCATGAATATCGATGTTTTTCTCGGCATCACTGAAGACATCTTTGGTTTCCTGCGAGGAGGGGTCCAGCATGATCGATGACAGCGCGCTGGCCTTTATTTCTACCAGATCAATAGCATAGGATTGTCGGCGATGAGCCGTCTCTTCTGCCTCGCGCATTGAATTGAGCCCGACGATGGTGACGATCAAAATAATTCCCAGCCCGATAAAACATACCAGGCCAAGAACTCTGAGTTTGGTTTTGATGTTCATTTGTAAACTCCTTCCATCGTAAATGTCAGAAATTTTACTCGCGGTGCATGTCGCATCCCGAATCGGCGGGCTTGGGATGCCCGCCGTTACTATACCAGATTAGCCCCGCTTCAGATGGGTATTGCTAAAGCGCCCTTACTTTCACGGTCTTGCCCTTGACCTTGCCGGCCGACAACCGACGCACGGCCTCATTGGCGATGTTGCGCACAACCGCCACATAGGTAGAAAAGTCGGTTACGTTGATCTTGCCGACCTGCTCGCGCGTGAATCCGGCATCGCCGGTGAGTGCGCCCAGCACGTCGCCGGGGCGGATCTTCTCCTTGCGTCCGCCCAGAATCTGCAAGGTCACCATAGGCGGCACCAGCGGCGCTTCAACCTCATCCTTTAACTCAGCCATCTCATGCCATTCCGGTACGCTGCCCGTCATTTTCGCGATGCTGACGATGCGGTGCCGGTCAGAGGGGCCGCACAGACTCAGCGCCCAGCCATTTTCGCCGGCGCGCCCCGTTCGACCGATGCGGTGGACATGGATTTCAGGATCCGGCGTGACATCGACGTTGATGACGGCTTCGAGTTGCGCGATATCCAGACCACGCGCCGCCACGTCGGTTGCCACCAGGACCGAGCAACTGCGATTGGCGAACTGGATCAGCACCTGATCGCGCTCCCTCTGTTCCATGTCGCCATTCAGGGTCAGTGCATAAATCCCCTGCGCATGCAGTACTTCCAGCAAGGAGCGACATTGCTGTTTTGTGTTGCAAAAAGCAAGCGTGCTGACCGGGCGGTAGTGTTTGAGCAAGTGACCTACAGCTTCCAGGCGTTCTTCGTTGGAGACCTCGTAGAATCGCTGGCGGATTTTTCCGGCGTCATGTTGTTCTTCCAGCTTTACCTGCTGCGGATTGCGCATGAACTGGCGGGCAAGGCGGGCGATGCCATCCGGATAGGTTGCCGAAAACATCAGCGTCTGACGGTCGCCCGGGCAGCGTTTGGCAACGAACGCGATGTCGTCGTAAAAACCCATGTCCAGCATGCGATCGGCTTCGTCCAGCACCAGCGTGTTGAGCGCCGACAAGTCGAGCGTGCCGCGCTCCATGTGATCCATGATGCGCCCCGGCGTGCCGACCACGATGTGCGCGCCGTGTTCGAGGCTGGCGATTTGCGGGCGCATGGTGGAACCGCCGCACAGCGTCATGATCTTGATGTTGTCTGCTGAGCGCGCCAGACGGCGGATTTCCTGCGTCACCTGATCGGCCAGTTCACGAGTCGGGCACAGCACCATGGCTTGTACCGCAAAGCGGCGCGGATTCAGGCGGGTGAGCAGAGACAGTGCGAAGGCTGCGGTCTTGCCGCTACCGGTTTTGGCTTGTGCGATCAGATCGTTGCCCGCCAGCGTGATTGGCAGGCTGGCCGACTGTATCGGCGTCATCTGAAGGTAGCCTAGCTGCTGCAAGGTTGCCAGCATGCCGGGGGACAATGGCAGTTCGTTGAAAGAGCGCGCGGCAGCCGGGGCGTCGAATGGGTTTTGTATTTTATCGTTCATGCGCAATTATCCCAGCTTGTGGCGCAGTTTGCCTGTAATTGTTGTATGTCCATCCTGAAATCTTAGTTCAAGCCACAGAGAACACAGAGATCACAGAGCAAGCGGGTTAAGCAGGTATATCGCCACGGGCAATTGGGGTTTGCAGGGTTGATGCACCGCGTGCATCAACTCGCAAATGGTTTAAGCAGGGTTGATGCCCTGTGGGCATCAACTCGCAAAACATAATGTTGCATTAGGATTTGTATTCCCCTTTTTGGTGAATACACGAAAGGCGGATATACCACGTAACGCTCTGTGATCTCGGTGTTCTCTGTGGCAAAAAGTTCTTTATAGGGTTATCAGATTTTGCACTATCCGAATTTTACGCTCGTATAATGAAACCGTTGCACTACCTCTGAGCTGAATCATGAAGGCCACCAGCCGCACGATCGTTTTTGTTTCGGATGGAACCGGTATCACAGCGGAAACGCTGGGTAACGGCTTGCTTTCGCAATTCGAAGGCATTGAATTTCGTTATGTGCGGTATCCCTTCACGGACAGCCCGGAAAAGGCCGAGGCGTGTTTGCAGCGTATCACCGAAATTGCTAAAAAAGACGAGCAGCGTCCGCTGGTCATCATGACCATGATGGATGCGCAAATCGCAGCGCGCCTGCGCCAGGCGGATGCGCTGTTTCTGGATTTGTTCGAGGCCTTCATCGCACCGCTGGAGCAGGAACTGGGGCAGCAATCCACGCACAGTGTCGGCCGCAGCCATGGTCAGGAAAACCGCGAATATGCCAAACGCATCGCGGCGATGAATTTTACCCTGGCGCACGACGACGGCGTTTCCGCTACCGATCTGAAAAATGCCGATGTGATTCTGGTCGGGGTATCGCGTAGCGGCAAGACGCCGACCAGTCTGTATCTGTCGCTGCAATTCGGCCTCAAGGCCGCCAACTATCCGTTGATTCCCGAAGATTTTGAACGCGACTGTCTGCCCGAATCCCTGCTGCCGTATCGAGATAAGCTGTTCGGGCTGACGATTGCACCTGAACAGTTGCATCGCATCCGCGAAGAGCGCCGTCCCCACAGTCACTATGCTTCGCTTGAAAACTGCCGCGCTGAGGTGAGCGCCGCTGAAAGCTTGATGCGCCGATCAGGGATAGCCTGGTTCGATATGACCTCGCGCTCGATCGAGGAAATGGCGGTGCATTTGCTGCAGGCAATCAACGTGAAATGACAATTGACAATTGACAATTATGAATTGAATGCACACCTATACAGGAGAATTATCATGCATCCGTACGTGATTTCATTTGAATCGTTAGGTATCTCGGACATCGATCAGGTGGGCGGCAAGAATGCCTCGCTGGGCGAGATGATCAGCAACCTCAGCGCGACGGGCGTCTGCGTGCCCGGCGGATTTGCCACCACGGCAGAGGCCTACCGGGATTTTCTGCGCGACAACGGGCTGGATCAGCGCATCGAACAGGCTTTATCCAAACTGGATGTGGATGATGTGAACGCAC
Organism: Gallionella sp.; assembly: GCA_041671725.1. Lineage (GTDB taxonomy): Bacteria > Pseudomonadota > Gammaproteobacteria > Burkholderiales > Gallionellaceae > Gallionella. The sequence goes on along the minus strand of JBAZAY010000001.1, from coordinate 115,801 downwards.
TGGCTAAAACGGGTGCCGAGATTCGCGGCTGGATAGCCGCTGCTGCGTTACCCTCGAGGCTGGAACAGGCGATACGCGAGCACTATGCACGGTTGGCAGGCGAAAGCGAGGGCAGCTTTGCGGTGCGTTCTTCCGCAACCGCAGAAGATTTGCCGGATGCCTCCTTTGCCGGGCAGCAGGAAACTTTTTTGAATATTCACGGCATCGATAATGTGTTGCATGCCATCACAGAGGTGTTTGCTTCGCTGTACAACGACAGGGCCATTTCCTATCGCGTGCATACGGGTTACACCGGCTCCCGGGTTGCGCTCTCCGCCGGCGTGCAGCGCATGGTGAGATCCGATACCGGCGCATCGGGTGTGATGTTCACGCTGGATACCGAGTCCGGCTTTCCCGATGTGGTGTTTATCACCTCAAGCTACGGACTGGGTGAAATGGTCGTGCAGGGATCGGTTAATCCTGATGAATTTTACGTTCATAAACAGATGCTTGCAAATGGATATCCGGCGGTGGTGCGGCGCAGTCTTGGCTCCAAGCTGCAACGCATGGTGTTTGATACCGAACGTGCTGCGGGGCGCTCAACCCGTATCGAGGAGGTGCCGCTGTCCATTCGCAACCGTTTTTCGTTGAGCGATGAGGAGGTGCTTGAACTGGCTCGGTATGCGATGGCGATCGAGCAGCATTACGGCAGGCCGATGGACATCGAGTGGGGTAAAGACGGGCTGGATGGCAGGCTTTACATTCTGCAGGCCAGGCCAGAAACGGTTCAGTCGCAAGTCGTTGGCGGCGGTGCGGGGAAATATCGCCTGAACCAGCGCGGCGAGGTGCTGATCGAGGGGCGCGCCATCGGCCAGAAAATCGGTATAGGCCCGGTCAGGCTGGTGGCAAGTTCATCCGAGATGGACAAGGTGCAGGCAGGCGATGTGCTGGTCACCGACATGACCGATCCCAACTGGGAGCCGGTGATGAAAAAGGCTTTCGCGATCATCACCAATCGCGGCGGGCGTACCTGTCATGCGGCGATCATCGCACGCGAGCTGGGTATCCCGGCCATCGTGGGTTGCACGCATGCCACAGAAGCGTTGACCGAGAACGAAATCGTCACGGCATCCTGTGCCGAAGGCGATACGGGATATGTGTATCGGGGTAGTCTGCCGTTCGACATCGTAGCACCCAGCGAACTGGCGCTGCCCGCAATCCCGCTCAAGCTGATGCTCAATGTGGGCAATCCGACGCTGGCATTTGAGTTCGCGCAAATGCCATCCAAGGGCATAGGCCTTGCGCGCCTGGAGTTTGTCATCAACAACATGATAGGCATACACCCCAAGACGGTGCTCAACTTCCAGACTTTGCCGGAAGACTTGCAGGCTGCGGTGTTGCTGCAATCCCGTGGCTATTCCGACCCGGTTTCGTTTTACGTGGAAAAATTGACCGAAGGCGTTGCCTGCCTGGCGGCGGCATTCTGGCCGCGTCCGGTCATTGTGCGACTGTCGGATTTCAAATCCAACGAATACCGCAAGTTGCTGGGCGGGGAGTTGTTTGAGCCGATGGAAGAAAATCCGATGATCGGTTTCAGAGGTGCAGGACGTTATGTTGCGGATGCATTCAGGGATTGCTTCGAGCTGGAATGCCGCGCGATGAAAAAGGTGCGCGAAGCGATGGGCTATACCAACGTGGAAATCATGGTGCCGTTCGTGCGCACCGTGCAGGAGGCGCGCGAGGTGGTCGAGGAACTGGCGAAAAATGGCTTGAAACGCGGCGAAAACGGGCTGCGTCTGATCATGATGTGCGAGATCCCATCGAATGCGTTGTCGGCTGAGGAGTTTTTGGCGTATTTCGACGGCTTCTCGATCGGCTCCAACGACCTGACCCAATTGACGCTGGGGCTGGATCGCGATTCCAGTCTGGTCGCCAACCGCTTCGATGAGCGCGATGCGGCGGTGAAACGGTTATTGCAAATGGCGATTGCCACCTGCAACCGATTAGGCAAATATGTCGGCATCTGCGGTCAGGGGCCGTCCGATCACTTCGATTTTGCGCAATGGCTGATGGAACAGGGTATTCAGACCATTTCCCTGAATCCGGATACCTTGCTGGAAACCTGGCGCAAGTTGGGCGACGTTAAAAAGCAGGGATAGCAGCCCACAAATCCAATGGCTAATGCGATGACTTCCATCTCAAATTACCGGCCTGGTTTGTCAGACTTGTCCAGGTTGGCCGGTGTGGCGATTGCCTATGCCCTGACGGCTAAGGTGATGCTTGGTTTCTTCTCTGCCAACGGCATCGTCTCCATCGTATGGCCGCCAAGCGGTTTGGCGCTCGCCGCACTGCTGATGGGCGGGAAAAAGTACTGGCCTGGCGTCTTTGCAGGTGCGCTGCTGGGCAATGTTATGGCGGGGTCGCCGGTCACGGTGTCGTTTTTTATTGCAATCGGCAATACGCTGGAAGCGTTGACTTGCATCCGGCTGCTTGAATATCGCGGCAGCTTCGACGCTACTTTCAACGACGCTTTCAACTACTGGAAGCTGGTGTTTTCGGCCACTATCGGCGCCTGTGTGAGCGCCTTGTTCGGATGCACCACGCTGTTGCTGGTTCATATCCTGAATTGGGGTGCGTTCTTGCATAACCTGCTGACCTGGTGGCGAGGCGATTTTCTGGGCATCATTCTGATCACGCCGCTGCTGCTGATCTGGCGAAATCTGCCCAGAGACTGGTTTGATTCTTTAAAAGCCATTGAATCAGTGGTTTTTCTGACGCTGGTATTTCTGTGCGGGCAGATCGTCTTTTTGGACTGGCTCCATGAATCGGTGGGGCTAATCGCACGTGGATACTGGATGTTTCTTTTTGTTGCCTGGGGGGCAGTACGTTTCGGCCACCATGGTGTGACACTGGTCATTGGCATGGTGGCGGTTCAGGCTCTGCTGGGGGCAACACAGCACACCGGTGATTTTGCTGCTGATATTGACGAGACCGGTCTTAGCAACTTCTGGTTCTACATGCTGATTCAAACTGTGGTTGGAATACCGCTGGCGTCGTATCTTGCCCAACGAAAAAATGCCGAACAAGCGCTCAAGATGAATGAGGCCAAGCTCAAGGATGCCCAGCGCATGGCGCAGATCGGCAGCTGGGAGTTGGACCTTGCCTCCAATAAACTGATCTGGTCAGACGAAATATTCAACATCTTCGAGATCGATCGAACTCGTTTTGCCGAGTCATATGATGCTTTTATTGCGGCCATCCATCCGGAGGATCGGGAAGCCGTCAATCAGGCCTATACGCAGTCTTTAAAAATGCGCACGCCTTACCGCATCGATCACAGGCTGCTCATGCCGGATGGACGGATCAAGATGGTGCAGGAACAATGCGCAACTTTTTTTACCTCCGAAGGCACGCCGCTACGCTCCGTCGGAACCCTGCAGGATATTACCGAGCGTAAAACGGCGGAACAGGCGATCAAGTCTGCTTTTCAATACTCACGCAGTCTGATTGAAGCGAGCCTCGATCCTTTGGTGACGATCAGCGCGGATGGAAAAGTTACCGATGTCAACACAGCCTCAGAACAGGTAACCGGCATCAACAGAGCGAGCCTGATCGGCAGCAATTTCGCAGATTATTTTACGGATCCCGGCAAGGCGCGGGAGGGATATCTGCGTGCATTCGCGCAAGGTTACGTGAGCGACTATCCGCTGGCGATTCGCCATGTATCGGGCAAGATCACCGATGTGCTCTATAACGCCAGTGTCTATCGCGATACCGATGGCAATGTCATCGGCGTGCTGGGAGTTGCCCGTGATATCACCGAACGCAAGCGTGCAGAAGAGGAGCTAAAGCGCTACAAGGATCACCTCGAAGAACAGGTGCAGATGCGTACTGCCGAGCTGGTGCTGGCACGCGATGCGGCCGAAGCCGCGAATAAAGCCAAGAGCGTGTTTCTGACCAGCATCAGTCATGAGTTGCGCACGCCTTTGAACGCCATACTCGGCTTCTCCGGTCTTCTGCGCCATGATAAGCAGCTGTCGCAGGAACAGCGCGACAACTTGGATATTATCAACCGTAGCGGCGAACATCTGCTGACCTTGATCAACGACGTGCTGGAAATGTCCAGGATCGAGGCGGGGCGGGTCGTGCTGTCGAGTGCTCCGCTCGACCTCTGCAGTCTGGTGCGCGATGTCGCCGACATGATGCATATGCGTGCTCAGGAAAAAGGGCTGCAACTCTTGGTCGAGCAGTCTTCGGAAGTCCCGTGCTACATCAAGGGCGACGAGGCGCGCCTGCGCCAGATATTGATCAACCTGGTGGGTAACGCGGTGAAGTTCACGCAGCAAGGTGTTGTCACCATGCGTTTCGGTATCAAGCCGCATGACACGCAACACCGCCTGTTGATCGAAATCGAGGATACCGGCATCGGCATCAGTAGCGAGGATCAGCAGCGGCTTTTTAAACCCTTCGTACAACTGGCTAAGCTGGCCGGAGATAACAAGGGAACCGGGCTGGGCTTGACGATTACCAGGCAGTTCGTGCAGCTGATGGGCGGATCTGTCAGCGTCGAAAGTACGCAGGGCAAGGGTTCCACCTTCCGCGTGGAATTGCCGGTCGAGAAAATCGAGGCCGGCGATGTATCCGGTCTGGATAAAGTGGAAAGAGGCGAGATCGTGGGCCTGGCCCCCGACCAGCCTACATATCGCATCCTGATCGTCGAAGACCAGCTGGAGAATCAATTGCTGCTCAGTCAGTTGATGAACCGGTTAGGCTTTGCAGTTAAAGTGGCCGAAAACGGCGAGCAGGGCGTGCAGCTATTCCAGAGCTGGCAGCCTCATCTTATCTGGATGGACAGGCGCATGCCGGTGATGGATGGACTGGAAGCTGCGCGGCGTATCCGCGAACTTCCCGGCGGCACGGAGGTGAAGATAATTGCCGTCACCGCCTCCGCCTTTACGGAGCAGCGCGACGAAATGCCGGCAGCCGGCATGGATGACTTCGTGCGCAAGCCTTACCGCGCCAGTGAGCTGTACGAATGTCTGACCCGGCAGCTGGGCGTGCGCTATATTTACGCCGGGGTGCAGGAACGTGACGAAACTGAACCTGCTGTGGCATTGACCTCCGAGATGCTGGCGGTATTGCCGTCTGACCTGCGCCGCGAACTTAACGATGCGCTGGTGAGTCTGGAGAGTGAACGTATCGCGGCTGCCATAGCACAAGTCGCCTCGCTTGATCCGAAGTTGCACAAGATGATCTCCCGTCTCGCGGGAAACTACGACTATCCTGCCATCCTGAAGGCATTGCAGACGAACTGACCGGTTGCTATAAAAAGCATTTAGCCACAGAGAACACCGAGATCACCGAGTAAAGCGGGGTAAGCAGGGATGATGCCCTGCTGGCATCAACTCGCAATCGCATCTCGCAGGGATTTTGCCCTGTGGGCAAAAACTCGCAAAACAAATAGTTATAATAAGTTTTTCAATCGCCTTTTGGGTGAGTCAACAAAAAGTGAAAAACCCATGTAACTCTCTGTGTTCTCTGTGAGCTCTGTGGCTTGAACTACGGTTTTCAGGATTATGCAGATACGATTTTTTAGTCCTTATTGGATGTCTTCTGCCAGTCTAAAGCCCATCGCGTAGGTTTGCGATGCCGGGTTGTGTCCATGCCGTCTGCGGGTTCTGGCCAGATCGCGCAGGCGCGAGAAGCAGCCGCCACGCGCCACCCGGTATTCGCCATTCAGTTGCACCAGATGATCGCTGATGAATTGCCCGTGAGAATAGGCGCCATAAACATCCAGCACATACTCCTCGACGTTGCCCGCCATGTCGGCCGCACCGAACGGTGAATTGCCTTCCACAAAGATGCCCACCGGACTGGTCGTGAAAATTCCCGTTTCAACCGTATTGGCAAAGTCGGGTTCGTATTCTTTGCCCCACGGAAATTCGAGGCCGGCAGGCCCCGCTGCTGCATATTCCCATTCCGCCTCGGAGGGCAAACGGAACGCGCGCCCGGTCTTCTGCGAGAGCCATGCGGCATAGGCATCGGCCGCAGCGGGACTCAACGTGAAAACCGGATGGTTGGCTTTTTCCACCGGGTAGCGGCGGAACGCCCAGCTGGTGGGCAATTCTGGATATTGGGAATCCAGCAGGAATTCGCGGTACTCCGAGTTGGTTACCGGATACTTGCCTATCCTGAAATCACGCAATTTGACGGTATGTTTGGGACACTCTTTGAGTATCCACTTCTCGTCGAGGCCGATATGCTGAAAACAGCTCATCACTGAGCCAATTTCAGATTCGTCGAGGCCGATGCTGGCGTCCCCGCCGGGGATCGCGATCATCTCGGGCTGTAGTGGCTTGATGCGCGGATCGCCGATTAACGCCAGAATGTTGCCGGCAACCAGACGCTCGACCAGAGGAACCGTGATGTTCTCAGTCATTGCCACGTATTCATGCGCATCCATTCCGAGCAAACTCCGGTAAATGCCGGGGATGACGTCTTCAAAGCGGGAGGGCATGTAACAGTCCGGCAGGCCCAGTCGCTCACGGTCCGTCATGGTGCCGCACAATACGCCTTCGATTTTTGGCCAGTGCCAGCCTTGTTTGCTATTCATGCTTACTCCTATCCGAATGTTAAATTACCTTAACCTTAATTTAAGCCACAGAGTTCACAGAGAACACAGAGCGTCCGTGGTTTATCAAAATTTCGTGTATTCACCCAAAAGGTGAATGCAAATCTTAATGTAACCTTATGTTTTGCGAGTTGATGCCCACTGGGCATCAACCCTGCTTAAACCATTTGCCCAACGTGCAATATACCTGCATATCCTATCCCTTCAGTGTTCTCTGTGTTCTCTGTGGTTAGCTGTTTTTTATAGGGTTTAAGTGGGTGAATTCATCGCGTTGAGCAGCATGGCGCGGAAAGCTGCGAAAGCCTTGTGCATAGGCTCCTGTTTATATTGGAAAATATCAGCCGGATCGGTTGCGTGGACCCAGCCGCGATTGTCTGCCTCGAATATAAGCAGATTGCCGTCCAGCGTCTCGGCACAGTCGATCACAACATAGTCAAGATTCAAACAGCTGGCAACAGCGCGCAGCGCTGCGGCGTGACGCCGCGCAAAATCGCTGTCGAAGTTGCGCATGAAATGCGCTTCTTCTTCACGTTTGGTCGCACTGTCCTCCATGCCCGCTGAGCCATAATGGACGATCCAGTGTGAGCTTATCGCCAGATGACAGATATAGGGGATTCCGGCTATCAGGGCGATTCTGGCCTTGCGATAAAGGCCGTCAGCGCTGCGGTAGTCGATATAAAAAGAGACGAATAATTCTTCTTCATCTGACGCTTCCAGATAGGCGGCCAGTTCCGCATTGTTTGCTATCCTTGCAAGACCACGGCCACCCTGGGAGACCAGCGGCCTGACGGTGATGGGGTAGGTGCCGCCCCCGAAGTTATCCCAAAAGCGCTCGCAGGCCGGCAGCTCCTGTCTGGCAACGGATTCAAGTTCCGCTCGGCTGATGCGCAGCGTGGTTGGGATCAGCAGGCCGGGGATGCCTTTAAGCTGCTGATATACGCCGTCTCGGGAATTGCGCAGGATATGTTTTGCAGGGTTCAGTACCGGGCGCGGCCAGTGCTCTGTCAATCTGGCTATCATTTCGAGCGCCGGCAGGTTTTTGTCGGATTCGCCGAGCGCCACGATTGCCACATCGTGTTCGGGAATGCATTCCGGCAGCGGCTGGTCTGGAATGATGTAGAGCAGGTCGAGTCGGATGTCCGAGTCCTCAACCAGATAATCCAGCGGCGTGTTAACAGACTGTTCGCCCGCGCCCATCAGTGCGAGCAACCGGATGGCAGGTTTTTTCGTTCCTTCAATCCGGTAAATCGTGCTCATTTCCAGCGCACGGGCCTGCATTTCGAGCGCGAAGTCCGGGTTGCCGACTACTGAAAACAGGTAGGACTGGCTCATGAAAAGATTGGCGTCCGCAGGGCTTGCGAGCATCTGCGCGATCATTTTCGGAAACTCGGCAGCCGGTATGCGCGCCAGCGCTGCCATCGAGAGAATGGGTTTTAGCGCCATCTATCTATCCTATAAAAAGCAGTTGGCCACAGAGAACACTGAGATCACAGAGATCACAGAGATAAATGGGTATGCAGGGATGAGGTACTTTGAGCATAAATTCGCAAAACATAAGGTTGTAACGAAATGTCTATCAAGCTTTTGGGTGAGTCATCTGAGGTTTGATAAAGCACGGACGCTCTGTGTTCTCTGAGAGCTCTGATGAAACAACTCAATATCGGGCTATGTGAGCATAAGACGCTCACTGAGCCGCTATTGATGTGGCTTGAGCTCAGGTTTTTAGGGTTGTTGTGTTTCATCCACGGGGTAAATGTTGCCGTCGTAAGAGCTGGCCAGAAAACGATCCTGCTGCGGGTGGTAGGCAATCGCGGAAATGCCGGATGCGGTAGGGCGTGAGAAGGAAGTCCACTGCTTGCTGGTTACATCGAAGCCTGCCAGTGTGCCGCCATAACTGCCCGTCATGATCCTCTTGCCATCGGCGCTTGCGGCGATGCATTTCACAGAATTTTGATGCGGCGTCGGATATATCTCACGGGATTCCGGCGTATAAAGCTGTAGTTTCAAATCCCGTCCGATACTGGCAAATCCTGTGGCGCCGACTCTGCAGCAGCCATTGGCGATGCGTTCATGCGCCTTTTCGATGATGTTGATTACCTCGAGCGTGGCGATATCCTGCCAGGCAACGTTGGTGTTGGCGCAGACTGAAAACAACACCTGGTCATTGGCAGCCAGCCCTTTGACGGCATTTTCATAAAGCTTGTGGCTGGACACCAGATGCAGGCCCTGATTCAGCGCGAATACCAGCACTTCGCCGGTATAGCTGCCGATCGCCGCATGCAGTTTTCCGTCACGGTAAAAGGTCGCGCCGCAGTTCAGCGGGGAATGATGTTCATACAAGGATACGCCTGTCGCCGCATCGAACAGTATGCCCATCTGGCCGCCGGTGAGCAGCTTGTCGCCCAGGGGGAGCAGAAAATTGCACAGGCTACCCATCCCGGCGTATTGATCGCCGTTTTTGAAGACGATGCCTGCATCGCCCACGGAATAAACATCTGCAACTAGGGTAGCAACGGCGTTCAGGCTACGGCTTGCTTCGATGTTCGATATGTCCCACACGCCTTGCTGCCAGTCGAACGTCGCATAGCGCGAGCCGAATGTGCCCAGCACTATCCTGTCATCCAGGAAAGCAGCAGCCCTGGCCCAGATCAGCGCGGGCAGCGTCGAGCGCGAAACTTCGGTCAGTTCGGCGTGGTTATCATCCTGCTTTGCAATCCGCCAGAACGCGATGCTTCTGTCATAGCTGATGGTCACCAGCAGGTTCTGGCCTTCCTTGAGCAGTAACTTTTTGATGCCTGCCTTGTGCGCGGCGATATAGCGGGTCTGATCGCCTTCGATGATGGCGATGCGGCCTCTGTCATCTCCGGAAAACACGCAGCCGTCGCTCGTGGTCTCGAACGTATCGGTGCGTGCGCCCTCGTTTGTGCAATGGATCTGGCGTCCGGTCAGCACATCCCAATGCCTGACCGTGCCGTCCACGCTGGATGAAATCAGCGATTTCGCATCACTGCTCCAGGCGACGGTCAGCACATTGCCGGTATGACCCGCCATGGTTTTCAGGCAGCGACCACTCAGGTCAAAAATCTTCAGGGTGCGGTCCAGGGCGCAGGTGGCGATGAGTTGGTCGTCAGGTGAAAATACGGCAGTGTCGACATCGTCGGCATGTCCGACCAGGGCCGCCTTGAGTCGCATGGACGGAATTTCCCAGATGCGTGCCGAGTAGTCGCTGGAGGCGCTTACCAGCAGCGTTCCGTCGTGGCTGAAACTGCACTGGTTGGCGAGATGATCGTGCAGCGCACGCGCCAACGAGCGCCCGGTTTTTGCATCCCACAGGATCACCTGGTTGTCATAGCCTGTCGTTGCGATATAATTTTTATAAGTAGCTACGCCGCTGATGGGCCCGACATGCTTCATTGTTTTCTCAAGCTTTCAAATATTGCGCCGATAAAGGCGGTTATTCTGGTGATGTTGGAAACTATCCCCTGTGATCGTCCCGGTGGGGGATTTCCATCGGTAGTGGATTGTAGCGCGGGCGTAACAAGAGTTGCGTAAAATCATGGAAACGAATATCTTGTCGGCATATTTGTATCGTAGCGCTTGTTGTACGGCCTGCGATTTATTTTGGCAAGCAGTAATAACTTGATTATTAAAGGATTTATTATGGGTATGTCAGTTCAAAGCGCTTCGGCCAGCATGGCTTCTTCGATCAGCAGCGTCAGCCAGATGCAACAAATGCAACAGGCGCAGCTTTTGAATGCACTGCAGCCTCAAGTGCAAGCAGCGCCTCAAGAACCTGTCAGCAAGCCAGTCGGCAACCTCGGTAACAATATCGACATCAGAGCCTAGTCTCAAGGATCGATATACACATGTGCCATTAATCCTGTAAAGCCGGATTGATGGCACATTTGCTTTTACTCGAAGTACCCGGCGCCAATGACTTCAATATTCTGGAGGAGGCGGTTCGTTCAGGTCATGAGGTTACTTTCTTCACGGCTGACTTGAACGCGTACCTGGCGCATGGAACGCTTGCGACCAGCCAATTAAGCCTAGCTCGCGAAGTTGTCTGTCTGACACCTTTCGATTACGATGCCTTTGAAAAAGCGGCGCTCGCCCTGCACGAAAAGAAGCCATTTGATGCGATCCTGTGTCTGATCGATATTCGCATGATCGAAGCGGCCAGACTGGCGGAACGCCTCGGGCTCAAATTCCTCAATTCCAACACGGCGCAACTCATCCGGGACAAATATAGCGTCCGGCAACGCCTGGCGCAGCATGCTATCCGGCAACCCCGCTTTGCACTGGCGACGACCAATGCCGAATTAAAATCCGCCGTCGAGACGATTGGATTCCCGGTCCTGATCAAGCCATCCGATGGCTACGGCTCACAAAACATACTCACCTTTACAACCGAAGCCGGGTTCGTCGCGCTGGCTGAACCATTTGCAAACTATCTTCCCCTGAAAACCGACTACGGACTGGGTGTCTGTGCCAATGACCGTCTGGTCGTGGAGGAGTTTATCCAAGGTGAGGTGATCGGCTGCGAGACGTTTACCGTCAATGGAAAACATATATTTTTAGGGATCAACGACAAGGTGTTTTTTTCGCCACCTTGTTTCGGCATCAAGGGGAGTTGCTTTCCGTCCGGCCGATTTGATACCGACAAGATTCGGGAGTATGTTTTTCAGATACTCGACGCACTGGATTTTGACTTTGGCGCGGCGCATACGGAAATCATCATCACGCCCGAAGGCCCCTATCTGGTTGAGGTCAATCCCCGCCTGATCGGCGCACACATTCCGCGTCTGCTGGGTTTCGCGCTGGAGCGTTCCGTTTATGCGGATGTCATCAACCTGCATCTGGGCAGCGATCTGACCGAATTGCGCGATTTGTATCCGCCCCGGGTGGCGGTTTCGCGCTGGATAACCTCAAGCCAGAACGGTGTCATCAAGGCTATCATCACACCGGAAATCGATGCGCCGGGCATCATGGCAGTCCATCTGTTCAAAAAACCGGGCGACATGACCCGCCCACCGTTCGATAATGCGGACAGGTTGGGGTATGTGATGGCGGTGGGGAAAACGCAGATGGACGCCGAGCGACTGGCTGAGGATTTTGTGAATAACACGCAAGTAGTACTTGAAGGCGCAGGCTCGGCAGCGGGCTAATTCCACGCTGGTTACGCAAATGCCTCCACGCCGCCACCGATAATTCGGTAAGATTGCGACTGCGTGCAGGTGCGCGTATCGTTCAGGCGGTCATTATGAAAATTCACGAATACCAAGGTAAGGAAATCCTGCGGCAGTTTGGTGTGCCCACGCCGCGCGGGGTGGCATGCTTCAGCGTCGCTGAGGCAGTCGCGGCGGCAGAGGAACTGGGTGGTGCGGTCTGGGTGGTGAAGGCGCAGATCCATGCGGGTGGGCGCGGCAAAGGCGGCGGCGTCAAGGTTGCGCATAGCTTGGCAGAAGTGCGCACGTTTGCCGGACAAATACTCGGCATGCATCTGGTGACGCATCAGACGGGGGCTGACGGCCAGGTGGTGCGTCGCTTACTTGTCGAAGAAGGCGCGCAGATCGTCCGCGAATTCTATCTTGGCATGGTGATCGACCGTGACCAGCAGCGTGTGGCCTTGCTGGCCAGCAGCGAAGGCGGCATGGAAATCGAGGAGGTCGCCAAACACAGTCCTGAAAAGATTCATACGCTGCGTATCGACCCGGTCGCAGGTTTGAGTTTTGACGAGGCAGCGCAGGTTGCGCGCCAGATCGGGATTCCTGAAGGCTCAATCGCCGGTGCAGTCACGGTGCTGCAAGGCTTGTATCGCGCCTTCGTCGAGAAGGAAGCGATGCTGGCGGAGATCAATCCGCTGGTGCTGACTGCTGACGGGCGCGTGCTGGCGCTCGATGCCAAGTTCAACTTTGATTCCAACGCGCTGTTCCGTCATCCTGAAATAACAGCTTACCGCGATCTGGATGAAGAAGATCCCGCTGAGATCGAGGCCTCAAAATTTGATCTCAGTTACATCTCGCTGGATGGCGATATTGCCTGTCTGGTGAATGGCGCGGGTCTGGCGATGGCGACGATGGACATTATCAAGTTGTATGGCGGCAATCCGGCGAACTTCCTCGATGTTGGCGGCGGAGCCAGCCGTGAAAAAGTCACCGAGGCGTTCAAGCTGATGCTGAAAAATCCCAATCTTAAAGCCATATTGGTCAACATCTTCGGCGGCATCATGAAATGCGACGTGATTGCCGAGGGTATTGTCGCGGCGGTACGGGAAGTGCATTTGAGCGTGCCGTTGGTGGTGCGTCTGGAAGGAACCAACGTTGAGCTGGGCAAGAAGATTCTGGCAGATTCAGGGTTGCCGATTATTTCAGGTTCTGACATGGCGGATGCCGCCCAAAAAGTCGTTGCCGCTGCGAGGGGTAACTAAATGTCTATTTTAATTGATAAAAACACCCGCGTAATGACTCAGGGCATGACGGGTAAAGTCGGCCAGTTCCACACCTTAGGCTGTATGGGCTATGCTAATGGCGCAAACTGCTTCGTTGCAGGCGTCACACCGAACAAGGGCGGGCAGCATTTCGAGGGTGTGCCTATCTATAACAGCGTGCTGGAGGCCAAACAACAGACCGGGGCGACAGTTTCTGTTATCTACGTGCCGCCGGCTTACGCTGCTGCCGCGATTGATGAGGCGGTCGAGGCCGATCTGGATCTGGTGATTTGCATCACCGAGGGTATTCCGGTACATGACATGCTGCGCACAAGATACAAGATGGAAGGCCGCAGAACGCTGTTGATCGGACCCAATTGCCCTGGGCTGATTACCCCGGATGAAATCAAGATCGGCATCATGCCCGGACACATTCATAAAAAAGGGCGCATCGGTGTGGTTTCACGCTCAGGCACGCTGACTTACGAGGCGGTGGGGCAGCTCTCGGCGCTGGGTTTGGGGCAGTCTTCCTGCGTCGGAATCGGCGGCGATCCGATCAACGGACTGAAACATCTGGACGTGTTGCGCCTGTTCAACGATGATCCACAAACTGATGCGGTGGTGATGGTGGGCGAGATCGGCGGCAGCGATGAGGAAGCATGTGCGCGCTGGATCAAGGATAATATGAAAAAACCCGTGGTCGGCTTCATCGCCGGGATCACAGCGCCTGCGGGCAAGCGTATGGGACATGCGGGTGCGATTATTTCCGGCGGGCAGGGCGGGGCGGATGCCAAGCTGGCGGTGATGGAAGAATGCGGCATACATATCACGCGCAACCCGGCTGAAATGGGGCGTGTGATGCAACGAGTGCTGAAAGGTTAGTCAATGTTAGAAATGCTTGTTACTAGCTCGTTCTGGGTGGATGTGCTGAAGATCATTATGATCGATATACTGCTGTCGGGCGACAATGCGGTGGTGATTGCATTAGCCTGCCGTAATTTGCCGGCGGCGCAACGCAAAAAGGGTATTTTATTCGGCATGGCAGGTGCTGTCGGGTTACGCATCGTCCTGACCTTTTTTGCGGTCAGTCTGCTGTCCTTGCCTTATCTGAAGCTGGTAGGCGCAATGCTGCTGATCTGGATCGGAATCAAGCTGATCCTGCCCGAAGACGAGCATGATGAAAGCAGTATCAAGGCAGATGCGCGGCTGATAGGCGCGGTCAAGACCATCATTATTGCCGACTTTGTAATGAGTCTGGATAACGTGCTGGGTGTGGCGGCCGCCGCCAAGGGCAACGTGCCGTTGCTGGTGTTCGGCTTGTTGATCAGCATTCCGCTGATCGCCTGGAGCAGTCAGCTGGTACTCAAGTTGATAGATCGATTCCCGTATATCATTTACGCTGGTGGTGCGCTGCTGGGTTATGTGGCTGGAGAAATGCTGGTGGCTGAGGCGCTGTTTGCACCGCTGGCAGAAGCGCAGCACTACTTGCACTGGTTGGTTCCGGCAGGTTGCGCAGTGCTGGTGCTGGTGATCGGCCAGTGGCTGGCGATGCGTCAGGCGAAAGAGGGTAAAACGATTGATCTGGTTGACGGTACGTCTGCCATGCCGGGAAAACAAGATTAAGGGGATGCAATGAAACTACTGATTCCACTCGATGGTTCGAACAGCGCTCAGCGCGCGGTGGACTATGTCATCAGCCATCAGGACATGTTCAGGGAAATGCCGCAGTTGCTGTTGCTCAATGTGCAATGGAAAGTGGCGACGGGTAACGTCAAGTTGTTCATCAGCCAGGACACGATCAACGATTACTATCGTGAACAAGGGATGGCTGCACTGCAACCGGCACGAGATGCGCTGGATGCGGCGCAACTTGCCTACCAGTACCACATCAGCGTCGGTACGCCTGCCGAATCCATTGCACAATATGCCCGTGAGCAGGGTGTGGATCAGATCGTGATGTGCAGGCAAGGGCAGGGCGGATTGCAGTTGTTATTGTTAGGTTCCGTGGTGACTAAGGTATTGCATCTGGCTGAGTGTCCGGTGTTGCTGGTCAAATAAGGGCTTACTTATGAAATTTGAAGACGCGCTGGAAATCGTAGCACAGACCAGTTCCGGTATGGTGCGTGCGCACAATGAGGATAGCATCGCTACGGATATGGTTTGCGGTCTGGTGGTGTTGGCCGATGGTATGGGTGGCTACAACGCGGGTGAAGTCGCGAGCGGGATTGCGGTTGAGGTCATGGTGGCAGAAATTACCCAGCCTCTGAAAAAATTCAGTCCCACTAAACGAGATGAGGAAACCGGTGAAGAATTGGCCGTCGCGTTGCTGGGACGCAGCATACGCAAGGCCAATGCTTCGATCTATCAGGCGGCGCAGAGTCAGGCGCAATATGCCGGGATGGGTACGACCATTGTTTCAGCGTTGTTTTATGATAACCGCATGGTGGTAGGACACGTCGGCGATTCGCGCCTGTATCGCTTGCGCGGAGAGACGCTTGCATCGATCACCCGGGACCACTCCTTGCTGCAGGAGCAGATCGATTGCGGAATGATCAGCGTCGAGAATGCGCGCCATTCCCAGAACAAGAATCTGGTGACGCGCGCCGTCGGCATCGATGCCGAAGTGATACCGGAAATTCATCTGCACGATGTCGAGGTGGGTGATGTTTACCTGCTCTGTTCGGACGGGCTGAACGATATGGTGGAAGATGAGGATATTCAAGCCATACTGTATGCGATGCAAGGTAACCTTGCGCTTGCTGCCGAGCAGTTAATCCAGACAGCGAACGACAATGGTGGTCGTGACAATGTTTCGGTGATTCTGGTTAAGGTGAAACAGGATTTTGCTCAGTCGCACAGTTGGCTGGCAGGATTGCTTGATTGGTTCAAAGAATGAGAGGAACACAACTATGACGGCAAAATTGATCTTGAGCCTGGACGGGGTTTTTATTCAGGAATACCCACTGAGTAAAGATCGCATGACCATAGGCCGCAAACCCGACAACGACATTGTTATCAACAACCTTGCCGTGAGTAGTCAGCATGCCGCAATCATCACGATTGGTCATGATTCATTCATGGAGGATCTGGATAGCACCAATGGGTTGTCTGTGAATGGGGTGCCTGTCAAAAAACACTTTTTGCAGAACAACGATGTCATTGAAATCGGCAAATACACGCTGAAATATATGAACGAGTACGTCAGCAAAACCAGTGCCGCCGATTTTGAAAAGACCATGATTTTGCGCGCACCTGTGGCGCCGTTGAAAGTTCAAGCCGAGAAATCGGGAGACACAGGTTTGTTTCAAAAAAGCCATGCAGATTCTGAAGTGAAAACTGAAGAGCAGCCTGAATCCCCTCCGCAAGTGGACGCAGTTCCGGTTCAGGCAGCGGCGCCGCGCCCGGTAACACTCGCGGCAATCCAGATTTTGAATGGCCCGAATGCAGGAAAAGAGCTTGATCTGGTCAAAGGTCTCACAACGCTGGGCAAGCCTGGCGTACAGGTGGCGGTATTGACGAGACGTCCTCAGGGGTTCTTTATCACTCATGTTGAGGGTGCTAATTTCCCTTCCGTGAATGGTCAGGTTCTGGGCGGGCAGCCGCGTCAATTGCAGGATCACGATTTGATTGAACTGGCTGGCATCAAGATGGAGTTCTATTTCAAAAACTAACTCGGGAGGGCCTGTTTTCAAGGCTCCCTGAAATTGCGAAGAGTGGTCAGGTATGAGACTTAGAGTGTTGGGTTGTAGTGGCGGGATAGGTGGCAATCTGCACACCACTTCGTTTTTGATTGATCACGACATCCTGATCGATGCGGGTACGGGTGTAGGTGAGCTCAGCCTGAGCGAATTGAGTGTGATTGACCATATCTTTATCACGCACTCGCATATGGACCACATCTGCAGTTTGCCCTTGCTGCTGGACAGTGTCTGGGGGATGCGTAACCGCCAACCTGTGATCGTGTACGCAACCGCAGAAACGCTGGAAATACTCAGGCAGCATATTTTTAACTGGAAAATCTGGCCTGATTTCAGCGAAATTCCCGATGCCGAACACCCCGTTATGCGCTATCAGACGATCACCCTGGGTGAGGCGACCGATTTACAGGGGCGTAAGATTACCGCCGTTCCGGCCGTTCATACCGTTCCTGCGGTGGGGTATCACCTTGACAGCGGACAGGCGAGCCTGGTGTTCAGCGGTGATACCTACATCAATGACGCTTTGTGGACGGTGGTTAACGGGATTGCGAATTTACGCCATCTGATTATAGAAACTGCCTTTTCCAACGGTGAAATAGAATTGGCTACGTTAGCCAAACATTTATGTCCAAGTTTGCTGGCGGGTGAATTGGCCAAGTTCAATGGTGACGCCGAGATTTTTATTACGCATTTGAAGCCCGGTGAGGTTGAGCTGATTATGCGCGAAATCGATGCTAGCGTGACGGGTTGCAGTCCAAAAATGTTGATTAATAATCAAGAGTTTATATTTTAACTGGCAGGTAGTGAATTGCCCGCTAGTGTGAATCAGGCTGGTTGCGACTGGGTTTTTATGGCGCAGGTATAACTGTCCTGGTTGGCGAATGATGGCCGGTGTCTGCACGGGCGAGAGGTACGACAGGAGCAGGAATGAAGGCAGCAGAAAATAATGACGAGGACATGAGTGCCAAGCTTGAGTTCACCAAGAATCTCAACCATGTCACCAACAAGATACATGCTACCAGCAATATCGATGAAATTATGCTGGATGTCAGCAAGGATATCTGCGCCCTGTTTAATGCCGACAGGCTGACTATCTACGTCGTTGGCGATGACAATGCCTCGCTGATTTCCAAGGTCAAGACCGGTTTGAATTCCTTCAAAGACCTCAAGTTGCCGATTGCAGAGCAAAGTGTAGCCGGATATGTAGCGGTCAACAAGAAATTGCTCAATATCAAGGATGTCTATGATGAGCAGGAATTGTCCAGATATAGTTCGCATCTGCGTTTTCTGCAGGAAGTAGACCGGCGTACCGGATACCGCACCAAACAGATGCTGGTGGCACCGATACTGGATGAGCAGAGCGGTGACCTGGTGGGGGTAATTCAGGTCATCAACAACAAGGCTGGAATTCCTTTTTCGGCACTGGTTGAAGACGGTGTGCACGAGTTGGCACAGACCATGGCGGTGGCATTGCGCCAGCGCCAGGAAAAAGCCACGATCAGAACAAAATATGACTATCTGGTAGCGGATGCGGTCTTGTCTGCGGCCGAATTCGAGTTGGCAACGCGCACCGCGCGACGCAAAGGGGTAGATATCGAGGAGGTGCTGCTCGACGAATTTCAGGTCAGTGTCGCCCCATTGGGTAAAGCATTGTCCAGTTTCTTCGGTGTGGCGTATGAGCCGTTCAAGACCGACCGTATCAAGCCGTCTGACCTGTTGCGAAATTTGAAGCGTGAGTATGTCGAGAGTAGTCACTGGCTGCCGATAGAGGAAACGCAGGAGGGCGTGGTGATACTCACGACCGATCCTGAACGTATTCAGGCCTCAAGGGTGGTGAACAACATCTTCCCCAGAAACAGGCTGGTTTACAAGGTTTGCTCGCAACGCGAGTTCAGGCAAACGCTGGACGCGTTTTTCGGCAGCGATACCGGTACAGGCCTTGCCATGGATGAATCATCCATGGACGATTTGTTGTCCAGCATGGGGGGTGATGACGAGGAAAGTTCAGTTGTCACCCAGGACGACGTTAATGCGGCAGCCGACAACGAACTGGTCAAGCTGGTCAACAAGATCATCGTGGATGCCTATCGGATGGGTGCGTCCGATATTCACGTCGAGCCGCAACCGGGCAAGGGCAAGACCCAGATACGGCTGCGCAAGGATGGATCGCTGCTTAACTATATCGAGGTGCCGTCCACTTACCGCAATGCGCTGGTGACGCGCATCAAGATCATGTGCGATCTGGATATATCCGAAAAGCGCAAACCGCAGGATGGCAAGATCAAGTTCAAAAAATTCGGCCCTCTGGATATTGAGTTGCGGGTGGCGACCATTCCGTCGCAGGGTGGGGTTGAAGATGTGGTGATGCGTATTCTCGCGTCCGGCGAACCGTTGCCGCTGGAAAAGATGGGCTTCTCGGCGCGCAATAACGAATTGATCCAGAATACGGTCAGTAAACCGTATGGTCTGTTTTTCGTCTGCGGGCCGACAGGTTCCGGCAAGACCACCACGCTGCATTCCATCCTCAAATTTATCAACAAGCCGGATACCAAGATATGGACGGCGGAAGATCCGGTGGAAATCACCCAGAAAGGCCTGCGTCAGGTACAGATCAACAAGAAGGCCGGGCTGGATTTTCCGACCATCATGCGCGCCTTTTTGCGTGCCGATCCCGATGTGATTATGGTCGGCGAAATGCGCGACAAGGAAACTGTCTCCATCGGTATCGAGGCCTCGCTGACGGGGCATCTGGTATTCGCCACCCTGCACACCAATAGTGCGCCGGAATCCATTTTGCGTCTGCTCGACATGGGCATGGATCCATTTAATTTCGCGGACGCGTTGCTGGGGATACTGGCGCAGCGACTGGCCAAGCGTTTGTGCGGCGACTGCAAGAAGCCGCATGTTGCGAGCGCGGATGAAATTCAGGCCATGTTGGCGGAATACAGTGAAGAGTTGAGAAATACCGTGACCTGGAAGAAGGATCCTCAGGCTGCCAGCACTGCGCTGTATGAGCAGTGGGTCAAAATGTTTACCAATGACAAGAAGCAATTCACGCTTTATACCCCGGTGGGCTGCGAGAAATGTACCGGTACCGGCTATCGTGGTCGGCTGGGTTTGCATGAATTGCTGATCGGCAGCGATACGGTTAAAAAAGCCATACAGGAACGCGCGCGCGTTTCCGAGTTGTTGGCCATCGCGCTGGATGAAGGGATGCATACGTTGAAGCAGGATGGTATGGAAAAGGTATTGCAAGGCATCACCGATATGCATCAGATACGCGCCGTGTGCATAAAATAGTTGCTGGCGGCTAGTCGTTAGACGCTAGTCGACTTTGTCCGCTACGCGGGTTTGCTATTACTTACGACTATCTACTAATAACTGATTTCTTATATGCCCGCTAACACCAATCTGATCGAACGGTTGAAAGAGCTCAACGAGATCGGTATCGCGTTGTCGCAGCAGTACGACATCAATAGTCTGCTTGAGCTCATTCTGGATGCCTCCAAACGGATTACCAATGCGGATGCCGGAACGCTTTATCTGACCGATCGTGAACACCGGGCGCTGCGCTTCGAGATCGTGCGTACCGATTCTCTTGGCATAGTGATGGGAGGCGTACGGGGTGAGCCGATAGGCTACTATCCTGTGCAATTGTACGACCAGGCGGGCCAGCCTAATCATGCGATGGTGGTGAGTCATGCTGCGCTGAGCGGCGAGACGGTGAACATTCCTGATGCTTACGTGGCACAAGGCTATGATTTTTCCGGTACCAAGAATTTTGATGCCAAAAACCGCTACCGCTCACAGTCATTTTTGACCGTGCCGATGTCCAATCATGAGAATGAGGTGATCGGTGTTTTGCAGCTTATCAATGCGCAAGACCGTGAATCCCGCGCAATTGTGCCGTTTTCGTCAGACGATCAGCAATTGGTTGAATCACTCGCATCACAGGCGGCTATTGCGCTGACTAATCGTCGCCTGATCAGACAACTTGAGGAATTGTTCGAGTCCTTCATTCAGTTGATTAATACCGCAATTGACGCCAAATCACCCTATACCGGCGGACATTGCGCACGTGTGCCCGTACTGACCATGATGCTGGCCGAGGCGGTGACGCATACAAAAAAGGGGCCGTTCAAAGATTTTGTGATGACCGAAAAAGACCGGTACGAATTGAAAATTGCCGGTCTGTTGCATGATTGCGGCAAGATTACTACACCGGTGCATGTGGTGGATAAGCCGACCAAGTTGCACACACTATTTGATCGTATCGAGTTGCTGGATACCCGCTTTGAGGTGCTCAAGCGCGATGCTGAAATCAAAATGCTGCGCGCCCTCGTAGCAACACCCTCCTCCTGCAAGGGGGAGGGGGGGGAAGGGGGTGAAATTGAAGCCTCAATCCGCGCCGAATATGAGGCGCGTATCCGGCAGCTGGATGACGACCGCGAATTTTTGAGGCAATGCAATGTGGGTGTCGAGAAAATGCAGGAAGCTGCGCTTTTGCGCGTGCAGCAAATAGCCGCTTATCAATGGCGGGACAGTAAAGGGGAAATGGGCAGTTTTTTGAGCAACGATGAGGTCGAGAACTTGACGATACTTTCAGGCACCTTGACCGCCGGCGAGCGTAAAATTATCAACCGGCACATTGATGTCACCATTCAGATGCTGGAGTCTCTGCCCTGGCCGAAACACCTGAAAAATGTGCCTGAGTATGCAGGCGGGCATCACGAGCGTATGGATGGTCGCGGCTATCCGCGTGGTCTGACGCGCGATCAGATGACGATACAGGCCAGAGTCATGGGTATTGCCGACATATTTGAGGCGCTGACAGCCAAAGACAGACCTTACAAAGCGGGTAAGACGCTTTCCGAGTCGTTGAAAATACTCGGAAAATTCAAGCTGAACGGCCATATCGATCCCGACTTGTTCGATGTATTCATTCGTGAAAAAGTCTACCTGAATTATGCCAGGCAATTTCTCGCGCCCGAACAGATCGACGAAGTCGACTTGAGTACGATCCCGGGTGCGGAACAGTTTGCATAGTTAGGCGAAATACGCGACGTCCCGGCGTTGGCACTGACAAAATTCGTCACATGGCTGACGAAAATTGTCCGTATGGATGGGGTTGGCAGGGCGTAAAGATGAATTATCCGATATTAATCAATTGATTGTGTTTGTGGCATGGCTATTGCTTATGTATAGCCAAGGCGAATCGGTAATCAAGCCAGTTTTGCCGAATGTTAAATTAACTTCAAACAGGAGCTTCAAATGAAAAACGTACAAAAAGGTTTTACCCTGATCGAACTGATGATCGTAGTCGCGATTATCGGTATCTTGGCCGCTGTTGCGATTCCGTCGTACCAGAACTACACCAAGAAGGCGAAGTTTACTGAAATCGTCAATGCAGCCGCGCCGCTCAAGCAGGCAGTCGATGAGTGCGTGCAATCGCAAGGATTGGTGTCGGTTGCTGTTTCGGGTTGTACTCCGGGTTCTAATGGCGTACCGAGCTTGCCTTCGCCTCTGGGCATGATTGGTTCGTTTGCGCAAACGGATGCAGGCGTTATTACAATACAAAGCGCAACCGGTTCGGGTAAGGTTGATGGTACTACTGCCTACACTTACATCCTGGAACCAGGTTCGGTTAACGCAAATGGATCGTTGAACTGGACAGTTAAGTCGACAAGCACTTGCTTGGCTGCTGGTATCTGCAAATAGTACTTGTTAGTTAACTGAATGGAAGCCCCTCCTTGCGAGGGGCTTCTGCTTTTTCGGAGTCGCTATGACTATCAATCGCAGCTGGATTTTTGTGGTTTTGTTGCTGGCAGCTGTTACCGCACTGTACGGGCAATTCCTGTGGAATCCGATCGTATTCGACGATGTGTATTTCTTCATCATAGATAATGAAGGTAAGCAGCCAGTTTCCAGTTATCACTGGTCATTGCTTGAACTGCGTTCGTTGCCCTATGCGACGATCGCCTGGACGGCCAAACTGTTGGGTCTGGATCTGATCAACTTCCGTGTGGAAGCCTTGTTGCTGCATGCGGTGGTCGGAGTGGCCTTATTTTTCTTCGTATTGCAGCTATACCGGCAGGTGCCCGCTTTGGGTGTAAACGGTGAGCAAAAGCTGCCTGTCATCTGGCTGGCATTCTTTGCGGCCTTGCTGTTCGTGTTGCACCCGGTTGCGGTGTATGGCGCAGGTTATCTGATCCAGCGCACCATCGTGATGGCGACGCTGTTCAGTCTGTTGGCGATGCAAGCTTATCTGCATGGCAGTGTCAGGCACCAGCCGCTCTGGCTATGGGCGAGTGTCCCTCTCTATTATCTGGCCGTGTTCTGCAAGGAACACGCAATCATGTTGCCGGCCGTGCTGCTGGCGTTGACCATGCTGTTGCACGAGGATTGGCGGGCAAAGCTTAAACAACGCTGGGGTATTTTTGCCGTATTCGCGGCGATTGCGCTGTTTGTATTGCTGGCAAGAAAAGGTGTGCTGGGTTCGGTGTATGAAATCAACGCGCCGGAGATGCTGGAGCAAATAGACGGGGGGGCGCATAGCTATATGCTAAGCATCCTGACGCAAAGTGCGTTGTTCTTCAAGTATCTGGCGTTGTGGCTGGTACCCAATCCTGCCTGGATGTCGGTGGATATGCGCGAACCATTTGCTCAGGGAGTGTTTTCTGTTTACGGTTTAGCGTTGCTAGCTTATTTTCTTTATGGATTGCTGGCGATCAGGTTGCTGTTCAAACGTGGTCGCGCCGGGCTGATCGGCTTTGCACTGCTGTTTCCATGGCTGATGTTCATGACAGAATTTACCACAGTACGCGTCCAGGAATCCTTCGTGCTGTATCGCAGTTATTTATGGATGGCGGGGTTGCTGGTAATCGTTCCATTGTTATTCCTGAAGATGCGGGCTAGACCGGCGCTCGCTGCCCTAAGTCTGATCAGCGTCTTGATGATGCTGTTGGCTTGGGATCGCCTGACCACATTTTCTCACCCGCTGCTGTTGTGGGATGATGCTGCGAAGCTGGTAGAAGGCAGGCCGTATTTGCCTGGGATGGAACGTATTTATCATAATCGAGGGATCTCGCTGTCCAAGACCAGGTTAAAACAGGAGGCAATAGCCGATTACACCACGGCGATCAGGATGAGACCCAATTACGGTTATGTTTATAATGACAGGGGCGTGATGTACCTGGAGTTGCAGCGTTATGCGGAGGCGATGAACGATTTTGAAACGGCAATCCGGATCAAGCCCGACTATAGCCTGCCTTACATCGGGCGTGGCGTGGTGTTAAAAAAGTTTGGCCGCCAGGAGGAAGCAAGGCAAAGCTTCGGTACTGCTTGCGTGCTGGGATACCAGTCTGCTTGCGCTGAATTGAACAGGCCGGGTGTAACGGAAAAAATGGAGCCGATCTTTCATTAACGCTTACCAACATTATTGCAGCCGTCTGCTGCTTTGAAGCGAATAAGCAGAGTCGGGAAGCGGCTATTGACTACAAGGTGACCTGCCTGCTGGCAAACAAGGGTTGCGACAAAGCGGGTGGTGTCGGTCCGTTGCAATAATCATGGTGATTCAAACTGGCAGTAATAGTCCAGGACGGAAAATATGCGCGTACTACTCGTAGAAGATGACCCGATTGTGGCTGATAGCTTGTTATCCGGCGCAGAAGGCGCCGGTACACTGTTCAGAATATTTTTTCATGTGGCGAGTTAGGTCAGGAAAAAATTAGTTCCTTGTCTCTTCGTGGGCGATAATCACGCACCTGAATCTACTGGAGTCTTGCATGTGCGGCATTTGTGGTGAATTGCGCCTCGATCAATCTGCCCCCGATATGGATGCGTTGCGGCGCATGACGACGAGTCTAAGCCGGCGCGGCCCGGATCACGAGGGTTACTACAACGAAGGCGCGCTGGCGTTCGGTCATCGTCGTCTGGCAATCATCGATCTCTCATCAATCGCCGACCAGCCTATGGTGGACGAGGCGTTGCATCTGGCGCTGGTATTCAACGGCACGATCTATAACTACAAGGAGCTGCGCGCCGAGCTGGTTGAGCTGGGTTATGCCTTCTTTTCCGGGGGGGACAGCGAGGTGATCCTCAAGGCCTATCATGCCTGGGGGGAGCATTGCGTGCAGCGCTTCTCTGGCATGTTCGCATTCGCAATCTGGGACAAGCGTGCCAAGTCGCTGTTCCTTGCGCGCGACCGGCTGGGCATCAAACCGCTGTATCACACGCTTGATAGCGCGCGGCTGCGTTTCGCTTCCACGCCGCAAGCCTTACTGGCGGGCGGGGGCGTGGATACCCGTCTTGACCCGGTGGCGTTGCATCAGCATTTCACGCTGCACGGCGTGGTGCCCGCACCGCGTACCATCCTTCAGGGCATTAAAAAATTACCCCCTGCGCATACGCTGCATATTTCTTCCTCCGGCGAGATGGTGCAGCGCTGTTATTGGCGGCTTGATGCGACCCGCCCTGTGCAAACGCTCGAAGAGCAGGATTGGCTCGACGCAACTCGCGTCGTTTTACGCCGTGCGGTGGATCGCCACAGGCTGGCTGCCGATGTGCCTGTGGGCGTGCTGCTGTCCGGCGGGCTTGATTCAAGCCTGTTGGTCGGGTTGCTGAGCAATCATGTGGAGGAGCTGAACACGTTTTCAATCGGATTCGAGGCGGTGGCGGGCGAGTCGGCCGACGAGTTCGAGTATTCGGATTTAGTGGCAAGACAGTTCAACACCCGCCATCACAAGTATTCGCTCTCTAACGCCGAGGTGTTGCGACGCATGCCGGAAGCGATCCTGCAGATGTCCGAGCCTATGCCAAGTTACGACGTGACGGCTTTCTATCTGCTAAGTGAGCAGGTATCGACGGACGTCAAGGTTGTGCTGGCGGGACAAGGGGCGGACGAGGTGTTCGGCGGCTACTTCTGGTATCCGCGCATGGACTCCGATAGCGGCACACCACTTGAACGTTTTTCTCGGCATTATTTCGACCGCGATCATGCCGAATACCTGGAAATGATGGCTGACGAGTACGCCGTGACGGACGTGACAGCCGAGTGGGTTTCAGCACAACTGCAACAACCTGATGCGGACGAGTTTCTGGATCAGGTGTTGCGGCTGGATGTGACGCGACTGATGGTGGATGATCCGGTAAAACGCGTGGACAACATGACCATG
Source organism: Gallionella sp. (assembly GCA_041671725.1). Taxonomy (GTDB): domain Bacteria; phylum Pseudomonadota; class Gammaproteobacteria; order Burkholderiales; family Gallionellaceae; genus Gallionella. The sequence continues at coordinate 89,893 of JBAZAY010000001.1, read as the reverse complement.
GCATGGGGGCTGGAAGCGCGCGTGCCATTCCTCGATCACGAACTGGTGGAACTGGCAGCGAAGATGCCGCCTGCGCTGAAACTCAAGGAGGGTGGCAAGTTTCCGCTCAAGGCGGTAGCGCGAGGGCTGATTCCCGATGCGGTGATCGACCGGGCCAAGGGGTATTTCCCGATGCCTGCACTGAAATATGTGCGCGGCGAATTCCTGGAACGGATGCGCACCATTCTTAATTCAGATGCGTGTATCAAACGCGGCCTGTACCGGCGCAGCTATGTAGAGAAGTTGCTGGCGGACCCAGAGGCGCATCTGACGCGAATTGAAGGCAGCAAGCTGTGGCATCTGGCGCTGCTTGAATGGTGGCTGCAACTCAATGTAGATGCAATTAACAATTGATAATTGACAATGAACAATTGATAGTCGACGGTGAAAGCCATGCAAGAAAATGTCGTCAAGGAGAAATCGTTTAGCTTTGCGCTGCGAATCGTAAAGCTGTATCGGTTTCTAACTGAAGAGCGGCGGGAATTTGTATTGAGCCGGCAATTGCTGCGCAGCGGCACCGCTATTGGCGCATTGGTAAGAGAGGCTGAACAGGCTGAGAGCCATGCTGATTTCATTCATAAAATGGCCATTGCGCTGAAAGAAGCCAATGAGTCGGCGTATTGGATCGATCTGCTTAATCAGTCCGGCTACATTGATATAAATGGTTATGAATCCATTTATCCCGAGATCATCGAGCTGCTTAAGCTACTTACCTCTATCATTAAATCATCGAAAGGCAATACTTAAAGCAATGGCTAATTGACAATGAATAATTGATAATTATCAATTATCAATTGTCAATTATCAACTATCAATTGTTTTCCCAGCCGCCACAGCGAGGTGAGTTCGGCTGCCCGTGCCGCATGTAGCGGGTCGCTGCTGTCCGAAACTCTGGGGTGATGCGGCTTTACGTCGATTTTTCCCAGTACCTGCAGGCCTGCGGCCTCAATATCGGCAAGCAGCTCGGTGCGGGAGCGCAGCCCCAGGTGTTCGGCCAGATCGGAGAGTATCAGCCAGCCTTCTCCTCCCGGTTCAAGATGCGCAGCAAGTCCGCCCAGGAAACCCTTCAACATGCGGCTCTCCGGGTCGAATACGGCGTATTCGAGCGGTGAGCTTGGCCGTGCCGGAACCCATGGCGGGTTGCACACGATCAGCGCGGCGCGCCCTTCCGGAAACAGATCGGCTTGCACTACGTCAACCTGATCCGCCAACCCTAACCTGGTCAGATTTTCGTGTGCACAGGCAAGCGCGCGTTGGTCCTGGTCGGTGGCTACGATGCGTTTGATGCCACGGCGTGCCAGCACGGCGGACAGCACACCGGTACCCGTTCCGATGTCGAAAGCGATAGATTGAGTCCTGATTAACTCGGGCAACGGTGTTTCATTCACCAGACCAACATATTCGCCGCGTATCGGTGCGAATACGCCGTAATGCGGGTGAATGCGCGCGTATAACATTGAGCTCGCGCAGCGATTCGTTTGCTCCTTCCCTCGCAGGGATTCAGGTGCGGGGGAGGGTTGGGAAGGGGGGGCTAGCATCGGATTTGCTATGCCAGCCAATGCCGGAATCTCTACGCCGTTTTTGCGCCATTCGTGCGCGCCTATCAGCCCCAATAGTCCGCGCAGCGACAGAATGTAAGGTTCGCTAACATCGCCATAGACTTCGCTGCAAGCCAAGTGAACATCGGGTGCGCGGCGCAAGGGGATGCTGTGGTCGGCGTTAAACGGTAACAGCAGCATGCCTAAAGTGCGGGCGCGCTGCGATTGTGCCTGGCGATGCAGATTAAAAGCTTCGATGGGGTTGATTTGTAACTTCTTGTTTTTTTTAGGTTTTTCATCGCAGCGTCGCGCCATCGCTTGCAGCAACTGGCGTGCGTTCTGATAATCCCCTCGCCACAGCAGCGCTGTTCCCTCACAGGCCAGACGGTAAGCGGCATCGGCGCTGATGCGATCGTCGGCAATAACGACTTTTTTGGGCGGAGGCGTCGCACTTTCCGAGCACCAGCGCGCGGATTGATCGATGCCGGCTTCGTGCCATGTGATCTTGGGGTAGTCGCTCATTTACCGGCCTTCTTCTCTTTTAATCTGCTGATAACGAAGTTTTGCTGCGTGATCGTCGCGTGCGGAGGTGATTTCACGCATCACAGAATTTACGTCAGCGGCCTGTTCGCTTTGTTCAAAGTGCCCGGTCAACGGCGTGTCGGGCAGTAGTTCTCCGCGCTGATAGATCGCCCATATTTCTTTTGCGTACTGCGTGTTTAGCAGCTCGGGTGCGAACTGGCCGAAGTAATTGGCCAGATTTTCGACGTCGCGGTCCAGCATGCGCGGTGCATTGTTGTTCGCAGCTGCATCTACCGCCTGCGGCAGGTCGATGATGACCGGGCCATGCGCATCGACCAGAATGTTGAATTCAGACAGATCGCCGTGAATGATGCCGGCACACAGCATCAGCACTACTTGCCGGATCAGCATGGCGTGGAATTCGCGTGCCTGTTCTGCGGTGAGCTCCAGGTCATTGAGCCTGGGGGCGGGCATGCCATCTTCGTCGGCTACCAACTCCATCAACAGCACGCCCTCGTAAAAACCAAAAGGATGCGGCACACGCACACCTGCGCTGGCCAACTTGTACAAGGCATCGACCTCGGTGCGTTGCCAGGCGGCTTCCTGTTCCTTCCTGCCATAACGCGAGCCTTTTTCCATCGCCCGCGCCTGACGGCTGTTTTTTACCTTGCGGCCTTCCGTGTAGTGAACCGCCTGATGGAAGCCGCGCTGGTTGGCTTCCTTGTAGACCTTGGCGCAACGAATCTCGTCACCGCACTGGACGACGTAGACGGTCGCTTCTTTGCCGCTCATCAGCTGGCGCATGACCTGATCTACCAGGCCGTCCTCGATCAGTGGTTCGATTCTCTTCGGTGTTTTCATCGCTTATCCTGGAAAAGGCTGTTGTCCACATAAGTAGTGGCTTAGATGCAGTTTTGTTGCGTCTTATTAGCAGTGGCTTAGGTGCGGCCTTATACACCTTAGTCCACTGTTTAGTTGCTCCATCAGTCCAATACTTAGCAGTTTCATCAGATTAAACAGATGGTTATATACAATTGTACATTCACAGTTCGTGTGAGGTGCCGTTGAATTGTAATTTGTTGTTAATCTGAGTAAGTCTGCGTAATCTGCGGATTGAACTACGGTTTTAAGGTTTATTCAGACTCGATCTCTTCGCCGCGCAGGGAGTGAATTCGCGGCTTTACAGGATTTTCCAGCGCATTTTTGATCATCGCCTCGCGTGACGATGGGGATTCCAGACTGATGCGGCCCAGTTTTCCTGCACGGTATTCAGTCAGCAGAATGATGGCCGCTTTTTCCAGATCCAGTTCTCCGCCACGGCCCTTGATCAGGCAACCACGCCTTTTGGCGATGGCTTCGATCACGCTGACGCCGTCCATCCCGGTCGTGTCAAAACCGAAGCGTTCGGCCAGTCGTTCCGGATATTTCGCCAGCAGGTTGTTGGCGAGATGCTCGGCGATCTCCTCCTCGATGACCGCATTGCGTCCGATGGCGTGAATCGCGGCGAGGATAAAGCCGTCTTCGTCGTGTTCTATCTTCGGCCACATCAGGCCGGGGGAGTCGGTCAGCGTCATGTGATCGTTGATCTTGTGGCATTGCTGCGATTTGGTGACCGCTGGCTCATCGCCGACAGCGGCAACGCGGCGCTTGAGCAGCATATTCATCAGCGTGGATTTGCCGACGTTGGGGATGCCCATGATCATCAGGCGCAGCGGTTTGTGTGTGCTGTCGCGATGCGGCGCTAACGGGTGGCACAGCTTCGGGACTTTGGCCGCATCCGTGGCGCTCTTGCAACTGAGCGCGACCGCTTTCACGCCCGGCTGCTTGTTGTAGAAATCCAGCCATTCCTGGGTGGTGACAGGATCGGCCAGGTCGATTTTGTTGAGTATTTTCAGGCAAGGACGCTGACGGTGCTCCCGCAGCTCCCTGATCATCGGGTTGCAACTTGCCTCGGGTGCGCGCGCATCCAGCACTTCGATGATGACATCGGTAAATTCCATCGTTTCGGCTGCTTTTCTGCGCGCCGAGGTCATGTGACCGGGAAACCATTGTATGGCCATGTAAACCTCTATTTAGTGAATGGCGGTGTCAGCAGCGCCAGTTGTGCCGCATCCAGATAACACCATTCGCCGGGTGCCAGTTCCAGATCGTCAAGCTTGAGGTTGCCGATCTGTGAGCGATTAAGCGCCGTGCAATGATTTTCGGCTGCTGCCAGCATGCGTTTAACCTGATGATACTTGCCCTGTTCCAGCACGATTTCCAGATGGCTCGCGTCTATCATCCGGCAAGTTTCCGCCGCCAAAGGGGCGGGTTCATCGTGTAATTTCACGCCTTTCAACAATTGTTCGATCAGCGCTGGTGTCACCGGGTCCTGAGTGGTGGCGACATAGACCTTCGGTACGTGATGCTTGGGTGATGACTGAGTGTGTATGAACGCACCGTCATCCGACATCAGCAATAATCCTGTGGTGTCGTGATCCAGACGTCCGACAGGCTGGACGTCGCGCAATGTGAACTGATCCGGCAGGATGGTCAGCACGCCGGGGTGATGGCTGGGCTTTCTGGAGCACTCGAAGTTGGCGGGCTTGTTCAGAGCGATATAGACATGCTCACGGTAAGTCCACGGTTCGTCAAAAACCGTGAATTCCAATCCGTCGGTTTCAATCGGGGTATTCGTGTCGGTGGTAACGTTGCCAGCGATACTGACGTCGCCGGCGGCAATCAATTGACGGCACCATTTGCGTGTGCCAAATCCTTGCGTATGCAGGATGCGATCCAGGGTTAATTTACTCATGCAGTGATTTTAACAGACTCGGGGTAGTCGCGCCCCGACATGGGATAAGGGCGAGGCAAATCCTGTGGCAGTCATTCCGGAAATTCGCCATCCACATAAAACCACAGTCCGTTTTCACGCACGAACCGGCTGATCTCGTGCAGGCGGTGTGCGCGGCCGCTGATTTTATAGCGTGCAACAAATTCAACCGTAGCGCGATCTGGCGCATCCATGCTGTATTTCTTTATTTCAAGTCCCAGCCATTTTGTCTGGTCTGTTGTAAGTTCGAGCGTGGACGGACGTGTGTCGGGATGCCATGTTGCAAGCAGGTAGGCTTCCAGCTTCAATACATAGGCGCTGTAACGAGAGCGCATCAACGATTCGGCATCCGGCGCGAACGCGCCGTCGTGATAGCGGCCGCAGCAAGTTGCGTAGTCGTCACCGCCGCAGGGACAAGGGTGTTTCAGTGATTGCTTTTTTGCCATCTCTAAATAGTGGGAATTTTAAAATTCAGAATTTTGGGATGAAGCGCAAGGAGCCGCGCAGAGAATGACGAGACATATCGAATAGATAGGCGAGGAATGAGCGAGCATGCGACGCTGTGATTCGCCTAAAAGATGGATTTTATTGCCATGACTGGCCGGATGGCAGGCTGCCATGCCATACCACGGGTTCGATTTCTACCACGCCATCATCGCTTGTGATCATCATGTGTCCTTCCTGGATGGTGCATTGCAGTTGCATGGTGCGGCCCACCAGCTTTGCCAGCGACTGGGTGGCATCAACAGGCAGTCTGAGCACGGTAAGGTTGTTCAGTCGCGTCAGCTTGCTTTTGTTTTCATTCCACCAGATATCGGCAGCGCGTCCGTAACTGATGATCACGACCTTGTCGGCGCGTCCACAGGCTTTGCGGATAGCGCGTTCGTCGGGCAGGCCGACGACGATCCAGCGTTCAATCGCACCGGTGAGGTCTTTTTGCCACAGGTCAGGTTCATCTTCGCCGCTGATGCCCTGGCCAAACGTCAGGGCATCATCTGCATAAAGCGCGAAAGCGAACAGGCGCACCATCATGCGTTCTTCTGTCTCGGAGGGGTGTTGCGCAACTGTCAACGGGTGGTCGGCATAGTAGTAGCGATCCATGTCGGCGATCTGGAGGGTGGCTTTGAAAACGGTTGCTTTGATGGCCATTTGGCTGGATTGGTTGAAAGTTGGGCGCATATTCTAACAGGGGCTGGTACGTTGGATGGTATTGCACTGCGGTTCCGACTATAATTCGCATCCTTTTAGCTTTGTCACCTGTCAAATATTACGATGCAGTTGTTTGCCTTTGGCCTTAATCATCAGACTGCGCCGCTTGCCGTGCGCGAGCAGGTCGCGTTCAATGTGGACGGGATAGAGAACGCGCTACGTGACCTGGTGGAAAACGGTGCGGCAAAAGAAGCCACGATACTGTCCACCTGTAACCGTATGGAGTTGTATTGCAACGCGGCTAAACCCGAACATGCAATTGACTGGCTGGCGCAGTACCACCATCTGCCGCTCAAAGACCTCGAACCCTATCTTTATTCACTGCCGCGCGAGCAGGCCGTCAAGCATTCGTTCCGTGTGGCCAGTGGTCTGGATTCGATGGTGCTGGGCGAGCCGCAGATCCTGGGGCAGATGAAACAGGCCGTGCGTCAGGCCGAGCAGGCGGGCACGATGGGCATCCTGCTGCACAAGTTGTTTCAAAATACCTTCTCTGTCGCCAAGCAAGTCCGCACCGAAACGGAAATCGGCGCCAATCTGGTTTCGATGGCTGCGGCTGCGGTGCGCCTAGCTGAGCGCATCTTTCCTGCTATCGCTGATCAAAACGTGTTGTTCATCGGTGCGGGCGAGATGATCGAGCTCAACGCGGTATATTTTGCGGCGCGCAACCCGAAGCGCATCACCGTCGCCAACCGTACGCTGGAACGCGCGCAGACGCTGGCGCGGCAGTTTAACGGCCATGCCATCACACTGTCGGATTTGCCGGAACAACTGGCGCAAAACGATATTATCGTGACCTGCACCGCCAGCCAGTTGCCGATTCTGGGTAAGGGTATGGTGGAGCGCGCACTCAAGGCCCGCCGTCACAAGCCCCTGTTTATCGTGGATCTGGCCGTGCCGCGCGACGTGGAAACTGAAGTCGCTGAATTGAACGACGTGTTCCTGTACACCGTGGATGATATCGCCGAGGTGGTCAAGGATGGTCTCGAAGCGCGCCAGGGTGCCGTCAAGGAAGCCGAAGTCATCATCGCGTCCGGTGTGTCTGATTTTATACACTGGATGGAGTCGCGCGATGTGGTGCCGACCATCCGCGCACTGCGCGAACATGCCGAGCAGAGTCGCCGCCAGGAACTGGAAAAAGCCGTGCGCCTGTTGGCGAAAGGCGAAAGTCCGGAAAAAGTACTGGAAGTGATGAGCCGGGGACTTACCAATAAATTTCTGCATGCGCCGACCCACGCGCTGAATCAGGCGCATGGTAAAGACCGCGATAACTTCCTAGAAGTTGTCCGTCGCCTGCATCACCTGCACCAAGAAGAATAATCTGATCGCCGAATGAAACCAAATATCGCCACAAAACTCGCGCAGTTGAGCGAGCGTCTGCTCGAAGTGAACCAACTGCTGAGCACAGAAGAAGCCACACGTGACATGGATACGTATCGCAAGCTGAACCGCGAACGCGCCGAACTTGAACCTGTGGTGGAACTGTTTCACGCCTATCAGGCCTGCGAGGGCGACATTAATGCCGCGCGGGAAATGGCTGAAGATCCCGACATGCGCGAATTTGCTGAGGCCGAAATCAAGGAAGGCGAGACTCGCCTGACGCAACTTGATGGCGAACTGCAGACGCAGTTGTTGCCTAAAGATCCTAATGACGAGCGCAGCGTGTTTCTGGAAGTGCGCGCCGGGACCGGCGGTGACGAGGCTGCGCTGTTTGCGGGCGACCTGTTCCGCATGTACTCACGCTTTGCCGAGCGACGTCGCTGGCAAGTCGAAGTGATTTCAGAAAGCCTGGGTGAAATGGGGGGGTACAAGGAAATCATCGCCCGTATCGTGGGCCAGGGCGCGTATTCGGTATTGAAATTCGAATCCGGTGCGCATCGCGTGCAGCGTGTGCCGGCGACCGAGACTCAAGGCCGCGTGCACACCTCTGCCTGCACCGTGGCGATCATGCCGGAAGTGGACGAGGTGGATGATGTGGTGCTCAATAACGCTGATCTGCGCATCGACACGTTCCGCGCTTCAGGGGCTGGCGGGCAGCACATCAACAAGACGGATTCGGCGGTGCGTATCACGCATCTTCCGACCGGCGTGGTGGTGGAGTGTCAGGATGGTCGTTCGCAGCATCAGAACAAGGCGCAGGCAATGAGGGTGTTGTGTGCACGCATCAAGGACGCACAGGTGCGTGCGCAGAATGCCGAGACCGCTGCTACGCGCAAGAGTCTGGTGGGCAGCGGCGACCGTTCCGAGCGCATCCGCACTTACAACTATCCGCAAGGACGCGTCACCGACCACCGCATCAACCTGACGCTGTACAAGATGGACGCGATCATGGACGGCGATATCAGCGAACTCACCGGCGCCCTGATGGCCGAACACCAGGCCGAGCAACTTGCCGCGATGGCGGAAGATGCCAGCTTCTGAGTCTGTTGCTCAACCTTTTGCAGGGGCTGTGCTTGGTGAGCTGCTAAAATCAGACAGTAAACGGCTGGAAGCGACACTGTGTCTTGAGCCCGGCACCGCACGTATCGAAGTGCAATGTCTGCTGCAGTCGGTGTTGCAGGTCAATCGAGCCTATCTGCTCACTCATCCTGAACGAGTTCTCGATACCGATGAGTATGCACGTTACAACGCGCTGTTTGAACGTCGCCTGAATGGCGTGCCGATCGCTTATCTGCTGGGCGTACGGGAATTTTTTGGTCTTGATTTCAAGGTTACACCCGCTACCCTGATTCCGCGCCCCGACACCGAGTTGCTGGTTGAACTGGCATTGCAGCGCATTCCGCAACAGGGTGCGTTTCGTGTGCTGGACATGGGCACGGGCAGTGGCGCAATCGCGCTCTCAATTGCCTATGCGCGTCCCGAAGCTGAGGTGGTTGCCGTGGATGCCTCTGAGGCGGCGCTGAGTGTGGCGGGCGAGAACGCGCAGCGCCTCAATATAGCCAACGTGCGTCTGCTGCATAGCGACTGGTTTTCTGCGATCGAAGGTGAGCGCTTTGATCTCATCGTCTCGAACCCGCCGTACATTGAGGTCAATGATGTGCATCTGTTGCAGGGTGACGTGCGTTTCGAACCGTTGAGCGCGTTAGCTTCAGGCGCGGATGGGTTGGATGATATTCGCCGCATCAGCAATGAGGCTAAAACACACCTTGCCTCCGGTGGCTGGCTGATGTTTGAGCATGGCTATGATCAGGCGGTGCGCGTGAGACAGTTGCTGCAACAAATCGGTTTTTTCGATGTGGAGTCGCTACGGGATTTGTCAGGAATCGAACGAGTGACCCTTGGTCGTGCTTGACGTTGGAATGATTGTTCTGGGATAATTCCCGACTATTAAATTAAGGTAATAATCATGACCACAGGTATCCAGCAACGTATCCATGAACAAGTCACTACAAACGCAGTGGTGCTCTACATTAAAGGTTCGGCGAAATTCCCGCAGTGTGGCTACTCAGCCAATGTGGTGCGGATTCTGAATTTGCTGGGCGTCAAAGACTTCCTGGCGGTCAACGTGTTCGAAGACGCGGAAATGGTTCCAGGCCTTGTGGAGTATGCCAGCTGGCCAACGCTGCCACAGTGTTACATCAGGGGCGAATTCATCGGCGGCTCGGACATCATGACCGAAATGTATCAAAGCGGTGAACTGAAACAACTGCTGGGCGATTTGGCTACGGCAGACTAGACCGAATTGCATAGGTAATTCGGCATATATGAATTGTCGGTTCGTTCGCATATAGTTGCATCGGGTGCAGGGCATCGTGGCTGGCAACAGCCCGACCTCCCAAGCTCTCCTCCCTTCGGGCGATCCTATGATCGCCCGTTTTTTTATATTTAAAATCAATTAGATGCTAGTTTGATTTTTGCCCGGGCAATCGCAGCTTTAACCTGATTCGGTGCGGTGCCGCCGATGTGGTTGCGGCTGGCGAGCGATCCCTCAAGTGACAGGACCTGGTAAATGTCATCCTCGATCAACGCTGAAAAATCTTTCAGTTCAGCGAGGCTGATATCGCTTAAGTCGCAACCACGTTGTTCGGCGAAGCGCACCGCGAGGGCTACGGCTTCATGTGCATCGCGGAACGGCAATCCCTTCTTGACCAGATAGTCCGCAAGATCCGTCGCGGTGGCATAGCCTTGCAGGGCCGCGCGACGCATGGCTTCCGGTTTGACTTTGATGCCTGCGATCATGTCGGCATAGATGCGCAGCGTCTGCGTCAGGGTGTCCACGGTGTCGAACAGTGGTTCCTTATCTTCCTGATTGTCTTTGTTGTAGGCTAACGGCTGACCCTTCATCAGCGTGAGTAACGCCACCAGATGACCATTTACACGACCTGTTTTGCCGCGCACCAGTTCCGGCACGTCGGGATTCTTCTTCTGAGGCATGATGGAAGATCCGGTGCAAAAACGGTCTGCGATGTCGATAAAGCCGACCATCGGGCTCATCCACAGGATCAGCTCTTCCGAGCAGCGCGACAGATGCGTCATGATAAGTGCCGCGCAGGCGGTGAATTCGATGGCAAAATCGCGGTCAGAGACGGCATCCAGCGAGTTTTCGCACACGCTGTCGAAGCCTAACAGCTCTGCCACCATCTCGCGATTGATCGGATAGCTGGTGCCAGCCAGTGCAGCTGCACCTAACGGCAGACGATTGACACGTTTTCGGCAATCCTGCAAACGTTCGCTGTCGCGGCAGAGCATCTCGTAATAGGCCATCAGATGATGTGCGAAGCTGATAGGCTGTGCGACCTGCAAATGGGTGAAACCAGGCATGATCGTGTGGGTATGCTGCTCGGCAAGACTGATAAACGAATTTTGCAATGCTTTGATAAGATTGAGTAAATCGTCTATCGCGCTGCGCAGGTAAAGTCGTACATCAGTTGCTACCTGATCATTGCGCGAGCGCCCGGTGTGCAGGCGCTTTCCGGCATCGCCCACCAACGTGGTCAGGCGTTTTTCAATGTTGAGATGTACATCTTCCAGATCCAGTGACCAGGCGAAATCACCGCTGATAATTTCAGTTTCGATGACAGTCAGCCCTCGCTTGATATCGGCCAAGTCCTGTTCTGCGATGATGTTGCATGCGCTTAGCATCTGTGCGTGTGCAAGCGATCCCTGGATATCAAACAGTGCCAGCTTGCGGTCGAAATCCACTGAAGCGGTGTAACGTTTGACTAATTCTGCCACGGGTTCCGAGAATCTGCCCGACCAGGTGTCATTATCTTGTATGCTTGCCATTTCTTGTCCAAAATCCAGTTAAAAATCCGAATACTGATATAGTTAAGGCAGAAAACGTGACGTTTCCCACCATGAATAAAACGCGCAGTATAAAACAAAATTACCTGTCCGACGCGCTGCCCAATTTTCGCAACCTCGGTGTAACGCTGCGTCTCCTGCTGTTAGTCAATGGTATTGCGGTGATGCTGGCTGTATTGCAGGCTAACGGCTGGATGGATGTGCTGACGCAGTTGATGCAGATTGCCTCATTGTTTACACCCGTTGTGCTGGCCAGTCTGCTGCTGCTATGGCTAGGTCAGCCTTGGCTTAACAAGCTGGCTTACTGGCGTGGTATGTTGACGGTTAATATTATCGTTGGCGCATTGACACTGTTTATATATTATTTCGGCGGTGAGTTCTATCGCCCGTTGCAAAGTGGAACGCTTGATTTTCAGCTGTTGCGCTGCGTGTCGCTCAGCGTGGCGATGAGCAGTCTGTTGCTGATGTATCTCAGGTTGCGCACTCAGGTGTTGTCGCACGCACTGCATGACGCACGTCTTCAGGTGTTGCGCGCACGTATCCGGCCACATTTTCTTTACAATACGATCAACGCGGTGCTGGGCATCGTGCGCACTCAGCCTAAGCAAGCCGAAACAGCACTGGAAGATATGGCTGACTTGTTTCGCATGGCGATGGCCGATGAGCAGGATCTGGTGCCGCTGCACAGGGAAGTCCAGTTGTGCAAACAATATCTGGCGCTTGAGCAATTGCGCATGGGGAGCAGGCTGAGTGTTGACTGGCAAATTCAGGATATGCCGGATGATGCACAGATTCCGGCTTTGTTGTTGCAACCTTTGCTGGAAAATGCGGTGTATCACGGCATAGAGCCATTGATTCAAGGCGGCTGCATTCATGTCGTGTTGTGCCGCAATGGCAGTGCCCTGCAGGTTGTGGTAGACAACCCGTGCGCACCGCTCAGCGATGCGCTGCCACACGCCGGGAATAAAATCGCCTTGCAAAATATACGGGAGCGGCTGGATTTGCTGTTCGATGTCGAAGCAAGTTATCAGGTTACCAGCGGACGAGACTTTTATCGGGTGGAAATCACCCTGCCTTATATGAAAGAGAAACCATGAGCACGATAGAAATGGCCATGCGCGTTTTCATCGTTGATGATGAGCCGCCTGCGCGTAACAGGCTGCGCGAGTTGCTGACCGATTGCAACGAGCAGTTGCCTTTGGAAATCACAGGTGAAGCGGCCAATGGTCAGGAGGCGCTGGATAAACTGATGGAGGTGCCCGCCGATGTGGTGTTGCTGGATATTCGTATGCCGCAAATGGATGGTATTGAGCTGGCGCAGCATTTGCAAAAACTGCCTCATCCGCCGGTGATTATCTTTACCACGGCTTATGATGCCTATGCGATCAAGGCTTTTGAGCTGCATGCCATCGATTACCTGCTCAAGCCGATACGTCTGGGGCGCCTGTTCGATGCGCTCACCCGGGCTCGTGCTGCTGTGCCAATTAAGGTTGAAGTGCTGCGCGAGTTATTGGCGGAGCCACGTCGTCATCTGGCCATTCATGAGCGAGGCAAGATACATCTGATTCCCATTGAACAGGTGCTGTTTCTGCGTGCCGAATTGAAATACATCACGGTGCGCACGGCTGAGCGCGAATACCTGATTGAGGAATCGCTGACCGCGCTGGAAAGAGAATTTGCAGCACGTTTCGTGCGCATCCATCGCAATTGTCTGGTGTCAAAAGCGGACATTGAAGGGTTTGAGAGGGGCGGCGACGAAGGGGAGAGCAGCGGATGGATGGTCAAGCTCAAAAAATTGCCTGAGGCGCTGGCAATCAGCCGCAGACAGCAGCATATCGTGAAAGAGTTCAGCTGATCCGCTATCAGTTTGGTTTCGTCATCCTTCTCATCATTACAATGATTTTGAAAATACCGGCATGAAGCGAGCAGCTTATCAAAAAACGCTGGACTGGCTTAACACGAATCCACCTTTGGATGAGCTGTGCGTCAGATATCCAGAGGAATGGGCGGCGGTGCAACAAGAAATTTCCGCAATAGTCGAGCGTGGTGCCGCAGAGGAACTGAAGACCTATTTGGAGCAGGTTTCCAAACCTTCGGTCAGAACATTTTACGGAAACCAGCAACAAAACATGGCCGCAGCGCTGTCGCAATTTATTCGTAGTCGCATGGCGCGCGAGTCGGTCAAGAAACTTTGTCTGTCTATGCTGGCCGCTGATACGGGGGTCAAAAAGGGCAAGTTGCGCTTCAACTTGTTCAATGGTTATATTGCACAAAGGCTGCTATTTTCCAGAGGGCTGGAGCGCAAGCCCGTTTCCCTGTTCTGGTTTCGTCTGTTGTGGCCGCTTGTCTGGCAGAAAAAACGGCTGATGCCATTAGTGCAGTCCAGAGGGATTTATTGTTTTTATTCGCGTGAAATGGTCGAACGTTTGGCTCAGATCATTGCTGGCAGAAGCTGCCTTGAAATCGGTGCAGGAGACGGAACGCTGACCCGGTTCCTGAAAAATCAGGGGGTACGGTTAATCGCAACGGATAATTATGGCTGGAAAAATTCCGTCGCATATCCAGACTGGGTAATCAGGCTTGATGCCGGCAAAGCGTTGACTACCTACACGCCTGAGGTGGTCATTTGTTCCTGGCCTCCGTCGCAGAATGATTTTGAATGCCATGTATTCAATACACCCAGTGTTCAGCTCTATATTGTGATTGGCAGTCATCACCAGTTTGCCTTTGGCAATTGGAAGCATTACCAACAGCAGACTTTATTTGATCTTGAAGAAGATGAAAAACTGGGCGATCTGCTGTTGCCACCCGAATTGGAATCTGCCGTTTACGTGTTTCGACGAAAGCTGTTTTCCGGTGGCTGATATATAAGTATCTGTTATAAATGGCTTTTATAAGGATGCAAGCCGGTTCGAGCGGGCTGAATTCCGTCTTGACGTCTGCAACATACTTTTATTATAAAAAGCACACGCCACATCAATGATTGCAAGAGCAAAGCTCTTAGCAAGAATTGAGTTGTTTCACCAGAGAACACCGAGATCACAGAGTAAAGCGGAGTAAGCAGGGAGGATGATGCCCTGCGGGCATCAACTCGCAATCGCCTCTCGCAGGGATTTTGCCCTGTGGGCAAAAACTCGCAAAACAACTTGTTATAACAAGTTTTCCAATCAACGTTTGGGTGAGTCAACAAAAAGTGAAAAAACCATGTACCTCTCTGTGTTCTCTGTGAACTCTGTGGCTTGAACTGCGGTTTTCAGGTTTTCCTGTTAAAAATCGCGGTCTATTTCTTGACCCGCGCATCCAGCATTTCACGCAGTTCGCGCAAGTCGGACTCGATCGTGGAAAGCTGGTAAAAACTGCCCCCCGCCTGTTTTGCCAGTTCCAGTTGTTGAATGGCAGCCATCAGGTTGCCTTGCCACGCGTAGCTGTAGGCTTGCGCCTGATGCTGTTCGAGTGGTTTGTCCAGCTGGTTGTAACTGCGTGCCTGCAGGTCATACAGCATTATGTCGGTGGCGTGGAGGCTAACTTGTTCTTCCAGCAGTTTGACGGCGATTTCCGCCTGATTGCTTTTCAGCAACAGGTCGACGTAATCGTAAATCAGGGCGCGATACTGCGGAAAACTTTGCACAGCAGTACGATAAAAGCTAAGCGTATCGGGGTCATTTACGGCGCGTTTCACCCGTCCGGTCAAGGTTGCCAGCATCGGATTGTTCTGGGCTGACGGGGTGGTTTTTGCCTGTTTTAGTAACCCTGTCAGTTCTGCCTTGGCACGATCCAACTCGTTACCGCGCAAGAGCGCTTCGACCAGGCCGTATTGTTGCGCAATCGGATTGCCATGTTTATGAATGGTCAGTGCATCGGTGAAGTGGCTGATGGCATCGCTGGAAGTTTTTTGTGCGCCGATGAGCCGGGTGCGTACCAGTTCAAAGTCAAGGCTGTCGGGCAGCAGGCGGTATGGTTGTTTGCTCACCCGGTTTTCGATGTCTGCAATACGGTCGCTGGTTACCGGATGGGTGCGCAGGTAGTTGGGCGCGTTGCCATCAACCAGTCTGGTCGCACGTTGCAATCGCAGCAGAAATTCCGGCATGGCATGGGTATTGAAATCGGCCTTTTGCAAAAGCTCAAAGCCTAGACGATCCGCTTCCTGTTCATGGACGCGAGTGAAATCGAGTTGCTTCTGCATGGCGCGCGCCTGAACACTGGCGATGGCAGCTTGAGAAGCCTGTCCATTGTTGCGCGCTGCAAGAATCGCGACAGCGATGGCTGCCATTGAAGCCAGCGAGTCACCTTGTTGAGCCGCGACCATGCGTGCCAGATGGTGTTGGGTGACGTGGGAAATTTCGTGGGCTAATACAGAGGCTAATTCAGATTCGCTTTCAGTGATAAGTATCAGACCTGCATTGACGCCTACAAATCCTCCCGGCAGTGCAAAGGCGTTGACGCTGTAATCATTTACGGCAAAGAATTCAAAATCGAGCGACGGCTCATTGCTGAACTGGATCAGTCTGTTGCCTAATCGATTCAGATAGTCATTGATTTCCGGATCTCCAAGAAATTGTTTGCTGGCCCGAATCTGCATCATGCTTTGCTGACCGATCTGGCGCTCCTGTATCGGGTTGATCGCGGCTTGCGATACATCCCCCAGTTCTGGTAAGCCATCGCTGAAGGCGAAGGAAGAAAAGCTTAGCAAGAAAACAAGGGTCAGTTTTTTCATGGTCGATATATTATCAGGATCGGGGATACAGGATTCAGGATTCAGGGAAGTCCGCTGTTCCGATTTTGATTTTTCTGTGACTTCTGGATACTGACTCCCGCATCCTGAGCTGGACTTTGCTGCAGGAAGTGCGCAAAATTCGCTCCCCGGTAAAGAGAATGCAAAGGAATAATCACATGGCTGATTTCAAGAATATAACCGTCGCCGAATTAGAGACAATGTTGCAGCAAGGAAGTTTAAAGCTGATTGATGTACGTACGGATGCGGAAATCTCTCGCGGCAAGATACCGCAGGGCGATGCATTGCCGCTGCATTTATTGCCGTTACGACTGAACGAGTTGGATAAGTCCGCTAAAACGGTTTTTTATTGTCAGATGGGCGGACGTTCTGCACAAGCTGCTGCTTTTGCTGCCGGAAATGGCTTTGTCGATGTATACAATCTGCAAGGTGGTATTACTGCCTGGGCGCACGCAGGTCTGCCTGTCGCATGATGGCGGACAAAAAACACGGGTCCGGACACCCGTTCGATGCTGAGTTGGACGCTCGCCAGTTGTCTTGTCCCCTGCCTATTTTGCGCTGCAAAAAATCCTTGTCGCAAATGAGCAGCGGGCAGGTGTTGCGTATTGTCGCCACGGATAAGGAAGCGCCGAAAGACTTCGAGGTGTTCTGTCGTCAGACCGGTAACGAGCTGATTTCATCCGGCGAGCAGGACGGCGAATACGTTTTTTATCTGCGTCGTCGTTAAAAACCTAATTTCATCCACGAAAATCACGAAAAATAAATCAGTTACACAATGGCAGTGGATCACCCGTCGGGTGGTAGCGCCAGTCATAGTATGTATTTGAATCTGTTCGTGTTATTTCGTGGACATCTGCTTTTCCTAGGTTAAAGGTTACCGCCGCAGCCTGCCCCCGAATAGATGTAGTCGGGGGCCGCCGCTGACCGATAACGGTAAACTTAAAACCGTAAACCGTTAACCCAGCTTGAGTCGTTGTGCTTGCAGTTGCAGCAGTGTTGCACCAAAGTCCGCCATGCGTTTCTTTTCCTGTTCCACTACTGCTGCCGGCGCACGTGCGACAAAACTCTCATTACCCAGTTTTGCTTCGGTCTTGGTGACCTCATTGGTTAAACGCGTGATTTCCTTGTCCAGTCTTTCGCGTTCAGCGGCCACGTCGATCTCGACTTTCAGCATCAGTTTATAGTTGCCTACGATCGCCACGGCCGCGTCGCCTTCCGGCAGATCAGCCACGATCTGCACTTCGCTGAGTTTGCCCAGGCTGCTGATGTAGGGCGCGAGTGCACTGAGCGTGGCGGCGTCACCTGCTGCGATCAACGGCACGCGGGCTGCAGGGGAGAGGTTCATTTCGCTGCGCAAACGTCGGCAGGCATTGACCATTTCCTGCAACAGCGTAATTTGCGCTATGGCGCTCTGGTCGATTTTTGCCGTATCGGCCTGCGGGTAGGCTTGCAGCATGATGCTCTCACCGGTCATTCCTGCCATTGGCGCGACGGATTGCCACAATTCTTCGGTAATGAACGGGATGATCGGATGTGCCATGCGCATAATGGTTTCCAGCACGCGCACCAGATTGCGGCGTGTGGCGCGCTGTTGGTTCGGATTGCCGTTGGCAATCTGAACCTTGGCCAGTTCCACATACCAGTCGCAATAGGTGTTCCATACCAGTTCATACACCGTGCGCGCTGCCATATCGAAACGGTAATCGGCAAAGTGCTGCGCCATTTCCGTTTCGGCCTGTTGCAGCAGGCTGATCATCCAGTTGTCTGCAGCGGAATATTCCAAGGGCTGCGATTCATCCAGCCCAACGTCATGCCCATCGCAATTCATCAGCACGAAACGCGTGGCATTCCATAGCTTGTTGCAGAAGTTGCGATAGCCTTCGCAGCGCTGCATATCGAACTTGATGTCGCGACCTGGGGACGCCAGGGAGGCGAAGGTGAAGCGCAGCGCGTCGGTGCCGAATGCAGGGATGCCGTTTGGAAATTCTTTACGGGTGCGTTTCTCGATTTGCTCCGCCTGTTTGGGATTCATCAGGCCGGTGGTGCGTTTTTTCAGCAAATCCTCCAGCGTGATGCCGTCGATCAGATCGATCGGATCGAGTACATTGCCCTTGGACTTGGACATTTTCTGTCCTTCCGAGTCGCGGATCAGGCCATGAACATACACGTCTTTGAATGGGATGCGACCGGTAATGTGTTTGGTCATCATCACCATGCGCGCCACCCAGAAGAAGATGATGTCGAAGCCGGTGACCAGTACGGTGGATGGCAGGTACTGCTTAACGAATTCGTTCTGTGCGTCGAATGGCTTTCCTTCCTGCCAGTCGAGTGTAGAGAATGGCCACAGCGCGGAGGAGAACCAGGTATCCAGCACGTCGTTGTCGCGGTCGAGTTGCCCGGCGTAGCCAGCGTTGTCTGCCAGATGGCGCGCTTCTGCCTCACTGTGTGCAACGAATACTTCGCCGTTTACACCATACCACGCCGGAATCTGGTGTCCCCACCAAAGCTGGCGCGAGATGCACCAGTCCTGGATGTTGTTCAGCCACTGGTTGTAGGTGTTGACCCAGTTTTCCGGATGAAATTTGATCTCACCAGAGGATACGCATTCCAGCGCCTGTTCGGTGATACTCTTGCCCTCAGGACCTTCCTTGCTCATCGCCACGAACCACTGGTCGGTGAGCATAGGCTCGATGACCGCGTTAGTGCGGTCGCCGCGCGGCACCTTCAGTTTATGTTTCTCTGCCTTCACAAACACCCCTGCTGCTTCCAGATCGGCACAGATGACTTTGCGCGCATCGAAGCGGTCGAGGCCGCGATATTTTTCGGGCGCTTCATCGTTGATCCTGGCGTCCAGCGTGAGGATGCAGATCAAAGGCAGCTTGTGGCGTTGTCCCACCGCATAGTCGTTGAAGTCATGCGCAGGCGTAACCTTGACTACACCGGTGCCGAATTCGCGGTCCACATAGTCATCGCTGATAATCGGAATCAGGCGGTCGCACAACGGCAGACGCACCATCTTGCCGATCAGGTGCTGATAACGTTCGTCTTCAGGATGCACCATTACTGCGACGTCGCCCAGCAGGGTCTCGGGGCGGGTGGTGGCGACTGTCAGATGAGTCAGGCCGTGCAGGGCGTCAATTTCCGCCAGCGGATAGCGGATGTGATACATGAAGCCATCTTCTTCTTCCTGTACGACTTCCAGATCGGAGACGGCGGTGTGCAGCTTCGGATCCCAGTTCACCAGCCGTTTTCCGCGATAGATCAGGCCTTCGTTGAACAGGCGCACAAAGGTATCGGTTACCGACTGTGACAGGCCTTCATCCATGGTAAAGCGTTCGCGCGACCAGTCAGGCGACGTGCCCAGTCGGCGCATCTGGCGCGTGATGGTGTCGCCCGAAAATTTCTTCCACTCCCACACTTTTTCGATGAACGCTTCGCGACCCAGGTCATGGCGCGAAATACCTTGTCCATCCAGTTGGCGTTCGACGACGATTTGCGTGGCGATGCCAGCGTGATCGGTGCCCGGTTGCCACAAGGTGTTGTCGCCGCGCATCCGGTGATAGCGGGTCAGCGTATCCATCAGGGTCTGGTTGAAACCATGACCCATGTGCAACGTGCCGGTTACGTTAGGCGGCGGCAGTTGAATACAGAAGGATTCGGTCTTGGCTGGATCAAGTCCTGCCTTGAAATAGCCTGATTCTTCCCACTTGGGATACCAGCGCGATTCGATGTCTTTGGGTTCAAAACTTTTGGTGAGTTCCATTGCAATACCTTGTGGCGAACAGCTGGGTTACAGCTTTTATGAAGGGCGAGATTATACAGCCAAGAGACTGTTATCAGTTTTCGGTTTCCTGTTTTGAGCTTTCAAACCGTAAACCGTAAACCGTAAACCGTAAACCGTAAACCGTAAACCGTAAACCGTTAATGACTAGCGTCTGTTTTATTCAGTGCATCGCGCAGCAGTTTGGGTAGCTCGGCCTTGAATTCGCTGACCGCCATATCAACGGCCAGTCGTTGCAGTTCTTCGAGTTGCTTGTTGAGCTTGTTGATAAACACGGTTTCAAGATGAATCTCGAGTTGCTGCAAAAGTTGCTGCATCTCTTCCGCGTTTAATGTGCGGGGCGGAGCGGGTTTGTTTTGAACGTTATCCGGTTCGGGGGGCTCGTCGGGGTCCGGGATGATTTCAAATAATATCGGCAATTCATCTGAAAACGAATCGTCCACCACTTCGGTCAATAACGGTAATGTTGAATCTGTCACGGTTAATTTGCCTGGGTTAAGTCGAAATGGCGCAATTCATAGCCGCGATCGCGATAAAATTTGTAACGTTCACGACCCCGCCGGCTGTCTTCCTCGTCCGTGCCGATGATTTCGATGACACGTTCAAAACGACTGAAGAATGGCACGCACTCGTCATGCAGGCTGATCAGCATGTCGTGGTGCGGAAATTTGTCCGCACCGCAACTCAAAAATACGGGCGCACTTTCAGGGGCTGTGGCATCGCAGTGCGGGATGAAGGCCGTGTCAGGATATTGCCACAGCAACCGGTCCAGCGCATCGCAGCTTGCAGCATCGGACATGCTGATGACAGTGTGCAGGCCGTGTTGCATGGCCTTATGGCTCAACTGGCAGGCGGTGCGCAGCTTGTCGGTAGAACCCGTATAGAAATCAACTTTGGTCATGTCATTCCATTTCGCTATCGTAGGGGCGCGATTCATCTCGCCCTGTTGTGTTCACAAAAAGAAGACGGGCGCGATGAATCGCGCGCCCTGCAAGACATTATTTTTTTGCATTCGAACAGTTGATCAGATATTGCGTGAGCAAAGGAACGGGACGTCCGGTGGAACCTTTTTCCTTGCCGGATTTCCAGGCCGTTCCCGCGATATCCAGATGCGCCCAGCGGTAATCTTTGGTGAAACGTGACAGGAAACAGGCTGCCGTCACGCTGCCGGCAGCTCTGCCGCCGATGTTCTGCATGTCGGCAAAATTGCTGTCCAGCTGCGACTGATATTCGTCCCACAGCGGCATGTGCCAGGCTTTGTCATTTGCATATTCGGCCGCATCGTACAACTCACGGGCCAGCTGATCCTGGTTGCTGAACAGGCCGCTGGCGACACCCCCCAGCGCGATGACGCAGGCACCGGTGAGTGTGGCGATGTCGATCACGGTATCCGGCTCAAAACGCGCCGCATAGGTCAGCGCATCGCACAGAATCAACCGTCCTTCGGCATCGGTGTTGAGAATTTCGATGGTCAAACCTGACATGCTTTTTACGATGTCGCCGGGCTTGCTGGCTGCACCATCCGGCATGTTCTCGCTGCTCGGGATCACCGCGACAACGTTCAGTTTGAGGGACATTTCGGCAATCGCCTGCATGGTGCCCAGCACGCTGGCCGCGCCACACATGTCATATTTCATCTCATCCATATCGGCGCCTGGCTTGAGCGACATACCGCCGGAGTCGAAGGTAAGACCCTTGCCGACCAGTACGATCGGCTTTTGCTTTTTGTCGCCGCCACGATATTCCAGCGTAATCAGTTTGGCGGGCTGACGGCTGCCGCGCGTGACCGACAGCAAGGAATGCATGCCCAGTTTTTCCATATCCTTTTCTTCGAGGATGGTCGCCTTGAGCTTGTGTGCCTCAGCCAGCTTGCTCGCTTGCTCTGCCAGATAGGTCGGGGTGCAGATATTGCCGGGCAAATTGCCCAGATCCTTGGCAAGTTTAATGCCGCGCGCGATAGCGCTGGCCTGTATAACTGCGGTTTGTGCGGCATTGCCCGGTTTTTTTGCGCAGCCTAGCAATATTTTGCGCAAGGCAGGTTTATCCGAGGGTTTGCTCTTGAGCTGGTCGCAACGGTACACGGATTCGGCGGCTAACAGCACGATCTGGTTGATCTTCCAGGTATCATCGCGCTCCTGTACTGCAAGGTCGGTGAGGTACAACGCGGCGTCCTTGCAGATGGTCTTTTGCAGCGCAGCAAAGGTGGCGCGCAGCATGTCGTGAAATTGTTTTGCGTTAAATTCGGAAGATTTGCCCAGGCCAACCAGCAATACGCGCTCGGCGGATACGCCGGACAGGGTATGGAGCATCACGGTGCTGCCGGCTTTGCCCGTCATGTCTCCGCGTGCAATCAGGTCGCTCAGTTGACGATTGGCAGCCTTGTCAAGAATGTGTGCGGCGGGAGATAACAGGCCGCCCTCAAAAACGCCCAAAACAACGCAAGCGCTACGCTGATTTTCCGGACTGCTTTGTTTTATGCTAAATTCCATGCGTTGCTCCCTATATTCAATTTCCCGTTCTGATGCCCGATTATCCGCAAACTGCCCGCATAAAGTCAAAGTTGTTTCGTCAGGGACACTTTAATCGCGCCCTGGTGCTCGAATTTGCTGGCAATGGCGTGCTGGTTTTCGCAACTTTACTTGGCATTGTGGTAATCAGCCAGCTGATTCGTTTTTTGGGTGAAGCGGTCAGCGGCAAGCTGGCGCCGGATGGTGTGCTGGCGCTGCTGGGTTTCAGCGCGTTGAATTATCTGCCGGTGCTGCTTTCGATGAGCCTGTTCATCTCCATTTTACTGACCTTGTCGCGCTGTTACCGGGACAGTGAAATGGTGGTGTGGTTTTGTGCCGGTATCGGATTGACGCGCTGGATACGCCCGGTGTTCTGGTATGCCGCACCCATCGTGATCGTGATCGCCCTGCTGAGTCTGGTGTTGTCACCCTGGGCTATGAAAAAATCGGACGAGTATAAAAGTAAACTGGAGAGACGCGATGAAGTTGCGACGGTCACGCCGGGCGTATTCCGGGAGTCGGGTCAGTCGGACCGGGTTTATTTTGTCGAACGTGTCGATGAGGGAACCGGCCACATTGGCAATATTTTTGTAAGGTCAGTACAAAATGGCCATTTGGGCACGATGGTGGCGCGTGAGGGCTTACAGGAAACCATGTCGAACGGAGACCGCTTTCTGGTGCTGTTGAATGGCACGCGTTATGAGGGAACGCCAGGTCAGCTGGATTACCGCATTGTAGAATTTGAACGCTATGCGATGCGTATCGAGGGGGCCGCGACCAAGCCGTCGATACTCAATCCACGCACGCTGACGACGCAGGCGTTGTGGCGCAATCCTACCACCTGGAACCTGTCCGATCTGGAGTGGCGTTTGGGTTTGCCTATCAGTGCTGCGGTACTGGCCTTGCTGGCTATTACCTTGAGCTATGTTAACCCGCGCGCCGGGCGCTCGCTGAACATGATTCTGGCGATGGTGTTGTACGCGCTGTACAGCAACATGATCAGTGTGACTAATGCCTGGGTAGGTCAGGGGAAGTTATCCCCGGGCATCGGGCTGTGGGGCATTCATGCGCTTATATTGTTGATTACACTGTTGTTATTCTACTGGCGTATGACGCTGTTTTCCTGGCGTCGGGTATTCAATAAATGAATTTGCTGACTCGTTATTTGGCCAGGGAAATATATTCCAGCGTAGGACTGGTGTTCGCTTCACTCATCATGTTGTTTGCTTTTCTTGATTTTATTCATGAGCTTAGTGTGATGGGTACCGGCCAGTACAGTCTGGGCTATGTCGTGCTGTTCGTGGTGTTGACTATTCCGGGGCATATTTATGAATTGTTTCCGGTGGCGGTTCTGATTGGCACTATCGTGGCGCTGGTGCAAATGGCGGCACGTTCTGAACTTACCATCTACCGCGCTTCCGGCGCCTCGACCGTACAGATGTTGGGCGCGCTGTGTAAGATTGCGCTACCCATGGTTCTGATCAGTTTTCTGTGCGGTGAATTGATTTCGCCACCTTCCGAGCGGATGGCGCAGACACTGCGTCTCAAGGCCGTAAATAGTCAGGTTTCTTTGCAGGCGTTCCGTTCCGGGGTGTGGGTTAAAGACGACCTTAGCTTCGTCAACGTAAAAAGTGTGATGCCGGACACCAGTTTGTCGGATATCGATATATACACTTTTGATGAGACGTTTCACCTGAAGACGATCGTCCGTGCCAGGCATGCAAGCTTTGTCAAAACGGGCACCTGGCTGTTGAAAGAGGTGCTGCAGACGCGTTTTGATAAGACGGGTATCAGTACCCAAACTCTGCAGAGCCAGGAGTGGCAGTCTGCACTGACTCCCGGCATTATGAGCATCATGTTGGTGGTGCCGGAACAAATGTCTGCCTATGATTTGTACAAATACGCCTCTCACCTGAAAGAAAACAGACAACAGAGCGCACGCTATGAAATTGCGATGTGGAACAAGCTGGTTTACCCGTTCGCTTTACTGGTGATGATGGTGCTGGCACTGCCATTTGCGTCTTATCAGCGGCGCACCGGAGGTATCAGTGTGATGGTCTTCATGGGTATTGTGCTGGGCCTGGTGTTTCACTTCGCCGGACGACTGTTTGCCAGCCTGGGGTCGCTCAATGATTGGCAGCCCTTGCTCAGTGCTACCGCGATGACAGGGGTATTTTTGCTGATTGGTGCATTTATGTTATGGCGGGTCGAACGGCGCTAATTGGCGCAACGATTCGTACGTGGCGATCCTGAATATCATCAGTGCGGATGCATCCGGCATTAATTTCTCGCCGCGATCACCGCACCATATTCAATCTTCCAGTTCAGCGTATCGGTCAGTGGTATGCCAGCCAGTTGCGCCAGAATGGCGCGGATGCTTCCGCCGTGCGCGACCAGCGCGATGTTTCGCTGGGGCAGTTGCGCAAGCGTGTGCAGGAAAGCTTGCACACGCCGCATGACTTGCTGCGCTGACTCGCCACCGCCTGGGGCGTAGTCCATGATATCGGCAGCCCAGGCGTCGATCTCGCTGCGCTCAATGTGATCCCACGACTTGCCTTCCCATTCACCGAAGTGCTTTTCCATCAGGCGGGTATCAGTTTGCTGTTTGCAGTTTACTGTTTTCGCTAAAAACTCGGCAAGTTTGCGGGTGCGCAGCAGCGGAGAGGTGATGATCATATCCAGGGGGGGCAGCAAGTTCAGCACTGTGTTTGCTTCCTCCCCGAAGCTGTCAGCTACATCGATGTCGAGCTGCCCGTAACAGATGCCGGGCGCGATATCAGGCCGGGTGTGGCGAATCAAATACAGTGTCTGCATCAGAAGGCTGCCAGCAAACCCAGATAAAACACCAGTTCAGTGAGTTGCTGCACCGCACCCAGGCAGTCGCCGGTGTAGCCGCCTAGCCGTTTTTGTAATCGCCAGGCAAGATAGGCGCGCATCAGCAATGCGGCGGCGACCGCAGCAAGCAGGCTGGAGGTATGCGCGCCTGCGGCATAGAGCAAGACCAGTGGTGAGATGCCGGTGAGCAGCGCGATAGTGAAACTGGCGTGGCTGATCTGTTGTGCTGCGGGTTTTGCGCGCGCGCTGTCGTCGTCGCGTATATAACGCTGGGTCAGCATGATGCTGGCAGCCATCAGGCGGCTGAAGCCGTGTGCGGCGATCAATGCTGCGGCTGCGAACAGCAGTGTATGCGTGCCGCAAAGGGATTCCAGCGCCTGGTATTTCAACAGCAGCACCAGTATCAGCGAGATGGCGCCATAGGCACCGACGCGTGAATCTTTCATGATCGCCAGCGCCTTTTCGCGTGTAAAACCGCCGCCCAGTCCGTCGGCAAAGTCGGAGAGGCCATCTTCGTGGAATGCGCCGGTGATGAGGATGCCTGCGGTCATGGAGAGCCCCACCGCCAGCGGTAGCGGCAATACAAGGGCTGCCAACCATAGCGAGGCTGCACAAAGCAGGCCGACGCAGATACCTGTTAGCGGGAAATAGCGTGATGCCTGGGCCAGTTGCTGTGCGGAATGGCCCACCCACGCGGGCACCGGGATGCGCGTGAAGAATTGTATGGCGGTGAGGAATAAACGCAGTTCTTGCAACATGATCTGTAGTGTGAATGAATATTAAAATGGCAAATGAATCCGCATAACCAACCACTTTGCAACCGTCTTATGGTTGCTTAGTGGGATGGCTAGTTGTTTTATCAGATTATATGGATTCGCACAGATTTAAAGGCAAAAGCCGATGATACAAATTTCAGCCAACGGGTTAGTTGATGCCGACACATTGTCCTTTGATTAATCCTGGGTAATCTGCGTAATCTGTGGACAGTTGTTTTTTAATGAAGGCGCAGGCAGACTAGCAGCGCTCCTCCGCGCTGTCCAGTCGTAGCCGGCACGTGGCTGCCGGACGAGGCACTTTTCTGATAAAGTGCGGACTATGAATTTATCCAGCACCCAGCTCTATTTCCGCCTCCTGAAATACGTCAAACCCTATTGGCGCGTCTTTGCAATTTCACTGCTCGGCATGATGGTGGTTGCGTCAACCGAGCCGCTGGTGCCAGCCCTGATGAAGCCGATGCTGGACGGTACGTTTGTCCACAAGGACCAGGCGATGATGCGCATTGTGCCAGTGGTCATCATCCTGATATTTCTGGTGCGCGGCATCGCCACGTTTGTCGGCACTTTTGCGATCAGCTGGGTCGGCAACAAGTTGGTGATGGATTTGCGCGAGGAGATGTTCCGCAAACTGCTGTGCCTGCCGACCGGCTTTTACGACGAACATGCCACCGGTTCGCTGCTCTCTAAACTGACTTACGATGTAACACAGGTCACCAATGCAGCGACGGTAGTGGTGACTATTTCGGTGCGCGACACCATCGTCATGATCGGTTTGCTGGGCTGGCTGTTTTATCTCAACTGGAAGCTGACCCTGCTCACGCTGCTGATGGCGCCGGTCATCGCCGTGATCATCAGTACCATCAGCAAACGTATGCGTCTGTCCAGCCGCGATTCCCAGCAGTCTATGGGGGACATGACGCAAGTGATCGAAGAAAGCGTCTCGGCGCATAAGGTGGTCAAGCTGTTCGGCGGCCAGCAATACGAACGCGACCGCTTTCATGAGCAGGCCAACTGGGTGCGCCGTCATGCGATGAAGCAGGCATCAGCCGCAGCAGCTAACGTGCCTATCGTGCAGATGGTCGCGGCAGTCGCCCTGGCGGTGGTGGTGTATCTGGCTACGTTGCAATCCAATGCCGATGAAGTCACGGTCGGCGGTTTTGTCTCGTTCATCATGGCGATGTTGATGCTGACCGCGCCGCTCAAGCGCCTGACCGGCGTGAGCGAATATTTGCAACGGGGTTTAGCGGCGGCGGAGAGCGTGTTTGCCTTGCTCGACACGCTGGGTGAACAGGATGAAGGTCGTGTCGAGATAGGACGCGCACGAGGCGAGCTGCACTTCGACAACGTGCAGTTTAGCTATGCTCAGGACGCCCGCCCGGTGCTGAAAAATATCCGGCTGGATATCCGTGCCGGAGAGAATGTCGCCTTTGTCGGGGCGTCCGGCAGCGGCAAGACGACGCTGGCCAATCTGGTGCCGCGTTTTTATACGGCGACCGGCGGCGAAATTCGCCTGGATGGCTATAACCTGACGGATCTGACGCTTACCAGCCTGCGTTCCAACATCGCCCTGGTCAGTCAGGAAGTGGTGCTGTTCAACGATACGATTTCGGCCAACATCGCCTATGGGCAGATGCGGGTGGTCGCAGAGGAAGAAATCATCGCCGCAGCAACCGCAGCGCACGCGATGGAATTTATCCGCGAATGGCCGGAAGGTTTGAATACGCTGGTGGGTGAACGCGGCGTGAAGCTGTCCGGCGGTCAGCGCCAGCGCATTGCGATTGCCCGCGCGATTCTCAAGGATGCGCCTGTGCTGATCCTAGATGAGGCGACCTCAGCGCTGGATTCCGAATCCGAGCGCCATGTGCAGGCAGCGCTTGAAACCCTGATGCAGGGCCGCACTACGCTGGTGATCGCACATCGTCTGTCCACGATCGAAAAAGCCGACCGGATTGTCGTGTTGCAAAAAGGCGAAATCGCTGAAATCGGTACGCACGCCGAATTGCTCGCAAAGGGTGGCGTGTATGCGCAGTTGCACCGCGTTCAGTTCGCGGTCACAGGTAGTTGAATTCCACACCCAGTACAAGGTTGACGCCATGCCGCTAATCGCCTAAATTGCGTCACCCAATTCACTCAACCCTCAGGAGATAAACATGGCAGTTCTCGTAGGCAATGCAGCACCTGACTTTACCGCTGTTGCGGTAATGGGCAATAACGAAATCAACGAATCGTTCAACCTGAAGAGCTACATCGCTGGCAAAGCGGCAGTCGTTTTCTTCTATCCTCTTGATTTTACATTTGTTTGTCCTTCTGAGTTGATCGCATTCGATCACCGTCTGAATGAATTCAAGAGCCGTGGCGTAGAGGTGATCGGTGTATCGATCGACTCACAATTCACCCATCTGGCCTGGAAAAATACGCCGATCAACAAGGGCGGTATCGGTCAGGTTGGTTATCCGCTGGTTGCTGACATCAAGCACGAAATCTGCCAGGCTTACGATGTGGAAGCGGCAGGCGGCGTGGCCTATCGCGGTTCGTTCCTGATCGACAAGGCAGGTGTGGTGCGTCATCAGGTGGTGAATGATCTGCCGCTGGGTCGCGACATCGATGAAATGCTGCGCATGGTCGACGCGCTGCAATTCCACGAAGCACACGGCGAAGTTTGCCCGGCTGGCTGGAACAAGGGCAAGGCAGGCATGAATGCATCAACTGAAGGTGTGGCTAAATATCTGGCCGATCACGCTCAGGAACTGTAATTTACCTTCCCTCTGGCAGAGGGAAGTGATGTTGAAGGCCACCCTCGCGGTGGCCTTTTTCGTTAAAATCGATCCCGTTGCCCATTTTTCATTTTCAATTATTTTGTGTCCTTTATGTTGATCGGCTTTGTCGTCATCTACCTGTTGTTTTCCATCGGCATCGGTGTCTATGCCTCGACGCGGGTACACAATGCGCGTGACTTTGTCGTTGCCGGGCGCAATCTGCCTCTGCCTGTGGTGACCGCTACGGTGTTTGCAACCTGGTTCGGTGCGGAAACGGTGCTGGGGATTTCTGCTACCTTTGTAAAAGACGGCCTGAGCGGCGTGGTAGCTGATCCGTTCGGCGCGAGCCTTTGTCTGATCATCGCAGGGCTATTTTTCGCCGGCCGCCTGTACCGTATGAACCTGCTCACCATCGGTGATTACTACCGGGCGCGTTACAGCCGGACGGTGGAGCTGATCATGACCATCTGCATCATGATTTCCTATCTCGGCTGGGTGTCGGCGCAGGTGACGGCATTGGGCCTGGTATTCAATCTGGTGACCGGTGGGGCGATTGCACAAACTTCCGGGATGGTGATCGGCACGGCCATCGTGCTGGGCTATACCATGTTCGGCGGTATGTGGTCGGTAGCCTTGCTGGATTTTGTGCAGATGACGGTCATCATGGCGGGCATGCTGCTGATCGCCGTGCTGGTCAGCGGCGATGCAGGCGGCGCGGCTCATGTCATCAGTCATGCTAAAGAATCCGGTCGCCTGCAACTCTTTCCGCAGGGAGGCTATGAGGTCTGGATACCTTTTGTCGGCGCAGCGCTGACCATGATGCTGGGTTCCATCCCGCAACAGGACGTATTTCAGCGCATCACTTCGGCCAAGAATGAGAAGACGGCGGTGCGTGGCTCGGTGCTGGGCGGTGTGCTGTATTTCGGCTTTGCCTTTGTGCCGATGTTTCTGGCCTATTCGGCGACCCTGATCGATCCCAAGGTGTTTGGCGATATGATTGCTGCTGATTCGCAGATGGTGTTGCCCAACCTGATTTTGACGCATACGCCGCTGGTGGCTCAGGTGTTTTTCTTCGGCGCACTGCTCTCCGCGATTATGAGTACGGCTTCAGCCACATTGCTGGCGCCCTCGGTGATGTTTACCGAGAATATTCTCAAGCACTTTGCGTTGAAGCACATGAGTGACAGCCAGATGCTGCGCACCATGCGCATCATTGTGCTGACGTTCGGTTGTATCGTGCTGTGGTTCGCGCTGAACTCCAATGCGAGCATCTTCAAGATGGTCGAAAATGCCTACAAGATCACGCTGGTGGGTGCTTTTGTGCCGCTGGCTTTCGGACTTTACTGGAAGCGTGCCAACAATCAGGGCGCGCTGGTATCGATCGTGCTGGGGTTGTTTTCCTGGTTGCTGATGGAAAAATTTTATACCGGCACCATCTGGCCGCCACAAATGGTAGGTTTGCTGTCGAGCGTGGCGGGCATGCTGATGGGCTCACTGTTGCCAAACCGGATGCGTCGCCATCACTCTGCACATGCTAAAACTTAATTACTGTCATCATACTGTCACAAATTCTTCATACTCTGGCACACTCAACCGAAGGAGTAATGATGAGCGCTAAGATTCTGATTGTAGAAGACGAACCGGCGATCCAGGAATTGCTGGTTTTTAATGTCGCGCAGGCCGGGTTTGTGGCGCTACGCGCAGGGGATGCAGAAGAAGCATGGCAACAGATACGCGACCATGCACCCGATCTGATTTTGCTGGACTGGATGTTGCCCTCCACCAGTGGCGTGGTGCTGGCCCGTCAGTTGCGCAGTGAAGAGCAAACCCGCGATATTCCTATCATCATGCTGACTGCACGCGGCGATGAACGCGACAAGGTGCTGGGGCTGGAATCCGGCGCGGATGATTACATCACCAAGCCGTTCTCGCCGCGTGAATTGATGGCGCGAATACGCGCCGTGATGCGCCGTCACATACCTACCTTGTCGGATGATAAAGTGGCGGCCGGCGGCCTGGAGCTGTCACCGACTTCGCATCGCGTAATGGCGCAGGGGGTATCTGTGGAACTGGGTCCGACGGAGTTTCGCCTGTTGCATTTTTTCATGACGCACCCTGAGCGTGTGTATAGTCGAACGCAATTGCTCGATCAGGTTTGGGGCACACAGGTTTTCGTCGAGGAGCGCACGGTAGATGTGCATATCCGCCGACTGCGTGCCTCGCTTGAGGAGACCGGGCTGGACGGCCTGATCCAGACGGTGCGCGGCAGCGGCTATCGTTTTTCAACCAATTATAAGTAGTGGTCCTGGCAGTGATTGTTTATTTTTATCAGATACTTAGTTGTTTTATTTAGAGAGTGATTGCCTTGCAGGATTTCTGGTTGAGGGTGAGTCTGCCGGTGCTTTATGGCGCGTTAGCGGCATTGCCGTTGTGGGCTCTGTTTTCGGTTCCGGTCGCACTGGTATTCATGTTGCTGGTGTTGCTGCTGGTGATGGGCTACCGTGCGCGTCAGCTGTATAAACTGGGGCTATGGCTGAATGATGCGCGTCTGGAAACGATTCCTGAAGCCGGCGGTATCTGGGATGACGTGTTTTCCGGGCTCTACAAAATGGTCCGTCGGCATAACGAGACCAAGCAGAAACTGGCCAGCGAGTTGCTGAATATCGAGCAGGCCACCGCCGCGTTGCCGGAGGGGGTGGCGAGTCTCAATGAAGCTAACCGCATCGAATGGTGCAATCCGCTCGCCGAGCAGCACTTCGGTCTCAATGCGCAGCGTGACATCCTGCAGGACATCACCTATCTGGTGCGCCAGCCGGAATTCATCGACTATCTGCATGCAGGAAATTTCAGCGTGCCGCTGGTCATGAGACCGGCGCGTCACGACGATATGGTTTTGTCCATCAAGCTGATTTCTTACGGTGGCAACAAGCGGTTGCTGATCAGTCGCGATATCACCCAGCTGGAGCGCATCGAAACCATGCGCCGGGACTTCGTTGCGAACGTCTCTCATGAGTTGCGCACGCCCTTGACGGTGGTGAATGGTTTTGTCGAAAATCTGCAGGATATGCCTGATCTTTCCCACGAAAAGATACAGCGCGCCTTGCATCTGATGGCTGAGCAGACGCGCCGCATGGATCATCTCGTGTTGGATTTGCTGACCTTGTCACGCCTGGAAAGTGATCATAGCCCCTTGCAATCCGAGATAGTCGACATAAAGGCCTTGGTGGGCGAGGTTTATCATGACGGGCAGTTGTTGAGCGGCGGACGACATCAGCACAGTCTGGAAATGACAGGGCCTGTCAGGTTGTCCGGTAACCGCGAGGAGTTGCGCAGTGCGTTCAGCAATCTGGTCAGCAACGCAGTTCGCTACACGCCGGACGGTGGTTCGATAAAGTTGCGCTGGTCGGTGCGAGCAGGACAGCCGGTATTCTCGGTACAAGACAGCGGCATCGGCATCGAAGCGCAACACATACCGCGTCTGACCGAACGTTTTTACCGCGTGGATCGCAGCCGTTCACGCGGAACGGGTGGCACCGGGCTGGGTCTGGCTATCGTCAAACATATCGCACTGCGCCATCAGGCCCGTCTTGAAGTTGTCAGCGAGGAAGGATGCGGCAGTACATTTTTGCTGGTGTTTCCGGAAAAACGCATCGCATAAAAACCGGTTTCCTGCTGCCTGTTTCCTGTTCTCTGAAAACTTTAGTTTTTCGCCGTGAAGCTGACTCGTTCATAATCCAGCCCGCGTTCCACGCTGAAGCCCAGATGGGCGATTAACACTTTGCCATCCTGATGCAATACCTCGATTACACGTCCGGCGTCGAACCAGTCGCGCGGAATAATCAGGCTGGCTGGGGTATTGAGTGATGGCAAGGCGGGCAGCAGAAAGGCCGGCGCCACCTGTTTGGACGGGTTGATGCCGGATGTATGGATGCGTACAGGTTCAGGCTTGCCGGGCAGATATTTGACACCCATTTGCAGCTTGCCGTTTGTCATAACCCTCGTCCAGACTATTGCACCCAGTATGAAAGACTGCGCATTATTGCGGCGAAATGCGATCAGCTGTTTGCATCTCACGCCTTCGCCAATCAAATCATCACGGATCAGGCAAGCCCCCATGATGCTTTCATTTTTAATTTGCCAGTTTTCCAGTTCCTGCAGGCCGGGTTTTGCATGGCCTGGCATTGCAACGTTGCGGTCAGGCTGCTGAAAGGGCTGGCCGGTTAACTGGGCATAGATGACAGCCGGGGTGTGGCAAAGCGCTGCGTGCAGGCTGACTTGCCGCCGCTCACACGATCGTTGAGGTCTGTTTTCGCACCAGCACTGATGCAACAAAGTGAGCAGTTCAAGGCAGGCATGCCTGTCTTGTTTGTCGCCCAGTCCCACTTGTTGTGGCGTCTGGCCCTGCTGCAACAGGATGGTCTTGACCCGTAACAGTTTGCTCAATGGCACCATCGCCAGATAACGCAGGGTATCGTTATGCGGCAACCCTTCAGCGCGTTGCAAGCCTTGTGTACCCGACAAGTCGGCTGCCAGCGGCTGAGCGTCATTCCGGCTCAGGGTATAGCGGTGCGCGACGGTCACCGAATTGCTCCATGCCGACAGCCAGCGATCCATTTGTTGTACTTGCCAGCGTGTCATTTGCGCGGGGCTGGCATAACAGGCCAGCAGCGTTCTGACATAACTGCCGGCGCAGCTTGTTTGCCGGTCGCATGAAGGGTCGGTAACCTCGGTTTGATGTAAGTCTTGTTGCTCGGCAAAAGCATATAGTTCGTGAAGTTGACGCCACAATCCGGGGCCGAATTCGTAACCGGTGCGCTGGTACTCGAAGATCATCATGCCGCTGTAGTGCAGGCAGCGCTGGCACAGCAGCGCACCGTGTACCACGAGCGATTTGTCGCCAGAGATATAGTCTTGTAAGCCGCGCTGATAGCCCGTCACCATTGCCTGCCAGAGTTGCACGACGGACATAAATACCGCCAGTTCGCTCTTATTTAACGGTAACGGTTTGGCTATCAGTTTTTTGGCCAGTTCGTCTTGTACGTGACCGACTGTCTCCCTTAACAATTCCAGGCTACCCAGGCGTTCCAGCGCACGCATCGGGTAGCGGTTTAATTCGTTGATCTGGGTGAGCAGACGGCCGTGAGCCTGTTGCAGGTTGGTTAGTTGTAATTGATTCAACCATAGCGCACAGCCGGCCGCATCCTTGAAAATCGGATTGGCACGGTCGTCAGTCGGTTCAAGTGGCAGCGTCAGCATAGAAGCAAGTTCGCGGTTTACAGTTTTGAGTTTTCGGTTGGCAGTTTCGGTAAGCCGTGTGCTGCGAACTGTAAACCGGGAACCGGAAACCGTAAACTGAAAACGGTAAACTTACAGTAGAACACGCTCGATGCCTCCGTTGTTCGCCTTTTCAACGAAGTCCGCCATCCAGTTTTGGCTTCGTCCGTTAAACCGAAGGTAGTCTGCGCCGAAACTGTCGTTTAAAGTTCGTTTACAGTAGAACACGCTCGATGCCTCCATTGTTCGCCTTGGCAACAAAGTCAGGTAGCCAGTTTTCACCCAGCAGATGTTTGGCCATTTCAACCACGATGTAATCGGAGCTGGTGTCGCTGTCCTCGTTGTAGCGCGACAAGCCTTGCTGGCAGGCAGGGCAGGAGGTGAGGATCTTGATGTCACCGTCAAAGCCATCGGCACGCAACGCGTCCGCGCCCTTCTTCATTTCTTCTTCCTTGCGGAAACGCACCTGGGTGGCGATGTGCGGCTGAGCCACGCCGAACGTGCCTGATTCACCGCAGCAGCGTTCGTTGATCGGCACAGAAGTGCCCATCAACGTGTCCACTACCTTTTGCGTCTGATAGGTTTTCATCGGCGAGTGGCAAGGCTCATGATACATGTAGCGCGTACCTTGCACGCCCGCCAGTTTTACGTCCTTCTCTAATAGATATTCGTGAATGTCGAGCAGCCGGCAGCCGGGGAATATCTTGTCGAACTGGTATTTCTGCAGCTGATCCATGCAGGTGCCGCAAGACACGATCACCGTCTTGATATCCAGATAGTTCAGCGTGTTGGCAACGCGATGGAACAGCACGCGATTGTCGGTGGTGATCTGACTGGCTTTATCTCCCTGGCCTGAGGCATTCTGCGGATATCCGCAGCACAGATAGCCGGGCGGCAGGACGGTAATCGCACCTGCCTGGTACAACATGGCTTGCGTGGCCAGCCCCACCTGACCGAACAGTCGCTCCGAACCGCAACCAGGGAAGTAAAACACCGCCTCGGCATCTTCGCCTGATAGCTGCGGATTGCGGATGATCGGGATGACGCTGTTATCTTCAATATCCAGCAGCGCGCGCGAAGTCTTCTTCGGCAAGTTGCCCGGCATCGGCTTGTTGATAAAGTGAATCACCCGTGCCTGAATGGTCGGCTTGCCCACCGTTGCGGGCGGGTGGGCGGTCTGCTTTTTAAACAGTCCCAGACGTTTGCCGATCTGGTGCCCGATGCGCTGCGCCTTGTACGACCATTCGATCATTACCTTGCGCATCAGTTTGATGGTGGCAGGGTCGGTCGTGTTCAGGTACAACATGGAGGTAGCGGCAATCGGGTTGAACTTCTTCTTGCCCTGCTTGCGCAGGAAGTTGCGCATCGCCATCGAGACATCGCCGAAGTCGATGTTCACAGGACAAGGATTCAGGCATTTGTGGCATACCGTGCAGTGGTCGGCCACATCGTTGAATTCGTCGAAATGCTGGATGGAAATGCCGCGCCGCGTCTGTTCTTCATACAGGAAGGCCTCGACCAGCAAGGAGGTAGCCAGTATTTTGTTGCGTGGCGAATACAGCAGATTGGCGCGCGGCACATGGGTGGTGCACACCGGCTTGCACTTGCCGCAACGCAGGCAATCCTTGATCGAGTCGGCAATCTCGCCCAGTTCGCTCTTCTCCAGTATCAGGCTTTCCAGTTCCATCAGGTTGAAGCTGGGGGTGTAAGCACGCTCAAGGTTGCTGCCCGGCAGCAGTTTTCCCTTGTTGAAGCGGCCTTCCGGATCGATCTTCTGTTTGTAGGCAATGAACGGTGCGATCTCTTCTTCGTCAAGGAAATCGAACTTGGTAATGCCGATGCCGTGCTCGCCGGAAATGACGCCGCCCAGGTCTTTCGCCAACTGCATGATGCGGTCCACTGCCCGGTAGGCCTGTTGCAGCATCTCGTAGTTGTCCGAGTTCACCGGTATATTGGTGTGCACGTTGCCGTCACCCGCATGCATGTGCAGGGCTACAAAAACCCGGCCCTTGAGCACCTGCTGGTGAATCGCAGTGCATCCATCCAGCACGGGCTGATAGGTGCTGCCGCTGAACAGGTGGCGCAACGGGTCACGCAGCTCCTGCTTCCACGACGCGCGGATCGAGTGATTCTGCAGGGCCTCAAAAACCGTTGCAGGTTTGCCGTTTTCGGTTTGCGCTTCGCGGTTTTCGGTTTGCAGTTTAGTGTTTTCAGTTTTTGACTCTAACGGGAAACTGAAAACTGCAAACTCTGAACTGGGTTCATCCAGATTGTCTTTGAGCCATTCCCAGCGGGTGCGTACATCAGCCAGTAATTTTTTGGCCTCCTGAGCGCGATTGCCCAGCAGCTCGGCATCGCCCAGTTGTTTGTCGTCCTGGTAATACAGCGGCAAGCTGCCCGAGAAAAATTCATCGAGTGCGTCCAATAACTTGATTTTATTGAATAAAGACAGCTCGATGTTGATGCGTTCCACGCCATCGCAGTAATCGCCCATGCGCGGCAGCGGGATAACCACGTCTTCATTGATTTTGAAGGCGTTGGTGTGTTTGGCGATGGCGGCGGTGCGCGCTCTGTCCAGCCAGAATTTTTTGCGCGCATCGGCTGAGACCGCGATAAAACCTTCGCCGTGGCGCAGATTGGCCAGACGCACGATTTCAGAGGCGGCCATTGCTGCGGCATCCGCATCGTCGCTCACCACGTCGGCTACCAGCACCATCTTGGGCCGCGTGCCGCGACGGGATTTGGTGGCATAGCCCACCGCCTTGAGATAGCGTTCGTCCAGATGTTCCAGTCCGGCAAGGAAAGCTGCCGGTTTACCATTTTCCGTTCCCGGTTTCCGGGAGCGGTCGAAATAGTTTGTTATTTCGACAATGGCGGGTACGGCTTCCCTGACCTGGCCGAAAAATTCCAGACACACGGTGCGGGTGTGAGTATGGGCGCGATGCAGGATGAAGCGCGCCGAGGTGATGATGCCGTCGCAGCCTTCCTTCTGAATGCCGGGAAGACCGGACAGGAACTTGTCGGTCACGTCCTTGCCAAGTCCGGCCTTGCGGAACGCGCTGCCGGCTATCGTCAGGATTTCAGGCGCGCCGTGCGGCGTCTTGCCGTCTACTTCGAAACGGCTGATGCGGAAAGTGGTGCTGGGTACATCGTGGATCTTGCCGAGGTTGTGGTTCAGTCGTTCGACCTCCATCCACAGTCCGTCGGGTGTGACCATGCGCCAGCTGGCCAGGTTATCCAGCGCCGTGCCCCACAGCACAGCCTTCTTGCCGCCTGCGTTCATCGACACGTTGCCGCCGATGCAGGAGGCGTCCGCCGAGGTGGGATCGACCGCGAATACCAGGCCGTTGTTTTCCGCAGCTTCCATCACGCGGCGTGTGACCACACCTGCACCGCAATGGATGGTGGCGTAGGGCTCGGTAAGGCCCGGCAGGACGGTTTGTTCTATTTTTGAGATGGTATCCAGTTTTTCGGTGTTGATGACCGCCGAGAATTTATCCAGCAGCACCGCACCGCCGGTATATCCGGTGCCGCCGCCGCGCGGCACGATGGTGAGTTTAAGCGAGATACAGGCGCGCACCAGGGCCGCAATTTCCTGTTCCGTGTCGGGATGCAGCACAACGAACGGATATTCCACGCGCCAGTCGGTCGCGTCGGTCACATGCGAGACGCGCGCCAGTCCGTCGAACTGGATGTTGTCGCGGCGTGTGATGCGGCTCAGTTCACGCAGCGCGCGTTTGCGCAGTTGCAGCGTTTGCTCGAATTCGTCAGAAAACTGATCGACCGCAATGCGCGCCAGTTCCAGCAGGCGTTTGACGACCTGATTGTCCTGGCGGCGATCTTCAATCGCATTGAGCCGGTGATGCAGCGCGTCGATCAGCGCTTTGCGCCGTTTGCGGTTGCCGAGCAGGTCGTCCTGCAAATACGGATTGCGTGATACGACCCAGATGTCGCCCAGCACCTCATAGAGCATTTGCGCAGAGCGCCCCGTGCGTCTTTCGCCACGCAAGGTGTTGATGATGTCCCATGCTTCGCCTCCCAGCAGCCGCTGTACGATCTCGCGGTCGGAAAACGAAGTGTAGTTGTAGGGGATTTCACGTAAACGCACGGTCATGATATTCCTTTGCCCTGAAAAACAGTTGTCCACATTAGTAGTGGCTTAGACACAGTTATTTGCGCCTTAGTCCAATACTTAGTTGTTCCATCAGATTACGCAGATTGACCAGGATTAAAACAATCACGGATTCGATCATAGGTAATTGTCTTGAAATCTGTGTGAATCTATTTAATCTGTGGATTCAGTCGCTGTTTCCAGGTTTATTTGTCTGGCGCGTATTTTACCTTATTGCAGCGTATCGCTCGACCCTGACCTGATTGCGGATAAAATAGCAACCCATTATGGATACTGATACCGCTCGCATCTTTTTTGCATTTTGGCCAACCGGCACCGAACGTCGCGGGCTGGTCGACTGGCAGGTCGCGCTGAAAGCCTTGTGCGGCGGGCGTGTGATGCGCACGGAAACCTTGCATGCCACGCTGGTTTTTCTGGGCGAAGTGGCGGTGGACAGGCTGGAGTCGGTAAAATTGGCCGCCGAAGAAGTCAGTGCGGAATGCTTTGATTTATGTTTCGATCGGGCGCGCTACTGGGGGCACAACCATATTCTGTATGCCGCGCCCGATGCTGTACCGCCGCAACTGCTGCAACTGGTATGCGAGCTGGAACGGCATTTACTCATGCATCGCTTCAAATTTGAGCAGCGCGAATACAAGCCGCATGTCACACTGCTGCGCAATGCGCGCTGGACGGACGATCCGTTGCCAGAAATGCCGCCGGTGCGTTGGCGGATAGAAAATTTTGTGTTGCTGCAATCGGAACAACAAGGCAGTGGTGTGAGTTACCGGGTGCTGGCGCGTTTCCCGTTATCATAAACAAATCCTGTATGATGAAAAATACTAATGAATTCAGAGCAATAGCGTGTATCGTCGCTTGTTTATTTACGTTGCAGCCTGCGTGGGCCGGCAGTGAGGCTTTTGCGCTGTGTGCAAAGACTTTTCAGAACAACGATGCAGAACGCCTGAAATGTTTCGATAATGCGGCATCTCCAGCCTCCGCGCCCGTGCTATTGCGGCCTGAAACCAGCGCGCTTCAGGATGATGATGCAGTACCTGCCGTGTTGCCCAGGCCCAAAGCTGCGCGATCCTACCTGACCAGAACCTGGAATCTGGATGACCGTACCAGCCACGACGAAAGCCGGTTGGGTCGTCTTATCCCGCACCGGCAAAGCTATTTGCTGCTGAGGAAAACCAATAACGTCAACAACATGCCAGCTTCGCCCGCCATCGGCCACACTACGCTGGTGTCTAATGATCTTGACGCGCAGGAAGCAAAATTCCAGTTTAGTTTCAAGGCGGATATCGGCAGCCAGCGGGATATCAATATTCTGGATTTCAAGACATTGCGCGTGTGGGGGGCTTATACACAGCAATCCAATTGGCAGCTGCTCAATGCGCGCAATTCTTCGCCGTTCCGCGAAACGAATTACGAGCCGGAGCTGATCGCCACCTTCGGTACGGGCAATGAATCTGGATTGAAGCTGGTTAATCTGGGTTTTTCGCACCAGTCGAATGGACATCGCGTACCTGAATCGCGCAGCTGGAATCGTGTCTATGTGCAGGGCGGCTGGGAGTGGAACAACAGCACGTCTATTCTGGCGCGCGGCTGGTATCGGCTTCCGGAAAAGTCCTTGCAAGACGACAATCCCGACCTCACCGCTTATATCGGCGTTGCCGATGTGGTTGCGCGCTGGGAGCCTGCCGATAAATCGCAGGCGGCAGTTCTCCTGCTGCGCAACAATCTTCGCATGGGACAAAACCGTGGTTTCGCCCAGTTCGACTGGTCGTTGCCGATCGCACTGGGCAATGCGTCACGCTTACATGCACAAATCACGTCGGGTTTTGGTGAGAGTCTGATTGACTACAACCACCGCCAGACCACGTTCGGCTTGGGTTTTTCATTTAGAGAGTGGTAAATA
The DNA here is from genome assembly GCA_041671725.1 of Gallionella sp. Taxonomy (GTDB): domain Bacteria; phylum Pseudomonadota; class Gammaproteobacteria; order Burkholderiales; family Gallionellaceae; genus Gallionella. The sequence goes on along the minus strand of JBAZAY010000001.1, from coordinate 49,839 downwards.
TGAGCATCGATCTTCCCGTCATCACACATTATCAACGCATCGGCGGAGCGGAAAAAATCCATGCGCTGGTGGATCGCTTTTACCATCTGATGGATGAACTGCCGGAAGCTTACGGCATCCGCAAGATGCACGCCGAAAGCTTGCAAGGCGCGAATGATAAGCTGTTCAAGTTTTTATCCGGCTGGATGGGCGGGCCGCAATTGTTCGTCGAAGAGTTCGGTCACCCGATGCTGCGCCGTCGTCATTTTCCCTTCAGTATCGGCGATACCGAGCGCGACCAGTGGATGCTGTGCATGAATCAGGCGTTGGACGAGGTGGTCGAAGACGAGGGGCTGAAAGTCGAGATTTCCATCGCGTTGTCCAAGGTCGCCGATCACATGAGGAACAGGGAGGGGTGATTTTTTTGCCGGTGGCAGACCGGCAACTGGCTGCTTTGCGGCTTGAATTTAATTCCGTCATTCCGGCGCATAAGTAGTGACTTGGCAGTCGTTTTTTGACTGCGTAGTCAATACTTAGTTGTTTCATCAGGCCGGAATCCAGCAATGACAAATATTCCGCGAATAACCAGCGGCTTGGCTGGCGTTGTTTGCCAGCTTATAACCAGCCACTTGCCAGCTTGCTGGCTTAGTGGAATGGCTAGTAGTTTCATCAGCCGAATGGCTAGTTGTTTTATCAGCGGACAAAACGTTTGTTCTGAAAGTTTACGGGAACGAAGAAACGATATGCACGGTTAATTTTTTACCGGGTGTAGCTCGGCGGCAAGGCGGGGTGCGGTCCCGCAGAGATTTTTTAGCCGGTGGCAGACCGGCAACTGGCTGCTTTCTTTTGAGTCGCCAAAAGAAAGCAGCGAAAGAAAAGGCGACCCCGGTTTGCCGCCGCTTTGCGGTTCCTTCCGTTGCTCGTCTGATCAGGCGGCTGCGCAACTCGCCCTGGCGGTGCGCACAAACCGCGCCCCGCTGTGGAGCTCAAATGCCGCAAGGGCATTCCCACGAAATATAGGCGATAAGGCCGCCTTATTTCTGAATGAACAGTGCTCGCCGACACCCCCTGACCAGCCTCCGCTACTCGGCGGCGCACAGGGGATGAGGGCGGCATGCATGGCGCGCATCAACAAAATTTGAATCGACTGGCTATCGGTAAATAGAACCAGCCAAATTACTTGCAATGGGAATTCGAGTCTGACCCGATGACCTGACCATGTTATGTGTCCAGTGGTAAACCGAGTTTTCTTCGTATTGCATCTTCGATTTTTTGCGCCTGATTATCATCTGTTGTATTCGAATACCCGATTAGATGCCTTGCAGCTGCTCCCGGAGCTAACCCTTTCCGAGTTAAATACTTAAGATACCACCGTGGCAGATCCAAGACGGCTGCAGATAGCCCCGCAGATGTTTTTCGATTCGCAAGGCGTCGCTCGCTGTGGAGTGCTTGCATCTTTTCATTGAGTCCTTCTGCGTTTATTACCTGAGCGTAATATATGAAATCCATTAAGACTTGATTTCTAAGGTCTCTATATCTCAGGATCGGTTGCATTGAAAATGTAGTAAACCAGTATCCAATTGTCCCTGCGCAGATTCCGATTAGTGCAGCCCATAGTCCAACGTTCATCACCTAGTCCCCAGGAAAACATAACGTAAAATTAAAAGGTTGCGCGCTTTGGCTCAGTCCCGCTTCAGCGTACGGTTAGGGGGTATGTGTCAATAGGCACCTATGCTTACCAAATCAGGGATATTGAAGGTTTGCGAATTGAGATTTTCGATGATCCTCTTCGCCATAGTAATAGCAATAATAAGCAGCCCCTTCACCCACTGGTGCGCAGTCACAAATGAATAATGGCTTTCTGGTTTGGTCGTACCCAATTGCATCAATGCGGGTTTGCGACTTATCTAATGACAGGTGGAGCTCAAGTTTTGCTGGCTCTAAGTTGCGCGTATTAGCAAGTTCTAGCGCCGAAGCAAGATTACTTTCGATACGCTCTTTCGACATCGAGTCGGGTGGGTTGTTGTCCCAAACGAATATTGGTTTCATAAACGCTCCTTTGGTTGGTAAACGGAAACCCCTGGTCAAATGTAGCCCCCAATAAACAACTCAACTTTTATCCGGGACAGGTGGCTATTCTGTTTTAAACAAAAATATGTTCAATATCAGATGCTTGCGTGATTTTTGCGCATCTGGTTGGTAAATGGTGAAGCACACCTTGGAGCTGGTTTGTGTCGGGCTTTGATGATTGCTTCGAGTAATGTGTCAGTCTCCCCGCGTTGAGTGAGGGTGTCAATATGCCGAACAGCCTATGTATTTCGGCCTATGGAAAAATCAGGATCGTCCTCAAATTTCCTTACGTTGTCTGTTCAGGCCGGAGGTGCTATTGTCACTGGCGCGCAATACGCAATATGAAACAAGGGATTATCCAAAATGGATGACCTGTTCGCCGGGGGCGGATGGCATAACAGCAAAGCGCTGCCGGCAGCGATGATGACTGATGGGAGTCGCGCAGGTAATCTGTTAGATCTACAGCTTTAACCAGAAATCAGCGATAAATCTGGCGCTTTGACGTGAGCCAGATTAAAGGTTTTGATGTATTGCACGGGCAAATATCATGACTTATCCGGAACGGGGCACCGATGCGCGTCTGATGTTCGAGGCACGCAGCCTGACCAAGATATACCAGATGGGCGAAGTCGAGGTCCAGGCCCTGCGCGGGGTGGATCTGGATTTGTACGCGGGTGAATTCGTCGTGCTGCTGGGGCCGTCAGGCAGCGGCAAGTCTACGCTGCTCAATATTCTGGGCGGGCTGGACACCCCGACCGGCGGCACGGTGCGTTATGACGGTCACGACCTGATTCTGGATGACGATGCCTCGATGACGCAATACCGCCGCACTCATGTCGGCTTCGTGTTCCAGTTCTACAACCTCATTCCCAGTCTTACCGCACGTGAAAACGTGGCGCTGGTCACCGAGATCGCCGAGAACCCGATGACGCCTGAAGAGGCGCTGGCGCTGGTCGGTCTCGTGCCGCGTCTCGATCATTTTCCGACCCAGATGTCGGGAGGCGAGCAGCAGCGCGTGGCGATCGCACGCGCCGTAGCCAAACGTCCGCAGGTGCTGCTGTGCGATGAGCCGACCGGCGCGCTCGATGCAGAGACTGGGGTGATGGTGCTGGATGTCCTGGCACGTGTGAATCGCGAACTGGGTACGACCACGGTGGTGATCACCCACAATGCGGTGATCGCTGCGATGGCCGATCGCGTGGTGTATTTCGGCGACGGACAGGTGGTGCGTGTAGCGTGCAATGCCGACAAAAAATCCGCCATGGAGCTGCACTGGTGATAATCATGCGCGCAATCGACCGCAAACTGATGCGTGACCTGTGGCAGATGAAGAGTCAGGCGGTGGCCATCGCGCTGGTGGTGATGTGCGGGGTCGGCACCTACGTGATGTTCCTCACCGCGCAGCATTCGATGCGCACGACGCAGGATATCTATTATCGCGACTATCGGTTTGCACAGGTATTCGCACAGCTCAAGCGTGCGCCGGAGTCGCTGCGCGGACGGATACAGTCGGTTGCCGGTGTGGATCAGGTGGAGACGCGGGTGACGGCGCAGGTGCGCCTCGACATGCCGGATTTTGCCGAGCCGGTGAGCGCGTTGATGGTGTCGGTGTCCGAGAGCGGTCGCATGGGCTTGAATGCGCTGCATCTGCGTGAAGGGCGACAGCCTTCGCGGGCGGACGAGGTGGTGGTGAGTACGCCGTTTGCGCAGGCGCATGCCTTGCAGCCGGGGGACAGTTTTGACGCCATCCTCAACGGGCGGCGTCAGAAGCTGACGCTGGTGGGTACCGCGCTCTCGCCCGAATTCATCCAGCAGATGCGTCCCGGCTCGGCCTTTCCCGATTACAAGCGTTATGGCGTAATGTGGATGGGACAGCAAGCCCTGGGCAATGCCTATGACATGCAGGGGGCATTCAACGATCTGGCGTTGAGCCTGCGCGCAGGCGCCGATGCCGAATCTGTGATCGACCGCATCGACGAACTGCTCAAACCCTATGGCGGGCTGGGTGCCTATGACAGACGTGACCAGCGTTCGAACCGCTTTCTCAATCAGGAACTCAATCAGCTGGGTACGCTGGCGAGTCTGTTTCCCATCCTGTTCATGGGCATCGCGGCCTTCCTGCTCAACGTGGTAATCGGACGGATGGTGGCGATGCAGCGCGAGCAGATCGCCACGCTCAAAGCCTTCGGTTACGGCAATCTTGAGGTGCTGTGGCATTACCTCAAGATGGTTTCGGTGATCACCGGTTTGGGCGTGGTAAGCGGTACCGTGCTGGGAGTCTGGCTGGCCATAAAGCTATCCAGTATCTACATGGAGATCTATCATTTTCCCTATCTGAAATTTACGCTGCAGCCCGGCACGGTGCTGGACGCCGCCGCGATCAGTCTGCTTGCGGCGGGGGCGGGAACGGTGCTGGCGGTATGGCGCGCCGCATCCTTGCGTCCGGCCGAGGCGATGCGTCCCGAAATGCCTGCACGGTTTCACGAGACGGGTCTTGAGAAGCTGGGAATCAAACGCTGGCTGTCGCAACCGGCGCGCATGATCGTCCGCAACATCCGCAGACATGCACTGAAGTCACTGCTCAGCATGCTGGGTATCGCCATGGCGTGCGGCATCATTCTCACCGGCCTGTTCCAGCGCGATACGGTCGGCTATATGGTGAATGTGCATTTTGGCATGGCGCAGCGCGAGGATATCTCGGTGACCTTCACCGACCCGACCGCGTATCGCGCCCGTTTCGATCTGCAAAGCCTGCCGGGCGTGCGGCATGTGGAAGTGTTTCGTGTCGTGCCGGTGCGGCTGCGCCACGGGCATCTCAGCTATCGTACCGGCATACGCGGCGTGGAGCCGGGTGGCGATATACAGCGTCTGCTGGATACCGACCTGCGGCAGGTGGATATGCCGGAAGAAGGTCTGCTGCTTACCGATTTTCTCGCCAGGCTGCTCGATGTGAAGGTGGGTGACCGCGTGCTGGTGGAGATACTGGAAGGCAGTCGTCCGGTGCGCGAGGCCACGGTTACCGGGCTGGTGAGAGAATATACCGGGGTGTCGAGCTATATGAACCTCGAAACACTCAACCGTTTCATGCATGAAGGACCCACCCTGTCCGGCGCTTATCTCTCCGTCGACAGCGGGCAGTTGCAGCAGCTGTATGTCCGGTTGAAGGGCATGCCGCGCATCGCAGGTGTGGCCGAACGCGTGCAGGAGATACGCAATTTCAACCGCATGATGAATGAGACCATGCTGTTTTTCACCTATGTCGCCACCGTGTTTTCCATCATCATCGCATTCGGCGTGATCTACAACAGCGCCCGCATCGCGCTCACCGAGCGCGGACGTGAACTGGCCAGCCTGCGGGTGCTGGGTTTCACCCGTACGGAGATATCCTATATCCTGCTCGGCGAACTGGGTATCCTGACCCTGCTGGCGATTCCGCTCGGTCTGTGGCTGGGCGAATGGATGTGTTATTACATCGCCCATTCCATGCAGACCGACCTGTTCCGGGTGCCGGTGGTGCTGATGCCCAGGACTTATGCCTTCGCGGCGTTAGTGGTGCTGGTCTCTGCGGTCGTGTCGGGGCTGGCGGTGCGCCGCCGGCTGGATCAGCTTGATTTGATAGCCGTGCTGAAGACGGCGGAGTGACCATGATGAAAAATATCGTGCAATGGCGTCGCCGTATCGCGCTGGCCCTGATCGCAGTCATCGTAGGCTTTGGGCTGTTCCAGGGATTCCGACCGCAGGCGGTCGAAGTGGATACCGGTACGGCGATTCGTGCGCCGCTGCGTGTCACCGTCGAACAGGAGGGGCGCACGCGGGTGGTCGACCGTTATGTGATCGCCGCGCCTGTCAGTGCGTATGCCAGGCGCATCACGCTCAACGTGGGCGATGCAATCGGGCGCGGTGCCGTGCTGGCAGAGCTGGAACCGCTGCGTGCCGACATGCCGGACAGCCGCCGCCGTGCAGAAGCGCAGGCACGCATCAAGGCTGCCGAATCCGGCGTCAGCGCGGCGCGGCAGCGTGCAGAGGCCGCCGAGAGCAATGCGCTGCTGGCGGAAAAAGAACTTCAGCGTACGCGTGTGTTGCGTGCATCCGGGCATGTCAGCGCGGCAGCCGAGGACCGTGCAGCCAATGCCAGTGAGCGCGGTACGGCGGAATTCGACTCGGCGCGGTCCGCCGTCAGTGTCGCACGCCATGAGTTAGACGCCGCCCGCACAGCGCTGCAATACGCTGCCGGCGGCGGCACTGAACGTGTGCTCGTCCGTTCCCCTGTGGTAGGACAGGTGTTGAAGATTTTGCACCAGAGTGAAGGCGCGGTCGCCGCAGGTCAACCGCTGATCGAGATTGGCGATTCGCATGCGCTCGAAGCGGAGGTGGAGGTGTTGTCCCCCGATGCCGTGCGTATCCATCCCGGCACACGCGTTTTGTTCGAACGTTGGGGAGGGGAGGGGGCGCTCATCGGTGTGGTGCGCGTGGTCGAACCTGCCGGTTTCACCAAGATATCGGCGCTGGGTGTGGAGGAACAGCGTGTGCGTGTCATCGTGAACTTTACTTCAGCCGCAGCGCAGCGGCTGGGCGACGGCTATCGTGTCGAAGCCAGCTTCATCCTGTGGGAGGCGAACGATGTGTTGCAAATCCCTGCCAGCGCACTGTTCCGTGACGGCGACGGCTGGGCCGTGTTCGCGGTCGGGCAGGGTCGCGCCGTCAAACGCCGCGTTCAGGTCGGCCAGCGCAGCGGTCTGGCAACACAGATACTCTCCGGCATCCGTTCCGGCGAACAGGTGATCGTCCATCCCGACGATCGGGTGGCGGACGGGCGTCGCGTGGTGACGAGGTAGGATTGCGGGCTGAATCTTGCCGGGGGTGGCTTGGCAATGCCGCGCACCCGTAATGGGTGTCACCGAATATAAGGCGTTAAGACCGCGAGGGGTCTGATATAACAACTCAATTCTGACTATGACGAAAATCCGTCATGTCATCATTGATTCCCACAAAATATAGTCGTGCTATGCGCTCTTTGTTTTTGATCAATGATTGCAATAGCGCTGCTAATAGGGAACTGCTGAATAAATCACCCGCTCGCCCTGATAACCAGCGACTTGGCTGTCGTTGTTTGACAGCTTATAACCAGCCACTTGCCAGCTTGCTGGCTTAGTGGAATGGCTAGTAGTTTCATCAGTCGAATGGCTAGTTGCTTTATCAGCTTGTCGAATGGTGTAAATAACTAGCTGATTATTAAGTATTTAATCCATTCATGGTTCGACAATATCGGACTAGGTGAGCAAACCCGCAAGGGGCTTAGCCTAAAAATATATGAGCTCAAACTCATTATTTTGAGTGAAAAAACGATTGCAAAGTCACTACTTAACCGCGAACGGATTAAATCAGCGGTTCCATAGCAGGAATTGAGTGGTTTTATCAGAGAAAGACTCAGGTGATGCGATTAACCCAATACGCGGGACGGCGCGCTTGATGTGAAACGGCAAAAATGACTATGCCGTTGCTCTCAGAACGATAGAAAATCGAGAAAGGAAAACCCTTGAGGACGACGCGACGCGTATTTGAAAAGGAGGGCGAACCGGCAAGCGGGAACGCAAGGGCTCTGGCGGTTGCGTCTTCGACGGCTGTGGTAAAGCTTGACCCCAGGCCAGTTTGGATTTCGTTATAGTAGGCAACCTCGGCAAGGAACTCCTGGCGTGCCGCCGTGATAAATCGTGCGTGTCTCACCGAACCATACGTCTTGCGTCGGCAAATACCTCTGCGGCGGAGTGAGTTTGCAACTCGCCTCTGTCAAAGGCGGCGACACGGTTCTCAATTTCCTGCTCCCATTCCCTCTCGATCTCAGACAGCGATGGATCGCGCAATGATTCAAGAAGAATCTCGGCAAGATGAGCGCGATCCTCAGGTGAAAGCGTGCGTGTTTGCTGTTCAATCTCGGCTAGCAAAGTAGACATGATGTGACTCCGTAACTGTGACCGCAGTATTTTACGCTTAGCGTATCCATTTGTCGTGACTGACGCCTTACTTTGCAGGGGGAAGGAGAGGCCGTCTAGCAGCAATCAGAAAACCGTGGTCTGCCCCCTAATTGTTTAATCGCTCGAAATCAATGGGTAGATGGTTTTTTTGCAACATTTTGATTTTAAAGTAAATCTCCATCGGCGAAGCCGGGGGGATTTACTGCGACAAATGCCCTGCCGAGTCAGTCCATCTGCGGATACCTAAAGAGTTGCCTCACCAACCCGTATCGATTTCGACCAGATTGCGTCCATTAGCCTTGGCTTTGTACAAAGCTCGATCAACTCGCTGGAAGAAACTTTTTTCATCTTCCTTGCTTAAGTACTCACCGACTCCTGCACTGATGGTGACGCTCACGTCGTTTCCAAAAGCGAATTGGTCAATTATTTCTCTGAGTCTGTTAGCAAATTGTCCTGCGGCAACGACGGGCGTATTGGGTAGCAGCACTGCGAATTCTTCGCCACCCCAGCGGACCGCAGTATCACTTCTACGTATCAATTGTTCAATTTCGCTGGCAATCGCTTTCAGTACCTCATCTCCCACCAAATGGCCGAAGCGGTCATTGATCTGTTTGAAATGGTCGATATCGAAAATGACCAGAGAAAACGAGCTCGCGTTGTAACGCTGTATGCGCTCCATTTCTTCCACCATTTGCTGATGCAGCATCCTTCGGTTGCCGAGTCCGGTAAGGATATCCGTGACAGTGAGCCTTTCCAGATTGCGCATTCTTTCTTCGAGAATTTCGATCAGTTCATGTAACTCGGCCGTGTGATCTTTCATCAAGTTGATCCACGATCCGTAGGCATTCCCGATTAATTCGCTTTGCGTTACCACGCCCGCAACCCGTTGTTGTTCATCCACCACGATGATTCGTTTGATGTTGTGTTCTCGCAGCTGAAGCAACGCATCGCTGATCGAACAATGCAAAGGCGTGGTGATTACGGGGCTGGTCATGTAGCTCGAAAGGACTCCATCTGTTCCTTTTTCTGTGGTCACAATGGCGAAAATATCCTTTGCAGTGATGATCCCGATCGGCCTTCCGGATTCGACGACGATGATCGAATCCTCCATCCGTCTTAGATGATGAATCACATCCGACAGCACCCAGTCTGCCGTGAACATCACCGGCGTCGTTCTGGAAATCATATCTCCCACGGTTTTTCTTTCCATCAAAACTGAGGGGTCGATGGAATGCATCAGGTCGCTGTAGGTGATGATGCCGATCATTTCGCCCTGCTGATTGACCACCCCCAGATATCGCTGCTCGTTCTGCTCGAGGAAGTCGAGTGCATTGAGTACGCGTTCATTTTCAGACATGCAGGATATTTTTCGGAAAGGCGCCGAATGAAGCCGGGTTTCGCAGTCGCCACCGTTATGCACAAAGCCCAGTATATCCTCGATCGAAAAAATGTATTTATCTTCTCCTTGCTCAATGACAATACTGCTTACGTTCTGTTCGCACATTAGTTTGGCAGCCGTTTGAACAGAAAAATCGAACTCTCCCTTCAACGGGGATTTATGCGCGATAGCGCCGATAGTGGGAAATACTTGATATTCCATTGTGAGTGGTACCGATTGTGTGGGTGGTCAACCTTGAAGCAAGTTGAGTTGCATTCAATGCATTTTGATGTTCAGACTGAAATAGCTGTCGAAATATCGGATCAGATTTACTAATGTTTCCGATTCGGTCTTTTTCATTACTTTAGCTCTGTGCGCTTTGACGGTTTTGATCGAGATGCCGAGTTTTGCCCCAATTTCCTGATTGGTTAATCCCTTGATTACCAGCGTTCCTACCTCATACTCTCGCATAGTCAACCGATTAAACCGCTCTGTTATCTGCAGAACGCCGCGTAAAACCTTTTCATGTTGAATGAATGCGGATAACAGGCTCTTCTGTATCCGTTCAATTGAAAAAGGTTTCTCAATGAAGTCAAAAAAGGTAGTTTTAGCTAACTTGTTAATTTTCAATGAGTAATTAGGATTGCCGATCAAGATTTTGGGAATGTCACGCACTATGCTCTGCAGTGTATATTCTTCAATTTCATCAAGCGATTCGATATCCATAACCAGGCAGTACGCATGCATATCCATTGCTGGATTTGCACTTCGACCGCCCAGCCAACTTATGACGTCAGGATGGCAGGAAAAAGTTTCTGCACTAAAATTGGCATGCCGTCCAATACGAGAGATTGCCTTATGGATTGCGGGATCTTTATCTACCACAATGACCGTTTTGTGTAGGAGCGGCAGCATCTTTTCATCCCTCACAAATTGTTTAATTTATTTTTGGACAAGTTTACCAAAAACCAATATGGGGAACCATTGGCCTTTGGGCTTACGTTTTCATTAACGACTTCACAATGGTCTTGAATTGGTTCCGGTATGGTTGATGAAGTCGAAAATTAAACACTACGATGAGGAGGTATTGGACTAAGACGCTAAAAGCTGCGTCTAAGCCACTATTAATGTGGCTTGAACTGCGGTTGTCAGGTTAAGTGAGTCTTTTAGCTACCAGCTATATAGTTGGATCGTAGAAGCGCAGGGTATTCCGGCCGGCTTTCTTGGACTGATACATGGCGGTGTCGGCTTGTTTGAGCAGTTCATCGTGCGACTTCTGGTGGTCTCTGAATATGGCCGCACCGATGCTGGGGGTGTTGCGGTATTCGTGCATGGCAAGCTGGTAGGGCAGGTTGAGCGTAGCGAGAATCTTATTGCCGATGACTTTCGTCTGCGCCTCCGCTTCAACGGGTTCATCGCTCAGGTCTTTCAGCATCACGACGAATTCATCCCCGCCCAGACGCGCCACGGTGTCGCCTTCGCGAACGCAGGATTCCAGGCGTAGTGCTACCTGTTGCAGCAGCAGGTCGCCGATGTCATGGCCCAGGGTGTCGTTAAGGGTCTTGAAATTGTCCAGATCGATGAACAGTATCGCGCCCGAGCGCCCGTTGCGCGCACTGGATGCCAATGCCTGTTTGAGCCTGTCGAGCAGGAGTCGCCGGTTGGGCAGGTGAGTGAGCGGGTCGTAAAATGCCAGATGCTTGATCTCATCCGCCGCCTTACGGCTCACGGTGATGTCGGTGAACGTGGCAACATAATTCGTGACGATGCCATCCGGGTCTTTAACTGCTGTGATAGCAAGATATTCCGGATAAATTTCGCCGTTCTTGCGCCGGTTCCAGACTTCTCCTTCCCAGCTGCCTGTGCTGCCGATGCTGTCCCACATTGCCTTGTAGAAGCTGGCATCCTGACGGCCGGAGCTGAGCAGGCGCGGATTCCGGCCCACGACTTCTTTTGCTGTGTAGCCGGTGATCCGGGTGAAGGCATGGTTCACCCGGAGGGTTACGCTATGGGCATCGGTGACCAGCATGCCTTCCTGGGCTTCAAAGGCGGTGGCGGCAATCCGCAGTTGCTCATCAACTTTGAGTGCCCACTTGCGCATGAAAAATGAAGCACCTGTGGCAAATGCAGCAGTCATGACGACCGTGATCAGATGCGACTCCCACGGGGTTAATGTCCCGTTGAAAAACATCTCCTTCAGGAACTCGTAGACGGCCATAAACAATGCCGTGCCGATAAAAATGCCGGACAACTGGATTTTAGGGAGCAAGTCGTATGGTGCTGTCTTCATGTGTCAATCTGAAAGGAATTGCGTAGTAGCTGAGGCTGTATAAAAGTTGAATTAAATCAATTGGTTATAAGTTTTAGAGGGCAGTTTTATGGTCTGAACCGGTCAGCTGCCAGCTTGCTCACGCGACGGTGTTCTCGTCAGCAGGCGGGTTCGGTTGTTCGTCCTGAGGCTGCTCTTCTTTGGATGCGGTTTTCTTCAGGAGTTTATCGGCCTGCTTTTTTTGCTTGGCTAATTCTTTCTGACGTTTTTCGAAGGTGTAATTTGGTTTTGCCATGGGGTGTCTGTGTCAACTCTTGCAATGACGCTGCATTGCAAGGGCCGATCCTATAAAAATTGAATAAAATCAATCCGGACAAGCCGGAATCAAACGCAGGTGGGCAGAGCCCACCCTACAGTTATTTGCCGCGACGAGCAGCAGGTCTCGGTGAGAACAGTGCGGGTTGCGGCATGGCCTGATGGCGTGCGGCTTCCGACAAGAGTTTTTCCGCAGGTTGTGCCGGACGCGGTCTTGCAGCCGGCTGTCCGGTGCGAGCTTGCCCTGATGGTTGTGGGCCGCGTGGCTGCTGACCGCGAGCTTGTGGATCGCGCGGCTGGCGAGGTCTGGCGGCATCGGGATTGCGCGGTGCCTGTCCTTCGCGTGGCGGACGATTGCTGTTTGGCGCTTGACCTTCGCGCGGCGGGCGATGGCCCGTAGCTGCCGTGGTATTGCTGTGACGCTTCTGGCCGTGCTGTGGACGAGGCGGACGGGGTGCTTCGGCCGGAATGTGCGTTGGCGGCACGAAGCTGTCGATCGCGACCCTTGGAATCTGGGTCTTGATCAGGCGTTCGATGTCTTTGAGGTGCTGCATTTCTTCACTGTCAACCAGCGAGATTGCGGCGCCGCTGCTGCCCGCACGACCGGTACGACCGATGCGGTGTACGTAATCTTCAGGCACATTTGGCAACTCGAAATTCACCACATGCGGCAGCATGTCGATATCCAGACCGCGCGCGGCGATGTCGGTCGCAACCAGTACCGGCATCGTGCCGTCCTTGAATTGAGCAAGGGCTTTGGTGCGCGCCGACTGGCTCTTGTTGCCGTGAATCGCGGCAGCCGGAATGCCGTCTGCATTCAATTTTTCGGCCAGACGGTTTGCACCGTGCTTGGTGCGGGTAAATACCAGCACCTGCTTCCAGTCATTGTGTTTGATCAGGTGTGAGAGCAAATGGCTTTTCAGTTTTTGCGCAATCATATGCACCGATTGCGTGACCAGTTCCGAGGTGGTGTTGCGACGCGCGACTTCGACAAAGCCGGGATTGGTCAGCAAGCCGTCGGATAACGTCTTGATTTCCTCGGAGAAAGTCGCCGAGAACAGCAGGTTTTGACGTTTTTTAGGCAACACCGCAAGGATCTTGCGGATGTCGCGGATGAAGCCCATGTCCAGCATGCGGTCGGCTTCGTCCAGGATCAGGATTTCCACGGAGGACAGATCCAGCGTCTTCTGGCTGAGGTGATCGAGCAGGCGTCCCGGCGTTGCCACCAGAATGTCCACCTGTCCACGCAGGGCCTTGATCTGCGGATTGATGTTCACACCGCCGAACATCACTAAGGATTTAAACGGCAGATATTTGCCATAGGCCTGTACCGATTCTTCAACCTGAGCGGCGAGTTCACGCGTTGGGGTCAGAATCAGGCAGCGCGGCGCGCCTGCGCGCGGGTTGGCGGCAGGTTTCGCGTTAAGCAGATGCAAGACCGGCAGGGTAAAGCCGGCGGTCTTGCCGGTGCCTGTCTGTGCGCCGGCCAGCAAGTCGCCGCCAGCCAGTACCAGCGGAATGGCCTGCGCCTGTACCGGGGTGGGGTGCGTATAGCCGGCGTCGTTGATGGCGCGCATCAAGGGTTCTGCCAGATTCAGGCTGGCAAAGGTAATAGGGGAAACAATAATAGTATTTGGCAAAGCATGGCTCCTGCGACGGCCTGACGCTCAAGCAGAGCGGCACCAATCGGGGCAGACGAAATGTGTGATCGAAGAGATCGGGAGTTTTTAAGAGACCGCTGCGCTGATTGGTTTTACGCAGGGCTCGCGCATTATACATGTACTGAGTATTTGGTGTTATGCAGTTAGCTAACCGTGTTTTCAGCCTGCCAGCGTCACGACGGGCTTGAGCGTCGCAATCGGGTCGCCCAACAGATAGGAAAAAGAAACCGACACTTGCTGGCCTGCTGTTACCTCAATCGGGTCTGACAACGGCAGGATCAGGTACTGGCTGAACCAGTCGACGCTGCGCTGTTCTTGTTCTACGACGGTCAGCACATTCTTGGTGATAAAGCGCAACGCATTGAGTTTGCCGCCATCTGTTAAGGTGATTTTTCCCTGCCATGCGCAATCCAGCGGCAATGATTTTCCATAACTGGCCAGCTGGAAGAGCACGGGTGACGCCAGTTCTCTGGTGCGCGGATGCAATGTGGAGGGGTCTTGCAGCGAGGGGATGGGGGCGTAGTAGCCGCCGAAATCAAAAGACTGCTGCACCGGTTGCACGGCCTGCAGAAACGCTTCCGGCAGGAACAGCGGCAGCGGTGCGCCGAACTTTTCCAGATAACGGCGCTTGAAGCCGGCTAATACCGGCACCTGCTTCTCGCGCAGCATGCCCACATGCAGCATCTCGCAGATCACCACATCGACAGGCTCGGGCGGCAGATAGTTGAATGCATCTGCCTGAATTACTTCGACTTTTTCACCGCCGGGGTTGATGGCGAGCAGGCGGCGCGCAGCCTGGACCAGTTCCGGGTTGCGTTCCACGCACCACACCTTGGCTGCCCGCTGCGCCGCAAAAAAAGACAGCACCCCGGTGCCGCCGCCCAGATCCAGCACCTTAGCGCCGTGCGGCACGGAAATGTCGATGGCGTCACGGAACGCGTTCATGCGCGCAGGATCTGCCAGCATGTTGTGGTGGTAAATGAAGGGGATGAACTGGCCCAGTTCCAGATGTTCCTGCGATGTGTGCATGTTGATCCGTCAGGTAAAGCGGTATCTCTTCGCGCCTGATGTTAAGTTGTAATTTGACTGAATTTATACTGCAGATTTAACCTGTTATTGCGATTTTCGGCAAGTTTTACCGATGTTAAGAAGCGAAGCGCTCAGGTATAATGCCCGGATTTCAAATCTTCCGATAGGAAAAGCCATGCCAATTTATGCTTATGCGTGTTCCGATTGCGGTCTGCAGCAGGACGTGATGCAAAAAATGAGCGATGAGCCGCTCAATACCTGCCCCGATTGCGGCACGCCGACGTTCAGCAAACAATTAACCGCTGCCGGTTTTCAGTTGAAAGGCAACGGTTATTACGTGACCGATTTCAAGAATAAGCCCAAGCCCGAGTGTTCACCTTGCGCCAGTGCCGGTTCCTGCCCGGCCGCTAACGCCTGATCGATGAAGAAATTTCTTGTCACCGGTCTCCTGGTCTGGGTGCCGCTGGGGATCACGATCTGGGTACTGAACCTGACCATCACCACGATGGATCGGACTCTGCTGCTGTTGCCGCAACACTGGCAGCCAGATTACCTGCTGCCCTTTCACATTCCGGGCCTGGGGATCATTCTGACCTTCGCCGTGGTGCTGCTGACAGGGCTGCTGATACGCAACGTGTTCGGTCAGCGACTGTGGGCGGCCTCCGAAAAGGGCATGTTGCACGTCCCCTTCGTCGGCAATATCTACAAGGGGGTGAAGCAGGTCAGCGATACGTTGTTGTCCGGCAATGGCAATTCATTCCGCAAGGTGTTGCTGGTGCGCTATCCGCATCCCGATGCCTGGTCGCTGGCGTTTCAGACCAACGTGCCGAACGAGGTGGCGGGTCGTCTTGAAGACGAGTACGTGGCGGTGTTCATTCCTACCACGCCCAGCCCGGTTAACGGCTTTTACTTTTTCGTGCGTCGCGCCGACACTATCGTGCTGGATATGACGGTGGATGTGGCCTTGCGCTCCATCGTTTCGATGGGCGTCGTGTCCGATGTTGAATCGGCATATAACAAGCCCTATACGGCCAATACCAATTTTTCCTAGAGAACAGATTATGCGTACACATTATTGCGGCACACTCAATACCGATCAACTCGACCAGACCGTGAGTATTTGCGGCTGGGCGCATCGCCGTCGCGATCACGGCGGGGTGATTTTCATCGATTTGCGCGACCGTGAAGGCTTGGCGCAGGTGGTCTGCAATCCGGATCAGGTAGAGATGTTCAAGATCGCCGAATCGGTGCGCAACGAGTATGTGTTGCGCGTGACGGGGCTGGTGCGTCGCCGTCCTGAGGGCGCGTCCAACAGCAATCTGATCAGCGGCGAAATCGAAATCCTGTGTCAGGAAATCGAGGTGCTGAATGCTTCAATTACCCCGCCGTTCCAGCTGGATGACGAGAACTTGTCCGAGAACGTGCGTCTGACCCATCGCGTGATCGACTTGCGTCGTCCGCAGATGCAAAAGAACATGATGCTGCGCTACAAGGTGGCGATGGCGTTCCGCCGCTTTCTGGACAGTCGCGGTTTTATCGATATCGAAACGCCGATGCTGACCAAATCCACGCCGGAAGGTGCGCGCGATTATCTGGTGCCATCGCGTGTGCATCCGGGCGAATTTTTCGCCTTGCCGCAATCCCCTCAGCTGTTCAAGCAGATGCTGATGGTGGCGGGCTTCGACCGTTATTACCAGATCACCAAATGTTTCCGCGACGAAGACTTGCGTGCCGACCGTCAGCCGGAATTCACTCAGGTGGATATCGAGACCTCGTTCCTGAACGAGACGCAAATCACCGCACTGACCGAAGAGTTGATCCGCACCGTGTTCAAGGAAGCAATGGATGTGGATTTGCCTAATCCGTTCCCGCGCATGACCTACGCGGAAGCGATGGCGCGCTTCGGCTCTGACAAGCCTGATTTGCGCGTGACGCTGGAACTGACCGAAGTGACCGATGCGATGAAGGATGTCGCTTTCAAGGTGTTTGCCGGTGTGGCGAATTCGGCTAACGGCCGCATTGCGGCAATGCGCGTTCCCGGTGGCGCTGCATTCACCCGTGGCGAAATCGATGAATACACCAAGTTTGTTGGCATTTATGGCGCGAAGGGTCTGGCTTACATCAAGGTCAACGACATTACGCAACTGAACGAGGCGGGTTTGCAATCGCCTATCGTGAAGAACCTGCACGAAGCATCGCTGAAAACCGTTATCGAACGTACCGGCGCACAAAACGGCGACATCATTTTCTTCGGTGCTGACAAGGCCAAGGTGGTCAATGACGCGTTGGGCGCATTGCGCAGCAAGATCGGCCATGAAAAAGGTTATACCAATGGTCGTGCATGGGAGCCGTTGTGGGTGGTGGACTTCCCGATGTTCGAATACGACGAAGAAGCGAAGCGTTGGACGGCATGTCACCATCCGTTTACCGCACCTAAGGACGAACATCTGGCATTGCTGGAGTCCGATCCAGGCCAGTGTCTGGCCAAGGCCTACGATCTGGCATTGAACGGATGGGAACTGGGCGGCGGTTCGGTGCGTATCCACAAGGCGGAAGTGCAGAGTCAGGTATTCCGTGCGCTCAACATCGGTGCGGAAGAAGCGCAGCTCAAGTTCGGCTTCCTTCTCGATGCGTTGCAATATGGCGCGCCGCCGCACGGTGGGTTGGCATTCGGGCTGGATCGCATTGTCACCATGATGACAGGTGCGGAATCCATCCGTGATGTGATCGCCTTCCCCAAGACGCAGCGTGCGCAATGTCTGTTGACGCAAGCGCCGAGTGCGGTGGATGAGCGTCAGTTGCGCGATCTGCATATCCGCCTGCGTCAGCAGGTGCAAACCACAGCTGAAATTTCACAGAGTTAATTGTTGTTATTAATCAGCAGAATGGGTTTGTTTCGAGGTTTTCGTATTGCCCTGATGACCGGGGTGATCCTGCTGCTGGCATGCTTGCAGGCATGCCAGCCTGATCAGGGTGAGCCGGGAAGTGCCAAGCATCATGGAACCAACGCGGAGCGGCATGGTCAATCAGCTGTCGCTGATGCAAGCGGGGTGGTGGCACTTGCCGATTTGCCGGCCGAGGCGCATGAAACATTGCGAGACATCAAGCGGGGCGGACCGTTTACCTATCCGCGCGACGGCGTGGTGTTCGGTAATTTTGAGCGGGTATTGCCAAAACAGGCGCGCGGCTATTACCATGAATATACAGTGAAAACACCGGGTGCACATAACCGGGGCGCTCGCCGTATTATCGCGGGTGTACCGGGCGAGTATTATTACACTGCCGATCATTATCAAACCTTCAAACGCATACGGGAGTAACCATGGACGTAGTTGCAGCACCACAACTGAACAATCTGGCAGCGGCAGGCTGCCATAAACTGGACTGTAGTGTGGAAGTGCTGTGCAGTGCTGCCGATGAGGCCGGATTTGCGCTGTTCGATGCGGATTTGAAGGGGATCAAGGGCAAGAAAAACCTGCTCATTGCCTTGGCGCGCGCCACCGAGTTTCCCGATGAGTTCGGCGCAAACTGGGATGCGCTGGTCGATGTGTTGTGCGACCTGTCATGGGAGGCGGCACCGGGTTATGTGCTGCTGTTGCGCAATGTCAGCCCGACACTCGGTTTGTCTGCCAACGACAGGGAAATTGCCCAGGACATCTTTGACGATACGGTGGTGTACTGGCGTCAGCGCAACAAACCGTTCTGGGTATTCTTCGCGTAAATTATCTAACATGTAAGGGCGCTATCAATCGCGCCCTTTTGCGGATGCGGGCGCGATGAATCACGCCCCTACAAGTTTTATGATTCCATGGTGTCATGCATGTTAGCTAAAAAACAGCCGATCTCGGTGCTGGTGGTGATTTACACCTCAGAACTCGACGTGTTGTTGCTGGAGCGTGCCGATCATCCCGGTTACTGGCAATCGGTCACCGGCAGTCGCGAAGGCACCGAGTCCTTACGCGACACGGCGATACGCGAAGTTCTTGAAGAGACAGGGCTGGATGCCAGTCAATATGAGCTTAGCGACTGGCAGTTGCAGAATCACTATGAAATTTATCCGCACTGGCAGCATCGCTATCCTGCCGGCGTCACGCAAAATACCGAGCATGTGTTCGGCCTGCGACTGCCTGCCCGCGTTGCGATAACGATAGCGCCTCGCGAACACTTGAATTATCAGTGGTTGCCGTGGCATAAGGCGGCTGACAAAGTCTTCTCGCCGAGCAACCGTGCGGCGATACTACAATTGACACAGGAAAACGCCATGAGCGAAATCTCCATTCCCTACGATCACCCCGGCATGCCGACAGCAACGGCCTGGGCCAGGGTCGTATCCGGACCCTCGGAACAGGAAAAGCCCGGGCTGATTGCGCGCATCAAGCGTCTGTTGATTGAGCAGGATGCGGTGCTGGTGGCGCATTATTACGTGCATCCCGACTTGCAGGATCTGGCCGAGGCGACCGGTGGCATCGTTTCGGACTCGCTGGATATGGCTAATTTCGGCAACCAGCACAAGGCCAAGACCATCGTCGTGGCGGGGGTGCGCTTCATGGGCGAAACCGCAAAGATACTCAATCCGGAAAAGCGCGTGCTGATGCCGGAGCTTGCGGCGGAGTGCTCGCTCGATCTGGGCTGTCCGGCGGATGAATTTTCCGCGTTTTGCGATGCGCACCCTGACCGTACCGTGGTGGTGTACGCCAACACCAGCGCGGCCGTGAAGGCGCGTGCCGACTGGATGGTGACCAGCTCCATCGCCTTGCCTGTGGTCAGGCATCTGCACGAACAGGGCAAAAAAATTCTCTGGGCGCCGGATCGTCATCTGGGCAGTTATGTGCAGGAACAGACCGGCGCGGACATGTTGCTGTGGCAAGGCGCATGCGTAGTGCATGACGAATACAAGGCGCGTGAACTGATCGAACTGAAGGCACAGCACCCGGGCGCGCAGGTTTTGGTGCACCCCGAGTCGCCGCGTGCGGTGGTCAAACTGGCGGACGTGGTCGGTTCCACCTCGCAACTGATCAAGGCCGCGCAGCATTCCGATGCGAAGGAATTCATAGTCGCGACCGACAACGGCATTCTGCACAAGATGCGTACGCTCTGCCCGGACAAGCTGTTCCTTGAAGCGCCTACCGCAGGCGTGGGTGCTAACTGCACCAGTTGCAGCCATTGCCCGTGGATGGCGATGAACGGCCTGATCAATCTGGCAGAAGTGCTGGAAACCGGCAAAAATGAAATCATCGTTGATCCTGCGATCATCCCGCGCGCGGTGCAGCCGATTCAGCGCATGCTGGATTTCGCCAAGCAGATCAATCTGCCTACGCGCGGCATCGGGAATGCCTGATTAGCCTAATACAGACTCTCGCTTAATTTCTTTGCGGGGTATGATATGCGCGTTCCATTCAATTTGCGGAGGAAGCCAAATGCGAAAACAGCGTGATATTTACACTTCTCCTCTGGATGCGCTGGTGGCGATGAGCAAGCAACTCAGCCTGTACGAAAACCGGCGCGGCATGGATTCTGAAACGTTTTTCGACCACTACCAGAAGGGTTTAGTCGGCGACGATGTTGAGTCGGTAGAATGGGCAAACGCTTACCAGCACTACGTTGCGCTGCACCAACAACTAGAGAGCCAGTTGCGTGTCGCTGCATGACTTACTGGAACGTTACTTTGTGAGAGTTGAGGCGGCTGTCGCTCAGTTGCCCGCATATACCGAAAATTATGTAGAAGAAATTCTGACCGCTGAACGTGCCAATCTGCGCATACGGCTGCGTTTTCAAAGCGGCGGCCTGCTGGAGATCAACGAAGCCGTTATCGTTGAAAATGGCTTGTTCAAAACTTTGGGCTATCGTTATCATTTGCAGAGTGCAGCCCATGAGCTGATTTTCCGTTATGACAACACGCCTCACTTTCCAGCTTTGCCAACCTTTCCGCATCACAAACATCTTCCAGATGCCGTCGTTGCCTCAAGCAAGCCTGATCTGCTTGAGGTTCTGCAAGAAGCGAAAATTAATAGTTGACTGTCGCAGAACCATGGTTCAACTTAGCGTCGCGTTGAATTTGCTTTGCATTCTACTTATCTAATTGATTTTATTAAACAATTTGCCATTTAATCGAGCCGTGGCACAGGTGCGCGCATCTGCGGCAGGGCGGTACAATGGCCGCATTGTCTGGCTGCACTGTGCTGATACGGCTACTTCACAAATACACACACCATCGGACACACTCTCGCTCGATCGATAGGTCATGACAAATCGCATAAGTTGTACAATGACACGAGTGTGACGACTTAAATCTTTCCGAGTAAATTCTTATTTCACCTGGCGCGTGACTGGCGAAAGCCTGCTGCTTTGGAACATCGTAAATACCGCGCTGCATGCGCTGGTGATTTCTTAAAATACCGGTATAAGCCGGATAAGTTGAAATATGGAGGATGTATGACAACCGCACCGCTCCCGAGCAATGAAAAAGAGCGCTTAGAGGCGCTTATAAACTACGACATTCTTGATACGGAACCTGAGGCCGAGTTCGATGGCATGGTCCAACTGGCGTCCTCCATTTGCGATACGCCCATTGCAGCGATCAGTCTGATTGACAGCGATCGTCAGTGGTTCAAGGCCATCACGGGCTTGAACGCCAAAGAAACTTCCCGTGACCTGGCGTTTTGCGCTCATGCCATCCTGCAAAAAGAAATCCTCATCGTGCCGGATGCGCTTAAAGATGATCGTTTCTTCGATAATGTGCTGGTAACCGCTGAACCGAATATCCGTTTTTATGCGGGTGCCCCGCTGATCAGTTCGGAGGGCTATCCTCTGGGCACGATCTGTGTCATTGACCGTGTGCCGCGCGAATTGAACGAGAACCAGCTGCTGGCACTTAAAGCGCTCTCCAGCCATATCATCACTCAGCTGGAGCTGAGGTTGTCGCACCGGAAGATCAATTTATACCTTAAAGAATTGCACCATACGCAGAGGGTGTTGAGTACCGTGATTAACGCCAGCCCGGATTTCATCTGCTTTAAGGATGGCGAAGGGCATTGGCTTACGGCAAACGATGCCGGACTAAAGTTGTTTCACCTGGATAGTCAACATTATCAGGGTAAGACTGACCTTGACTTGGCAGAACAGACCCATCCGCTTTATAAGGAATCTTTTGAAGGTTGTCTTGCCACTGATGAAACGGCCTGGCAGGCACACAAGCTGACACGGCTTGAGGAAATCATTCCTCTGCCGGAAGGCGGTGAACGAGTGTTCGATGTCTATAAAATACCGCTGTTTAACGACGATGGCAGCCGCCACGGTTTGGCGGTGCTCGGGCGCGACATCACGGAGCGAAAGCTGGCTGAGGAGAAATTGCGCTTGGCTGCGACGATCTTTGAGTCCAGCAGCGAGGCGATGATGATCTCTGATGCCAACAACAATATCATCAATGTCAACCCGGCCTATACGCAAATCACGGGTTATACACTGGAAGATATCGTCGGAAAAAACCCGAGAGAGTTGAGTTCCGGACGTCATGACGCGACCTTCTACAAGGAGATGTGGCATTCGTTAAAAAAGATCGGTTATTGGCAGGGCGAGGTATGGAATCGGCGCAAAAATGGTGAAATATTTGCCGAATGGCTAACCATTAATGTCATCTTCAACGAGGATGGGGAAGTTTCACAGTATCTTGCGTTCTTCTCAGATATCACCGAGAAAAAGAAGGCCGATGATTTGATGTGGAACCACGCCAACTTCGACCACCTCACTCAGTTGCCCAATCGCAGGCTGTTTCGTGATCGTCTCATCCAGGAAATGAAAAATGCGGATCGCGCCCACCTGAGCATGGCATTGCTTTTTCTTGATCTGGATCGCTTCAAGGAAGTTAACGATACGCTGGGGCACGATGCCGGCGATATGCTGCTTATCGAAGCGGCCAGGCGGATTACTGAATGTGTGCGCGTATCAGATACGGTTGCGCGCATGGGAGGGGATGAATTTACCGTGATTCTGTCGCGGATTACGGACACCAGCCATGTTGACAGGGTCGCGCAGGATATCATTCGGAAGCTGTCCGAGCCTTTCAATCTGAACGGCGAAATGGTTAACTCTTCGGCCAGCATAGGCATTACGCTTTATCCTGCCGATGGGGTTGAAATCGATCAGCTGATCAAAAATGCCGATCAGGCAATGTATCTGGCAAAAGGCCGTGGACGTAACTGTTACAGTCATTTCATCTGATAAAGTTTCTGCGTGAAGGTATTATCGATGTTGAAGGCTTAAAATTGCTCGGACGCTGATCGCGATGAAGTTTTGTGGCGATTTGAATAACCGACCTGAATACAAATTTTTGTCAGGCCATTTTCAGGCTGGTAATAATGCAACACCACGTTCGGCATCGTCTCGTCAACGGTATATGACGGATGACAGGTTTCGGAGAACGAAAAATTAGGACTTACACGGATCATGCCAACGCTCACTGTCGCTACCTACAATATCCACAAGGGGTTTTCCCACTTCAATCAGCGGGTGGTGATGCACGAGTTGCGTGAACGGCTGCACGAGCTGAATGCGGATATCGTTTTTTTGCAGGAGGTTCAGGGAGAACATAACCGTCATGCCGAGCGTTTTGCAAACTATCCCGAAGGCGCGCATCACGAATTTATTGCAGACAGGCGCTGGCCATTTTCCGCCTACGGCAAGAATTGTGTCTACGAGGCAGGCCACCACGGCAATGCGATCCTCAGCCGGTTCCCCATTGTGCAGACACTTAACACGGATATATCCGCGCATCGCTTCGAGAGTCGCGGCCTGTTGCATTGCGAGATCGAGCTGTCTGAAGGGCGGCGGCTGCATAGTCTGTGCGCCCATTTCGGCCTGTTTGCCAAAGGCCGTCGTGCGCAAACTGCAGCCTTGATTAAATATGTGCAGAATGAGATTCCAGCCGAGGCGCCGGTGATCATCGCGGGTGATTTCAATGACTGGCGCAATCAGATGAGTCATGCCCTTTCGACTGAACTTAACATGCATGATGTGTTTCACCTGCAGGAGGGGCGTGTGGCGCGCAGCTTTCCCGCCAGGCTGCCGTTGTTTCGTCTGGATCGTATTTACGTGCGCGGTTTTACGGTACAGCAAAGCGATGTACACGTGGGCGGCGCATGGCAACGTCTGTCCGATCATGCTGCGCTGTCAGCGGCTTTGAATATCAATGTCTGACACCTGTCAGGTAGACGACAACCAGCTCACGCTGTTGCAAAACGGCAGCGCTTATTTTCCGCGTCTCTGTGCGGATATAGATTCCGCCAGGCGTTTTATCTATCTGGAAACGTATATTTTCGCTGCCGACCAGACCGGATGCATGGTATCGGAAGCGCTGCAGCGCGCGGCGCGGCGCGGTGTGGTGGTAAGCGTGCTGATGGATGGTTTTGGCTCGTCAGATTTACCTCAGTCCTGGATGGATGAACTGGGTCTGGCGGGCGTGAAGGTTCATGTGTTCCGGCGTGAAATCTATCGTTTCAAGCTGCGACGCCATAGACTTCGCCGTTTGCACCGCAAGTTGGTGGTGTTGGACGGCGAAGTGGCCTATGTCGGCGGTATTAACATCATCGACGATGTAACGAAAAGCGAACATTTTACCGCCCCGCGTTTCGATTTTGCTGTGCGTGTTGAGGGCAGCGTTGCCGGGGAGATTCATGCCGTCATGCGCCGTCTGTGGAGCGCAGTGTCATGGGCCAGTCTGAGCGGCAAGCGTATGGAGCGATTGGCAACATTGCGTCATAACAGCGTGCCGAATATCAGGGTGTTGTTGCGCGACAACTTGAGGCATCGGCGCGAAATTGAGCGGTCCTATCTCAGGGCTATCGCGGGCGCGCGACGTGAGGTGGTGATCGCCAATGCCTATTTTTTGCCCGGTCGGAGTTTTTGCCGCACGTTGATGCAGGCATCAAGGCGCGGTGTACGCGTGGTTTTATTACTGCAAGGCCAGGTGGAATACCGCTTGCAGCACTATGCGAGTCAAGCCCTGTATGGGCAATTACTGGCAGCCGGGATCGAAATTTATGAGTATCAGGCCAGTTTCCTTCATTCCAAAGTTGCCGTGGTGGACGGCAAGTGGTCCACAGTAGGTTCTTCCAATATCGATCCGTTCAGTCTGTTGCTGGCGCGTGAGGCCAATCTTGCCATTCTTGACGAAGGATTCGCTGACGCCTTGCGTGACAAACTGTTCATGGCCATCTCACAGGATGCACGGCGCATCGAACACGTGCACTGGAGCCGGCAGGGCTGGCGTGCCCATCTGGTAGCCCGTTTCAGTTACGCCATCGTGCGCATGGTGATAGGCCTGCTGGGATACGGTAAACGTTCTGTCTGAACGCTGGCTGCCGCACTACAAGTCGCATGCATGCGCTATTTTATCTTGTAGAAGCGATTTTCCAGCGTTTGCCCTTTGAGTCCGTCGAAGCGGCTGTCCATTGCGTCATCCAGTTTGGCAAGGCGTTCGTCGGGGAGCGGATGGGTCTTGAATAACAGCGCGACGCTGCTGTCGTCCTTTGCGGTATGGCCGATTTGTTGCAATACGCCGGGCAAGCCGTATGCATCGTAACCTGCGCGTGCCGCCAGCACCACGCCGATGCGGTCCGCCTCGAATTCGGCATTCTTGTCGAGCGAACGCGAGACGATTTCGGCACCACTGCCGATCAGATTGCGTATGTGCTCGTTACCGCCTGCCTGCCGACCTATCAGCTTTCCGCCCAGATCGACCATGCGGCTTTGTTGCAGGATCTTCAGGTGGTGTTTTTTGATGACATGGCCGATTTCATGCGCCAGTACGCCGGCAAGTTCCGCTTCGTTGTTTAGCAGCTTGTACAGGCCACGGGTAACGAAGATATAGCCGCCGGGGGCTGCGAAGGCATTGATGTCGTTAGAATCAATCACGCCAAAATGCCAGACAAGATCGGGGCGCTCACTCTGGATGGCGACCCATCGACCGACATTGTTGACGTATTTTTGCAGTTTTTTATCCTGCACCAAGGGGGCTGCACCGAGCAGGTTGCCGGCAATCTGTCTGCCGATATCGACTTCCTCGGCTTCAGAGTAGCCGCCAAGCGACGAAGTGGCCCCCGGTTTTTGCAAGTCACGCGCTGCATTTCTCAGCTCCTGCCCGAGGTCGAAGGCCTGTGCGGTGTTCTGGAATAAGTACAATATAATCAAATAGTTGATAACTGACTTTTTCATTTTGATGATCCTCCAGGTTCGGGCAGATAATTCATCTGGTGTGCCGCAAGACGCGCGCCGGCGGCAAACTTTTGTGCTTCCGAACGGCTGGTGGCATAGGACTCAGCGAGGGTTATCTGTTTTTCATCGTATTTGGCAGCCTTGAGTTCTTCCTCGTTCAGTCCCCGTATGCCGGTGGTCGAGACGACCTTTCCGGTGCCGGATCTCCCCGAAGCCAGGCTTGCCAGCCCGGAGAGTTCACTGCCTGCCGAGCCGGCTTTCACCTCGCCGCGACGCAGGCTGAGCATGCGTATCCATCCGCTGCCTTGAGGGCTTTTGATCTGATACCAGCCGCCGTCCTTTTTCAGGATATCGACACGGGCGCCGGCGGGCAGTGTGGCGATGACTTTGGCATCGGAAAACGGCGCCGCCTTGATTGAATCGGATTTGATGGTGGTGCCGTTCTCAACCGCCTGCGCTATGCTGGGCAACAGCAGTATCGCCGACAGGAAAAACTGATTAAATCGTAATGTCATGGCTCTTCCTTTTTGAGGTTTATCGTTACGTTTTTCCTGCTCCCGACTTTTCACTTTCAATTATCAATTGTCAATTTTCAATTTCTTTGTTTCGTTCCACGCCAGCAGCGTTTCGGCGAACAGGCCACGCCAGCTATCGCGCGCCTCAATGCCGCCAGCGACACGACCCTCAAAAACGAAGCTGGAGATGTCGTTGTCAGTCGTTTCGCAATATTTGTGCAGCAATGGTGAGATTGCCTGCTCGAGTGCCTGAATGTCGCGGGCAATCTCTGCACGGCTTGCCTCATCGCTTGCGTCGCGCAGCCAGGAAATGGCCAGCGTGTCTTCAAATAAATCCCACAAGCCTTGCTGGTCGCCCTTGATGATTTCCACGCTCTTGTTTTTACTGCCAATTTTACTCAGCGCTGAGCGTATTTTTTCGCGCAGACTATCGTTGAGCATGTGACCGCCCAGATGGACCAGCATCAGGGTGCCGTGCAGCTCGCCACCACGCCCTTCGGCTGCGCGCACGCTATTCTGCTCCAGTTTTTTGCTGGTGGCGAAATCATACAGTCTGGCAATGGAGAAATAGGCCAGGCCCAGCGTGACGGGACCGGTGAGATTGATGTAGGTGTTGGTGAGATTGATGCTGGCATAGGAGATGCCCAGCAGGATAAATTGCGACGCCCCGAACAGCCCGTCTATCTTGTCGCGCCCGGTGTTGCGGTAGAAGCCCCAGGCGGTTGCCCAGATGACGGCAAGTGTGAGCAGCAGGTAAATGATGCGCGCATCCGGGAAGCGAAGAAAGTCACCGTGCTTGAAGTTATCGATCGCGGTGGCGAGAATTTCAACGCCTGGATGAGTGCGGGAGAGCGGGGTCGGCTTGATGTCGAACAGGCTGGGTGCGGTCGAGCCGATAATCACGATCTTGCCGGTAAATTCGTCAGGCGCACGCTGTTTGTGCTGGCTGGAAAAATCCGTGAACACATCGCTGAAACTGGCTGTTTTGTAGGTGAAAGGCGGACCGCGCCAGTTGAGCAGCACGCGTGCAGCTTCCGGTTGCGTGTAGCCCAGTTGCTGCGCGATGCGTAGCGGCAGCGAGGGGATCTTCCAGCCGTAGTCGTCGCGGTAAACCGGATATTGCCGGACGATGCCATCACTATCCGGGTAAATGTTGTGCAGACCCATCCTGCCGCTTTCCAGCACAGACTTGAAGGTGGGCAGCACCATTGCCACCGTGGCATTCGGATTTGCATCCGGGCCTAGCGGCGTGACACCCGGAATCATGCCGGGCTTGATCTGGCTCAGTTCATCGTCGCCAGGATCGAGGCGCAACATCGGGAAAAAGGTGTTTTGTGTGGCTGCAATGGCCGCATCGAAATAGGCATCGCTGTCCGGATTGTAGACATCCGCATCGCTGAACAGAATATCGAACACCACGGCCTTGGGATGCTGTTTTTCGATCTGTTCGACGAATTCACCCAGCACCTGTCGGGGCCACGGCCAGCGGCCATATTCGCGCGCCATGGCGGCCAGACTTGCCTCGTTGATATCCACGATGACAATGTCACGGTCCGCCTCAGGTACCGCCAGCCGGTACTTCACCATCATGTCGAAGGCGCCCTGCTTCATGTCGGCGGTCAGATGCAAAAAGGCGCTATCCGCCACGATCAATACGCTGAACAGCGCCGCCAGATAGAGATAAAAACCGGTTTTCCAGCGCTGCGCGAGCAGGGTGGAGAACGTGTTCTTCCAATATCTGATGCGGTAGGAGAGAGCCGAGATCGGGTTCATGGCTGTAGGGGCGCAAATGATGCCGTATTATGCCTGACAGCAGAGGCTATAATTAACTATCATCGATTTTGATCCCAGACCATGCACTCACATTCGACTTCATCCTCAGAACACGATACACGCGGCGGTTGGCAGACGCTCCGTTCGCTGATTCCCTACCTGCTGGAATTCAAGGGCAGGGTAGTTCTTGCCATGAGTCTGTTGATACTCGCCAAGCTCGCCAATGTCACCGTGCCGCTGGTACTCAAGCAAATCATCGATGCGCTGGATAAATCGCATGCGGTATTGATGGTCCCCGTGTCGCTGATCGTAGGCTATGGACTGCTGCGCCTGTTCAGCACGCTGTTTGGCGAATTGCGCGACGCCGTATTTGCCAAGGTGACGCAGCGTGCGATACGTCGCGTGGCCCTGCAGGTGTTCGAGCATCTGCACAGCCTGAGTCTGCGCTTTCATCTGGACCGGCAGACCGGCGGGGTGTCGCGCGACATCGACCGGGGAACGCGCGGCATTGGATTCCTGCTCAATTTTATGCTGTTCAATATTCTGCCTACCTTGCTGGAAATCGGCCTGGTCGCAGCGATTTTACTCAGCAAATACAACGCATGGTTCGCCGGGATTACCTTCGTTACACTGATTTTCTATATCGGATTTACGCTGTTCGTCACGGAGTGGCGCATGGTGGTGCGTCGCACCATGAACGAGCTGGATTCGAAGGCAAACAGCCGCGCCATCGATAGTTTGCTAAATTATGAAACCGTGAAATATTTTGGCAATGAGCGGTATGAGGCACGCCGCTACGACCACAATATGGAACACTGGGAAACAGCCGCCGTGCGCAACCAGACATCGCTGGCTTTTCTGAACGCAGGGCAAAGTGTCATCATCGCAATCGGTATCACGGCATTGATGTGGCTGGCCGCAGATGAAGTCGTCAAAGGCACGATGACCGTGGGCGATCTGGTGCTGGTGAACGTGTTCATGTTGCAGTTGTACATGCCGCTGCATTTTTTAGGTTTCGTCTATCGCGAAATCCGCCACGCGCTGGCGGATATGGAAAAAATGTTCGGCTTGTTGCATGTGGACAAGGAAATTGCCGACGCGCCTGCAGCGCGGGCCTTGATGTCCGGCAACGCCTGCGTCGATTTTGAACATGTCAGCTTCGGCTATAACGCGGACAGGCCAATTCTGTTCGACGTGAATTTTGCGATTCCGGCAGGTCATACGGTGGCCGTGGTGGGAGCTAGCGGGGCGGGAAAATCCACCTTGTCGCGCTTGTTGTTCCGTTTTTACGATGTGAAGGAAGGGGCTGTGCGCATCAACAGGCAGGATATACGTGAGGTGACGCAAAGCAGTCTGCGTGCTGCGATAGGGATCGTGCCGCAAGATACGGTGCTGTTCAACGACACGATTTATTACAACATTGCCTACGGTCGCCCGGATGCACTGCGTGATGACGTCATCGCAGCGGCACAGGCCGCGCACATCCACGCATTCATCGAATCGCTGCCGCAAGGCTACGATACCCAGGTGGGAGAGCGCGGTTTGAAATTATCCGGCGGTGAAAAACAGCGCGTGGCGATTGCGCGCGCGATTCTTAAAAATCCTGCGATACTGATATTTGACGAAGCGACGTCGGCGCTGGATTCCAAATCTGAGAAGGCGATACAGGCGGAATTGCGCAGCATTGCGCAAAACCGCACAACCCTGATCATCGCGCATCGCCTGTCTACGGTGGTGGATGCCGATCAGATTCTGGTAATGGATCATGGCAGTATTGTCGAACGCGGCTCGCATAGTGAACTGCTTGAACTGGGCGGTTTATACGAGCAGATGTGGAATCTTCAGAAACGCGTAGAGCAGGAGCCGCCTGTCTTTTGATTTATATTGATTTATTTTTATTTTGGGGTATTCTTTTGCGTCTATGGGTTTTAACGTTAAATTCGCATAGCGACGCCTTTTCAGGGGATGGGCGCGGCGGGTTTTACTAGTTATTAAGGGTTGTCGCCCATAGGCCGATAACACTGCTAAAACAACTTGCCAACTGGGTTATATACTTGCAGTATCGTCTTATCATCAGGGGTGGCTTGCTGCCATGTCTGTCAGGGAGTTGGAAATGAAAAAAATATTGTTGGTCTGCTTATTGGCTGGCTATGGCGTCGTTGCGCAGGCTGCCGAACACAAGTCTGCCGGTGAGCATCATAAACACGTAGCCTCGCACCATCATGTCAGGCATCACGTAAAGCTTGCCGCTACGCATCATGTCAGACAGCATGTGAGGCATGCAGCGGTCCGTCACGTAAATATCGAGGATGCGCATCAGCGCATCAGCGCAGCTGAACCCAGTCGCGTCGCGGTAAAATTCGACAATGAGCTATCTGAAGCCTTGTTTCAGCCTGCTTCGTCTCCCAAACTGGCGTCCTCAATCGCGTTGATTTATGACGAACAATCACAGCGCCCTTTGTACACCAAAAATCCGGACGCAGTTGCACCGATCGCCTCCATCACCAAGCTGATGACCGCGATGATCGTGCTGGATTCAGAACCCGATCTAAATGAGTCGCTCAGTGTGGATGTTGCGGATCTGGATGTTCTGAAGGGGACACATTCCCGTCTGGGAGTCGGTACTACCTTCATACGCAGCGAGATGCTCAGGCTGGCATTGATGTCTTCTGAAAATCGTGCTGCCTCGGTGTTGGCGCGCAGTTATCCGGGCGGCACAGTGGCGGCTGTTGCGGCGATGAATGCCAAAGCGCGCAAGTTGGGGATGCTCAATACCATGTTTCGCGATCCTACCGGCCTGAACAGTGCCAACGTTTCGACGGCGCGCGATTTGGTCAAGATGGTTGCAGCGGCGCGCAATTATAAATTGATCCATCAGTACACCACCACGGCCACACATTCCGTAGAGGCATCGCGCGGTCGTGAATTGACATTCAACAATACCAACCCGCTGGTGAAAAATGCTTCGTGGGAAATCGGTGTGAGCAAAACCGGGTTCATCAATGAGGCGGGGCGCTGTCTGGTCATGCAGGCGAAAATTCGTCAGCGTCCGGTGATTATCGTATTGCTGGACTCGGTTGGCAAAAGTACCCGCATAGGCGATGCGAATCGCGTCAAGAAGTGGATAGAAAGTGCCAATACTCAGGGGCGGGTTGTACGTCGCGGTTAATTATTTGATTTGACAATAAGGGTGGGCAATTTCCCCACCCTTTTTTATTGGCGAACAATGTACGAAGGTTTTTTTCTCGCAGTGCTGGTCACCCTGGTCATTCTGGCGATTCGTCCGGGAAACAAGGTGATATACGACAATCCTGTCGTCATTTATAAGCCTGGGGTTTATCACGCCACACTCGCTCCGAGTCTTGACCGGTCAAAAAACTTCATTGAGCAGATCACCAGCCTGTTTCTTGAGGCAGGCTGGCAGGCAGGCGATATCGCCACGCAGTATTTCGAGGTGCGTGACGTGGCTGGAAATTACTTACTGGCAGTCGGATTCCGTGGCGGAATCCTGTATTTTCAGGCCATCCTGCCTTCAGCAGCTGACAGTCACTATAATGTGTTGCACCAGTTTTCGGATCAGGTGATGGTGCATATCCCGCTTGTTGTATTTGAGGATACGCTGGCAGGCGAGCAGTTGCGCACTGCAGTTGAGGCTGCGGCAAAGCGGCTGGCGATTATGTGTCTGATCCTGCAGGAATAAATCTTCGTGTTGAGAATGGATTGGCATAGGTGCGATAGTGAAAAGAATATCTAAGGTTAAGGTGCTGGTCGTCGAAGACAGTAAGGTTGCGCTCAAGGCTATTTCCGGTTACATCGGCGCGATGGGCGTTCATCCGCTGCTGGCTGAAAATGGCAAGGATGCGATTGAACTGTATACCCGTGAACGCCCGGATATTATTCTGCTCGACATCATTCTGCCCGATACCAATGGCTACGAAGTTGCAAAAGAAATTCGCAGGCTGCAGGGCAAGGACGAGTGGACAGCGATCATCTTTTTAAGCGTGATGTCCAAAGACGAGGATCTGGCGCGCGGCATTGAAGTGGGCGGCGACGATTACATCATGAAGCCGGTTGGCAGCGTGGTGGTTCAGGCCAAGGTGCGCGCGATGTACCGTCTGGTACAAATGCAGCGTGCGCTGGTCAAGCTGGCAGGGCAGTTGAATGAAGCGAATCAGGAATTGCAACGGCTATCGATGACGGATGGCCTGACGGGCATTGCCAATCGTCGCATGTTCGATCTGTCGCTGTCGCGTGAATGGCGGCGTTGTTTGCGGCTGAAGAAGCCGGTTTCTGTCGTGATGCTGGATGTGGATCATTTTAAAAAATACAACGACCGGTATGGTCACCAGGACGGTGACGATTGTCTGAGGGCGGTAGCGCAGGAGGTAATGCGTTCGGCGCCGCGCGCCGGTGATCTGGTGGCGCGTTATGGCGGTGAAGAGTTTGTGATGATTCTGGCTGATACCGATGAAGATGGTGCGCAATGGGTTGCTGAGCGTATACGACAGCATGTGGCCGGCTTGAGTCTGCCGCACAAGGACTCGTCGTACGGTCATGTGACCGTGAGTTGCGGGGTGTCCAGCGTCCTGCCCGACAATGATTTATCGGCTGAAATGCTGGTTAAATCGGCGGATAACGCGCTTTATCTGTCCAAGAATCAGGGACGGAACACCGTGACCTATTTGAACTACGGACAGATTTGACAACTGGTTTTCAGTTCTCGGTTTTCTGTCCTGTAGTTTCTACAACAAAACTAAATTATCACGGTGAATGATTTCGCTATCGCCGCCATAACCTAGCAAGGCCGCAATGTCCTGGCTGGCGTGTCCTGCGATGCGCTGAGCTTCGTCGTGGCTATAGTTGACGAGGCCCCGCGCGATGTCGGCACCATGTTCGCTGACGCAGGCAACGACTGCACCGCGCTGGAACTCGCCGGAAACGTGTTTCACGCCTATGGGTAATAAACTCTTGCCCTCGTTCCGCAACGCCCTGATTGCACCGTCATCCAGTACAAGCTTGCCCGTTACCTGCAGATGGCCTGCCAGCCATTGTTTGCGAGCTGCGAGTGGCAGGGCGGGAGCCGTCAGCAGCGTGCCAATAGGGGAACCCTGGAACAGGCGCAACAGCACATCCGGTTCATGCCCCGAGGCGATGACGGTGTGCGCGCCGCTGTGTGCTGCACGTTTTGCCGCGAGTATCTTGGTGAGCATGCCGCCGCGACCGATGGCACTGCCAGCTCCGCCGGCCATGCTTTCCAGTTGTGCGTCACCTGCCCGCGCAGAACTAACCAGTGTGGCGGAGGGATCTTTACGAGGATCGGCTGTGAATAAACCGGACTGGTCTGTGAGGATTACCAGTGCATCTGCATCGATCAGATTGGTAACCAGTGCGCCGAGCGTGTCATTGTCTCCGAACTTGATTTCATCGGTTACCACGGTGTCGTTCTCATTGATGATGGGAATGACACGTAAGGCGAGCAGGGTGGTCAGTGTGGCGCGGGCATTCAGGTAGCGTTCGCGATCAGCCAGATCCGCATGCGTCAGCAGCACTTGCGCGGCGTGCAGGCCATGTTTGCGGAAGCAGCTTTCATAGGCCTGCACCAGACCCATTTGGCCTACCGCAGCGGCGGCCTGTAATTCATGGATGGCGCTGGGCCGGGCGTTCCAGCCTAAGCGTTGCATGCCCTCGGCAATCGCGCCGCTTGATACCAGTACGACTTCATAACCGCTGCCGTTCAGTGCGGCAATCTGTCGCGCCCAGTTGCCCAGCGCGTTCAGATCTAGCCCCGCCCCCTGATTTGTCACCAGGCTGCTGCCCACTTTGACGACGATGCGACGGCAGCCGGTCAATACGGTTTTTGTTGTTGATTCCAACATCCTCAATCCATTATCAACTGTCAATTATCAATTCTGCTTTTACAGCGTACTGGCGTCTGTTTCCTGAGCGCTGTCGGCAGCCGCTTGCTGTTCCCTTGCTTTCACTTCCAGCAGATGTTCCATGATCGCAAAAGTCAGCTCCTTGCAGCCTTCGCCGCTGATTGCAGAAATCACGAAATAACGGTCATAGTCGGAAAATTCCTTCAGGAATTCCGCGACTGTGGCATCTTTGTCTTCGAGCAGATCGACCTTGTTCAGCAGCAGCCAGCGCGGCTTTTCATACAGTGCCTGATCGTATTTTTTCAGTTCATTGAGAATCGCTTTGGCTTCACCGACAGGGCTGGTTCCTTCGTACATCGGCGCTATGTCAACCAGATGCAGCAGCAGGCTGGTGCGTGCCAGATGACGCAGGAATTGGTGGCCCAGACCCGCACCTTCAGCTGCACCTTCGATCAGCCCCGGAATATCGGCGATGACGAAACTTTTCTCGTGGGAGACGCGTACCACGCCCAGGTTGGGGTGCAGTGTCGTGAACGGATAATCAGCCACCTTGGGGCGTGCTGCCGATACCGAACGGATGAACGTTGATTTGCCGGCATTGGGCATGCCGAGCAGGCCTACATCGGCAAGCACTTTCAACTCCAGCTGCAATTCGCGGGTTTCGCCTTCTGTGCCGGGTGTGCATTGCCGAGGTGCTCTGTTAGTGCTTGATTTAAAATGGATATTTCCAAGCCCGCCCTTGCCGCCTTCGGCGAGTAAGGCTCTTTCGCCATCGTGGGTCAGATCAGCGATCACTTCGCCACTGTTGATATCGGTAATCACCGTGCCGACCGGCATGTGCAGAATTACGTCATCCGCGCCTTTGCCGTAGCAATCCGAACCGCGTCCGGACTCGCCGTTGCGGGCTTTATGGGTGCGCGCGAAACGGAAGTCGACCAGCGTGTTGATGTTGCGGTCCGCCTGTACAAACACGCTGCCGCCGCGTCCGCCATCGCCGCCGTCCGGGCCGCCTTTTTCGATGTATTTTTCACGGCGAAAGCTGGCGATGCCGTTGCCGCCATTACCCGCGAAGACTTCGATTTTGGATTCGTCAATAAACTTCATGTTTTTGTACCGCTAAATGAAAAAAGCCCTACCTTGCGATAGGGCTGATTTGTACCATGCGAAACAGCTTAAGCTGCAACGATGGAAACTGTCCTGCGCTTTTGCGCGCCCTTGATGGCGAACACAACACGTCCGGTAACTTTGGCAAACAGGGTGTGATCCTTGCCCATGCCAACGTTTTCGCCGCGATGAAATTCAGTGCCGCGTTGACGAATGATGATGCTGCCTGCATTGATCAGTTCGCCGCCGTAACTCTTAACACCCAGTCGTTTTGAGTGTGAGTCGCGGCCGTTACTGGTACTGCCCCCGCCTTTTTTTGATGCCATGGTATGAGCTCCTTAAATTACGCGGAAATGCCGTCAATACGGATTTCGGTATAGTTTTGACGATGACCTTGATTCTTCTGGTAATGCTTACGACGGCGCATCTTGAAGATGCGAACCTTATCGCCACGACCGTGAGAAATGATGGTTGCTGCAACAGTAGCGCCAAGCAACAGAGGCTTGCCAACTGACAGTTTTTCTCCGTCGGAGACCATCAACACCTTGTCCAGCACAATTGCTGAGCCGATGTCGCCTGGAAGAATTTCAACTTTTAAAGTTTCGCCGGTAATGACGCGATATTGCTTACCACCGGTTTTAATGACTGCGTACATAACAACCTCGATTGATTGCGGTTTTGCGAAAGCGGGGATTATACAGATAAATCCTGATTCGTCAAAAACCTTTTGTTATAAAAATAGATTAACTCGACCTGATAAGCGTTTGTCCGCAGATTACGCAGATTAACCAGGATTAAAATCTTTGCAAAATCTAAGCCGGTTTGATCTGGTGCAGAGATTGCCATTCGCCTCAAATCTGTGAGAATCCGTTTAATCTGATGAAACTACCAGCCATCCACTAGGTAATCATAAAACGATTGCTAAGTGTATGGTTATGTGGATTAAAAAGTTTCGGTTTAACGGCGCATGGAGTCGAAGAACTCGGCGTTGTTCTTGGTCGCCTTGATCTTGCCGAGCAGGAATTCCATCGCTTCCAGTTCGTCCATCGGGTAGAGCAATTTGCGCAGCAGCCAGATGCGTTGCAGCACGTCTGGCTTGAGCAACAATTCTTCCTTGCGGGTGCCTGAACGGTTGATATTGATCGCAGGATAGATGCGTTTTTCGGCCATGCGGCGATCCAGATGGATTTCCATGTTGCCGGTGCCCTTGAATTCTTCGTAAATCACATCATCCATACGTGATCCGGTATCCACCAGTGCAGTCGCGATGATGGTTAACGAGCCGCCTTCTTCGATGTTGCGTGCCGCGCCGAAGAAGCGTTTCGGGCGATGCAGCGCATTCGCATCCACACCGCCGGTCAGCACCTTACCTGAAGACGGGATTACCGTGTTGTAAGCTCTGGCCAGACGGGTGATGGAGTCGAGCAGAATGATTACATCTTTCTTGTGCTCAACCAGGCGCTTGGCTTTTTCCAGTACCATTTCAGCAACTTGCACGTGACGGCTGGCGGGTTCATCGAACGTCGAGGCAACCACTTCGCCGCGCACGGTGCGCGTCATTTCGGTAACTTCTTCGGGACGTTCGTCGATCAGCAGCACGATCAGTGTGGCATCGGGATTGTTGGCCGAGATGGAGTGTGCAATGTGCTGCAACATCACGGTCTTGCCGGATTTGGGCGAGGCAACCAGCAGGCCGCGCTGACCTTTGCCGATTGGCGCTACGATATCGATGATGCGCCCGGTGATATTTTCTTCGGCGCGGATATCGCGCTCCAGTATCAGCGGTTGGGTCGGGAATAAGGGGGTAAGATTCTCAAACAGAATCTTGTTCTTTGCATTCTCGGGAGGCTCATCGTTGACCTTGTCGACCTTTACCAGTGCGACATAACGTTCGCCATCTTTCGGCGTGCGTATCTCACCTTCGATCGAATCGCCGGTGTGCAGATTGAATCTGCGTATCTGGCTTGGGCTGACGTAAATGTCGTCGGGTCCTGCCAGGTATGACGTGTCCGGTGAACGCAGGAAGCCGAAGCCATCCGGCAGGATTTCCAAAGTGCCATCGCCGTAAATGCTTTCGCCTTTTTTCGCATGGCTTTTCAGCAGTGCGAACATCAGGTCTTGCTTGCGCATCCGGTTGGCATTCTCGATTTGATTGGCGGCTGCCATTTCAACGAGTTCGGTGATGTGTTTGGTTTTTATTTCAGATAGATGCATGGCGATGCGCGATGGATGATTGAGATAGTAATGAGGGATATGCTGGATGTGGCGGTGGGAGTGTCCACCCGCACGATCTGTTCGCTGTAATGTCCGGCTGTGCGAAACTAGGCGTGCGATGCGGGTGTGACAATAAACGCTTTAGATGTGGCTGTCAATAAAAGCTGTCAATTGGGATTTGGACAGTGCGCCCACTTTGGTCGCTTCGATATTGCCATTCTTGAATAACATCAGGGTAGGAATGCCGCGAACGCCAAACTTTTGCGGCGTTTGCTGGTTTTCATCCACGTTCAGTTTGGCAATGGTCAGGCGTCCTGCGTATTCCTTGGCGATTTCGTCCAGGATAGGGGCAATCATGCGGCAAGGACCACACCACTCGGCCCAGTAATCGACCAGCACTGGCAGTGCAGCCTGGGTTACTTCGGCATCAAAAGTGGCATCGGTAACGTAATTAATATGTTCGCTCATGATTGAATCTCGCTATGAATTAGGGGTGGTCAATTGTGATGCTGTGGAATTGCGGATGGTTTTTATCGCTTGAGTTCGCATCCTATCTAAAAAACGGCGCGCTGTGAAGTGTGCAGTTTGCATTGCTTCATGAATTTTCTGTGTCAGTTAAGCTGAGTTCTGCAAACGCAAATACGAGTCATCAATGGAGTGAGTGCTACCGCCAATCGGATTTTGATGCTTTCATCGTGTTGGTATTGCATGTTTATTGCGCGCTTTTGTCGTACTTGCTCATATGAGCAGTAGCAGCGGTGTTGGCATTATCCGTAAAGAAGCGGTAGGTATTCCGGCCGCAATTTTTTGCGTGGTACATTGAAGCATCCGCCATACGCAACAGTGTATCCAGATCTTGTCCGTCATCCGGATGCAGGCGATCCGCCCCAGACAGATTTAAGTAAATCTTCTGTGGTGACCAGCTTGCCTGCGTTGAGTATAAGTTCAACGAAAATGGCCAGCTCCTTCGCCTTTAGTTTTATTTCACCTGCACGATTGTGGCGAACGCCTGAATGACTATCGATATGAAATCCGTTAAAGCTTGCCTGAAATTTGTGTTTCATTATCGTACCGTTTAAGTTGACAATAAATTATTTCGTTTTAAAACAATGAAATACAAATTATTCCAACAAGGTCACACTGAAATCACAAGCCGTTGCAAGGGCTTTGGCGTTTAGTTGAAATCTTAAGGCGGAATATTGCAAATATAGTTACATGGCACCACGGGCAAAACTTAATCGGATGCAGGCTGATGCCTGTCGTACGGAAGATAACATGGCACTCTGCTTCAAACATCTATCAGTTCTGATAGGTTGCAAAACGAAAAATGCCGGCGAGAAGAGGGGCGTTCCAGATGGTTGGGTGAAGCGCGCTCCGGGTTTCTATGTATCCGCATCATCAGGGGCGACTGCCATACTCGTTCGTCAGGCAGTATCTGCTGATACCTCAAAGTAATTGCGCGGGCTCTGTTAAAATGGCAAATCTTTGCTTATTTGTAGGAGTGTAGACATGACTTATGTTGTTTCGGAAAGCTGTATCAAATGCAAATTCACCGACTGCGTGGATGTTTGTCCGGTGGACTGTTTCCGTGAAGGCCCGAATTTTCTGGTGATTGATCCTGATGAGTGCATCGATTGCACCTTGTGTGTGGCTGAATGTCCTGCCGAGGCCATTTATGCCGAGGACGATTTGCCTGAAGATCAGCGCCATTTCACCGCTCTGAATGCCGAGCTGTCGAAGTTGTGGGTCCCTATCGTAGAAAAGAAAGACCCGCCAAGTGACGCCGATGAGTGGCTGGCCGTTAAGGACAAGTTGCATCTGCTCGAACGCTAAGCCTTAAACCGTACTTGATCGCGCAAAGACGCAAAGGCGCCAAGAAATACCACAGGGCTATATCAGGTTTGTTCATCAGCTATCGGTGTATCGTATATTTTTTGGGTAAGGTATTGATTTTACTTTGCGTTCTTCGCGTCTTGGCGCGAAGTGGGGTAGGCAGGGATGGTGCCTTGTAGGCATCAACTCGCAGACTGTTTTTTTAGGTTTGTTGGGCAATGCAGATTTGTCAGGGGTGCGCTTGAATTCTGTCTTTTATAGCCATGTGGCGCAGCAAATCCTGTTGCGTCACGCGCCGCCCGATCTGCGTGGTGCGATGGTGTTGTTACCCAACTATCATGCTGCCACGCCGCTTGCACGGGCGCTGAGCGCCGCCGCGTGCCTGCCCGCGTTGCTGTTGCCGCAGATGACAACGCTCGCCGACTGGGCGCAGACCGTGCCGCTGGACTTGCCTGTTCAATCAGACACCCAGCGCATCGCCACGCTGTATCAGGCACTGCGCGAGCGCGACTGGTTTCCCGATGCGGATTTGTGGAGTCTGTCGCGGGAACTGTTGACGCTGATGGATGAGCTGACCCGCCATCACGTAACGCTTCCCGAATCCACAGAAGATTTTGCACAGCAACTGGCCGAGGCTTATCAGGCGCAAAGCGGTGTATCGATGCAGTTCGAGGCGAGGGTGGTGCATGAACTGTGGTACGCCATGGCGGCCAACGACGACCTGGATGTCTCACGCGCTTACCAGCAGCGACTTGGATTATTGGCGCAGCTGGTGGATAAGCCTCTGTATGTGTTGCAGACCTGTGATCTGGCCGCGCCCGAAGTTCAGTTTCTGCAAGCTTGCCGCCAGCTTGTTGAGGTGACGGTGTTCGATCTGCGCGAAATGGTCGCGGCTGAACCTGAATTCGCGCTGCTGGCCGCTGCGTTGCAGCAGGATCTGCAGAGTGATGATCTGCTCAGCACGTCGGCAGTGCTGAAAACTCAGACGCAAGCCACCTTAAACACGAGTCTGCTTCTTTTCGGTGCGCATGGTATGGAGCAGGAGGCGCAAGCCGCCGATGTGCAAGTCCGCCGCTGGCTCTTGGCGGGCAAAACCTCCATCGCTGTGGTGGTGCAGGATCGTTTGGTGGCACGCCGTCTGCGTGCGCTGCTGGAGCGTGCCCAAGTGCAGGTACAGGACGAAACCGGCTGGACGTTCGCCACATTGTCGGTCAGCACGGTGTTGATGCGCTGGCTGGAGGCGGTTCAGGGTGATTTCTATTATCAGGACGTGCTTGACCTGCTCAAGTCGCCGTATCTTTTTGCCGAAAATCCATTGCTGCGCAAGCAGGCCGCTTACCAGTTTGAACAACTGGTGCGTCGCCATGGCGTGGTCGCGCATTTGCAGGATTTCATTGCCGTTGCCGAACGGGAAGCAACCGAACTGATCCAACCGCTTGCGCGCTTGCGGCAGGCGGCACGGGCTATGCCGAACAAGGGGGCGCGGCTATCTGACTGGCTGCACGCCTTGAATGAGAGTCTGGATATCCTCGGCGTCATTAAGGGCTGGTATCAGGATGCGGCGGGACAACAGTTGATGCAGTTGCTGGCCCTTTGGCAGGAAGAATTACAGTCCGACACAACCAGCTGCAGCTTTGCAGAATGGCGTCGCTGGCTGTCGCAGCAACTCGATTTGAATACTTATCGCGATCTGTCGGTAGACAGTCCGGTGCTATTCACGCATCTTCCGGCAACCCGCTGGCGCAGTTTCGACGCCGTGCTGTTACTGGGTTCTGATGCCATGCATCTGCCGGCGCCTGTGAATGCCGGGCAGTGGTTCAACGATGCCGTGCGCGCAACGCTGGGTCTGCCGCTGTCTTGTGCTCAACAGCGCCAGGTCCGCGACGACTTGTTATCGCTGCTGGCGATGAACGGCACCGTGCTGGTGACCTGGCAAGCCAGCAAGAACGGTGAGCCGAATCTGCTCAGTCCTCATCTTGAAATGCTGCGCGCCCTGCATCTGTTGGCTTTCGATGGCGATTTGATGGAAACGGAGTTGGGCGATCTGGTCGAATTCGCGCAAGTGAGGTGCGAGGATCCAGGAGTGGGGATTGAGACCGCAAGGGTCTTCCCCGCACAACTAAGGGGCGAAGCCCCAAGTTGTTGCGTGAAGGATGCGGGAGTGATGCCACGCCCTGTTGTGCCGGCAGAGTTGATACCGCAAAAAATTTCCCCGTCCGGCTACAACGCGCTGGTGGCCTGTCCTTACCAGTTTTACGCACGGCATGTGCTGCATCTCAATGAACTGGATGAAGTGCGCGAGGACCTGGATAAGCGGGATTACGGCACCTGGGTACACGCGGTGTTGCAACGTTTTCACGAGCAGATTCCACAGCTCGCACAGCATGACAAGAATGAGGCCGAAGAGGTTTTGCGGCGGATCAGCGATGAGGTGTTTGCCGAAGCGCTGGCACACGACTATCTTGCGCAGGCCTGGCTGTTGCGCTGGCAGACATTGATCCCGGCATATCTGGACTGGCAACTGGAAAACGAGGCAGCAGGCTGGCGCTATCAGGGTAGCGAGGTGCCGTTCGAAATCGAGGTGGCTGAAAATCTGCTGCTGCGCGGACGGTTGGATCGCGTGGATGTCTATCTCGACGACCCTGAAAATCTCGCTGTTATTGATTATAAAACACAATCAATTCAGATACTTAAAAACAAATTAAAAGAGCCGGGTGAAGATGTGCAGCTGGCCTGTTATGCGCATGTTCAGGCAGCGGGCGCAGCGTCCTTTGTCAGCCTGGAAGACGATACGGTGCTGGCTGTCTCACCAACTGAAGACATCAGCGACTTGGCGCAACTCAACATCGAACGCTTGCAGACGGTGTTTGTCCAGATACGAGAAGGTGCCGGTTTGCCTGCACACGGCGCGGAAAAGATATGTGCCTACTGCGAGATGAGAGGCCTGTGCCGGCGCGGCGAATGGGAACAACCGGAAACCGAAAACTCAAAACTGGAAACTGCAAACGCTAAACCGAAAACTGAAAACGGGGGGTTGTGTGGATAACCGTCAGGCCCTTAACCCGCAACAAAGCGTGGTGGTCGAGGCCTGTGCGGGCAGCGGCAAGACCTGGCTGCTGGTCTCGCGCGTCGTGCGACTGTTGCTCGATGGCGTGCCCCCGGGCGAAATACTTGCCATCACTTTTACCCGTCGTGCCGCGCAGGAAATGCAGGCGCGTTTGCGCGACTGGCTGTATGACCTGGCCTCAAAAGACGATGAATTCGTGCGCGATTTTCTGCGCCAGCGTGCGGTGGATGAGGCTGACATCGAGCGCGTGTTGCCGCGTGCACGACGCCTGTACCAGCAGTTTCTGCTTGCCAGGCCGGCTATCACCATCAGCACGTTCCATGGCTGGTTCATGCAGATTTTGCAACGCGCACCGCTCAATTCAGGCAGCGCTGGCGGCGTGCAACTGGTAGAAAAAACTGCCGAGCTCTGGGTTGAAGCCTGGCAGACCTATCTCGATGGACTGCACGGCAAGCCGGACAGCGAGACGGCACAGTCGATGATGGTCTTGTTCCGTGAACTGGGGCTGTTCAATACGCAAAATTTGTTGCGCAACTTTGCCAACAAACGCAGCGAATGGTGGGCTTATACGGCAGGACAGGGTGATCCGCTGGCGTTCGCGCTACAAAATTTACAGGATGAACTAAACGTGGACATGGACAGCGACCCGATAGACGGCCTGTTCGATCGGACGAATTTTGCCGATGATGTCCATGCGCTGTCCCAGTTGCTCAACGCCAGTGCTGCGCAGAAGGCGCGCGCACAACGTTTGCTGGCGCCGCTCGATGGGGTGCAGACTGCCGCACAACGTTTTGATTTGCTGTGGGAAGAGCTATTTACGAAAAAGAATGAGCCGCGCGCGATCAAGGCGAACAAGGGGCAGGACGAAGCGCAGTTGGGGCAGTCCGTCGAACTGGTGCGTGCTCAGTTGCAAGAAGCCTATGACCAGTTGCAGACGCAAAAGCTCTTTCAGACCAACTGCCACGCGCTACGCTGCGGGGTGGCATTGCTGGGCGCCTACCAGGATTTGAAGCAGCGCCAGCAGAAACTTGATTTCGGCGATCTGGAATGGCGCGTGTGCCAGTTGTTAAATGACAGCGATCACGCAGAATATCTGCAATACAAGCTGGATAGCCGTTATCGTCATGTCTTGCTGGACGAGTTTCAGGATACCAATCCGCTGCAATGGCAGATACTGCAATCCTGGTTTGCAGCCTCAAAGGCGGTGGACAGCACGCCCACCGTGTTTGTGGTGGGAGACCCCAAGCAGTCTATTTATCGTTTCCGCCGCGCCGATGCACGCTTGTTCGACGTGGTGCGCAAGTTTCTGGTACAGCAATATGGGGCGGTGCATCTGAAGAAGAATGAAACTCGCCGCAACTCACCTGCCGTGCTGGCTGCGGTGAACGGCGTGTTCGACGGCCTGCCCGAATATCAAGGTTTTGAGACACATCAGGCACATCAGAAAATGTTGCCGGGTTACGTTGAAGTGCTGCCACTGGCAGAGCTCCAAACCGACAACAGTAAACCCGAAACTGTGAACGGTACGTTACGTAACCCGCTGTTTGTGGCCTATCCCGACGATGATGCCGGCGCGCGCGAACTGGAAGCGCAACAATTCGCAGAAAAAATTATCGGCATTGTTGGCAGTTGGCAAATTCACGATGAAGGCCGGGTAAGGCCGGCAGCATTTTCCGACATCATGGTGCTGGTGCGTCGCCGTACTCATCTTAAAATCTATGAACACGCGTTGCGCAGATATTCCATTCCGTTCCTCACCTCGCGTCGTGGCGGCCTGCTGGAAACGCTGGAGGCCTCGGACATACAGGCGCTGCTTAATTTTCTGATCACGCCGTTTGCCGATCTGGCGCTTGCGCACGCGTTGCGCACACCGATTTTTTCGTGCAGCGACGAGGATCTGATGATGATTCAGGCCGCAATGCCGCAAGGGCATTCCCACGCAACGACGGAGCAACAGCTCCTGTTGCTG
Source organism: Gallionella sp. (assembly GCA_041671725.1). Classification (GTDB taxonomy): domain Bacteria; phylum Pseudomonadota; class Gammaproteobacteria; order Burkholderiales; family Gallionellaceae; genus Gallionella. The sequence goes on along the minus strand of JBAZAY010000001.1, from coordinate 5,607 downwards.
AATGAAGAGGCCTTCCCCGCACCGGGGCAGGCCCCAAGTTGTTGCGTGAAGGCGTCAGGATTCAGGAGCCAGGAGTCAGGGGCGGAGAACGGGGAATCGCACGCGGACGAGCTTGTTCCTGAATCCCGAATCCCGCATCCTGTATCCTGGTGGCAACGTCTGAAGCACCTCGTCGGGAACGACACTGCCTCGCCCGCCTTGCAGCGCGCCCACCGCCTGTTGCAAAGCTGGCTCGTGCTGGCCGATAAATTACCGGTGCATGATTTGCTGGACCGTATTTATTTCGAGGGTGATGCGCAACATCGTTATGCAGCCGCCGTGCCTTCCGTGATGCGCGAGACGGTGCTGGCTAATCTGCAGGCATTTCTGGAAATCGCGCTGAATGTCGGTGCAGGGCGTTATCCCAGTCTGCCGGGCTTTCTGCGCGAACTGGCCGATCTGCGTCGTGCCGCCGACAATGAATCGCCCGACGAAGGCAAGGTTGCTCAGGCAGGCAATGCGATTCGCATCTACACGGTGCATGAGGCCAAGGGGCTGGAAGCGCCGATTGTGTGGCTACTCGATGCCAATGCCAAACCGCCTGCCGACAGAGGCTATGATGTGCTGGTGGACTGGCCGACCGATGCAACCACGCCAGCGCATTTTTCGCTGTATGGTGACAAAGCCAGCCGTGGGCAGGTGCGGGAACATTACTTTGCGCAGGAAGTAGCTCTGGCACAACGGGAAGATTTGAATTTGCTGTATGTCGCGATGACCCGCGCTAAACAGGCGCTGCTGGTCAGCGGCAACGGCGCTCAGCTTGAAAACCAGTGGTATCAGCGCATTAACGATGTGACCGATGGCGCAGTGGATAATCCGCTCACTTCGGTTGCCGATGAGGCTCCGCCTGCTCGCTCCTCGCTCCTCAACCCTCAATTTCTCACGCAACAACTTGGGGCTTCGACCCTTAGTTGTGCGGGGAAGACCCTTGCGGTCTTTGCTGTCGATCCGCGCCTGTGTATTGCCTTGCCGGTCGGTATGCGCAAACCCGTGATGAGCGACGCGCAACGTTATGGGATCTGGCTGCATGGTTTGCTGCAGCACCTGGCGACACCGGATGCCGCCTTTCGGGAAGATCTGCAGCAGGCGTTGCAGCGCAAATTGAATATCCCGACGGACCTGATGCACGAGCTTTGGCAGCAGGCTCATGCGGTGTTGAATTCGCCTGATCTGGCGAGATTTTTTGATGCGCAGTATTATCTTGAGGCTTCGAATGAAGTCAGCTATGTGAATGCCATCGGCCAGTTGAGGCGCATTGACCGTCTGGTCGAGTTCGAAAATGAAGTGTGGGTACTGGACTATAAAACCGGTGCGAATGACGACCTGGACTCATACAGGGTGCAGCTTGAGGAATATCGCGCCGCGATGCAGGCCATCCATCCGCACAAAACCTTGCGCTGTGCGCTGATCTTTGGGAATGGCAATTTGAAAGAAGTCTGACAAAAAAGCTGTGGTATTATTTCGCCGCCCAATTGACTGGTTTTTTATAACTTTAATGAAAGGATTCAATATGGAACATACCCTGCCAGCCCTGCCTTATGCGATGGATGCACTGCAACCGCACATGTCCAAAGAAACGTTTGAATATCACTATGGCAAGCATCACCAGGCTTATGTGACCAACCTGAACAACCTGATCAAAGGCACCGAATATGAGGCGCTGGATCTGGAAGCGATCATCAAGAAGGCACCTGCCGGCGGCATCTACAACAATGCGGCCCAAGTGTGGAATCACTCATTCTTCTGGACTTGCATGAAGCCTGCCGGCGGCGGTCAACCTGCCGGCGCACTGGCGGATGCGATCAATGCGAAGTGGGGCAATTTTGACGAATTCAAAAAGGCGTTCCAGGCTTCAGCTGTCGGTAACTTTGGCTCCGGCTGGACATGGCTGGTGAAGAAGGTTGACGGATCTGTTGAAATCGTCAACATGGGCGCAGCGGGTACACCGCTGACTACAGGCGATAAGGCGCTATTGTGCGTGGACGTGTGGGAACATGCCTACTACATCGACTATCGCAATATGCGTCCCAAGTTTGTTGAAACCTATTTGAACAATCTGGTTGATTGGGACTTTGTCGCGAAAAACTTCGCGTAATCCATAAAGTTCCGCTGTTCAAAAAGCCACGCAGTCCTGCGTGGCTTTTTTTCGGGCTGAACGGTTGATCCTAGAAACCTCAGTTCAAGCCACAGAGCTCACAGAGAAAGCAGAGCATTCAGAGAGTTATCAATTTTCTTTTGAATCACCCAAAGGATGAGTAAACATTTCGTTATAACCATATGTTTCTTCTCGGTTATCTCTGTGTTCTCTGTGGCCAACTGCTTTTTACAGGTTGATGCTTTAGATTCTTAATGGGCTTTTTTGGCGTCAATGCAGTTTGTGAGCAGAATCAATCGATTACGAACGGGCGCGCTCCAGCCTGGCTTGCCCAACAAACGGTTCGTGGCTCGCTTCACGATCACGACCTTACTCGTTGGGCTTCAAATGACTACATCCTCAACCAGAAATAGCTGAACACTTGGCGTAATAGAGCGCGCTTTATGTTTAGTGAGAGAACCAGTTGGAATGAAGATACCAGCACCTTGGTTGTAACTAACAATTTGACCATTGAAATCAATTTCCAATTCGCCATTGAGAACGAAACCAACGTGCCCCTTTTCACACCAGTGCGGCTCAACGAACTCGGATGTAAATTCGAGCAATCGCATCTGCTTCTTTCCGTCACTAAATATTTTGAAGCGAGCACCCGGCATTGCCTCTTGCCACTCTAGGGAATCAAACACCACTTTGCATGTTTCCACTACTCACTCCTTTGATGCCCAACGTTCAAATTGAGGGTCTGAGCGCTTTTGCGCAGACCCTCTCGGATGCAGGGTTAGACCGTTTTTCTAAAGCCTCGGTCTTGAGATTTGAAAATTTTGGAGTGCCAACCCCAGCCGACAGCGGGTAATCCTGTACGGTTCCAGTTTTTCGATAACCGCGCCTCAAATAAAAGGCAATCAGTTCACTTCTTGATGACACCACATCCATGATGAATTTCTCTGAGCCGAAACTTTCGTTTGCATATTTCTCTGCATGAGCGAGTAATTGTTTTCCGACCCCCGTGCCTTGCAGTTTTGGATTAACGGCAAGCATTCCAATATGGCTATAACTTCCGTCTTTTTCAACGTGGACGCAAGCCACAATTTCTGAGCCTTTGAGGCCAACAAGAATAACGGAATCTGGCTTTGACAAAATTTCTGCAACTTGAACGACACTTGTTCTGTTCCCAGACACCAAATCGGATTCATGAGTCCAGCCAGCCGTGCCTGTTTCCGGGCGATATGCTTTGTTGACGAGTTGCGCTATTGCCTCGGCATCAGATTTATTAGCTGTGCGGAATGTATCCATGCTCATGGTCGGCAAACGGTCTAACGTTCAAATTGAGGGGCTACGCGCTTTTGCGCAGACCCTCTCGGATGCAGGGTTAGGCGATTTCTTAAACTCATCGAAAGAAATACACCGGATGCCGATGTTCTCCATGTCACGGATATTGGATTCAGCCACGGCTAAGGCCGATGCCGAGGTCGCGTCCGTGATTACAGTAGTAGGGTAACCATACGAGAGCGCATCGAACGCAGTCGCCCTAATGCAGTTCGGGTATTGCGTGCCGCAGACTACAACACTATCGACCCCTAATCTTCTTAAGATCAGCTCCAACTCCGTGCCAAAAAACGCAGAGAAACGAGGCTTTACCACGCGATACTCTCCGGTTATTGGAGAGAGCGCATCAATAATTTCCACCCCTTTCGTTCCTGGAACAGCATAAGGCGGTCCAGCTAGAAACGCTTCCCTTCGTGAAATCTCAATATCACTTCCGTCGGCTCGATACTCGCGCACAATATGAAAAACCGGATAACACTTTGCTCGGAACCACTCTAGCACCTCTTTGATTCGAGGGACTGTAGCAAGCGCGCCATGGATCACGGCTGGAGCACTCGGCAGAACGAAATCATTCTGCATATCGATTATGAGGAGGGCAGGTTTCATTTTGGCCTAACGTTAAGTGGACAGAATAATTCAAATGTATGCAGGAGAACGTTCTGTATAAGCTTTCATGCTTGCTGCAACTATTTGATTTTATTGAGTATAGAAAAGCTGTATCCTCGGGCTCTCCTGCATACTCAGCGCTTCAGTTGCTGAAACTTTGGGCTGGTGGCACAGGCATGGTCGCGTAGCATTCTACTCGCAAATATTCTCTTTGCACTGGTGGCGGTTATTCAGTGTCAGGCAGCAAATCACCGGATCTGGTAAGCCTGAAAACCACATTGACTGTTTCAGTTTGGCTATGTCGCAATTAACTGTTGGCAGCAATCCAATGGCACTAAAAAGCGGTGTTCACGCGGAGGCGCGGAGAACGCGGAGAAAAACTAAATGCTAAAAACAAACCATGATGCTAAATTAAAATCTTTCGTCCCATTGAAGGTAAATTAGCTTTTGATATGGTTTTGAACTTCTCCGCGTTCTCCGCGCCTCCGCGTGAGACAATCCAAATCTAAATTCCAGTTTCAACAGGCAACTACGACAGAGCGTTCAATTTTCATGTAAATCACTGTTGCGATTTATTCCTGAGTCTTACACACAAAAAATCGATAAAAAATTGCGCTCCGGCAAGTTTGACATAGGGTTTATATTTCCCTAGTATCCGCGTATGGGTAAAATCTACACAGGCGACTGCTGGATAATCAAAGTTCAGGGCGATGAGCATCCTCCGGTGCATGTTCATCTGTTGCACCCGGACGGCAAAGCCTCCATAGCGCTGGATGGCGCGGTGCAAAACAGCGGCGTACCCGACAGAATTATCGCCATCGCATCTGCATGGATAGCCCAAAACCCGGCAGCTATCGAGGCTGAGTGGGCGAAAATGAACAATCCGAAAAAGAGGTAAGCCATGAAAAAAAAGCAAACTGCGCGACTGGCATCGGTTGTCGTTGAAGACGGAATGAATCTGTCCGTCACCTATACGGATGGTCGTATCGTGCGCGTCAATCTGTGCGACGTGGCTAATCGTCTGCAAGCATTTGCACCTCTGGAAGCTCCCCAGGAGTTTGCCACCGCCCAAATAACCGATTTTGGCTGGTCGCTGGAATGGAATTGCGGTGCTTCGCTTGATTCGGATCGTGTGCTGGAGTTAGCGATGGAACAAGCCGGCATGGCTGAAAACGTGCGCTTTAGGCAATGGCAGGACGCTCATCACCTCTCACTTGCCGAGGCCGCCAAGGCTATAGGTTTGACGCGCCGTACCATCAGCAAATACCGAACCGGATCAAGCCCCGTACCACGTTATATTGCCCTGGCCTGTAAAGGTTGGGAAGCGGAGCAACAGGGCAAGTGAGGGCAATACGGTTCGAGCCTCGCCGCATCCTGCTGTGTGTCAAGGGATGACGCAGGGCGATTCACTGTTTTAAATCTGTGTAACCTTGGAAAAAGCTGTTGTCCGCATAAGTAGTGGCTTAGATGCAGTTTTGTTGCGTCTTATTAGCAGTGGCTTAGGTGCGGCCTTATACACCTTAGTCCACTGTTTAGTTGCT